>CALUUA010000001.1 GCA_944323845.1 uncultured Bacteroidales bacterium
ACGTATCGCCCGGACAGGAGCGTTGCTATTTCAGATGAAAGCATGTAGGCATTTGAGCCGGTAATGTACATATCTATGTCCGGGTTGAGGTTGAGGCTATTGACGACGTCAGGGAAATTTTCAACGTGCTGGATTTCGTCGAAGAAGACATAGGTTTTAAGGCCTTTTTCCAGATTTCTTTTTATGTATGAATGCAGATTTCCGGGTTGGCGCAGGTCGTAGTATTCGAAATCTTCGAAATTCAGGCAAATCAATTGTTTTTCCGATATCCCATGTGCTATGAGCCAGTCGCGGTACATCATCAATAATGTGGATTTACCGCATCTGCGTATGCCGGTTATCACTTTTATCAGATCTTTATCTTTGAAAGCAATCAGTCTGTCCAAGTATGCCTGTCTCTGTATCGTTTTCATTTCTTTACACTATTTTTTCATACAAATATAGTTTTTTTTAAGACATTGCATCCGAAAAGTAACGAAAATCCGAAAGTTTTAGGATGCAGTATCCTAAAACTTTCGGATTTTTCCCTTACGTATTTATGCCCGGTCTGATGATAGGGGCTCTACTCCTCTTTTTTTCCGGAGTCCTGGCCCTGGGCTTTCTTCGGCCGCATCTGAGGGAAGAAGAGGACGTCCTGGATAGTAGGGGAGTTCGTCATGAACATGGTCAGGCGGTCTATGCCCATACCCATTCCTGATGTAGGCGGCATACCGTATTCAAGCGCCCTCATGAAATCCATGTCTATGTACATGGCCTCATCATCTCCGTGTTCCCTCTGCTTAAGCTGGTCCTGGAATCTTCCGAGCTGGTCTATCGGGTCGTTCAGCTCGCTGTATGCGTTCGCCAGTTCCTTCCCGCAGACAAAGAGTTCGAAACGCTCCGTCAGGTCAGGGTTCGTGCGATGCCTTTTGGTGAGCGGTGACATGGCTACCGGGTAGTCCGTAATGAATACCGGCTGGACGAGGTTCTTCTCGCAATATTCTCCGAAGATGGCATCTATCAGCTTGCCTTCGCCCATTTCCTTGGTGACAGGTACATTGAGCTTTTCGCAAGTAGCTCTCAGCTGCGCTTCATCCATGCCTGCTATGTCCACGCCTGCATATTCCTTTATGGCCTCCAGCATCGGGAGCCTGCGGTACGGCGGCTTGAAATCCACCTGCTTGTCCCCGATGGTCACCACAGTGGTACCATGCAGCTTCAGGGCTATCCTTTCAAGCATCTTTTCGGTAAATTCCATCATCCATTTGTAGTCCTTGTAGGCTACATAGATTTCCATGCAGGTGAACTCCGGATTATGGGTCTTGTCCATTCCCTCGTTCCGGAAGTCCTTGGCAAACTCGTACACACCCGAATATCCGCCCACAATCAGCCGTTTCAGGTAGAGTTCGTTCGCGATGCGCAGATACAGGTCTATGTCCAGTGCATTGTGATGCGTGATGAACGGCCTTGCAGTGGCGCCTCCCGGAATAGGCTGGAGGATCGGCGTCTCCACTTCCAGACATCCGGCCTCGTTGAAATATTCCCTCATCGTGGAGATGATAAGGCTTCTCTTTACAAAGACGTCCCTGACGGCTGGATTCACTATCAGGTCTACGTATCTTTGCCTGTATTTGAGTTCCGGATCCGAAAAGGCGTCATAGACCTCTCCGTCTTTCTCTTTCACGATAGGAAGCACCCTGAGCGACTTGCTCAGGAGGGTGAGCTCTTTCGCATGCACTGAAAGCTGTCCCGTCTGCGTGATGAAGGCGAAACCCTTTATGCCTATGATGTCGCCTATGTCCAGCAGCTTCTTGAATACAGTGTTGTAAAGCGTCTTGTCTTCGCCCGGACAGATTTCGTCTCTTTTTATATACACCTGGATACGTCCGGTTTCGTCCTGCAGCTCTATGAAGGATGCGGCCCCCATAATCCTTCTGGACATTATCCTTCCGGCTATCACAACGTCCGTCAAATTCCCTTTTTCAGGGTCGTATTCTTCCTTTATTTTCCGTGAGGATGCGTTTACAGGGTAAAGCGCGGCAGGGTAGGGGTCTATGCCAAGTTCCCTGAGCTTGTCCAGAGCCTCGCGCCTGTTACGCTCCTGCTCGTTCAAATCCAAATTTTCCATATTATGCTTGATTCCAAATTTCCAGACTGCAAAAATACAACTTAAATTTCATTTACCTGTCCTGATTGCCGGAATTCCGGCAATATTTCCGGCTTTTTGCAGTATCAGGAATTTTCATATTTGTCGAGTGCGTCTTTCATCAGACGCCTTCCGGCTTCGCATATTTCCTCAGCTCTGGCGTAGTCTGAAATTGCGCCGAAGGCGTCGAAAGGCATTTTCACGAGAATGTCAGGCGGATAGGCCATCGTCATGAGCCTTGCGTTCCAGTGATTCATCAGGCTGAATGTCCTGCTCAGCATGGTATAGTAGTTCGCGTCTGGGTCGAAGGTCTTATGCTGCTTTTCTTCCTGATTCAATGCGTCATGTATCAGCTTATGCCCGTGTATGCCGGCCAGCCGGAGCTTTTCGATGAATGTCATGGTGTCGTTATGGATTACGGCATCCATCACGGCCTTGTTCCCGGCCTTGCGTTCCTTCTCTGCCTGCTTTTTCGCTGCCCGGGCTTTTTCTTCCTCCACAAGTATCTGCCGTATGGCGTCCACGTCCACGTCGTTCACGTCGAATGCCACGAGAATGTCGTGTCCGGAACGATCCACCCGATTCAAAGGCATTGTGTTGGCTATTCCTCCGTCTATCAGGGTACGCATTCCCATCTTTACCGGGCGGAAGAGCGACGGTATGGAAATGGAGGCTCTGATGGCTGAGAAAAGATCTCCGTCGGAAAAGATCACTTCCTCTCCGGTAAGCAGGTCGGTGGATATGGCCTTGTACGGAATGCGCAGATCCTCGATGTTCACATCCGGGACGATTTCACGGAGAGCCTCGATGACCTTGTCTCCTTTTACAAGATGGTTCGTGCTGATGGAAATGTCCATGAGGCCGAATACTTTCCACCCGTTGAGGGAGAACAGCCATTCCTTTACTTCATGGAGTTTCCCGGCAGCATACATGCCCCCGATAAGGGAGCCTATCGAAGTGCCGGCTATGGACGTGATTTCGTATCCTCTGGCCTCGAGTTCTTCGATGGCTCCGATGTAAGCGAATCCTCTCGGTCCTCCGCTTGACAGTACAAGTGCGACTTCTTTCATCTCATGCAGCTTTCTATGATATATCCGGCCGCTTGTGCGGCCAATAGTCAAATATACGAAAAATTACGTATTTCTGTACTGAACTGCAATAAGATATGTGCTGTCAGTTCAAGACGGCACAGTCGAAATATTCGTCGAAGAGGCTTTTCGCCCTTTCCAGCTGCTCTTTGGTGTTCAGCGGAGTGTCTTTCAGCCTGTATTCCAGACCGAGCGAGTCGTATTTGTTCTTTCCGAGGGTATGGTAAGGAAGAATCTCCACCCTCCTTATCATTCTGTAACGGCCCTTTCCGAAATGTTCTCCAAGCTGCCTGATATCTTCCTCGGCGTCGCTGATTCCCGGAACAAGGACATACCTTAGCCAGAAAGGCCTCTGATTTTCCTCCAGCCAGGCCGCAGTGGCCAGAGTCTGCGTATTCGGCCGTCCCGTCAGCTCTAAGTGCCTGGCCGGATTGAACTGTTTGACATCCAGCAGAGTCAGATCCGCTATGCTGAAAAGTTCTTCCACATGACGGTTCCATATCCCTCCGTTCGTGTCGATGCATACATTGATCCCGTTTTCATGCAGCTCCCTTACCAGAGGCACAAGAGCTTCCGCCTGGACCGTAGGTTCTCCTCCGGAGAATGTCACCCCGCCTTTCTTTCCGAAAAACGGTTTCTGGCTCAATGCCATCTTCAGGATTTCCTCCGGATGCGTAACCGTGCCGCCTTCGGCCGGGATAGTGTCAGGGTTTGCGCAGTAAAGACATTTGAACGGGCAGCCCTGCAAAAAAACGACGAGCCGGAGTCCCGGCCCATCGTAAGTTCCCATACTTTCGTATGAATGTACCTTAAGTTCCATTGTACTGTATAGGTGTGTTTCCGGAAATGTGTCAGAACCTCTCATGGAAAGTCCTGGCGATCACTTCCAGCTGATGCTCGCGGCTCAGCTTTATGAAGTTCACGGCGTATCCGGATACCCTGATGGTGAGCTGCGGATATTTTTCAGGATGTTCCATGGCATCTTCCAGCATCTCCCTGTTCAGGACATTCACGTTCAGATGGTGCGCACCCTTTGTGAAATAACCGTCCATCATGGTCACCAGATTCTCTATCTTTTCATCGTCTGTCGGACCGAGGGATTTCGGTACGATCGAGAACGTGTTGCTGATTCCGTCCATGGCATCATGGTAGTCGAGCTTGGATACGGAGCTGAGCGATGCTATGGCTCCATGGCTGTCGCGACCGTGCATCGGGTTTGCGCCCGGTGCGAATGCCACGCCTTTCAGACGTCCGTCTGGAGTGGCTCCGG
The DNA here is from genome assembly GCA_944323845.1 of uncultured Bacteroidales bacterium. Lineage (GTDB taxonomy): Bacteria > Bacteroidota > Bacteroidia > Bacteroidales > UBA932 > Cryptobacteroides. Next base: position 4,484 of record CALUUA010000001.1, read on the forward strand.
TCTTCTTCCCGTACATGACATTGGAAGTGATGGTCAGAATGGAGAGTGTAGGCTCGGCATTCTTGTAGATAGGCAGCTTGCAGAGTTCCCCGTTGAAATAGTGGATGAGCTCTTTGGCTATATTGTCTACGCGGTCATCGTCATTGCCGAAGCAAGGATATTCGCCTTCAATGCTGAAGCTGTCGGTGAGACCTTCTTCATTGCGGTGTGCGGTCACCTTCGCGAACTTGATGGCGGAAAGTGAGTCTGCCGCAATCGACATGCCGGCCACTCCGTAGGCGAGGTTTATGGAAGGATTCGTGTCAATGAATGCCATTTGGGACCTTTCGTAGTCGTACTTGTCATGCATGTAGTGGATGATGTTCATGGCCTCGTTGTAGACCCGGGCCACTTCATGCAGCACCTTCTTGTAGTTTGCCAGCACTTCTTCGTAGTTCAGGACATCGCTTTTGAGCGGCTCGATTCCTTCCACCATGACAGTGCCCGTATTCTCGCACCGTCCGCCGTTGATTGCGAGCAGAAGGGCTTTGGCGAGGTTCGCACGGGCTCCGAAGAACTGGATGGCCTTGCCGACAGCCTGATATGATACGCAGCAAGCGATACCGTAGTCATCGCATTTGCGCGTGTCTCGCATGAGATTGTCGTTTTCGTACTGTACGGAGCTGGTGTCGATCGAAACCTTTGCGCAGAAGTCCTTGAAGCCTTCAGGCAGTTCCGGGCTCCAGAGCACGGTCATGTTCGGTTCCGGTGCAGGGCCGAGGTTGTACAGGGTCTGCAGGAAGCGGAAAGATGTCTTGGTTACCTTTATCTTGCCGTCATTGAACCGGCCTCCGATGGATTCCGTAATCCAGGTAGGATCTCCGGCGAATATGTCATTGTATGCCTGCATCCTCAGGTGGCGTACCATCCTGAGCTTCAGGACGAACTGGTCGATAAGCTCCTGTGCGTGCATCTCATCCAGAACCCCATGGTTCAGGTCATAGTCGATGTAGATGTCGAGGAAAGACGAAACGCTTCCGAGCGACATGGCAGCCCCGTCCTGTTCCTTGACAGCGGCGAGATATGCCATATATACCCACTGCACGGCTTCATGTGCGTTGTAGGCAGGACGGCTGAGGTCGAGCCCGTAATATTCGCCCAGAACCTTGATCTCGTTCAGAGCCTTGATCTGCTCTGCCACCTCTTCGCGAAGCCTGATCCTGTCCTCGGTCATAGGGCCGGTAAGATGCTTCAGATCCTCTTTCTTGGCTTCTATGATCCTGTCAGCCCCGTAGAGAGCCAGACGCCTGTAGTCGCCGATTATGCGGCCCCTGGAATAATTGTCCGGAAGACCGGTGAGGAATCCCAGTGACCTGAATTTGAGGATTTCCTCGGTGTAGACATCGAAAACGCCGTCGTTGTGGCTCTTTCTGTAATGGGTGAAAATTTCCTTCACCTTAGGGTCGAGCTCCACTCCGTTCTGGTTGCAGGCCCTTTCCACTACTCTCCAGCCCCCGAACGGCTTTATGGCCCTTTTCAGAAGTTCATCGGTCTGCAATCCCACGATCAGCTCGTTTTCCTTGTCGATATATCCGGCCTTATGGGATGTTATGGTGGAAATGGTCTTTGCATCTATGGAGCGCACTCCATTGTTCTGCCTTTCTTCTTCCATGGCCTTGAGACAGATATCCCAGAGCTTTCTGGTCCTGTCGGTAGGGCCGCAGAGGAAAGATGCGTCACCGGTATATGGAGTGATGTTCCTGTAGACGAAGTCCGCTACATCTATCTTGCTGCTCCATGGCCCGTCGATGAATTTTTCTTTTAATTCCATAAGTATATAAGTAATCCGTTAATATTTTCAGGCCGCAAATATAATGCTTATTTTTAATTGTTAAAAATTATTTGATATCTGCCTGACAATATCCCCGGCCCGCGCCTTTATTGCCCTTCCGGGCAATTTCGACAGCCGTTGACGATAAAAATTTGCGGAAATACCTTATATTTGGGAGGCCAAATAAGTTCAATAAATGAAAAAATTCAGAAAACTGGTGGCGATAGAGCCGGTGGGACTGCTTCCTGATGCCGAACGCAGACTGCATGACTTGGCATCTGAAGTGGTCTTCTACGGTGATGTTCCCGAAAATGACGAAGAAGTGGCTGCGAGAATTGCGGACGCCGATGCCGTCCTCTTGAGCCACACATCCCGGATAACGGCCGGAGCTATGGCGGCATGTCCGTATGTCAGATATATAGGCATGTGCTGTTCTCTCTATTCTCCGCAGAGCGCGAACGTGGATATAGACTATGCCTCCAGTCACGGGATCATCGTGAGAGGCATCAGGGATTACGGAGATGAAGGCGTGGTGGAATATGCTGTCAGCGAACTCGTCCGCTGTCTTCACGGGTTCGGGCAGGTTCCTTGGTTCGGAGCCCCGAGGGAAATTACCGGACTGAAGGTGGGAATCCTAGGTCTGGGCAAGTCCGGCGGGATGCTGGCCGATGCCATGCGCTTCTTCGGAGCGGAGATCGCTTATTTCGCCCGCAGCGAGAAGGAGGAGGCCGTGAAAAAAGGCTACAGTTTCATGGAACCGGGCAGTCTGCTGAAAAACAGCGATGTAGTGTTCTGCTGTCTTAACAAGAATACCGTGCTCCTGCATCAGGAAGAATTCGAACAGTTCGGAGAACACAAAATACTTTTCAATACCGGACTTTCCCCGGCATGGGACGAAAAACCGTTTCTGAAGTGGATAGAAGGCGACAACCTATGCTACTGCGATTCTGCCATGGCTCTGGGCGGACGGCATCTGCTCGGCCATCCGCATGTCAGGTGCATGGACGTTTCATCCGGAAGGACTTCCCAGTCGTATGTCAGGATGAGCGCGAAAGTCATGGCAAATATCACGGATTTTCTGGAGGATGACAATGCAAATATATGATTTTACCATTATAGTCCCCTTGTATAATGAGGAGGACAATATGCCCGAACTTGAAAGAAGGCTGTCTGCATATCTGGATACCTGCAGCATGAAGGCTTGCGTGCTTTTCGTGGATGACGGATCATCGGACGGCAGCCTGGACTGCCTGAAGGCAATGTGTTCAAGACACGGGAATTTCCGCTATATATCGTTCGGGCACAACTGCGGACTGAGCGCCGCGCTGAAGGCCGGATTCGACTATGCGGACTCACCGTATATCGGTTATATAGATGCGGATCTTCAGACCTATCCTGAAGATTTCGAGAAACTTTTGCCATATATCAGGGAGTATGACATGGTCACGGGGATCCGGGTGGTGCGCGGAGACACAGTTTTCAAGAAGTTCCAGTCGAAATTCGCGAATTCTTTCAGGCGGATGATGACAGGGGACGGAGCCTCTGATACCGGATGCCCGCTGAAAGTCTTCCGTACACATGCAGCCCGTCGGTTCCCGGCCTTCAAGGGAATGCACAGGTTTTTTCCTGCCCTGCTTCTTCTTCAGAATGGAGCCCGCTATAAGGAAGTGCCTGTGAGACACTGCAGGCGTGTGGCCGGCAGTTCCAAATTCAGCCTGTGGAACAGGATGATCCCGGCATTCGTGGACTGTCTCGGATACAGATGGATGAAATCCAGATATATAGAGTATGAAGTGACCTCTGCCGGATCAGGTTGTCCTGAGGACAATGGCGGTACAGCGATATGATTTGTCCCTCATGGAGAATTCTTGGGCAGTATATGGAATAGGTTTTCTCGCACAGTTGCTTTTTTCGGCGAGAACCCTCGTGCAGTGGATCAAATCGGAGAAGTCGCGGACAGTCCAGTCACCTTCATCATACTGGATACTCAGTGTCGCAGGGTCATATCTTTTCATGATCTACGGATGGCTTCGCAACGATTTTGCCATACTTTTCGGACAATTCCTGTCATATTACATTTATCTGTGGAATCTGGGATGGAAAGGAATATGGCAGAAGACCGGCCTTCTGCTGAAAACCTTGCTTTTGCTTACCCCTCCGGCTGCGGTCTTTTTCGTCCTGAAGGCTGATGCGGCAGCTGCTGTCGCCCGTTTCCTTCCGGATGACCAAATCCCTCTTCCGCTGATGATCTGCGGTGTGGCCGGACAAATGATATTCACGTTCCGTTTCGTCTATCAGTGGATATTTTCCTCACGCAGGAAAGAGTCCCTGCTTCCGTCCGGCTTCTGGATTATCAGCCTGCTGGGTTCTGCCATAATCATTGTCTATGGAATTTTCAGATGCGACCCTGTCCTTATTCTGGGGCAGTCTTTCGGTCTGGTCGCATATCTGAGGAATATAATGATAGGCCACGGCCGCCGTACAAAAAGGAAAAAAGGAGAACCTGAAAAATGAAAGCACTTGCCAGATTGCATCCGGCTGCAGCCGCGATTCTTTTCATGTCGATATGTCTTGTCCCTCTGATGGCCCTGCGGGACATATCTCCAGCAAATGAGCTGAAGTATCTCAGCATAGTGGATGAAGCGCTTTCGCAGGGACACATCTTCACGTTCAGCAATCACGGGGAACCATATGCGGACAAACCCCCGCTTTATTTCTGGCTGATGATGCTCTCCAAGCTCGTTTTCGGACGACATGATTTTCTGGCTCTCTCCATGCTGTCTTTCATACCGGCGATGGTCACGATAGCCGTCATGGACAGATGGCTTATGCTCGTTTCCAGAGAGGCATCCATGAAAATCCCCTATGGCAACAGGCTCGCCGCTGCATTCATGCTCGGGACTTCGGCCATGTTCATCGGGACATCAATAGTCTTGAGGATGGACATGCTCATGACCATGTTCATAGTGCTTTCCATGTTCACATTCTACAAGATGTACCGGAATACAGGCAACACTGCCTTGAACGGCCTGCTGCTTCCGGTGTATATCTTTCTGGCCTTGTTCTCCAAAGGTCCGGTGGGGCTGCTCGTACCTGTGTCCGCCATTCTGGTATTCCTGCTTTTTTCAGGCAGGATAAGAGAAGCCGGCAGATACCTCGGATTCAGGACTTGGGGTATTCTGTTCCTGCTCTGCTGCCTCTGGTTCGCCGGTGTCTGGCTCGAAGGCGGGACGGCATACCTCGAGAATCTTCTGTTCCATCAGACATTCGGAAGGGCCGTGGATGCTTTCCATCACAAGGAACCTGTCTGGTATTATCTTGTAGCGATCTGGTATGTGGCGGCGCCGTTTTCGCTGTTTTATCTGTACAAGCTCTTCTCCAGACCGGATAACGGGTATGTGACAGATGCCGGAAGACTGTTTCTGACCGTCTTTTGCGTCACATTCGTCATGCTTTCGATATTCAGCTCCAAATTGTCCGTCTATCTGCTCCCTGTCCTTCCGTTCATGGCCTATTTCCCTGCCATTGCATCGGACGGCCATGGCAATGCGTGGGTGCGTTTTTCCCTCGCTGTCCCTTCAGTCATTCTGGCTCTCGCTTCCTTTGCAGTGTTTGCATTTGTCATAATATCCCCGGATACCGTACAGACAGGAATCCCCGATGACGTGGCAGCAGCCATGAAATCGGTTAATGTCTGCGTGGCAGCCATTGCCCTGCTGGCCGGAGCCGTGGCATCTTTCATATGCCTGTTCCGCAGAAGTTCCTGGTCAGGGTCAGCCGTCTGCATCTCAGTATCCCTGCTAGCGGCCGTCCTTTTGCTGACACCTTCCGTACCCCAGATAAACGGCAGGATAGGGTATCGCGATCTGTGCGCCGTGGCCCGCACTCTTCATGACGTGAGCGGTGTTTCCGGATATACTGCCATGAATATCAGGAATCCGGAAAGCATGGATGTCTTTCTGGGACAGGAGGTCCGTCCATTTGATGACGATATCACGGAATCCTGCCTGTCCGACATTTCTGACACTATCCTGATGGTCAGGACATCCACGCTACGGAAACATCGTGCATTGGAAGACAATCTGTCCGGACTGCACGGTGTAGAGGTCGGCGGCATCACTGTCTTTATCATCAAGTGAAGTGCAGGACGGCTACAGCCCGCATTGCATAGGTGTCGGGTCCTCAAGGCAGATCTTGCCGGCCACTACTTCATAGACCTGCTTTTCCGTGCCGTCGCTTCCCTTGAAGCGCGCGCTTCGGAGTCTTCCGCATACGTACAGCGGCATTCCCTTATGGATTTTAGTCAGATCGGGCATGCCTTTTCCGCTCCATGCCACTATGTTGTGCCAGGTGGTCTCTATGACTGCATCTCCTTCCCTCCCTTTGTACATGAAGTTTGTCGCCAGTGAAAATCTGGCTACCTGACTGTCGCCTACATTCGAGAGCCTGACTGTACCTACATTCCCTTTCAGTTCGATTCTGTTCAACTGTTCCATAGCATAAGATATTTTTAAAGTTCATGATTCTTCCCTGCATCCCATGTGCGCACCGTCATTTGCAGGCAGAGGCAAAGTAAGGAAATAAAATCATTGCCCGGGTCAGGGCAAATGAACCTTTTTCTTTTTCCGATGCTTTTTGCTTTTTCTGAAAAGCCGGCATATCGGATTCTTTCTGACATGAAAAAGAAAAAAGGCTTGAAAAAAGCAAAACATGAAGAATAAAAAGCAAAATCTGCAGCAGCCTTGTTTGATTGCAGGCGGAAAAGACTGAAATTTGAGATAACCAATCGGAGGATGATATTATGTACTTGATCAAGGAGAGGGCTCCGGGCACCTGTCTGGAGTGCGGGGATAAGATCGTTTACGGGCGTTCGGACAGAAAATTCTGCTGCGACGTGTGCAAGAACAGGTATCATAACAGGATAAGCCGTACCATCAAGGAGTACAAATCCATGGTAAATGCCGCCCTTGAAAGGAATTACGGGATATTGGAGTCATTGAAGAAGATGAACTTCAGGAGGATTCCTGTCCGCGAGATGCAGGAGCTCGGGTTCAGGGTGGAATTTTTCACTTCATTCAGGAAAGGCGGTGTGAAAGACGCATACATGTGCTATGATTTGCAATATTTTGTGGAAAACGATGTAGTGACATCCATAGTAAGGATAAGCCAGGAGACGGACGGCTTTCACAATGTCAGGTAAACTTGCATTGCTCTGCGCTTATTCCTATCTTTGCACCTCGGATTTAATTTGGTATATCATGAAAATCAAACTGACGGCAGCGGCATTTGCGCTGGCATTCATTACATCATGCAATATGGAAAACCCTTTGTTGACAGAGTCTCCGTATCCTTATGGAGCCCCTCAATTTGACAAGATCAGAAACGAACATTATGTTCCGGCATTCAAGGCTGCTCTCGCCGAAGCGAAAGCTGAGATAGATTCGATAGTGGCGGACCCTGCGGAGCCGGACTTCAGGAATACGATCGAGGCCTTGGAGTACAGCGGGCGTACCCTCGACCGCGTCTCAGGCATTTTCTATAATCTGATGGAGGCCGACACGGACGATCGGATGCAGGCCATAGCGGAAGAGATTTCACCGCTGATGACAGAATATTCGATGTACGTTTCATTGAACAAGCCTCTTTTTGAAAGGGTGAAGGCCGTTTATCTCAAGAAGGATTCTCTGGGACTCGAACAGGACCAGAAGCAGCTTCTGGAAGATACCTACAAGTCATTTTCCAGAAACGGAGCCAATCTTTCCGATGAAGACAAGGCCGTTTACAGCAAGTACGCGGAGGAACTTTCGCTGGCCAGCCTTCAGTTCAGCAAGAATGTGCTGGCGGCCACGAATGCATATACTCTCCATATTACCGACAGTACCGATCTGGCCGGCCTTCCGGGCTATGTAGTGGATATGGCTGCCATGGCTGCTAAGGAAAAGGGGATGGACGGTTGGGTAATCACTCTTGACTACCCGAGCTTCGGCCCGTTCATGAAGTTCAGCGAGAACAGGGAATTGCGGAAGCAGGTCTATATGGCATATATGACTATCGCTGTCGGCGGCGGATTCGACAATACCGGGATAGTAAGGCAGATAGTGGATCTGAGGATCAAGATGGCCGAATTGCTCGGCTATGACACCTATGCCGCATATGCTCTCGAAAACAAGATGGCAAAGAATGCGGCTACGGTAGAGAATTTCCTGAACGGACTCCTCGAGCCTTCGCTCCCGTTTGCAAGACAGGAAGTAGCGGATATCCTGACATTTGCCAAGGAGAACGGTTTCGATGATGACGAACTCAAGTCATGGGATTTCTCTTTCTGGTCCGAGAAATACAAGGAGGCGAAGTATTCGGTGAATGAAGAGCAGCTGAAGCCGTATTTCCGTCTCGAAAACTGCATAGACGCTGTCTTCGATCTTGCAAACCGTCTTTACGGGCTGACATTCACGCCTATAGAGAATGTCCCGGTGTATCATAAGGATGTGAAGGTATATGATGTCAAGGATGCAGACGGCAGGCATATGGCACTCTTCTATGCGGACTTCTTCCCTCGTGAAAGCAAGAGAAGCGGGGCGTGGATGACGGAATTCAGGGAACAGTGCATATTCGACGGAGTGGAGGAACGCCCGTTCGTGAGCATAGTCACCAATTTTACAAAGCCGACAGAGACAGCTCCGTCACTTCTGACACATGGGGAATTCGTGACACTTCTGCATGAGTTCGGCCATTCATTGCATGGTATTCTGGCTGAAGGACGGTATTCTTCGCTGACAGGCACTTCAGTACCGAGGGACTTCGTGGAACTTCCGTCGCAGTTTATGGAAAACTGGGCATATGAACCGGAATTCCTCGACACTTTCGCCAAAGACTACCGTACCGGAGAGGTCATACCGGATTCCCTTATCACCAAGATAGTGGAGTCGAAAAATTATCTTGCGGGATATTCACAGGTCAGGCAGCTGCAGTATGGAATCATGGACATGGCCTGGCATACCCTGAAGGCTCTTCCTGAAGAAAGTACCGTGGATTTCGAGAAGAAGACGATGGCTCCTTTGAATGTAATGCCTTCAGTTCCGGGCACTGCTTTTTCCCCGGCCTTCTCACATATCTTCGCCGGAGGATATGCAGCCGGATATTATTCCTACAAATGGTCCGAAGTCCTCGAGGCCGATGCATTTTCACTCTTTAAGGAGAAAGGCATATTCAACAAGGAAGTGGCGGCGTCCTTCAGGGACAATATCCTTTCCAAAGGCAGCTCCGAAGATGTGGCTGTGCTTTACAGGAATTTCAGGGGACATGATCCGCAGCCTGAAGCCCTGATGGAAAAACTCGGCCTTGTCAGGAAGTAGGATTGCAACATTTCGACAGGTTTTTTCATCTCTATGCCTGAATGAAAATCAAGTGGAGATGAAAAACCTGTTTTTTTTGGCGGCAGTTGCAGCCTTGGTCATGTCAGGATGCTCCCGGATGGAGCTGGCCGGAGTCAGCGCAAGCAAATATCAGGAAATCGGCGAAAGGTTTTCCGCCGTGGAAGTGGAAGGCAGGATCGTGGTGGAAATGTCCGGCACCGACCGTATGATAGGGATTACCGCAGATGCCAATATCCTTCCGTATGTGGAAGTCTATGTCAGGAACAATACCCTTTTCGTCGGATACGATGACAGTGTCATACTTCCGTCCGGAAATTATGAAACTCTGGTCACCATCCCTTCATCCGGAGATCTTAAAATAATAAGGGCTTACAGTTCCGCCGTATTCAGGACCGACATGCAGCTGGAGAGGCTGTCACCGGTCAGTCTTTCCGCAGATTCATGGTCGAGACTGGAATTTTCCGGGATTTCCGTAAATGAGCTTATACTTAATCTGAGCGCGAATTCGGATTTTACCGCCGATATGGTTTCAGTGAGCGATGCTTCATTTGCGCTTACAGGCTCGTCATCTGCGTCAATGAACGGGGTAATCAAGACATGCCGGCTGATGGCATCGGACTTTTCTTCCCTGTCTCCGCTCCGGCTGGACAACGGCAGCGACTATATGCTGGAAATCTATGATTTCAATTGCACCATGAACTCATCAAGCGAGGCATGGATACATTCCGACGGATACATCAGCGGCTCCCTCAGTTCCAGAAGCAGGCTTTATTATACAGGAAGCGCACTGCCGTCGGTCATCGCCGATGACAATTCTGATATCATCAGCAAGAATCCATATTGAAAGAGGCTTATTTCGGCGCTATCTTGTACAGGACGCCGGCGATGACGGCATACAGTATATTCGGCGTCCACAGGGCAAGCCCGGGCGGCATCACTCCAGTATATACGAACATTTCGCTGAACCTCTGGAAGAGTATGTAGGAAAAACTCAGGGCGATTCCTATTCCGATGTTCCATCCCATGCCGCCGCGCCGTTTCTTCGATGACAGTGCGACACCCATTATGGTCAGGATGAAGGCCGAGAAAGGCATGGCGAACCGCTTGTGCTTCTCGATAAGCGCATCCTTGATATTTGCGTCGCCCCTCATCCTCTGCGTTTCTATCAGAGTGTCCAGCTCCTTGTAGTTCAGGGATTCCAGTGTGTTTTTCTTCATATAGAAGTCAGTTACTGTCAGGTTTATCACCGTATCCAGCTGTGCTCCGCTTCTGACTTTGTCTTCCAGCGAGTTGGTATAGTCCCTGATGAAGTACTTTTTCAGTTTCCACCCGTTGAATGTCGTATCCCATACGGCTGTTTCGGCGGACAGTTTGGATACCAGCTTGTTGTCCTCTATTTTTTCCAGAGTGAACCTGTAGGCCGTATTGTTCCAGGAACTGAAGGATTCCACGAAAACGAATTCCCCGGGGGAAATCTGGTAATGGATATTGCGGTTGGTGTTGTTGTTACTGGTTTTTATGTACTTGTTTTCGAATTGCACCAGCACCTTGTTCGAATTAGGTATGATGAACAGGTTCAGGCACAGGGAAAATATGGCTATGATGGTCGCGGACACGATATAGGGTACCATCATGCGATGGAAGCTGATACCGCAGGAAAGAATGGCGACAATCTCGGAATTTCCGGCCATTTTCGAGGTGAAGAATATCACCGTGATGAACACGAACAGTGCGCTGAACATGTTCATGAAGTACGGGATGAAGTTGAAGTAGTAGTCGAAAATGATTTCCTTCAGAGGGGCTTCCTTGCTGACGAAGTCATCTATTTTCTCGCTGATATCGAATATGATGACTATGCCGATGATGAGAATCAAGGCAACGAAGAAAGTGGAAATGAATTTCTTCATTATGTACAAGTCGAGAATCCTCGGCTTCAGTTCAAGACGTTTCATGCCCCTGTCGCTTAAAGTCTGGTCATTAATTTCTGTACCACGGCATCTTTCCAGCTCTTGAAATCGCCTGCGGCAATATGTTTGCGCGCCTCTCTGACGAGATCCAGATAGAAGGCCAGATTATGTTCGCTCGCAATCTGCCCCGCGAAAATCTCCCCTGATACGAACAGATGCCTCAGGTAGGCCTTGCTGTAGGTCCTGTCGACGAAAGACGATCCTGCTGGATCCAGAGGCGAAAAGTCATCCGCCCATTTCCGGTTCTTCATGTTCATTATGCCGTTCCACGTGAAAAGCATACCGTTCCGCCCGTTTCTTGTAGGCATTACGCAGTCGAACATGTCCACTCCGCGCGCGATTCCCTCCAGAATATTCGCCGGCGTCCCTACTCCCATCAGGTACCTCGGCCTGTCTTCAGGCAGAATCGGACATACCACCTCCAGCATCTCGTACATTTTTTCAGTCGGCTCGCCTACGGAAAGTCCGCCTATGGCGTAGCCTTCCCTGTCGAAAGAGGCTGCATATTCTGCGGCTTCCCGCCGCAATTCCGGATATACGCACCCCTGCACTATCGGGAAAAATGTCTGTGAATATCCGTAGAGCGGTTCGGTCTCGTCGAAATGCTTTATGCAGCGGGCCAGCCACGACTCCGTCAGCTTCAGGGATTTCCTGGCATAATCGAAACCGGCATCTCCCGGGGTGCATTCGTCAAGTGCCATGATTATGTCACCCCCGATGATTCTCTGCGTGTCGACGTTGTTTTCCGGCGTGAAAGTGTGTCTGGACCCGTCGATATGCGAAGTGAAGGTGCAGCCTTCAGGCGTCAGCTTTCTGATAGGGGAGAGGGAGAAGACCTGGAATCCGCCGCTGTCGGTCAGAATCGGTCTGTCCCATGAAGTGAACTTGTGCAGGCCTCCGGCGGCTTTCAGTATATCCAGTCCTGGCCGAAGGTAAAGGTGATACGTGTTCCCGAGTATGATTTCGGCTCTTATATCCTCCTTCAGATCTCTGTGATAAATGCCTTTGACGGAACCCACCGTGCCTATAGGCATGAAAATCGGAGTCTCGATCTGTCCGTGATCCGTGGTGATGATCCCGCATCTGGCATTCGAGCCCGGGTCTGTCGCTGTCCTGACGAATTTCATTCTTCTGTTCTTTACTCTTAAAGGTGGCTCCCGCCAATGTTTCAATCCGCCAAAGATACGAAGAAACTGCAACATAAGACGAAATTTGTTCAAATTATTCCTATATTTGACACTGACGTGTCACATATACTGTAGCACTTCGGCAAAGGAAATTATTTCCTTTGCACTCAGTTTCTGCGTATATTTGACCTGCGGCCACATATACTGTCGTGTATATTGACAAACATTAAACTTTCTATATGGATAAAGCAGTAAAATTCAGGTTGATCCTGATGAATTTCCTTCAATGGGCAGTGTGGGGAGCCTATCTCACATCCATGGGCAGCTATCTGGTTTCTGTCGGCCTTGCTGAAAAGATCGGTCTGTTCTATGCCATGCAGGGTATAGTCTCCATCTTTATGCCGGCGATTATAGGTATCATTGCTGACAAATATATTTCTGCACAGAAACTTTTGGGCATCTGTCATCTCGTGGCAGGAGCTGCCATGATTGCCGCAGGCTATTACGGGATGTCGGCCGGTGCGGGCGTCAGCTTCGGGATACTGTTCTCGCTGTACGCCGTGAGCGTGGCTTTCTACATGCCTACCATAGCCCTTTCTAATTCCGTGGCTTTCAAGGTTCTTGCGAAGAACGGCTACGATACGGTGAAGGATTTTCCTCCTGTGCGGGTCTTCGGTACAGTCGGCTTCATCTGCAGCATGCTTTTGGTGAATTTCATGACGGATTCGCAGGGCATACAGTTCCAGCATACCTACAATCAGTTTTTTGTGTCAGGTATCATCGGGGTTGCGCTCTTCCTCTATTCTTTTACCCTTCCGGATTGTCCGGCGAACAGGTCGGCCGGAGCCCAGAGCCTGGCAGATGCATTGGGAGCCAAGGCATTCAGGCTGTTCAGGAATCGCGACATGGCTACGTTCTTCATTTTCTCCATGCTGCTCGGCGTGGCGCTTCAGATCACAAACGGCTTTGCCAACCCGTTCATCACGCATTTCACCGAGGTCCCCGAATATGCTGACACGTGGGGGGCGCGTAATGCCAATGCCCTTATTTCCATTTCCCAGATGTCCGAGACTCTCGGAATACTTCTGATACCTGTGGCCATGAAACTGTTCGGCATCAAGAAAGTGATGCTTATAGCCATGCTGGCATGGGTGTTCCGTTTCGGGCTTTTCGGTCTGGGAAATCCTGGACCGGGAGTCTGGATGTTCGTACTTTCCATGATAGTGTACGGCGTTGCCTTCGATTTCTTCAATATTTCCGGCGCCCTGTACACGGAGCAGAGATCCTCCGACGGAATCAAGTCCAGCGCGCAGGGGCTTTTCATGCTGATGACAAACGGTATCGGCGCTACAGTGGGGACGCTTTCGGCGCAGGCTGTCGTAAATCATTTCGTATATAATGCCGCGGAACCGGACTGGAACACTGCATGGTTCATATTCGCAGGCTACGCGCTCGTCGTGGCGATCCTCTTTGCCATCTGTTTCCGTGATCCGGGCAAGGGGCCTTATCGAGTAATCGAGTGATGCCCCTGCCGCAGGCGTCGGTCGAGGAGTGAACGTAATTTCCGGTTCTTTTACGGAAAAGGAAGAGGGCTGGCCTGACGGCCAACCCTCTTCTGCCTGTTATTATGTTTTGTCGTAAAATATCTTATCTGCCGCAGCACCCGCGATGTCCCGGATGGTGTCTGTGATGTCCCGGACCGGCCTTGTGATGTCTTGCACGCTCGGCCTGCATGGCCTTAAAGGTTTCGGCCCATGATGGTGCCCCTGGGCAAATGCGCCGCCGAGTCCTATGACTGCAGCCGCCAAAATCATAACTAACCTTTTCATCTCTTATATCGTTTAGAGTTCAACTTTACGGGATCTTTCAAGTGGAATTCCCCGTTTCGTTGCAAAAGTATCAAAAACAATCCTCAACCTGACTCGATGTACCGTGTTTGCTGGCGAACCGTATCAATCAGATGGCGAACGTCTGTCCCTGATCTGGCCCTCGACATTATAGCCCGTTTCTGCCGGAGGTCCGGCAATATTTCCCTGACCGTATTCAGCGATCCCGTACTCGGACTGGAGGCAGTGCGCAAGGAGCGTCCCGACCTTGTCCTGCTGGACATCGAGATGAACGGAATTTCAGGCATCGAAGTCGCAAGATCATTGCCGGAAGGGAAGTTCGTAAGGATACACCGCTCTTTCATCATTCCTGTGGACAGGGTGTCCAGATACACGAGCCGGAGCGTAATTCTTTCCTGCGGGAAGGAGCTGCCTGTGGGGCGGGTCTATTCTGCCGCGTTCAGGCATTCCGTAGCCGGATGCAAATGATCCGGACAGGCTTGACCGCCTGTATCCGGCCCGTCTTTCCTCATGGAAAATTCGCAGCCGCAGTATAACTGGTTATAGAAACCGTATTCCTTTATGAGCTGGCTGCGGCGTTCCTGCAGCCCGTTTTTTCTCCAGTTCCTGCCCCACCATGTGACATCGTCGAACAAGGAAGCCGCATATTCCCCGGCGGCGTTGATCTGATCCAGGCTTTTCCATCTGGAAGAGGCGAGTGTGGTCGTGATGACCCTGTAGCCATGCTTGTGGGCGTATTCTGCCGCTGAAACAAGTCTCATCCTGAAGCATTCTATACATCTCGCGCTCCGTTCCGGCAGGTTTTCCATGCCTTTCATCCTCTCAAGCCACGCCTTGTGGTCATAGTCGGCATCGACTGTTTCCAGCCCGAGAGATGCAGCGTATCTGGAGCACTCGTTTTTACGTATCAGGTATTCTTCCTCCGGGTAGATATTGGGGTTGCAGTAATATATCAGCGGCCTTACCCCGTTTTTCAGAAGACATTCCACTATCGCGGACGAGCATGGGGCGCAACAAGTATGGAGGAGAACTTTCCGTTCTCCTCCAGGTACCTGAAGATAGTCTTCGGCCACTCTTTTCATGGCGTAGGTTCCGCTTGAAGACGGATATTAATCCACGAATGTACACCAGCCGAACGGATCGTCTATCTCACCGTCCTGTATGCCGCGTATCATCTTGTAGAGTTTCAGGCTCTTCGGACCGCACTGGTCCTTCGCCCCGAAATAGTAAGGTTTTACTTCGTCCGATTCGAGAGAAGGCTTGTCATCTATCTGGTAGACAGGAGTGATGACCACTGCCGTACCGCATTCTCCCACCTCCTCGAATGTGGAGAGTTCTTCCACAGGGACAGGACGTCTTTCCACCGTCATGCCGATTTCCTTGGCCACTGCCTCCAGAGACTTGTTCGTAATGGACGGCAGGATGGTGTCAGACTTCGGCGTGATGTACGAATTGCCTCTGATGCCAAAGAAGTTCGAAGAATTGAACTCGTCTATATACTGGTGGTGAAGAGGGTCAAGATAGAGAACCGCTTCGTATCCGAGTTTGTGCGCCAGATTGTACGAGTAGAGGGAGGCCGCATAGTTGCTTCCGAGCTTGAAGCTGCCGGTCCCGTTAGGTGCGGCCCTGTCATAGTCTCTGGATATTACCACATATGAAGGCTGCAGGGTATTGCCTGTATAGGCACCTACAGGTGCGCAGAGCATCATGAACAGGCATTCTGTGGATGATTTTACCCCGAGCTGCGGATTGGTGCCTATCAGGGTCGGCCTCAGGTACATGGAAGCGTTCGTGCCGTAAGGAGGCAGGAAGTCGATGTTTTCTTTCACTACCCTGATGCACATTTCGATGAACCTTTCCACTGTAGGCGCCTCTATGCCGATGTAGGCGGCAGACCTCTGCAGCCGTTTCGCGTTTTCCTCCGGCCTGAAGAGACGCACTTTCCCGTCTGCTCCGCGGAATGCCTTCAGTCCTTCGAAGCATTCGATGCTGTAATGAAGGGCGCCGGCATAGGCGCTGAGCGTGATGTTGTCATCTGTGTGGCTTTCCACGGGGCCCCACTGACCGTCTTTGTAGCTGCAGCTCAGGATGGTGTTCGTCTTTCTGTATGCGAACCCGAGCTTGGTCCAATCCAGATTTGTCATAGTCCGTTTTATATTAAGATTTCAAATAGCTTGTTGTTCTCGTTTATGTATTCGTAGGCGATGTTGTTCGCGTCCATCCTGTGGACAAGGGCTTCGAAGTCCTCCTTGCTTTCCACCTCTACGCCTATCAGCGCCGGACCCTCTTCCTTGTTCGTTTTCTTTATGTACTGGAAGAGCACCAGATCGTCCTTCGGCCCCAGATTGTCCCTGATGAAAGACAGGAATGCCCCGGACCTTTGCGGGAAGCTGACGATGAAATAGTGCTTCAGCCCTTCGTAGAGGAGGGATTTTTCGCGGATTTCCTCCGTGCGCGTGATGTCGTTGTTGCTTCCGCTGACGATGCATCCCACTCTCTTGCCCTTGATCTTGTCGGCATAGAAACGCAGGGCGGCTACCGAAAGCGCGCCTGCCGGCTCCACCACAATCGCGCTCTTGTTGTACATGTCGATTATGGTCGTGCAGACGGCTCCTTCCGGCACTACCACTATGTCATCCAGAACCTTTTTGCAGATTTCGTATGTGAGATGCCCCGCTTTCTTCACTGCGGCCCCGTCCACGAACTTGTCTATGTGTTCGAGCTCCACTATTTCGCCTTTCTCGATGGCTGTCTTCATGCAAGGCGCACCGGCAGGCTCCACTCCGATTATTTTCGTCTCGGGAGACGCAAGTTTCATGTAGGCTCCCACTCCGGATGCCAGTCCTCCGCCTCCGATAGGGATGAACAGGTAATCCAGCGGCTTTTTCATCTGCTTCTCGATTTCGAGACCTATCGTAGCCTGTCCCTCGATGATCTTCTTGTCATCGAAAGGCGGGATGAATGTCTTTCCTGATTTTGCGGCATATTCGACGGCCTCCTTGTTCGCCGCATCGAATGTGTCGCCGGTCAGCACGATGTCTATGTAGTTCTTGCCGAACATCCTGACCTGCTCGATTTTCTGCTTCGGCGTGGTAGTAGGCATGTATATGGACCCCATGATGTGGAGCTTGTTGCATGAGAACGCCACACCCTGTGCATGGTTGCCGGCACTGGCACAGACTATCCCGTATTTCAGTTCGTCTGGCGGGATTGTCCTTATCTTATTGTACGCTCCGCGGATCTTGTAGGACCTCACTATCTGCAGGTCTTCCCGTTTCAGGTAGATGTCTGCACCGTATTTGTCAGTAAGATCCTGATTGAGAAGCATCGGTGTGGGTTCAATGACTTCATCCAGTATTTTCGAAGCCATTACCACATCCTCGATGCGGGGAAAGTATTCGGTCTCTGCCATATTGTTGGAAAATTTCTATCGCATTGTCCGGCTGCCTTTCAGGCAATACGGACAAAATTAATAAAATTTTAAATTATATCGACTTCCGTCAATGTTTTTATGTCTCCGGCCTATGTCCTCCGGGCTTTCAGTCGAGTATGACCAAGGCTACCGATGGATGGCTGAATTCCAGATATACGGTATCTTCAGAGGCGCGGTTCAGTGTCGCCTTCCACCAGTTGTCGAATATTACTCCGTCTGTAGGCCATTCAAGCCCTTTTGACCTGATGGTCAGGCTGCTGTCCGGCGAGAAAAGCGAGAAGCTCCTGCCTATGCCGCAGGCAATTTCAGTAGAATCCGTGACGGCGAATGCCGTGGACCAGTCGGATACCATCTCTATGTGGGGGCAATTCCTGAAACGGCGGGCATATTCCATCAGCAGGGAAAGGTTCCCTATGGTATGGTCTTCTCTTTCTCCTGTCCCTCCGAGTATGTATATGGTGCCGGCGTCCGGAAAATGTCCGATGACATATGACACAGCTTTTGTCTGGTCGTTAGTTTCCTGATCCTTTTCGCGGATGAACGGCCCTTTGTAGCGTTTTCTTGAAGCCGGACTCACGGAATCCATGTCTCCTATGACTGCATCCGGCATACGTTCCGTTCCGAAAACGGATTCCATATTCCTGAGGTACCTGTTCAACGCCCCGTCGCAACATACGATATAATCAGCCTGCCGCAAAAGGTATTTCGGGTATTCTTTTTTCGGGAAACTCCCGTTGTCTATTATTACTGCGGTTTTCATGGGATACGGTTATGCGTTTTCGTTTTTCAGAGCCTGTCTGTATCTGTCCAGAACGGCCGATGAAGTGCCTTTTGATACCGTATATGAGGCCGGATCGCGGAATCCCGCCAGAAACTCCCTCGCATGCATCCGTTTCTTTCCGGACAGCTGTATGTCTTTCAGAGCAATCATCCCGTCGGCAGTGGCAATGGCCAGTATTTCCTTGCCGTCCGAGAGTATTGTGCCAGCCGGTACATCCTTTCCGGCTCCTGCTGCGGCCTTGAGCTGCTCTGATTCGGCGGTGTCCATTATGGCAGCTTCGAATATTTTCAGGGACAGGGCTTTGTCTTCGCGCACAAATTCAGTGTATGCGGCAGGGTAGGGGCTGAGACCGCGGATGAGATCGAGTATTTCCTTCGACGGCCTGTCCCAGTCTATGTGGCACAGTTCCCTCGTCAGCTTCGGGGCCGGCTTGAGCACTTCGGAGCCCTGGATGAAGCTCCTCTGCAGCCTCAGTTCCACCTTCTTGTCCATGATGGCTTCTATGGTGTCGAGAACTGTCTTCGCGCCTATTTCCATGAGCTTGTCATGTATGGTGCCTGCGGTGTCGCCTTCTTCTATCCTGCATTGTTCCCTGAAGATGACATGGCCTGTATCCATCCCTTCATTTATCATGAAAGTCGTGACACCGGTGAAATGTTCCCCGTTTATCACGGCCCAGTTGATAGGGGCGGCTCCGCGATATTGCGGCAGGAGTGCCGCATGGAGGTTGAATGTGCCGTACTTAGGCATTTCCCACACTTCTTTCGGCAGCATCCGGAATGCTACCACCACGAACAGATCAGCCTTGAGAGACTGCAATTCGGACAGGAATCCCGGATCTTTCAGAGAAACCGGCTGCAACAGCGGCAGATTGTGTTCTGCAGCATACTTCTTGACTGCGCTTTCGTTGACTTTCAGGCCTCTGCCGCTCGCCTTGTCCGCTACAGTCACCACTCCTACTACATTGTACCCCTGTCTGACGATGGCATCGAGCGATGCCACGGCAAATTCCGGAGTGCCCATGAATACTATGCGGGTCTTTCTCATTTTTCCAAGCACCTTGTTTTTTATCTTTTTCAGGAATGTCCCGGCTTTCTCCGTGTCTATCAGGGACTTGTCGTTTATGGCATTCCATGTGAACAGCAGGCCTATGGGCAGAAGCACCATCGAGGAGACAAATACGCCGACAAATGCCGATACGGCTCCGTCTTTCGCCAGCTTGTTCCCGGAAATGTCTATAACCCAATACAGTACGAAGAAGAGGACAGCGATGATGGCAGGCGTTCCCAGACCTCCTTTCCGTATCAGGGCGCCTAATGGAGCGCCGATGAAGAAGAAGATGAAGCAGGCGAACGCAAGGGCGAACTTCTTCAGGATTTCGACATCTATTCTCCTGAGGGTATAGGAATTATAGTAAGTCTCCCTTCCGTATGTGGTGAGCTCTCCTATGGCCTGGTTGACCTTGGCTATGGCATTCTTTTCCGCTTCGATTTCTTTTTCCGGATCATCCCATTCGCAGAAGTTCTCATAAGTGAAGACAGATTTCAGGTTGTCGTTCCTGCGGCTGGACGTGTCCATCTGGTAATGGTATCTCAGGGACCTGTCGCTGTAGAATCTCTTAATGTTTTCCAGTCTGGCATTGCTGTCCACTCTTCCGACGGAGTCTTCCTTGTGGTTCAGTTGTTTCAGGTTCATGGTACGTACCTCATCGCCGAAACGGGTGTCTTCGGATTTCTTGAAGGCGTAATTTTCGAGAGGAATCACCATTTCCTGCTTGCTGAACTCGATTTTCTGGAGCTGAAGGGTCGTGTCCCGGTATTTTCTGGTGTTCGTCTCCTCGTAGTTGGAGCCGCTGTAGAGGATGAATGTCAGATAAGTCTTGTCCTCGGACATCTTCATCATGGCCGAATCCGCTATGGTCAGGCTCGTGTTGCCTTTTTTCCCGGAGTGGTTGTAGACCATGACCCCGTGCATCATCTCCGTTTCCTTGTCCCTTTCGTCGACACGGAGGATGTAGCCGTCTATCCCGTCATAGAATGTGCCTGTAGGGATCTTGATTTCCTCCTTTGTCTTGCCGATGTCGGCTCTCAGGGTGAAAATCTTGTTGTAGGCTACAGGAATCAGCTCGTTCGATGCGAAGAAGGCACCGATGCTTATCATGGCCGAAACTATGATAAGAGGGGCAAGCACTCTTTTCAGGGAGATTCCTGCGGCCTTTATAGCCAGAAGCTCGTTGTTTTCACCCAGTGTCCCGAGGGTCATTACCGCCGACAGCAGAGTGGCCAGCGGCAGCGAAAGCGGGATGAGGGTGGCGCTGCCCCAACCGAGAAATTCAAGTATTACCTTGAAACTCAGCCCTTTTCCTACCAGTTCGTCTATGTACAGCCACAGGAACTGCATCATAAGGATGAATATGACGACAAAGAGGATCGCGAAAAACGGTCCTATGAACGAAGTCAATATGAATTTGTCGAGCTTCTTCATCCTGGCATCCGATTACAGTCCGGCAGGCTATTCCCCGACGGCCAGTTTCAGCATGATGTCGAGGGCCTCAGGCAGTCCGCCGGAGTTCTTCCCGCCGGCAGTGGCGATTCCCGGCTGTCCGCCTCCTCCGCCGAGGATGGCTTTGGCGGCTTCCTTGATATCCTTGCCGGCATTGTGTCCGGCCGCTACGAGGTCTGCGGAGTACATGATGATGAGCTGCGGTTTCCCTGAATACTCGTATGCACCGAGCAGAGCCATGTTTTCTGTCTCTTTCTGAAGCATGAATGCGGCATTCTTGAGCATGACAGGGTCTGTCGGCATGGTCACTTTCACGACCTTGATTCCGTTTATCAGTTCAGCCTTGGCCTCCAGTTCCTTTTTCATGACCAGAGTTCTCTCTCTGGCTACATTTTCCATCTCTTTCTTGAAATGCTCGTTCTCCTCGATGAGTTTTCTGATTGAGCCTGCCAGATCAGGCACATTGTTGAAGAACGCTCTGGCCACACGCAGGGTGTTCTCCATGGAGTCCACGATATTTTCGGCATTCAGTCCTGTCGTGGCCTCGATCCTGCGTATCCCGGCAGCTATCGCCGATTCGGAAATGATCTTGAAGAAGCCTATCTGCCCCGTGGCTTTCGCATGTGTACCGCCGCAGAGCTCTATGGAATCTCCGAACTGCACCACCCTGACCCGGTCGCCGTATTTTTCGCCGAACAGCGCCATGGCTCCCATGGCAGTCGCTTCCTCCATGGTAGCATTGCGGTTTTCGCACAGAGGTGAATTCAGTCGTATAAGGGCATTCACCCTCTTTTCCACTAGGTCTATCTGCTCGTCCGAGAGCTTTTCGAAATGGGAGAAGT
Organism: uncultured Bacteroidales bacterium; assembly: GCA_944323845.1. Lineage (GTDB taxonomy): Bacteria > Bacteroidota > Bacteroidia > Bacteroidales > UBA932 > Cryptobacteroides. The sequence goes on from CALUUA010000001.1 coordinate 26,166, forward strand.
CGAATCTGAAATAATTGTCGCAGACATACGAACCTTTCTGTTCGACATGTGTCCCGAGAATTTCGCGCAGAGCCTTGTGCAGCAGGTGGGTGGCAGTGTGGTTGTTCGTGATGCCGAGCCTCCTTTCCGCATCCACTTCAAGTCTGAAATGCCCAGAACAGTCCTCCGGAATGCTCTCCGCTATGTGGATAGTGAGGTTGTTTTCCTTTATCGTGTCGAGTATCCTGATTTTTTCACCGGATGCGGACACTATGATTCCGGTGTCTCCGACCTGTCCTCCCATTTCGGCATAGAAAGGAGTCTTGTCGAATACGAGCTGGTACATGACCTTGTTCTTGGCCTTTACTGTGCGGTGCTTCGTCAGAACGGCGTCATCGGCTGAAGTGCTGTCATATCCGAGGAACTGCACGTTTTCGCAGTGTACGAACTCCACCCAGTCGCCGGATTCGATGGCTGTGGCATTTCTGGCCCTTTCCTTCTGTTTCTGCAACTCTTTTTCAAAACCGTCGAGATCTATAGTGAAGCCTCGTTCCGAGGCAATGAGTTCGCTCAGGTCGATCGGAAATCCGAATGTGTCGTAGAGCACGAATGCATCTTCGCCCTTGATGACCTTTGTCCCTGCGGATTTTTCCATGATGTTCTCGATGAGCTTTATCCCCCTGTCGAGAGTGCGCAGGAAGGCCATTTCCTCTTCCTTTATGACTTTCTCTATGAGAGTCTGCTGGGCGACGAGTTCAGGGTAGAACTCGCCCATGTCATTCACTAACTGGCCTACAAGCCTGCAAAGGAACGGTTCATTGAAGCCCAGGAAAGTATAGCCGTATCTTACGGCCCTTCTCAGGATGCGCCTGATGACATACCCGGCCTTGACATTCGAAGGCAGCTGTCCGTCGGCGATTGAGAAACTTATGGCCCTGATATGGTCGGCGATGACCCTCATGGCCACTTCGGTCTTTTCGGACTCGTGATAAGCGTGTCCGGACAGTTCCTCGATTCTGGCGATCATGCCGGTGAACACGTCTGTGTCGTAATTGCTGGTCTTGCCCTGCAGGGTCATGCAAAGCCTTTCGAAGCCCATGCCCGTGTCCACATTCTTGTTCGGAAGAAGTTCCAGCGTGCCGTTGGCCTTGCGGTTGAACTGCATGAACACCAGATTCCATATCTCGATTACCAGATGGTGTCCCTTGTTCACGAGTTCGCGGCCAGGTACCGCCTTGCGTTCTTCGTCAGACCTAAGGTCGACATGGATTTCGCTGCATGGTCCGCAAGGGCCGGTATCTCCCATTTCCCAGAAATTGTCATGCTTGTTTCCAAGCAATATCCTGTCTTCAGGCAGATGTTTCTTCCATTCTTCCAGAGCTTCCGTATCCATCTCCGTCCCGTCCGATGCATCGCCTTCGAAAACGGTGGCATACAGCCTGTCCTTGTCGATGCCGTACACTTCCGTCAGAAGTTCCCACGCCCATGAGATGGCTTCCGGCTTGAAATAGTCTCCGAAACTCCAGTTCCCGAGCATCTCGAACATCGTATGGTGGTATGAATCGTGTCCGACTTCTTCCAGGTCATTGTGTTTGCCGCTTACCCTGAGGCATTTCTGGCTGTCTGCCACCCTTTTGTGGGCAGGGATGCTGTTTCCGAGGAAGAAATCCTTGAACTGGTTCATTCCTGCATTGGTGAACATCAGGGTCGGGTCGTTCTTTACGACCATCGGGGCGGAAGGCACGATAGTGTGCCCTTTGGATGCGAAGAAATCCAAAAAGGCTTTTCTGATTTCGTTAGAAGTCATATTTTTCTTTATTAACAATCATCGTTTGCATTGCCGTCAGGCAAATATCCTGCAAATTTAAAAATAATATTTGTAAATGGCAGGCTGTCGTGCTTCGAGTCGGGAAATTTTGGAAAATTAATTATAAGATTCCGAAAAATTCGTATATTTGCATATTATGCCGAAATATATTTTCAACAAGGAAACCCTCACATACGAGGTATATGCATCTTCCGGGAAACTGAAGTTCCTGAAAGGACTGGCCGCCTTCGCCGCCAGTGTCGCTGCGGCTTTCTTCTATCTATGGGTCTACACTTCAGTATTGGGATATGATCTGCCGAAGACTGCTTTTCTGAAGAAGACGAATGCCAGGCTGAATTCCCGGCTGGAGCTTCTGAACAGGAATCTGGATTCGGATTCGGAAAGCCTGAAATCCTTCCAGTCGAGGGATAATGACATCTACCGTTCGGTCTTCGGCATGGCCGAAATACCTGACGAGGTGCGGAACGCCGGTTTCGGAGGTGTGGACAGATATGCGTATCTCGATGCAGTGGACAGGACTGGGCTTCTGAAAAGGACCGAATTCCGTCTGGATGTCCTGACGAAAAAGGCTTATCTTCAGTCGCATTCCTTCGATGAGATAGAGTCTGTGGCCAAGAAGGCCGGGGATATGGCTGCTTGTATCCCGTCCGTGCCTCCTGTCGTTCCGGACAGGAGCACTTACCGCATATCCAGTTCGTTCGGCTACCGTTCCGATCCGTTCACCGGTAGGAAAAAGCGTCATACGGGGATGGATTTCGCCTGCGAAGTGGGGAACGGGATCTATGCCACGGCCGACGGCGTGGTGGAGACTGTCAGGTCAGGGTCATACGGATACGGGAAATATGTCATAGTGGACCATGGCTTCGGTTATAAGACCAGATATGCCCATTTGTCCAGAATCAATGTGGAGAGCGGCACTGTGGTCAGGAGAGGCACGCTGATCGGTCTGTCCGGAAATTCAGGGCGTTCATCCGGCCCTCATCTTCACTATGAGGTCATGTATAAGGGGCGTTATGTCAATCCTATGAATTACATGGATCTCGGTATGGGGACTGACGAGTATGCTCAGGTGACGCAGAAAGCCTCTGCCGGGATGCCGTCCCGGAATCCTTCATAAAAGCGGCTTTATCGGATGGGCAAGAAAAAATATGTTTTCGACAGCGAGGATTTCAATGTCGGCAAGGAGGACAGGTCGGGCAGGAAAGTGCTGATGGCTGTCCTCAAGTTTCTTGTCGCCAGCATCGCGCTGACGGTGATCTATTATGCCGTTTTTGCAATCTTTTTCAGTACGGATCAGGAAAGGGCTCTCCAGAACGAGAACAGGATGTTGGAGCGTATGTATCCTGAACTTTCACGCCGGGCAGACCTGCTCGATGATGTGGTGGAGGGTCTGAAAGTACGGGACATGAAGATATATGAGGAGATTTTCGAGACGGAGGCTCCCGAACTGGACAGGGTGCTGGACATGAACCTTATGCATCTTACGGATTCCATTACGGAAGAAGACATTGTCATGCTGACGGATGCCAAGGTGCGGAAACTGATGAAGGATGCGGATATAGTGGAAGCTAACATGAGGAGGATTATGGAACTGTTGTCTGACGACGGCTGTTCTGTCCCTCCGATGCATCTGCCATTGAAGAATTTCTCCCTTCCGATGACAGGAGCGTCTGTCGGCAGGAAAATGAACCCGTTCTACAAGGTTATGGGAAATCATGAAGGCATAGATTTCATGGCTCCTTTGGGTGATGCAGTGGTGGCCTCTGCGGATGGCGTGGTGTCATCGGTGTCCAGATCCAGGAAAGGCCCCGGCAATGTCGTGGTCATAGAACACGGGAACGGGTACATGACCAGATATGCCCATCTGCAGGATATATCAGTCCGCAGGGGACAGAAAGTGTCGCGCGGGACGGAAATAGGGCATGTGGGGATGTCCGGACTCTCGTTCGCCCCGCACCTGCATTACGAGGTTTGGAGGGATACCGTGCTGTGCGATCCTGTAAATTATTTCTTCGGGGCTGTGGATCCCGGGCAGTATGCGAATATGTTCATCGTGTCGGTGGTGACCGACCAGTCTCTGGATTGATCATGCAGAAGATATTGTTTACAATAGGGGAAGTGGCGGAAATGCTCGGGGAAAATGTCTCTCTGGTAAGATTCTGGTCGGATACTTTCTCCGGATTCATCCGTCCCGTGCGCAATGCCAAGGGAAACCGCATGTTTTCCGCAGGGGATGTGGAGACGTTCAGGCAGATACATTATCTGGTCAGGACAGGACTTACTCTCGAAGGCGCGGCCAGGCGTCTTCGTGACGACAGGGCGGCAGTGTCGGCCGAGCTGAAAGTGCTCGATTCCCTGAAGTCGGTCAGGGATCAGCTGATGGAGATCCGCATGTCGATGTCTGCAAAGACGCCGAAAGGCAATATATAATATTAATATGTATAAGGTCAGGGATATTATTCGCGTGATCGAAGATTTCGCCCCGCTTTCCATTCAGGAAAAGTGGGATAACAGCGGTCTTTGTGTCGGCTCGGAAGATGCCGCCGTGACATCTGTGCTCATAGGACTGGACTGCACTCCGGAATTGGTGGAAGAGGCTGCCGCAGCAGGAGCTGACATGATAGTGACACACCATCCTCTTATTTTCGGAGGTCTGAAGAAAATCACTCCGGACGACCCGGTGGGAGAAGCCGTCATGAAGGCCATATCCTGCGGTATTGCAGTGTATTCGGCACATACGACGGCAGACAAGGTCATGGCAGGTGTCAGCGGAGCCATGGCAGCCCGTCTCGGTCTTGAGGATGTTTCGGTTCTGGATCCTGAAGCCGACGGTACGGGGTTAGGGGTTATAGGCTCTTTTCCTGAACCGATGACGGCATTGCAGGCCGTGGCCTGCGTGAAAGAGAAATTCGGTCTGAAGATGCTCCGCTCCTCGCGGCCGGTGGATGGCATGATTTCCAGAGTGGCCTTATGCGGCGGGTCAGGTTCCTCCCTGATTCAGAAGGCGGAAGCGTCGGGGGCTGACCTTTATATCACCGGCGACATCTCGTATCATCATTTTTTCACGCGGAGAAACTTCATGCTGATGGATATAGGGCATTTTGAAAGCGAGAAGGACATAGTTGCGATATTATTTTCACTGTTAAAGAAAAATTTTCCTAACTTTGCAGTCCGAATTACGGAAAATGTAAATAGTAACCCGATATATTATTTTTAAGCGATATGGCTAAAAAGACGAAAAAAATAGAAACCCCTATTGACCAGAGGGAAACTTTCGTATCCATTCAGAAGAGCTTTGCCGATTCTGATCTGAGCGTGGAGGAAAAGCTCAAGACATTATATGCATTGCAGCAGGCCGATACGGAGATTGACAAGATTCTTCAGCTCAGGGGAGAGCTGCCTCTGGAGGTGGAGGCTTTGGAGAATGAGATATCGGAACTGAAGGGCAAGTCAGCCAATATTGCGGCTCAGATAGACGGCCTGAATGACAAGATAGCCGAGTCCAAGCACAATATCGTGGAGTGCGATGCACAGCTGGAGAAATACAAGGCCCAGCTTGATAATGTATCGAACAGCCGTGAGTACGATTCCCTGAACAAGGAGATCGAGAATCAGGAGCTGCTTAAGGCCATCGCACAGAAGAATATCGATGAGTCGAAGAATGAAATAGCTGCCAGAAAGGTGGAGATGGAGGCCGTCAAGGAGAAACTCGATGTCAAGAACGAGGATCTCAAGGCCAAGAATGCCGAGCTGTCCACCATCGTGGAATCTACGGCTGCAGAGGAGGCAAGGCTCAGGGAAAAAAGGGCTCTTTGTGCTGAAAAGATAGATGCAAGGACCATGAGCGCGTACGAGCGCATCAGGAACAGCTGCCATAATCATCTGGCCGTAGTGTCTGTATTCAACGGCGATTCATGCGGCGGCTGCTTTAATTCCATTCCTCCGCAGAGGCTCATCGACATCTCTACGAACAAGAAGATGATTATCTGCGAATACTGCGGAAGGATACTGGTGAATCCGGATTTTGAATAGGCTTCCGCATGGCAGAAGAAGGCAGAAAAAGGTACAGCAGAAAGAAAGATTCAGTAGACCTCGACACTTTAGGGCTTGAGATGGGAAACAAACCGCCTCAAGCTCTTGACGTCGAAGAGGCTGTCTTGGGTGCGCTCCTCATCGAACCGTCCTGTGTAGATGATTCCGTGGAGGAACTCACCCCGTCTGCATTCTACAGCGAGAAGAACCGGATGATATATCAGGCTGTGGTCTCGCTGGTGCATGAGCATGTTTCTGTCGATCTGCTGACTGTCGCCCAGAAACTCAAGGAACAGGGGAACTATGACATAGTCGGAGGGGCGCAGGTTCTGGCGCAGCTGACCCAGAAAGTGGGCGCGGCTGCCCATATAGAGTATTACATCAAGATACTCAAGCAGAAATGCATCCAGAGAGAGCTTATCACGGCATCATATGACATTCTCAAGAATTCATATGATGACAGCGTGAACGTGGACCAGCTCATCGACATGGCTCAGACCAGAATCTTCGGAGCCATCCAGAACAATGTCAAGAAAGACGTCCAGGAGATAGGTTCGGTCATAAATCAGGCGATATCCACCATAGAGAAACTGCAGGAGACCACCGGCCTGAGCGGAGTGCCGTCCGGTTTCCCTTCCCTCGACAAGATAACTTTCGGATGGCAGCCTTCCGACCTTATCATCGTCGCCGCCCGTCCGTCCATGGGTAAGACGGCCTTTGTGATGAATGTCGCCAGAAATGCGGCTGTGGATCATCATATGCCTGTGGCATTCTTTTCTCTTGAGATGCCGGCTATCCAGCTGGCAATGAGGATGATGGTCTCCGAGACCGGCCTGTCTTCCGACAAGATCAAGGGAGGAACGAAGTTGGAGCCGTTCGAATGGGTGCAGCTGGAAGAGAAGATAAAGAATCTGGCCAAGGCTCCGCTGTACATAGATGACACTCCGTCGCTTCCTGTCATGGAGTTCAGATCCAAGGTGAAACGGCTTGTGAATCAGAAAGGAGTCCGGCTGGTAATCGTCGATTATCTTCAGCTCATGTCCGGCCCGTCCGAACTTAAAGGCATGAGAGAGCAGGAGGTGGCTGCGATATCGAGGATGCTCAAGGCCACGGCCAAGGAAATGAATGTCCCGATCATCGCCCTTTCGCAGCTCAGCCGTGATGCCGTGAAGCGGCCGGGCAGCAACAACCGGCCTCTTCTCAGCGACTTGAGGGAATCCGGTTCCATAGAGCAGGATGCCGACATGGTGCTGTTTATCCACAGATACGACTATCAGGGCCTGAGCGAGGACTCGTCCGAAATCGGCAAGACAGACCTTATCATAGCCAAGCACAGGAACGGTGAAATCGGTGATGTCCCTCTTACATTCCGTGCTTCGGAAGTCCGTTTCATAGACAATGCGGATGCCATGATCGCCCAGTCTTTCGTGCCTGTATCCTCCATAATGAACGAGGACGCTTTCGATATGCCTGACAGCCTGCGTCCTTCATCCGACTCCGAGTTCGATAACCGGGAATTCTGATTTCGCCATGTCCCGTAAAGTCATAACAGCACTTGTGTCCTGCCTGCTGGCCTGTACGCTGGCCGCACAGACACGGTCATGGTCTCCCGGCGGGTGCGTGCCGGTTACCGATATTTCCGACGGGGATTCCCTGGCCTATCAGGCCGGAGAAAAACTGTCCTTTTCCATACATTATGAATGGGGTGCGATAGATTCGGATGTCGGCTGGGCCAATGTCGTGCTCGACACGCTCAGGGTGAACGGCACCAAGGCCTACCACTGCATGGTTTACGGCCGTACCACCAGACTCTACGATCTGTTCTTTTCCGTCAGGGAGAATTTCCAGTCATGGTTCACTTATGACGGACTTGTGCCGTTGAGATTTACCCGGGATACCAAAGAGGGCAAATACCGGGCTGAGAATACATATGTCTACAGGAGGGGAGGGCTGGCTGAAGACCATATCGCGGCCGATGTCTATACTTCCAGCAGAGGAAGCCGCACTCTCGATCTCCCCCTGACTTCATGCACCTATGATCTTCCGGCCCTTTTCTATTTCGCGAGGAACATGGATTTCGATGCTGTGGAACCGGAAGTCAAGTATCCCATGACTTTCGCCATCGACGATGATGTCTACAATGTTTACTTCATCCTTCACGGACGCGAAACAGTGAAAGTCCGGGGCATCGGGCATGTCAGGACGATAAAGTTCTCTGTCAAGCTCATTTCGGGCAATATCTTTACAGGGGACGATGATCTGTCCGTATGGATTTCGGATGACGGAAACCGGATTCCGGTACTTTTCGAGGCTCCTATTCTGGTAGGTGTCGCATCCGGAAGGCTGACTGACTGGTCCGGCCTGAAATATCCGTTCTCTGCGAGAGTAAGGAAATGAACCGTTAAAGAATTGAATGAAAATATGGCTAAAAACGAAGTTTCTCACAAGGGAATCGTCAAATCCGTCACGCCGGAACTGACCACGGTGGAGATACTGTCCTTGTCTGCATGTGCAGAGTGTCACGCCAAAGGCATGTGCGGAATCGCGGATTCGGAAATCAAGGAGATTTCTGTGCCTACTGACCCGTATTCCGACCATAAGCCGGGCGATGAAGTGGAAGTCATGCTGAAAAAATCCATGGGGCTGAAAGCCGTATGGATATCTTATGTGATTCCTTTGTTCATTTTAATGATTTTAATATTATCTTTGTCGTCCGTTACCGTACACGAAGTCTATGCGGGACTCGGGGCGATAGCCGGAGTGGCCTTGTATTATCTGTTGATATACATATTCAGAGACCGTCTGGCGAAGGATTTCGTGTTTTACATAAAATGAAAATTGCTCCTCGGGAGCACTATAATAGCACTAATTTAAAACCTGAATAACAATGACTGCAACAATTATCTGGACCATTGCGGCTATCACCGTTCTGGGAGTCCTGCTTGCGGTAGTCCTTTATCTGGTGGCGACCAAGTTCAAGGTAGAGGAAGACCCGAGGATTGACGAAGTGGAGAAGGTGATGCCGGGTGCGAACTGCGGAGGCTGCGGTTTTGCAGGATGCCGGGCTTTTGCCCAATCCTGCGTCGAAGCGGCAGATCTCGACAACAATTTCTGTCCGGTAGGAGGAAACGAGGTGATGAAAAAGGTGGCAGCCGTCCTGGGGCGAGAAGTAAAGGAAAAAGCACCCATGGTGGCTGTCGTCCGTTGTAACGGCACCTGTTCCAACCGGCCTTTGACAAATGATTATGACGGGCTGAAGTCCTGCAAGGTGAAAGCCGCCCTGTACAGCGGGGATACCGGCTGTTTCTACGGCTGTCTTGGATGCGGCGACTGTGTGGCCGCCTGCCAGTTCGGGGCTATCTCCATGGATCCCGAAACAGGGCTTCCTGTCGTGGACGAGGAGAAATGTACGGCTTGCGGAGCCTGCGTGAAGGCTTGTCCGAAAAAGATCATCGAGCTCAGGAACAAGGGTCCTAAAGGCAGAAGGGTCTTCGTGTCATGCGTCAATATGGAAAAAGGCGCGGCTGCCCGCAAGGCTTGTTCCGCTGCCTGCATCGGTTGCGGCAAATGTGCCAAGGAATGTCCGTTCGGAGCCATTACCGTGGAGCACAATGTGGCCTACATAGACTTCAACAAGTGCAAGCTCTGCAGAAAATGCGTTGCCGTATGTCCTACAGGAGCAATTCATGACGTGAATTTCCCGACTCCGGCCCCGAAACCTGAAAAGGCAGCGCCGAAGCCTGCGGAAGAAGCTGCACCGGCCCCGAAACCTGCCGCTGCCAAGGCTGCAAGTCCAGAAACCGTTAAAAAAGAGGAGTAGACCATGAAGAAGACATTTTCAATAGGCGGAGTTCATCCGGATGACAAGAAAATCTCGGCAGGTTGCGCGATAGAGTCGCTCCCTACTCCGAAGACAGTTTACATTTCCATGGCCCAGCATCTGGGCGGTCCTGCCAAGGCTGTTGTCGCAGCAGGCGACAAGGTGAAGACAGGTCAGGTGATAGGCGAACCTACAGGGTTCATTTCCGCATATGTGCATTCATCCGTGACCGGAACAGTGAAGTCCGTAGGTCTGCGCAAGGATCTGGCAGGCATTCCTGTAGTGCATGTTGAGATAGCCGTAGAGCCGGACGAATGGGCTGAAGGCATAGATGTTTCCGATACTCTGGTGACGGAAATCCCGCAGGATCCGAAATTCATCGTGGACAGGATCAAGTCAAACGGTGTGGTCGGTCTCGGCGGTGCCACCTTCCCGACCAATGTGAAACTCTGTCCGCCTCCTGACAAGAAGGCCGATATCCTCATCCTGAACGGCGCGGAATGCGAGCCGTATCTGACATCGGATTACCGTATCATGATAGAAAAGCCGCAGCAGATTATCATCGGAGCCGCCCTTATGAAGAAAGTTCTCGGCGTGGATCATGTCGTGGTCGGAATCGAAGAGAACAAGCCGGAGGCCATCGCGAAGATGAAGGAAGCCATTGCAGCTTTGGCTGCACTTTCTTCCGAATATGCCGGCATAGAGGTGATGACTCTGAAGAAGAAATATCCGCAGGGAGGTGAAAAGCAGCTTATCGACGCCGTTACCCGCAGGCAGGTCAAGTCTATGGGGCTTCCTATCGATGTGGGGGCTGTAGTGCAGAATGTGGCTACTTCACTGGCTGTGTATGACGCCGTCCAGAAGAACCGTCCGCTGATAGACAATACCATCACCGTGACAGGCGAATGCTTCCCGAAACAGAGCAACCTTCTGGTCCGTGTCGGCACCCCTCTTTCATATATCATTGATTATCTCGGCGGCGTGCCTGAAAATGCGGCCAAGGCCATAAGCGGCGGCCCTATGATGGGAAAGGCCATAGCCAATCTCGATGCCGCCACGCTGAAGGGGACATCCTCCATACTTTTCCTGACCGAAGAGCAGACCAGAAGAAAGCCGGAAACGAACTGTATCCGTTGCGGCAAATGCGCCGAAGCCTGCCCTATGGGTCTGGAACCGTTCCTCCTCAACAAGCTGGCACGTAACGGCCTGATGGACGAACTGGAGCAGAATGCCGTGCAGGACTGCATCGAGTGCGGATGCTGCCTGTATTCGTGTCCGGCCAACATACCGCTTCTGGATACTATCCGCATAGCCAAAGGAGAGGTGATAAGGATCATCAGAAGCAGGACGGCTCCGAAGAAATGACATGTCAGAACTTTAAACAAAGGATAAAAGATGAATAAACTATTGGTTTCACCGTCACCGCATATACACAGCAAGACTTCTACGCGCAGCCTGATGCTGGATGTGGTGATCGCGCTTCTGCCTTCAGTGATAGTGTCCGTGCTTTACTACGGCTGGTCGGCAGTGGCTGTACTCGCAAGCAGCGTGGTGTTCTGCGTATTGCTGGAGTATCTCATCACGAAATATCTTCTCAAGAGGCCGGGCACCATCGGCGACCTTTCCGCTGTGGTGACAGGTATCATACTTGCTCTGAACCTCCCTCCTACAGCTCCGTGGTGGGTGGCCATGATAGGCGCCATAGTCGCTATCGGAGTGGCTAAAATGACCTTCGGAGGTCTCGGGCAGAATGTCTTCAACCCTGCCATTACGGGACGTGTCTTCCTTCTGATTTCATTCCCTGCCATCATGACGACATGGGGCGGTGCGAAGGGCTTCATCGGAGGGGCCGACGCCGTTTCCGGAGCTACACCTCTGGGAATCGTGAAGGAAGGTCTCATGCAGGGACAGACTCTGCAGCAGATTTTCGACCTGCACGACTTTTCATATGCGCAGATGCTCTTCGTGAACATAGGCGGCTCTGCCGGGGAAATATCCGCACTGGCTGTCATCATCGGATTCATCTATATGCTGGCGCGCAAGGTCATCAGACCGTATATCACCCTTTCGATACTCGTGACAGTGGCTGTCTTTTCCGGCATATTCTGGCTGATAGATCCGTCGCAGTTTACTGATCCTCTCTTCAATCTTCTTACCGGAGGCGTCCTGCTCGGCTCTGTCTTCATGGCTACCGACTATGTGACTTCTCCTATGAGCGACAAGGGAGGCATTATCTTCGGAGTGGGAATAGGTATCATTACCATGCTCATAAGGTATTTCGGATCTTATCCGGAAGGAATGTCCTTCGCCATTCTGATCATGAACTCTACGGTACCGCTTATCAACAAGTTCTGTAAACAAAAGAAATTCGGGAGGGCTTGATTATGGCTGTAAAATCTTCATTCAAGAATATGACCCTCTGCCTTTTCGCAGTGTGTCTGGTGTCTTCGGCTCTTCTGGCTGCCGTCTATGCCGTGACCAAGGAGCCTATCGAGATTGCCGAGCAGGCAAAGACGAACAATGCCATAGCCCAGGTCGTGCCTGAGTTCGACGGCGAACCTGTGGCAGACACCGTCGAGGTGGCCGGCAAGAAGTATCCTTTCTATGCCGTGAGCAAGGAAGGAAAACCGGTCGGCTACGCCATCACTTCTTCTTCCGTAGGCTACGGCGGTCCTATAACCCTCATGGTGGGAATCACATCCGACAGGATCATCTACAATACTACGGTGCTTTCTCAGGCGGAGACTCCTGGTCTCGGCGCCAAGTGTGTGGAGCCTGAATTTGCAGACCAGTTCAAGAGTTTCGATCCGATGCAGAAGAAACTGTCTGTAAAGAAGGACGGTGGTGACATAGATGCCATTACGGCCTCTACCATTACATCCAGAGCTTATGCGAAGGCTGTGGAAACCGCAATCGCCGTGTACGATGCCATATCTCAGGCAGCCTCGCAGGAACTTCCTGCCGATGCTTCTACCGGAGTTACGACAGTGACTGTCGATGACTGCGGAGCGGATCAGTCCGACAATCAGGATAACGAATAAAGGAGAATTATCATGGGAAAATTTCAGCTTATAACCAAAGGCCTTGTAAAGGAGAATCCTACATTCGTCCTTCTGCTGGGTATGTGTCCGACGCTTGCGACCACTACTTCAGCCATCAACGGTATGAGCATGGGACTTGCCACCCTTTTCGTGCTTGTCCTGTCAAATATGGCCATTTCTGCCACCGCGCCGTATATTCCGGACAAGGTCCGCATACCGGCATACATCGTCATCATTGCGGCTTTCGTGACAATCCTGCAGTTTATCATGCAGGCGTTCACACCCGACATTTACCAGACTCTCGGCTTGTTCATCCCGCTTATCGTGGTGAACTGTATAGTCCTCGGCAGGGCCGAAGCATTCGCGAACAAGAACGGTGTCATCGATTCCGCCTGTGACGGACTCGGTATCGGTCTGGGCTTTACCATAGCCCTGACGATTCTCGGTCTTGTAAGGGAAATCCTCGGCAACGGTTCGGCATTCGGGTTCAAGTTCATTTCAGGTGACGGTATTCTGGTATTCGTCCTCGCTCCGGGAGCCTTCATGGCTCTGGCCTACCTGATAGTGCTTTTCAAGAAGGTGACGGCGAAAAAGGGCGAGTGATGTGCAACCATTAAAATGAATCTGATATGGAATATATATTGATTATCATTTCAGCGATATTCGTAAACAATATCCTGCTCTCCCAGTTCATGGGTATCTGTCCGTTCCTGGGAGTGTCGAACAAGTTGAGCACGGCTGTCGGCATGTCCGGTGCGGTCTGCTTCGTCATCACATTGGCTACGCTGGTAACTTATCTGTTCCAGTATTATGTATTGGTGCCGCTTCATATTGAGTTCATGCAGACAATCGCATTCATCCTCATAATCGCGGCTCTCGTGCAGATGGTGGAAATAGTGCTCAAGAAGGTAAGCCCGTCCCTGTATCAGGCTCTGGGAATCTTCCTGCCGCTTATCACCACGAACTGCGCCGTTCTCGGAGTAGCGCTCATGGTAGTGACGAACGAGTTCACCTACGGCGGCGAGCCTCACATGCTGAATCTCGCCGAATCCATAGTCTTCGCTTTTGCGACTTCCCTCGGTTTCGGTCTGGCTATGATACTGTTCGCCGGCCTGCGTGAGCAGATCGCCCTCAACAAGGTGCCGAAAGCCTTCAAGGGAATCCCTATAGCTCTGGTGACCGCCAGTATCCTGGCAATGGCATTTATGGGATTTTCAGGACTTGTATAGGCAGGACATGAATATTGGAAAAACACCCGGGTCAGCCGAAGAATGGTATGACCTGGGTGTCTTTTTACGTCAGAACGCCCGTTTCGGCGAGGCCATCAATGCTTTCATGATGGCGGCCGCTAGCGATGACGGGAATTTGAAATCGAAGGCTCTGGCCTCGATAGAACTCATAAAGGAGATCAATGCTTTCGTGAATACCGATCTGATGAATCCGTAGAGCCTGAATGACTCTGCGGATTCTTCTTTTTCCACGACTTCTTTCAGAAACGGTAGCGGAAAGAAACCGACGGGATGAACCCGAACCAGCCGTTGTTGTACCAGCTGACCTTGCTTCCGAAATCTATACGGTCGGTAATGGCGTCCACCCTTCTGGAAACACCGTCATTCACATGCATTCCGAAATACGGGCGGATATCCACCGCTATCTGCAGCGGGAACCAGAATGTATATTCCAGACCGAACTGGGCCGCAAAGGCAAGCATGAATCCGTAATCATTAGGATGGAACCTCAGGTTCCCTTCCTCGAATACCACCATGTCCTGAACATAGCCTAAAGACAGGCCTGGACCGGCATACATGGCCCATGATCCTCTGTCTGTCCACGCAGGAGTGGCAAACACGAAATTGTAAAGCGCAGTGGCCTTGAATCCGGGAGCGCCGCTTCCGGCATAGCCGAAGTCCAGACTGGCATCAGTCTGGACGAAGGCCTTTTTACCTGTCATGTGCTGGTAGCTGACGTCGAATCCCGTCATGCCGGTACGCACACCTAAAGCTCTGGGCTGCGCTGTCATTCCTGTCGCTGAAATCAGGAGAGCGACGGAAATTATAAGGATTTTCTTCATTTATATGTGCCCGGGTGTGCCTAGAATCTGTAGCGTACAGACAGTGCAGGTGCGAAACCAAGCAGACCATCCTGATAGAAGCCGACACCGCCATTCCACATTGCGATTCCGATCTGCGGCTTCAGGTCGATAGCCAGCTGGAGAGGGAACCAGAATGTATATTCTAGGCCCACCTGGCCCTGTATTGCGATGCTGGTGCCATGGAACAGTCCGAGGGCTACACCGGGACCTGCATAGAAACCCCATTCGCCCCTGTCTGTCCAGTTCGGCTGGGCTATCATGAAGTTATATGTAGCAGAGATATCAAGTCCCACGAAACCGAGTGATCCGAGGTTAGCTTCCACGAAGTTCGCACCTCCAAGAGTATGCTGATAGCTTATTTCCCCGCCATAGCCGAGACGTACACCGATAGCCCTTGGCTGTGCAGCTGCAGCGAACACTACTCCGAGCGCGAGAGCTGCAATCAAAATGATTCTTTTCATGTCTGTTTTTTATTTTTAGATAAGTAATCTTATTCTTACCGGAAATTTCCGACAGCATTTGCAAAGATACCACTTTAATCGACAGATTTTCTAAAAATCCGCTGCTTTTTGCATTTTTGCGGCTATACGGTCATTGCACAGATTGCCGATACTGCCCACATGAGTGTGATTGACAGACTTTTCCGCATGGAACCTCCCCTCGTTCACTTCCATGCCGACACTCTTGTATGCATCCCTGAAAGGCATCCCCTCCAGAGCGCGGCGGTTCACCTCCTCTACCGTGAACAGATAGTCATAGATAGGAGAGTCCAGAATGTGCCCGTTCACCCTGATGTCATGAAGCATGAATACAGTCATCCTCAGACATTTGTGTATCAGTTCCAAAGCAGGGAAAAGGATGTCTTTCAGCAGCTGGAAATCTCTGTGGTATCCGTGCGCCATATTGCTGCAAAGCATGGAAATCTCATTCTCGGAAGCCATGATCCTGTTGCAGTTTCCCCTGATGATTTCCCAGACATCCGGATTTTTCTTGTGCGGCATTATGCTGGAGCCGGTTGTGAGCTCGTCAGGGAATGATATGAATCCGAAATTAGGACACATATACAGGCAGCAGTCCGAGGCGAACTTGTTCAAGGTCAGGGCCACGCCTCCTATGGCCGAAGCCACTGCCTTCTCCGATTTGCCCCGGCTGAGCTGGGCAGCCACCACATTATAATCCAGATCCCCGAACTCCAGCAGTCTGGTCGTCATCTCCCTGTCCAGAGGAAAGGAATTCCCGTATCCGGCAGCGGAGCCCAACGGATTCTGATTCACAAGCCGGTACGCCCCTCCGACCATGAACATGTCATCGGCCAGAGCCTCGGCATAGGCTCCGAACCACAACCCGAACGAGGACGGCATGGCCACCTGCCCGTGGGTATAGCCCGGAAGCATCACATCCTTGTGCTTTTCGCTGAGAGACTGCAGGACGGCAAACAGCTCCAGCATCTCATTCCTCACTTTCCGCAGCTCGTCCCTCAGGAACAGCTTGATATCCACCAGCACCTGATCATTTCTGGATCGTCCTGAATGTATCTTTTTCCCCACATCGCCCAGACGCCGGGTCAGCAGCAGCTCCACCTGCGAATGGATGTCCTCCACATCGTCTTCCAGCACGAAATCACCGGACTCTATCTCGGCCAGAATCCCGTCCAGAGCCTCGGAGAGCACCTTCAGTTCATCTGCGGTCAGCAGCCCTATGGATTCCAGCATACTGATATGCGCCTTCGAACCGATGACGTCATATCTGGCCAGCGCCATATCCAGTTTCCTGTCATTTCCTACCGTAAAGTCTTCCACAATGTCGGAAGCCTTCGTCCCTTTGCTCCATAATGTAGCCATATCTTCTCTTGTAAAATTTTGCTGGCCTTGCGGCCAATGTCAATATAGGTGCCTTACGGCAATTTCATTGTCTGCCGACAATCCTGAAGAAAGTCTCCAGAAAGGCAATGTATCCCGAAATACCGGATGCTATCTCGTCCCTGGTGATGTATTCATCCTTTTTATGCGAACGTTCGGACATTCCCGGCCCCATCTTGACTGCATCGCAGCCTATCCTGATCCAGTCAGAAGTGGTGGGGGAAGAAAAAGTCTCCAGTCCGAGAGATGCGCAGCATTCCAGCAGGGGAGAGCCCTGAAACGTAGCCGAAGACTTGTTTTTCAGGTTTCTGGCTTTCAGGTGGCTGCGGCATACCGCCTGCAGGCCGTCCATGATTTCCTGATTCCCGTAGACCTCGGTAGGTCTGATGTCCACCACGAAATGGCATCTGTCGGGGATGACATTGTGCGCAGTCCCGGCATCAATCTGGGTCACGGACAGCCTGACCTCGCCCATGGCCGGAGATATTTTCCCGAATCTGTATTTTCTCAACCTGTCAATATCCTCCAGAGCTATGTACAGAGCGTTCACTCCTTCGCCTCTGGCCGCATGTCCGCTCACTCCTTCAGCCTCTCCGTCTATGACCAGAAGCCCCCTTTCGGATGTGGCCGCCTTCATTCCTGTAGGCTCCCCGATGATGCACCAGTCGGGCAATTCCGCCTGCGACAGGCCGTCGATTTCCCTGTAATGTTCCCATATCCGGCTCATTCCGTCAGGGCCAGACCTTTCTTCTTCGCTGCTGATGACCAGTACCAGATTGCATGGCAATGTCATTTCGCGGAAATGTCTGAAGGCCGCAGCCATGGCTACGACCGACCCTCCGTCATCGTTGCTCCCGAGTCCGCATGCCACATCTTCTTCCCCGCATCCGAAAATTTCCCTTACTTTCATGCCGTCAGGCCTGTACGGGTCGAAAGAGTATCCGTCGCAGGCCGGGACAGTATCCATATGCGCACAGAGCATCATCGTCTTTTTTCCGGGATCGAATCCTCTGTTCAGGGCGACTATGTTGTTCTTCACCCTGACATGCTCTACTCCGAGTCCGGACAATCTCTCCGACAGGTATCCGCATACCTTGTCCTCGCTGAAAGACACGGAAGGTATCGCCACCATGCCTTTGAGCATTTCCATCGCTTCGTCTATGACTCTTTTCCCGATCTCCATCTTTTATTACCCTCTGTATTGCTGTCCCTTTTTGCTGCTCTCCCCAAGAATTCCGATAATGTATTCAGCCGAATATGCTGCTCTCCCCAAGAATTCCGATAATGTATTCAGCCGTATATTGCGGCAGTAATTTTTTTCGGGACTGTTTTTTCTGTCCCGAAAAAAATTACTGCCGCAATATCGTAGTCTGTATCGAATTACCGACATTGCCGGAATTCTTGATCACCACCTGTGAAACGCCATTGGCGATGGCCTTAAAGGCATTTTCGAGTTTCGGAAGCATCCCGTCCGATACTGTCCCGTCTGCCTTCAGCCTTTCGAAATATTCCGGATTTATCCTTTCTATCAGGCTCGAATCATCATCCTTGTCTGCAAGCACCCCGTCTTTTTCGAAGCAGAACACCAGATCGGTATCTGCCAGAGAAGCCAGGCTCATGGCTATGCATGAAGCTACGGTATCGGCATTGGTATTCAGCAGCTGCCCTTCACGTGTGCATGTGATGGCGCAGAACACAGGGGTAAGCCCTGCCTGAATCAGCCTGATGATCAAGTCCCCGTCTATATCATCGGGTTTCAGATCTCCCACGAAGCCATAGTCCACCGTTTCCCCTGTAGACGCAGACCTGACAGGAGGCCTCCTGACAGATTTCATCACCGCCCCGTCGGCTCCCGAAAGTCCGATGGCGCGGCACCCGTTCTTCTGCAGCAGGGCCACGATGGATTTGTTGCACCATCCGGCATAGACCATGGTCACTATCTTCAAGGTCTCGGCATCTGTCACCCTGCGGCCCTCCACCATTACCGGTTCCATGCCCAGCCTCTTCTGCATCTGACTGGCTATGGCCCCGCCGCCATGGACGAGGACTTTCGGCCCTTTCACGGACGCGAATCCGGCGGCGAACTTTTCCAGTGCGGACTGATTGTCCACCACGTTGCCGCCTATCTTGAATACCTGGATTTTCTGCATTCTGTCTTCATTTTTCATTGTCATGGACATACAGGATATCCGTCAGAGGGAAAGAAGGATTTCCTTGATGACGGTCTGGGCTGAAACCACCCTGTTGGCAGCTTCAGGAATGACTATCGACTGCGGGCTTTCGATGACCTCGTCAGTCACGATCATATTCCTCCGGACAGGGAGGCAATGCATGAAAAAGGCATTGTCCGTCAGCCCCATCTTCCTGCTGTCCACTGTCCAGCTCCTGTCCGTGCTGAGCACTTTCCCGTAATTCTCGCCCGCGTAAGCCGCCCAGTTCTTCGCATAGATGAAATCCGCACCCTCGAATGCCTTGTCCTGATCATATTCGATGCGTGCATTGCCTGTAAAGGCCGGATCCAGTTCGTATCCGTGCGGATGCGTGATCACGAATTCGCAGTCCATCAGGTTCATGCCTTCGGCGAAT
This sequence comes from uncultured Bacteroidales bacterium, assembly GCA_944323845.1. GTDB lineage: Bacteria > Bacteroidota > Bacteroidia > Bacteroidales > UBA932 > Cryptobacteroides. Next base: position 45,403 of record CALUUA010000001.1, read on the forward strand.
GAGTTCGGTACTGCCTGCGGCAATGCCTTCGGATGCGGGGCCCATGTCATGACGACCTTCGGCTTGTCCTTTTTCCTGTATTCTTCTATGGTAATCATGTCCGCAAACGTCTGCAGCGGATGTCTTGTAGCGGCTTCCATGCTGAATACCGGTCTGCCGGAATACTGGATGAATTCATTCAGTATCTTTTCATTGTAGTCGTCCTCCTTGTTCTCGAACCGGGCGAAGGACCGCACTCCGATGATGTCGCAGTAGCAGCCCATCACCGGTATGGCCTCCAGCAGATGCTCCGGCTTGTCTCCGTCCATGATGACCCCTCTTTCCGTTTCCAGCTTCCAAGCTCCCTGATTCACGTCCAGTACTATCACGTTCATTCCCAGATTCATGGCAGCCTTCTGCGTGCTGAGTCTGGTACGGAGGCTGGAATTGAAGAAAAGCATGAGCAGAGTCCGGTTCTTGCCCAAAGCCTGGTCGGCAAACGGGTTTTCCTTTACGTATTTTGCCTTGGCGAAAGCCTCCTGGAGGTTGCCCAACTGTCTTACTGAAGTGAAATGTCTCATCTTTTACTGAACTTTTGTGTTGTCTGAAATTGCAGCATTTTACAAATTTATGCAAAAAATTTATATTTGTCCTGAATTATCCTTTTTCTCGTATGAACATGTTTTCCGTGCCCGTGAGATGGGCTGAATGCCTTTCCCGGAGTGTCAGGGCCGCCGCGGCCATTAAAATATCCCTCGTTTCGGCCATGTTGCTTTTTCCTGCCGTCTCCATTGCTTCACTGCCTCCGGTCTGGCGGCAGGATTCTTCGAGAGTCGTCGCCGACCGCAGGGCCAGAGTGTACATTGCACCTGAAAAGGTGCTATGGAAAAGTTCCGGCGATACGGCTGTTATCAGCGGGGAGAATCTTCTGCTGCATCCGGGCGACGGTCAGGCTGTACTGGGCTATGGCAATGTCTGCAGGATGATGACGGGCGACAGTCTGCAGGCGTCGTTGCTTCTCGATTTCGGCCGGGAAATCCATGGCGGGGTCAGGATTGTGACAGGACAGTATCCTTCAGGCAAGCCGGTCAAGGTCAGGATACGGCTTGGAGAATCCGCAGGGGAAGCCATGAGCGACATAGGAGGAGCCGGAGGAGCTACAAACGACCATGCTGTCAGGGACATGGAAGTCCTGCTCCCTTGGCTGGGGACTCTGGAGACCGGTTCTTCAGGTTTCCGTTTCCTGAGGCTCGATCTTCTGGACAGCGGTACTGAGCTGCAGATAAAGGAAATCAACGCCTGCCTGATTTATCAGGACATCCCATATGAAGGTTCCTTCCGCTCCAGTGACAGCCGACTGGATTCCATCTGGATGACAGGGGCTTACACTGTCCACCTGAATCTGCAGAATTACCTTACGGAAGGCATAAAGAGAGACCGTCTGGTCTGGGTCGGCGACCTTCATCCGGAAATCATGACCACCTGCGCCGTCTTCGGCCGGAACGAAGCCGTGCCGCGGAGTCTCGACCTGAGCCGTGACACAAATCCGCTGCCGGCATGGATGAACGGGATCAGCTCCTATTCCATATGGTGGCTTGTCATGCAGGCCGACTGGTACCGCCAGTTCGCGGACACTCTTTACCTGTCCGGACAAAGAGAATATATCAAGGGTCTGCTTTCGCAACTGATGTCGAAGGTGGACAAGGAAGGCCGCGAGCATCTGGACGGGATGCGTTTCCTTGATTGGCCGTCCTCGGCCAATACCGTTGCCGTCGATGCAGGCCTTCAGGCCTTGATGGTGATGGCTATGGACGCCGGCGCCTTTCTTTGCGACGCCCTCGGCGAAGATGATATGGCAGAGGAATGCAGGAAGACACGGGAACTTCTGGCCACGTCGGGGCGCAGCGAATGCCGGATGTTCGATTCCCCGGATTTCAATCCTGTGGCTCCCGGAAACAAGCAGGCTGCCGCACTGCTGGCGCTTTCCGGCCTGATGTCTCCGGAAGAGGCCTGCAGGAAATGCCTGTTGTCAGGCGGTCCGGAAGGCTTTTCCACCTTCTATGGATATTATATGCTGGAGGCTATGGCTGCTGCCGGACGTTATGAAGAAGCGATGGATATTATCAGGTCGTATTGGGGAGGGATGCTTGACCTCGGAGCCACGACATTCTGGGAGGATTTCGACATATCGTGGATGGACGGGGCCGCCAGAATAGACACATTGGCCGCTGACGGCAGAAAAGACATACACGCAGAGTACGGGGATTACTGCTATCGCGGCTACAGGCACAGTCTTGCTCACGGCTGGGCATCAGGCCCTACGGCGTGGCTGAGCAGGCATGTCCTCGGAATCAGGGTCATCGGTCCCGGAATCGTCAGGATAGAGCCGCATCTCGGAGACCTGGATTGGGTCGAAGGCTCTTGTCCTACAGCCTGCGGTACCGTCAGGGTCAGGCATGAAAAGGATGCTTCAGGCCGGGTCAGAACTGAAATATGGGCTCCTGAGGGGGTGGAGGTGATTTCCGGCAGTGCCGAAGATAACTCGCAGGAGGGAGAACAGGCCGGTATCCCGGATCTGGAGAGGGGTTTCCGCGATATTCCCGACAGCGTTCAGACGGCTGTCTACTGGTATTGGATATCTGACAATATATCACGCGAAGGAGTGGTCAAGGATCTGCACGCCATGAAGCAGGCCGGAATAAACATGGCCTTTATCGGCAACGTGGGCGTGGACGGAGTCCCGCAGGGAGATGTCGGCTTCATGTCCGACGAGTGGTGGGATATCACCGCGACGGCATTGAAGACAGCTTCGGATCTGGATATAGGGATCGGTATTTTCAACAGTCCGGGATGGAGCCAGTCAGGCGGCCCGTGGGTAAGGCCTGAACAGGCCATGAGATATTTAAGGACGGACACCCTTTCCGTGGAAGGGGACGGGACCGTTCAGGAAATAGCCTTGCCTGATACGGTGGAAAATGCCGTCCTGTTCAAGGTGCTGGCCTATCCTGCCTTGTCAGGAAAGTCCCGGACCTGGGTCATCGACAAGTCTGAAGGCGAGACTCTGTCCTGCAGCTTGCGTCCCGATGCTGATTTTACGGTGCGCAGCCTGACCGTAAAGGTCTCTGCTCCTATCAATTCTTCCTGCTCCCTGTATTCGGTTTCGGACGGAAAGGAAGACCTGATCCGCTCGTTTCAGATAGACAGGAGCAACCCTGCCCTGAACGTGGGTTTCGACCCATATGCTCCTGTGTCGATTTCAGTTCCGGAAGTCCGCTCAGGGGAATATGTGTTCAGGATGGACGAGGGCGGTTCCGGAAAAGTGTCCGTAACCCTTTCCGAAATCCCCCGTGTCGGACGTTTCGCCGAAAAGTCTCTGGCCAAGATGTACCAGTATCCGCTGCCCATGTGGGGCGAATATATGTGGGAGCCTTCGGAAAACAGTCCTGACTGTGCCGGGATAATCTCTCCGGAAAATGTGTCTGATGTCACCGGCTATGTATCGGACCATATCCTGAAGTGGCAGGTCCCTGACGGGAAATGGTGTGTGGCGGCTGTGAGCATGGTTCCGACCGGCGTTGTCAATTCTCCGGCGCTTCCCTCAGCCACCGGCCTGGAGACGGACAAGATGAGCAGGGAACATATCCGCTCTCATTTCGACGCATATATCGGCAAAATTCTGGAAAGGATACCTCCGCAGGACAGGAAGACATTCAAGGTCGTCGTGCAGGACAGTTATGAAACCGGCGGCACGAACTGGACGGATGACATGGAAGAGGTCTTCAGAAACGAGTACGGCTATGATCCCATACCCTTCCTTCCGGTGCTGCAGGGAAATGTTGTAGGCAGCGAAGACATGTCCGACAGGTTCCTTTGGGATTTGCGGCGGCTGGTAGCCGACAGGGTGGCTTACGACTATGTGGGAGGATTGCGCGAAGCGTGCCATGAGCATTCTCTCGAGACATGGCTGGAAAATTACGGGCACTGGGGCTTTCCGGGAGAATTTCTGATGTACGGAGGCCAGTCCGACCATATAGCCGGAGAATTCTGGAGCGAGGGTACTCTGGGAGACATAGAAAACAGGGCGGCATCGTCCTGCGGCCATATTTACGGAAAAAGGAAGATATGGGCCGAGTCCTGTACTTCCGGCGGCCCTGCCTTCTCGCGTTATCCGAGGGTCATGAAACAGAGGGTGGACAGGTTTTTCACGGAAGGCATAAACAGCTCCCTGCTCCACCTTTATATCCAGCAGCCCGATGACCGCAAGCCCGGTCTGGATGCCTGGTTCGGCAATGAGTTCAACCGGAACAATACCTGGTTCGGCTGTCTGGACCTGTTCACGGACTATCTGAAACGCTGCAATTTCATGCTGCAGCAGGGCCGGTATGTGGCCGATGCGGCATATTTCATCGGAGAGGATGCTCCCAAGATGACAGGCGAATGCAATCCGCCGCTGCCGTATGGCTATTCCTTCGATTATATAAATGCGGAAGTCCTCATGAAACACGCCTCAGTCAGGAACGGCAGGCTGGTACTGGACAGCGGAATGGAATACAGTGTTCTGGTATTGCCTGACCAGAAGACCATGCGGCCTGAACTCCTGTCCAGAATCGCGGAGCTTGTGAATGACGGTCTGGTGATTACCGGCCCTGCTCCGGAATCGTCGCCGAGCCTCGAAAATTATCCTCATGCCGATGCGGAGGTGAGGGAAATCGCTTCCGGACTTTGGTCTGACTCCGTCAATGTGTACGGAAAGGGCAGGGTGTATCCGGAAGGGACGCCTCTGCGGACGATATTCAGGGATTTGTCTCTCGAACCTGATTTCGCATTGGCCCCCGGTCAGGGGGACATCCTTTCCATCCATCGGACCCTCGAGGGAAGCGGAGCCGGTCCCGGTGAAATATGGTTTGTCTCCAATCAGAGGGACGGAGAAAATCATGCGGACATGTCGTTCAGGGTGTCTTCGCTGGTACCGCAGCTCTGGAATCCTGTGACAGGCGAGATTTCAGCGGCTGACTTTGAAGAAAGAGACGGCAGGATTCATGTCCGTCTGGATCTCGCCCCTCTCGAAAGCGTTTTCGTGGTCTTCAGGGATATGGAAGCTTCCCCGGCAAGGCAGGAAAAGACGAGGCTGCTGCCCCTGCATCCTTCATGGACAGTCACCTTCGGCAAGGATGCCGTTCCCGGCAATGCCACTGCTGAACATGAGACATTTACTGTGGCTTGCGACAGTCTCTGGGACTGGACCGGCTCCGAAGACGAAAGAATCAGGTATTATTCGGGTACGGCAGTCTACAGGACAGACATAAAGGTGAGATTGAAGAAGGATTGCAGGTATTTTCTGGATCTTGGAAAGGTCATGGTGATGGCCAAGGTCCATGTGAACGGGAAGTATGCCGGCGGAGTTTGGACGGATCCGTATGTCCTCGATGTGACGGATTTTCTGAAAAACGGGAACAATACCCTTGAAATACACGTGGTGAACAACTGGAAGAACAGCCTTGTCAGGGATTCCGCATTGCCGGAGGCAGAAAGGACGACATGGACCAATATAAATCCGTATGACAGGGATACTCCGTTGCAGCCTTCAGGACTGGCAGGACCGGTGATTCTGATAGAGAAAAAGTAATGGTCCGGACGATTTTCATATTTTTATGCAGGCATTTATTTTGACTAATGCCCACAATCTCATAATTTTGTGCCGAATTTGACAAATCAACCTGAAAATCATGGAAAAAGAGCAGGAACAGAAAGACCTTTTCCACGAGGTGGAGGGGTTCTCCATACTGGAAGCCATAAATGAGGCGAAACGCTGTCTTCGCTGCAAAGTGCCGCAGTGTGCCAAGGGTTGCCCTATATCGCAGGACATCCCTGACTGGATTCATGAGATTTCCAAGGGTAATTTCGGCAATGCGATGAAGATTATAAACGACAAGAGCAATCTGCCGGCGGTGTGCGGCCGTGTCTGCCCTCATGAGAAACAGTGCGAGGGACATTGCGTCATGGCCAAAAAGGGAGAGGGGATAAAGGTCGGCAAGCTGGAGCGTTTTATCGCGGATTTCGACGGTGACATGAGGCTTATCAAGGAAAACCTGCAGCCGAAGACCCGCGGCCGCGTCGCAGTCATCGGCTCGGGGCCTGCAGGTCTGACCATTGCCGGCGATCTGGCCAGAATGGGATTCAATGTGGAGGTCTTCGAGATGGAGCCCGAGCCGGGCGGTGTCCTCATGTTCGGAATCCCTGAATACCGTCTTCCGAAAGATGTGGTAAGGCGTGAAATCCGGAAGATCGAGGAACTCGGCGTGGCTTTCCACTGCAATACCACCATAGGTACGGATCTGAATATCGACCAGCTTTTCGAACAAGGCTTCGATGCCATTTTCATGGGAACAGGTACAGTGAAGCCGAGAAAACTGGATATTCCGGGACGTAATCTGAAAGGCGTGCGTCAGGCCATTTATTTCCTGAGGAAGGTAAGCCTTTACAACGAAGGCAATATCGCCAGGGAGGATGTACCTGTACATGACGGCGACAGGGTCTTTGTCATAGGCTGCGGGAATGTGGCGATGGATGCGGCCAGAACGGCCATCCGAATGGGCGCGAAGGATGTGGAAGTGGTGTTCTACAAGACCATGAAGGAAATGACGGCTCTGGAATCCGAGTACGAGGGAGCTGTGGCTGAAGGAGTAAAGTTCAACTGGGAATCGAATATCGTGGAGATATTGGATTATAACGGCGTACTCAGCGGCGTGGTCATAGAATGCAACGGGGAAAAGCGTATCGAAAAGGCCGACAAGGTGCTTATGGCCGTAGGTTCGGTACCGGCCAGCCGCATCGTATCCACTACGAAAGGGATAGATGTGGATGAACGCGGATATGTGCTTACACGGGAAAATCCGTATGGCATGACTACAAGAAAGGGGGTCTTCGCCGGCGGCGATGTAGTGAACCAGCCGTCTACCGTGGTGCTGGCCATGCATGATGCCAAACTCGTGGCAGATGGCATAGCCAGATATGTGGATGCGGTGAAGCTGCTCCAGTCAGTGGATGCGGCTCCGTCCTTGTCTGAAAGAAAATAGGTATTGCAGTTCCGATAATTGACTATATCTTTGCCGGCTCAAAATCTCACGATTATGACGAAAGAGCAGAGATACGGGCATCTTGCGATGCTGACGGCCAGCATCGCATGGGGGCTCATGGCCCCGATATCGAAGGCCGCGATGAATTCGGATGCTGTATCCGCGATGCTGGTAGCGGATATCAGGATTTTCGGAGCTGCGATATTGTTCTGGATTTTCTCCCTGTTTACGAAGAATGAAAAGGTGGCTGACAAGGCGGATTATGTGAAATTCTTCTTCGCCGGACTGTTCGCCATCATTCTGAACCAGTGTGTCTACGTGACGGGCGTTTCCATGACTTCTCCCGTGGATGCTTCCATCATCACTACGACCCTTCCTATCGTGACGATGATATTTGCGGCTATCTTCATCAAGGAGCCGATTACAGGCAGGAAAGCCGGAGGCGTGCTGTTGGGAGCTAGCGGAGCACTTCTTTTGCTCTTCGGGAACCGCCTTCTGCCGGGTGCTTCGGTTTCTGCTGCTTCAGGACATTCTTCCAGCCTGACCGGAGACCTGCTTTGTTTTCTGGCACAGTGTTCTTATGCCATCTATCTGGTAATATTCAGGGATCTTATCAAGAAATATTCTCCTGTCACGCTGATGAAATGGATGTTCACATTCGCTTCAGTCATCATGATTCCGATTTCAGGCAGAAGCCTGGCTCTTACCGGCTGGAGTTCCATTTCCATGACAGAATATGCGGAGCTGGCCTATGTGCTTGTCTTCGGCACCTTCCTCTGTTATCTGATAGTGCCGGTCGGGCAGAAATATCTCAGGCCTACGCTCGTGGCCATGTATAATTATGTCCAGCCCGTAGTGGCTGCCGTGGCAGCCATCATTTGGGGCATGGACTCTTTCAATATCCTGAAAGTGGTGGCAGTCGTGCTGATCTTTTCAGGAGTGCTGTTAGTGAACAGAAGCAAGGCCCGTCATCGCGAGGACGAAGCGTGATGCTGTCTCTTCGGATATCGTCAGGGACGGAAGCAGCCGTATGACATTCGATCCGGCAGCCCCTGTGAAGAAATGTTTCTCGAAGAGGAGCCTGTTCCGCAGGTCTTCGTATCCGTCCTTCAGCTCCAGCCCTATCATCAGTCCGCGTCCGCGATATTCCTTTATAGGGTGTATCGGATGTCCGTCAGGGCAGAGGGCCTGTCTGAAATATTCTCCTATTCTGGCTGCGTTTTCCACTAAATGCTCGTTTTCCATTATCTCCAGCACGGCTATGGCTGCGGCGCAGGCCAGATGATTTCCTCCGAATGTAGTCCCGAGCATCCCGTATTCCGCCTTGAAGGCCGGGGATATGAGGACTCCGCCGATAGGGAAGCCGTTGGCCATGCCTTTGGCCGTCGTGACGATATCTGCGCGGATACCTGAATGCTGGTGCGCGAAGAACTTTCCGGTACGGCCGTACCCGGACTGTATTTCGTCCAGTATCAGTACTGTACCTGTTTTGTCGCACAGCTCCCTCAGGTATATAAGGAACCCGTCTGACGGTTCGTGTATGCCTGCCACTCCCTGTATACCTTCGATGATGACTGCCGCGTATTCTCCGGTACGCAGTTCTTTCTCTACGGCATCGGCATCATTCAGAGGAGCGAACTTGACATGGTCGGTGGCATTGAACGGGGACTGTATCCGTGGATTGTCCGTGACAGCGACAGCTCCTGAAGTCCTGCCGTGGAAGGCCTTGCCGAAAGCCAGTACTTTTGACCTTCCTGTCTGGAAGGAGGCCAGCTTCATGGCATTCTCGTTGGCTTCAGCCCCTGAATTGCAGAGAAAAAGCGAGTAGTCATCATAGCCGCTGGCTTTTCCGAGCTTGCAGGCAAGTTCTTTCTGAAGCGAATTCTGTACGGCGTTCGAATAGAATCCGAGTTTTTCCAGCTGGGCGGTGACCGCCTTTACGTAATGCGGGTGGCAATGACCTACCGAAATGACGGCATGTCCTCCGTAAAGGTCTGTGTATTCCACTCCGTCAGCATCCCACAGCGTGGTGTCGAGACCTCTTACAGGCTCGATGTCCCACAGTTTGTAAACTTTGAATAAATCCATTTCCTTACTTTTAAAATGCGGAAGGCTTGAGTCGCAGACCGGCGGTCTCGTCAAGTCCGAACATCAGATTCATGTTCTGGACCGCCTGTCCGGACGCGCCTTTCACCAGGTTGTCGATGGCTGAACTGATATGTACATAGCCGTCATGAAGTTCGACATGTACAAGCCCTTTGTTGGTATTGACGACCTCTTTCAGGGAAATTCCTTTTCCTGAATGGAAAACGAACGGGGAGTCCCTGTACCAGTCTTCGAATATCCCGACATATCTGCCTTCAGTCATCCCCTTGACAGCCCTGGTATAGACGCTCGCGAAAATTCCTCTTGTGAAATCACCTCTCATCGGGACGAAATTCACCACAGGCTCCTGTCCGGCTAACCGGCCCAGATTTTTCCTGATCTCGGCCAGATGCTGGTGCGTGAACAGCTTGTAAATGGAAATATTGCTTTCCCTGTAGCTGAAATGGGAGGTCTCCGAAAGTTTTTTTCCGGCTCCCGTGGAACCTGTAATGGCTGTCGCATGTATCTCGTCCCTGATAAGGCCGTTGCCCGCCAGCGGCAGCAGGGCCAGCTGTATGGCAGTGGCGAAGCATCCGGGATTGGCTATGTCGTGCGCCTGTCTTATGCTTTCTTTCCCGCTTTCGCACAGCCCGTAGACGAATTGCCGTCCGGAATAATCCCCGTCGAGCCTGAAATCATTTCCCAGATCTATTATCCTGCATGAACTGTCAGGCCGGCGGGTGTCCAGAAATTCTCTGGACAGGCCATGACCCAGACAGAGGAATATCACATCGGGGTTTCCCAAGTCTGTACCGAATTTCAAGTCAGTCTCTCCGATGAGGTCGCGGTGGATTTCGCTGACAGGTATGTCCTCCGATGAGGTCGTCGTGGCAGCCACCACTTCCACATCCGGGTGGCGGAGGAGAATCCTCAAAAGTTCCCCTCCGGTGTACCCTGTGCCTCCTGCTATCGCTGCTTTTATCATGTCCCTTATTCTTTTCAGTCTTTCACCGCATCGTCCGCATGACCGCTGTTCACGCTGTAGTAGATTTTCAGCGGATTGGCGAGAACCTTCGTGAAGCCCACCACATCGGCGCCAGTGTAGGATTTGTTGATTTCACCGTATGAACCGAACTTCGAACTCATCAGGTCATGGCTGCTTGAACATCCGAGCACGGCGAAATGATAAGGCATAAGAGCCACTTCCACTTCACCGGTCACATTCTTTTCCATGTTGTCCATCATGGCTTCCATGTCGCGGAGTACAGGATCGAGGTACATGGCTTCATGCATCTGCTGTCCGTACCATCCGGCTATCTGGTCTTTCCAATACAGCTGGCCTTTGGTAAGCACGTGTTTTTCCAGAAGATGGTGGGCCTTTATGATGATCAGCGGCGCGGCAGCCTCGAATGCCACCCTGCCCTTGATTCCGATGATGGTGTCGCCCACATGAATGTCCCTGCCTATTCCGAAAGGTCCGGCTATATCCCTGACTTTCCTGATGACATCCACAGGAGACATTTTCACGCCGTTCACCGATACCGGTTCTCCTGCCTCGAATCCGATTCTGATATGTTCAGGAGCTGTCTTGGTGACTTTTGTAGGGTATGCCTCTTCCGGAAGATATCCGTCAGAGGACAATGTTTCCACTCCGCCGATGCTCGTGCCCCAGAGTCCCTGATTGATGGAATATTTCGACTTTTCCCAAGACGATTCATAGCCGTGGTCCTGAAGATACTTTATTTCTTCCTGTCTTGTAATCGAAAGCTCCCTGATAGGGGCGATGATCTTCACTTCGGGAGCCAGAATCTCGAATACGATGTCGAATCTCACCTGATCGTTTCCTGCACCCGTACTTCCGTGGGCTACATATGCTGCGCCTGTCTTCCGTACATGTTTCAGGACCTCCAGAGCCTGGAATACGCGTTCCGAACTGACAGACAGCGGATAAGTGGCATTCTTGAGGATATTTCCGTATATCAGATACTTGAGTCCGTGCCTGTAGTAAGTGTCCACGGCATCAATATTCGTATGCGAAGCTGCCCCGAGCTGCAGGGCCCTTTCTTCTATCTTCTTTTCTTCTTCCTTAGAGAAGCCGCCGGTGTTCACCATGATGGTGTGGACCTCAAGCCCTTTTTCGTTTTTCAGATAAGGTACGCAGAATGAGGTGTCAAGACCTCCGCTGAATGCGAGTACGACTTTGTTGTTCATGATATTGTGGTTTTAATGATTATCGGTAATGTGTTCGTTCGGGTCATATAGCAGTCCGGTACACAGGCACATCTTGTAGTTGTTGTTCTGCAATATAGGAAAATTCTTGCATCCCTGGCAGCCTTTCCAGAATTCTGGATCATGTGTCAGCTCCCCGAAAGGCACCGGCCTGAACCCCAGACCGTAGTTCATCTTCATGACTGCGGCTCCTGTGGTGATGCTGAATATCTTGGCGTCAGGATATTTTTCTCTGGACAGGTTGAATATCCTTTGCTTGATTCTTTTTGCCAGCCCTAATCCGCGGAAGGCATGTGCGACTATCAGTCCGGAGTTGGCTACATACTTTTTCCCTTCCCACGTCTCGATGTATGAGAAACCCGCGAATCTTCCGTTCTTTGCGACAGCTATTACAGCCTTTCCGGCCCTCATCTTTTCCACTATGTACTCAGGAGTCCGTTTCGCTATTCCCGTTCCTCTTTCCTGCGCGGATACGAACATCTCGTCGCATATCTCCTGAGCATACTTCGCGTGGCCGTTGTTGGCCACCATAACATCAATATCCATTTTTTCTGTTATGTATTTTAACTGATTTGATTCATGAAAACAATAAACCGCCTAACGGCAAGACAAACCTGGATTGTCAATTGCAATTGATGCGTTTTTTATGTAATGAGTCTGGAAAGTCTGAGGGTTTCCCGAATGTCCGCCCTCCTAGATTCGGACAAGAACAGACGCAGCCGAAGAGCCTCGTCGGACTCTTATGCCGGTTGTAGTGATGAAAGATATGTCTGTTCCGAATTCCATAATTGCTGCAAACATACGAAGATTTTTTGATTTATGTATGCTTTTTTCAAAAAATATGGGACGGATTGCGTCCGGATTTGCTATCTTTGGGAAAATTTGGCGGATTTGAGAAAGAAAAAGAACAGCTGTAAGGTGTCTCCGGATTTCCTGAGCAGGGAGAAAGCCTCCATGATCAGAAAAAACCGGCAGGTCATCTACCTGAATGATAAAGAAATGGCTGCAATAAGCGAATATTGCAGCCGTTTCAGAGTCAATACCAAATCCGTTCTTTTCCGTCAGGCGATCATGGAAAAAGTTCTGAAGGAACTCGATTCCAACCCGCCTACCTTGTTCTGAAATTCTAGTCCCTGCGGGCCAGTCCTATATAGTAAAGCAGCGTGGCGAGAGAACCTATGGCAGCTATGACATAGGTATATGCAGCCCATTTCAGGGCATCCACGGCCATCGGTTCTGTCCGGCTGTCGGTCACTCCGGCATTTCTGAGCCAGGATACGGCCCTCGAACTTGCGTTGATTTCCACCGGAAGTGTCGCGAAGCTGAAAAGTGTGGTGACGGCGAAAAGTCCGATGCCGAACCACAGCAGCTGCGGGAACGCGCTCATCAGCAGGACTCCGAGCAGAAGCACCCACTGTACGATGCTCGAGGCGAAATTGACGAAAGGCACAAGGGCTGTCCTGAATTTGAGAGGGGCGTAGCCTTTGGCGTGCTGGACAGCATGCCCGCATTCATGTGCAGCTACTGCCGCAGCTGCAATGGAACAGCTCCCGTAGACGCCTTCGCTCAATGCCACCGTCTTGTTTACAGGATTGTAGAAATCTGTCAGCATTCCTTTTGTAGGAACGACCTTGACGTCATAAATGCCGTTGTCATTCAGCATTTTAACGGCGATCTCGGCTCCTGTCATGCCGTTTTCTGTCATTATCTTTGAATATTTGTTGAACCTGCTTGTCAGCATGTTCTGCACTATCAGGCTGAGAATGAAGATAGCGATAAGTATAAACCAGATATTCATGATTCGATTTCTTTCTGAAATAAAATATTATGTATAAGAGCGGGCATATATATACAAAAACTGAGCCTGTCGGCAGCATGGTCTGAAATTTCCATAATAATTGGAACGGTGCCTAAATTTTGATATTTTTGCATCCTGTTTTGCGGAGATGGCAGGAAGCCGCCGGCATTGTCCGGCAGAGGCCGGACATCTTCTTAAAATTCAGTGATGATGAAGGAAAATGATTTTTCTCGGCTGGAAATCAATCTTCCGAACTGCTTGCGGAATTACAGCTATTTCAGGTCGTGTCTGAAACCGGAAACCAGACTTCTGGTGCTGGTGAAGGCCAATGCCTACGGTCATGGAGCCGTGGAGTTCGCTTCCATGATGGAAAAGGCGGGGGCGGACTATCTTGCTGTCGCCTATCCCGTGGAGGGCGTGGAATTGAGAAAGGCCGGCATATGGTCTCCGATACTCGTCCTTACGGCAGGGACGGACTTTTTCGATGAGATAATCGACAATGCGCTTGAGCCGGGAATACCGAATCTTGTGACCCTGAAGGAGTTTTGCGAGGCTCTGAAGAGCAGGGGGCTTGAAAATTATCCGGTCCACATCAAGCTGGATACCGGGATGCACAGACTGGGTTTCATGACCGGCGAGCTTCATGACCTGACAGAATTTCTGAAGGACTGCCGAAGTGTCAGGGTGAAGTCCGTTTATTCGCATCTGGCAGCCGCTGAGGATCCGCAGAGTGATGATTTTACCCTCGGGCAGATAGACATGTTCCGGAAAAATGCGGATATCGTGACCCGGGCTATCGGCTACAGGCCGATGTATCATATCCTTAATTCGGCCGGAATTGAACGGTTCCCGCAGTATCAGTTCGATATGGTCAGGCTCGGAATAGGAATCTACGGCATAAGCGCGCTGCCGGACGTGCATCTGTCGCCGGTGGCCTCGTTCAAGTGCAAGATATTGCAGATAAAGCATCTGGGACCGGAGGACGGCACTATCGGTTACGGCCGGCACGGACATATTTCCGAGACCGGTACGGTAATAGCCACCATTCCTGTGGGCTACGCGGACGGGGTGGACAGAAGGCTTGGCAACGGAGCCGCTTCGTTCATGCTCAACGGCCGCAGAGTGCCTACCATAGGCAATATATGCATGGATATGTGTATGCTGGACATTACTGGCGTGCCGGCCGAGGTGGGGGATACGGTGACGATATTCGGGGAAGAGCCCACAGCATCCGAATTGGCCGGGGTTCTGGGCACGATTCCATACGAGATTTTCACTTCTGTCCCGCGCAGGATAGAGAGGGTAATAATAAGGGGATGACCGGTCAGTCATCCCCTCATCGTTTCTACGCACTTCCGGCTTACAGCATCATCCCGCTTTTGACTTCCGCTGCGGCCTCTTCGCCTTTGAGATAGGCCAGAATCGCCAGTCCGAAATCGATGGACAGACCCGGGCCGCGGCCGGTGATGATGTTTCCGTCCGTTTCCACATTCTTCCCGGCGTATTTCACACCCTGATCCACGAGAGGCTTCTCGAAACCGTCATAGCATGTCATGCGCTTGCCTGACAGTCCCGGAAGTTTGCCCAGCACTACGCTCGGCGCGGCGCAGATGGCTGCTACGGCACCGCCTTCAGAGTAATGCTTGCGCAGGATTTCCATCAGTTCTGCCTTCTCTGCCAGATTTGTGGAGCCCGGCATTCCGCCTGGAAAGATCATGACATCCTTTTCACCTGTCCCGCTGAAATCGGCATTTTCCTTGAATTCTCCGAAAGTCATGTCTGTCACGACAGTCACATGATGGGAACTGGTCACGAATTTGTCGTCATGGACGGATACCATTTTGACCGGTATCCCTCCTCTTTTCAGTACGTCAGCCGTAGCCAGAGCCTCGGTTTCCTCAAAACCGTTGGCGAAAAACATGTAAACCCCTTTCATATTCAGTTGGTTTTATGATTTTTCCGTCAGCTGCACCTTACAGTGACCTTTTTACTTCGACGATGCTGTAGGCTTCCACTACGTCGCCTACCTTGATGTCGTTGTAGCCTTCGATGTTCAGACCGCAGTCCTGACCGCTGGCCACTTCCTTCACGTCATCCTTGAACCGCTTCAGCGAGCCGAGTTCTCCGGTGTAGACCACGATGCCGTCCCTGATGACACGGATCTTGGCATTTCTGGTCATCTTGCCTTCGCGTACAATACATCCTGCGATGGTCCCGACCTTCGATATCTTGAAGGTTTCGAGAACTTCCGCCGTGGCAGTCACCTCTTCCTTCTCCTCCGGTGCCAGCATACCTTCTATACCGCTCTTGACCTCGTTGATGGCATCGTAGATTACGGAATACAGCCTGATTTCGATGGATTCCTTTTCAGCCAGCTTTCTGGCATTCGTGGACGGCCGTACCTGGAAACCTATGATGATGGCATCGGAAGCCGCAGCCAGAAGTACATCCGACTCCGAAATGGCTCCGACCGCCTTGTGGATGACATTGACGCGGACTTCTTCGGTCGAAAGTTTTATAAGCGAATCCGACAGGGCTTCGATGGAGCCGTCCACATCTCCTTTCACGATGATGTTCAGTTCCTTGAAGTTTCCTATGGCGATTCTCCGGCCGATTTCTTCCAGAGTCATGTGTTTCTGGGTCTTTATGCCCTGGATGCGCAGAAGCTGCTCCCTCTTGTTGGCTATCTCCCTGGCTTCCTTTTCGTCGGCGAGGATATTGAACGTATCGCCGGCCGTAGGTGCGCCGTTGAGACCGAGGACGGATACAGGTGTGGACGGCCCGGCCTCCGACACTTTCTGTCCCCGTTCGTTGAACATGGCCTTTACCCTTCCCGTGTAGCATCCGCTCAGCATCACGTCTCCTATGCGGAGTGTCCCGTTCTGTACGAGTACTGTGGCGAGGTAGCCTCGACCCTTGTCCAGAGAAGATTCTATCACTGCACCGGAAGCCCTCTTGTTCGGATTGGCCTTCAGGTCAAGCATTTCGGCTTCAAGCAGTACTTTCTCCAGCAATTTGTCCACATTGATGCCTTTTTTCGCCGAAATTTCCTGACACTGGTATTTGCCTCCCCAGTCTTCCACCAGAATATTCATGTTCGCCAGCTGCTCCTTTATCTTGTCAGGATTTGCGCCCGGCTTGTCTATCTTGTTGATGGCGAATACCATAGGAACGCCTGCAGCCTGTGCA
The DNA here is from genome assembly GCA_944323845.1 of uncultured Bacteroidales bacterium. Lineage (GTDB taxonomy): Bacteria > Bacteroidota > Bacteroidia > Bacteroidales > UBA932 > Cryptobacteroides. The sequence goes on from CALUUA010000001.1 coordinate 61,759, forward strand.
TGGTTTATGGCTTCCACGGTCTGCGGCATTATGGCGTCATCGGCTGCGATTATGATGATGGCAAGGTCGGTCATCTTGGCTCCGCGGGCACGCATTGCCGTGAAGGCCTCATGTCCCGGCGTATCGAGGAAGGTGATTTTCTCGCCGTCAGGCAATACCACATTGTAAGCACCGATGTGCTGGGTGATTCCTCCGGCTTCGCCTGCGATGACATTCGACTTCCTGATATAGTCCAGAAGGGAAGTCTTTCCATGGTCGACATGACCCATGACCGTTATCACAGGAGGTCTCGGTACCAGATCTTCGGCGGAGTCAGCTTCCTGTTCTATGGCTTCTGTCAGCTCGGCGGTCACGAACTCCACTTCGTATCCGAATTCTTCCGCTACAAGTACGAGGGCCTCGGCATCAAGCCTCTGGTTTATCGACACCATCAGTCCCAGACTCATGCAGGCGGCAATGACCTTTGTGACAGGAGTGTTGTTCATGAGGGTAGCGAGGTCGTTTACAGTCACGAATTCAGTGACTTTCAGGACTTTCTTGTCCATTTCCCTCATCTCGATCTCCTCCTGTATCTTCTGGGATACCATTTCCCTCTTTTCCCTTCTGTGCTTGGCTCCGAGATTCGTCTTGTTCTTGATTTCGTTCATTCTGGCATAGGTCTCCTTGATCTGCTTCTGGATTTCCTTCTGCATTTCTTCTGCCTCTGCCTCTGTCATCGGCTTGAAGCGATCCTTCTTCTTGCCTTTTCCCGATGCGTTGCGGTCTCCGCCGGAGTCGTTCCTTCTGGAATTGCCCTTGTCCTTCTTCCTGTCTTTTCTGGCTTCCTGATCGTCGCCGATCTTGGTCACATCCACCTTCTGGCTCCCGCCTTTCGCTATCCTTTCCCTTTTCTTGTTTTTCTTCTTGTCAAACTGCGAAAGGTCTATCTTGTCCACTATTTTCGGACCCTGAAGTTTTTCCACCTCTATCTTTATCTCTCTCACGGCATGATTTCCGGCTTCGGTTCCCGACTGCGGATTTTCTGCCGCTGTCTTGGCAGACTCTTCCTGTGCCGGCATATCTGCCGGAACTTTGTCAGCGCCGGCAGCGTCCTTCGCCCCTTCTTCCTGTCCGGCAGGTTCTTCATGGCGTTTTTCCGTCTTTTCCTCTTTGGAAGACTTAGGCTTCTTCTCGAACTGCGACAAGTCTATCTCGCCGATGATTTTCAGGCTGCCCACCTGTGTATCGTCGGCCTGTACGGTTTCAGTTGCAGGTTTCTCTTCGGACTTCTCCATGACTGCCTCCTTTTCTTCCTGAACAGGTGCCGGCTGCACGGACTGCACCGGCTGGGCAGGTTGGGCCGGCTGCGGAGCCGGTCCTGTCGAGGCTTCTGAAGTCAGGTTAGACTTGATGATGACCTCCTTCACGCCTGTTTCTGCATCATCATCCACTGTTTTTTTCTTGTTGCCCATCTCGATGATTTCCTTCAGCTTGATAGCGACCTTTTCAGAGTCTTGCTTCAGCTTCTGCTCATCACCGAACTTGGACTCGATGGCTGGCAGGTATGAATCCGAAATTTTCGCATTCGGATTCATCTCCACTTCGGCTCCTTGTTCCTTCAGAAAATCCACTAAGGTCTGAAGACCGATGTTGAATTGCTTTGTAAGTTTGCTTAATCGTATTTCTGCCATAAAAAAAGTTTAAAATTCAAATACTGTTATCCGTCAGCCGCAATCGCGGACTTGTGCGGACTGCCTATTCCTCGAATTCGGAACGGAGGATGCGGATGACTTCCGCTACGGTCTCGTCCTCGAGATCCGCCCTCTTCGCGATGTCCGCCGGCGAAAGCGCAAGCACGCTCTTGGCAGTGTCGCATCCTATCGACTGGAGCTTTTCTATGATCCATGGCTCGATTTCATTGTCGAATTCGGACAGCAGCACGTCTTCTTCCTCCTCATCCTGTTTAGGAAGCTCTCTCCACACCTCGATTTCCTGTCCTACGAGCATGCTGGCCAGCCTGATGTTGCAGCCACCCTTGCCGATGCCTTTCTTCACTTCGTCAGGAAGCATGTAGACCTTTATCTTGCCGTCCTCGCCCGGTACTATCGACGAAATTTTAGCAGGACTCAGCGCCCTTTGGATCAGAAGCTGCGTATTGCTTGTCCACTGCAGCACGTCTATGTTCTCATTGCGCAGCTCCCTCACTATGCCGATGATTCTCGCACCCTTCACTCCGATGCATGCTCCGATAGGATCGATCCTTTCATCGTATGATTCCACAGCCACCTTGGCCCTTTCGCCCGGTACCCTGACCACCTTCTTGATCGTGATCAGACCGTCGTAGATTTCAGGCACCTCCTGCTCGAACAGCTTTTCGAGAAATTCGTTTGAGGTTCTGGACAGCACTATGTACGGGGTCGTGTTGTTCTTCATCTCGACACTCTTGATTATGGCCTTTACCGTGTCGTTCTTCTTGAAGTGTTCGCCCGGTATCTGCTCCGACTTCGGCAGACGGAGTTCATTCCCGTCCTCGTCCAGTATCAGAACCTCTTTTGACCATGTCTGGTAGACTTCCCCGGTGAAGATTTCCCCTATCCGCGCTATGTACTTGTTGTAGAGATTCGCCTTCTCGATGTCCATGATGCGGCCCTGGAGATTCTGCCTGATATTCAGGATACCCCTCCTTCCGAAACTTTTCATTTCCACCTTCTCGGCATAAGTCTCCCCGATTTCGTACTCGTCCGAATCCTTGTTCACCTCAGCCAGTGCGATCTGCGTATTCGGATCCTCGACATTCTCCACCACCTCGCGGTTCCTGTAGATTTCGCAGTCACCCTTGTCGATGTTGATGATGATGTCGAAATTGTCGGAAGAGCCGTAAGTTTTGGCGAGCTGTGTCTTGAACACGTCTTCCAATACGCCCATCATGGTAGGCCTGTCGATGTTCTTCAGGTTCTTGAATTCTGCAAAAGCGTCTTTAAGTTCAGTCTTTTCCATTTTATCTTTTATACTTTATAATATTATCATCCATCTGTCTTCTTTCGGCCGTCCGGCCAATGGGGTTGTCTTTCATTACGGCCGTTCCGGCCAATGACGCCGTCGCCCGTTCCGGCGCCGCATCAGTCTACGGTTATGAACGGGTAGACGCCGTTCAACATGTCCATTCCGAAAAAATCCTCGTGTTCCACAAGTATTTTCCTTTTTCTGCCTTCCACAGCCTCTTTCGCCGAGTATTTCAGGGTTATGCCCTCTTCCGATGCTCCGGAAAGCACCCCTTTCAGCTTGCGTCCGTCCTTCAGGAGCACCTGGACTTCTGTCCCTACGGCCTTGATATACTGTTTCAGTACCTTGAAAGGCTGGTCGAGGCCTGCCGATCCGACAGTCAGGGAATAATCTTCCCGCTCCCTGTCGAATTTTTCTTCGAAAATCCTGCTCAACTCGACGCAGTCGTCTAAACTTACAGTCCCGTCTTCAGACTCGATGACTATTTCCACGTCATTGTCCTTGCTCAGATTTATTTCCACAATAAAACAATTCCGTGCAACGATTGCATCCTGCATTGCATCTATAATCTCTGAAATTTTCATAAGCATGACCGGTATAAACAAATTTAGGGGACGCCCCGTCCCCTAAATCAAACTCACCGGGGCAAATTTAAGAATAATTTCAGAATTATGAAAATAATGGCGATTAATTTCATAATTAGCCATAAAAATGCTTTATTTGCATGATTAACCGGCCGGCGAGGCCGTCGGCTCAATGAAAAAATTGTTATGGAGTTCAAGGCAAAGGAGATCGCAGAGATATTGAAAGGAACCGTGGAAGGAGACCCAGAAGTCAAAATTTCCACTTTTGCCAGAATAGAAAGCGGGAAGCCCGGGGCTATCTGCTTTTTCGCAAATCCCAAATATGAACATTACGTATATGACTGTGAAGCCAGCGTCATTATCGTGAATGACGATTTCGTGCCGCAGAAGCCGCTGAAGGCCACCATGGTCAGGGTTCCGAACGCCTACGCAGCCGTGGCCGCCCTTCTGGACTATGTGACTGCGCAGAAAAGGTCATACAAAAGATACCGCGGATGTTTCATCAAGCGTTTCCTTTCTACGAAAATCGGCAGGAAGGTCTACATCGGAAGCGGCTGCTACCTCGGCAGGAAAGCAGTCATCGGCGATTATACCAAAATCTACGAGCAGGTATATATCGGTGACAATGTCAGGATAGGCAGCAAGTGCATCATCTATCCGGGAGTCAGGATATATCCCGGAATGGAGATCGGCGACAATGTCATCATCCATTCGAATGCCGTCATAGGGGCTGACGGATTCGGCTTCGCCCCGCTTCCTGACGGCTCATACAAGAAAATCGAGCATACTGGAAATGTCATCATCGAAGACGATGTGGAAATAGGCGCCAACACCACTGTCGACAAGTCACAGATGGGATCCACCATTATCCGCAAGGGAGCCAAGATCGACAATCTCTGCCAGATAGCCCATAACGTGGAGATAGGGGAGAATACGGTGATGGCCGCCCAGACCGGCATTGCCGGATCTACGAAGGTAGGCCGGCACTGTATAATAGGAGGACAGGTAGGTATAGCAGGTCATCTTACCATTGCCGACAATACCACTCTGGCGGCGCAGACCGGTGTGATCAGCAGCGTCAAGACAGAGGGGCAGGTTCTTCTGGGAAGCCCGGCACTTCCTCACAAGCAGTTCCTGAGGGCATATACGGTTTTCAGACGGAACGGAAAAGAATAGTTAACGGGATAGGACATTAAGATTTTTTGTATATCTTTGCCGTCCGAATTTTTATTGGAGATGAAACACTTGCAGCAGACATTAAGGAAAAGCTATTCATTCGAAGGGAAAGGCCTGCATACGGGTAAGGTGGCGAAACTGACGATAAACCCTGCTCCGGCGGATACCGGCATACTATTCAGAAGGACGGACGTGAGCAAGGATCTGTATGTGGAAGCTCTTGCCGAGTACGTGTCCAGCACGGACAGAAGTACGACTCTGACGAAGGACGGGGTTTCCGTAGTGACTGTGGAGCATCTTCTCTCGGCCCTGACAGGCATGGGCATTGACAATGCCGTCATAGATCTGGACAATATCGAGGTTCCCATCCTCGACGGAAGTGCGAAGCCGTATATAGATGCCATATGGAAATCAGGTATAGTATCACAGGACGCACCGAGAAAATACATCGAAATAGATCACGAGATAACCGTTACCAGCGACAAGACCGGTTCATCCATAACTGTCATACCTGCCGAGGAACCTTCATTCGATGTCAGGATAGATTTCAACTCCAAAGTTCTCGGAGTCCAGAATGCCCATTGGGATCCGTCGATGTCGTATGCAGAAGAGGTGGGAATCTGCAGGACTTTCGTGTTTTTCCATGAAATAGAGTATCTTTTCAAGAACAACCTTATAAAAGGCGGGGATGTGGACAATGCCATAGTCATCGTGGAGTATCCAGTGTCGCATGAGCAGCTTGCCCACATGTCGCGGCTTTTCAATGTCCCTATGCTCGAAAGATGCGAGAACGGCTATCTGAACAATCTCCAGCTCAGGTTCTCGAACGAATGCGCCAGACACAAGCTCTTGGATCTTATGGGTGATTTCAGGCTTGTGGGAGGATTCCTGAAAGCGAAGGTGATGGCTGTCAGGTCAGGTCATACGATCAACACGAATACGGCGAAGGAGCTCAGGAAGCTGATCGCCGAAAATAAATGATATATTCGTCAGTCAGACGTAAAACATTTTGAATATGAATAATATACATCCTTTAGCAAGTGTGCATCCGAATGCCAGGATCGGTGATAATGTGGAAATAGGTCCGTATGCATTCGTGGACGAGTTCGTAGAGATCGGGGACGGATGCAAGATAATGCCTCACGCCACAGTCTTCAATTACGTGAAAATGGGACAGAACTGCTGCATTTTCCCGGGAGCTGTCGTAGGGGCCATCCCGCAGGATCTGAAATTCGGTGGAGAGGTCACATATGTGGAGCTCGGGAACAATGTCACGGTCAGGGAATGCGCCACTATAAACAGGGGCACCAAAGCCAGCGGCAAAGGTGTCACCAAGGTCGGTGACAATACCCTTCTCATGTCATATACTCATGTCGCACATGACTGCAGCGTAGGTTCTCACTGCATTCTGGTAAGTTTTACCGGTATAGCAGGCGAGACGGAAGTGGAAGACTGGGCCATCCTCGGCGGCGGCACCCTTTCCCATCAGTTCTCCAAGATAGGACAGCATGCCATGGTGGGCGGCGGTTCCAAGATAAACAAGGACGTGCCTCCGTTCATTCTGTGCGGCCGCGACCCTCTTTCATATGCAGGTATAAATATCGTCGGCCTGCGCAGAAGGGGCTTTTCTTCCGACCAGATACGTTCCATAAAGGATATGTATGACCTGATATACAATGCCGGGATGAATGTCAGCGATGCCTGCGCCAAGATAGAGGCTGGATTTCCGCAGACACCGGAGCGGGACGCCATCCTGAATTTCATCAAGAATTCCAAAAGAGGAATCGTCAGGGGCATGTCGACGAATTCAAAAGGCGAGGTGGAATAGTCGTGCCTGTACTTCTGAATACGGCTTATTTCCCGCCGATATCATATTTTGCCGTAATGGCGAAGGAAGTTGCCCTGTCTTCGGACAGGGTAACTCCGTCTATAGTGTACATAGAGGCCTGCGAGAACTACCAGAAGCAGTCCTACAGGAACCGTTGCAGCTTTTATTCCGATTCGGGAAAGCAGCAGCTGTCGTTCCCGATAGTCCATGTGGCAGGTGCGCACAACAATATCCCGATCAAGGAAGTCAGGATAGACTATTCGGTGGACTGGGTCACGCGGCATGAGCGAGCCATCGTCTCCGCCTACAGGACGTCTGCGTATTTCGACTATTATGTGGATGAACTTTTTTCCATACTCGACAGTCATCCGGAAACGCTTTTCGGGCTGAACAGGCAGCTTACGGAATTTTTCGCAGACAAGACAGGGCTTAAAATAGACATCAGGGAGACGGATGATTTCTGTCCATACGGTTCTTCCATATACGGAGAGGACTACAGGGAGAGAATACATCCCAAACGTCCGGACAACATCCTTTCCGGACTGGGACTGGAAAAGCCGTATTTCCAGGTCTTCTCCGGAAAATACGGCTTCATTCCCAATCTGTCCGTAATGGACCTCCTTTTCAATGAAGGTCCGGAATCCATCCTTTATTTAAAAGCGGAATCCGAGCGTCAGCATGACATTCCATAATGTCCTTTTGTTCAGGATTTCAGGCGTAAGCGTAATCGTGTTACCTTCATCATCGAAAATGTAGTCCTGATAAGGAGTGATGTATTCGTTGCCGTACTTTGTGAAGCAGCATGCCAGATCGGCGAAGAACGAACCGTTCGAACTGTATCCGAATCCGAACGAACCTTTGTGCGTAGCGGTGTTCTTGACTATCCGGTTAATATACACTATGTTGCCGTCTGCATTTACTGTCTTTTCAGGTGAAGTGGTAAGGCCGTACCCTGCACGTATGGCGAATTGAGGTACAGGCTTGATTTCGATTCCGGCCCTAAGCATGTGCGATGTCCCCATGAAATCCCTGATGTCGGCATTCTGGATATCGAATTCGCCGGACTGCATATCATCCATTTCCTTGAATCTCATGCTGCTGTAGTCGCACAGTTCATAGTCGAGACTTATAAGCCCGAAGTTGCCGAATGTCCAGGCCGCGCCGAAGTTTGCCCTGAAAGGGGAGATGAGCCTGTAGGAGTATTCGCCTTCAGGGGATTCCGCGCTGCCGTTGAATCTGGAGTCGTCGAAAGTGGTGGAGCCGCTTTCCATCCAGTGTTCAGTGATAGTGGTGCTGGTAGGCGTCTGGATGGCAGCCCCGAGTCTCAGCCCGGAGAACGGAGTGACTATTACGCCGAACTTCGCATATACTCCTGCGCCTGAAGCCTTGTATCTGTAGTCGTACCGCATACCCTTGAAGTATGCCGTAGCCTGCTCTGTGCCGTTCTCTCCGGTGATGGTGAAGTCGTTCTTGAAATCATACGGATCCTGCGCCGTCTCCGTGTATCTGGTCGCTGAATCGTAATCGAACGACGTGATTCCCAGATTCATTCCGAGATAAATGAAATCGGATACGTTCATTCCGAAATTGAATGCATAATCGTATTTGAATCCGGTGGTATGCCTCTGATAGCTTTGGTCTAAAGGTCCGGGAACGAAAATATTGTTCTCGTCATCGAGGTATTCTGCCGCTCCGATATAATCGCTCGTGGAATTTGCCAGATTGCTTATCATACCGGACTGGGCCGCCACAATGGTTCTCCAAGGCGCGCTGTAGTTTTCGTATGCGTCGGAACTCAATAGCGAATTGAAGTCATATCCGTCCATGCCGGCCCAATATGCTTCGGAGCCGGTGAATGAAGTTTCGGTCTGCGTCCCCGATGTCATCGGACTCTCCTGGAATCTGTTCGTGGTGTTCACGACGAAACCGAATGTGAAATTCCTGATGCCGCTTGTCCTGTGCGTATCATAGTTCATGGAAATGCCGAAGTTCGGGACATTGAATCTGGTGAAAGGATTCTTTATCCTGTTTTCAAAACAGAACGGAGAAGATTCCCCCTGCAGTGTGGTGCCTCCGGCATTGTTGACGGAGATGTTTATCGCAGGGGATATCGTTATCTGAGAATAACCGGCTACTGCTGATCCTGCCGGATTGATGTTGACAGCGCCCAAATCGCCTCCGAGTGCGGTGAACGCATTCCCCATGGCCATGGTCCTGGCCGTCCCCTCATAGTAGCTTTCACTGAATCTCAGCGCATCGTAAATCGTCTGCGCATTCCCGCTGATAGCCGCAACTGTCAGTAAAAGTGTCAATGCTGTCTTTTTCATATTGTCATACCGTTTGAGTTAGTACTTATCTTCTGCTGCGTGATACCGAACCCCCGCCGCGCGATCCTCCGGAAAAGCCGGAAGATGATCGGATTCCTGATGAAGAAGAGCTTCTGTTGAATGAGCTGCTCCTGTTGCTGTTGTAGGAAGGGGTCCTGTTATAAGACGAGGTGCTTCTGCCGGTGTTGTAGGAACTCCTGTTCATGGTCCCGGAAGAACTGTTGTATCCGGATGACCGGGAAGTAGTGCCGCTCTGCCTGTTGTAGCTTGTGCTAGAAGACGGCCTTCGGTAGTTCGAAACAGAAGCCTTGCCGCTGCCTCTCGATACCGTTCCTGCGGAACGCGAAGTCGAGCTTGTGCCTCTCGATACCGTTCCTGCGGAACGCGAAGTCGAGCTTGTGCCTCTCGATACCGTTCCTGCGGAACGTGAAGTCGAGCTTGTGCTTCTCGATACGGTTCCTGCAGAACGTGAAGTCGAGCTTGTGCCTCTCGATACCGTTCCGGATGAGCGGGAAACGGAACTTGACCCACGCGATACAGTCCCTGAAGACCTCGATACGGACGACGATACCGTCCTGCTGACAGAACTTCTGGTGCCGGAAGCGGCCCTGCTCACCGATCTGAGTCCTGAAGAATTGCCTCTGGAGACTGTCGATGCGGTCCTCGATACTCCTGAACCGGAAGCGATCCTGGAAATTCCGGATGTCCTCGAACCGAATGAACCGGTGGAGTTCCGGGAGCCGAAATAAACATCGCGTCCGTTATGGTATCTGTGATCCCAATATCCTGCATGGTGATGGTGGTGATGGTGCCAGTAATGGTCATATGCCCAGTACGGCCTGTGATACCACGGATCCCAATACCACGGGTTCCAGTACCAAGGATCCCACCAGCGCCCGTAATACCATGGATTCCTGTAAGACACTCCGTAATACCACGGATCCCAATACCATGAATCCCAGTACCACGGGGTCCATAGAGTACTCCATGTGAAAGCCCAGGCTGCAGCCGGAACGATGGCATAGCTTGCATACCATGTCTGCTCGAACGGGTCGTCCGTAATGGTGATGGAGCTGATGGAAGAATTGTTGAAATTGATGACGGCGGACTTGTTTTCCGGTATTATTACCGTGTCCGGCTGTTCATTTTCGGAAAAAAGGTATATTTCCGAATTTCTGGTGCGCTCTGCAAGCTCATTGACCTTCCGGTCATCGGCAGCAGTGGCGGATGGCGTCTCTTCCGAATGTGTGCGGTAGATACCATCATTAAATCTCTGGCCCGACGATACGACGGCCGTTGTGCCGCAGGATGAGAATGCCAGCATTGCCGGAATCAGCATGTAAAGATTCAGTTTCATAATGGAATCTCCTTATAAATTAAAAATATTTAGTACCTTCGCGGTCTTGATTGTGCAGACCGTCATTTCTTCTGCAATTGTAAGACCAAACTTATATTGATAAGATGCAGAAACAATGTCGGATGTCAACGGCAAATCCAAAAATATATGCAACAGTATTGACGAAGTCAAATATAATTAAAATCGAGCATAATGGCAAAAGAGGTTACCAAAAGATCGGACAACTACTCCCAGTGGTATGACAATCTTGTAGTCAAGGCCGACCTTGCTGAAAGGTCAGCTGTCAGGGGCTGTATGGTCATCAAGCCCTACGGATACGCCATTTGGGAAAAGATGCAGCATATTCTGGATCGGAAATTCAAGGAGACCGGGCATCAGAACGCGTATTTCCCGCTTTTCATACCGAAGTCTTTCCTGAGCAGGGAAGCCGAACATGTGGAAGGCTTCGCCAAGGAGTGCGCCGTAGTCACGCATCACAGGCTGATGGCCAATCCTGACGGTCCCGGAGTCGTGGTCGATCCTTCGGCCAGACTGGAGGAGGAGCTGGTGGTAAGGCCGACGTCCGAGACTATAATATGGAATACATACAAGAACTGGATTACATCATGGAGAGATCTGCCTGTCCTGTGCAACCAGTGGGCAAATGTGGTGAGATGGGAGATGAGGACCCGTCTTTTCCTGCGTACAGCCGAATTCCTCTGGCAGGAAGGCCATACTGCGCACGCCACGAGTGAAGAAGCCATGGAAGAGGCCATGAAGATGGTCAACGTGTATGCTGACTTCGCGCGCAATTACATGGCCATGCCGGTAGTCGTGGGGCACAAGAGCCCGAACGAAAGGTTCGCCGGCGCCCTCGATACTCTCACCATCGAGGCCATGATGCAGGACGGAAAAGCTTTGCAGGCTGGAACCTCGCATTTCCTCGGACAGAATTTCGCCAAGGCCTTCGATGTGCAGTTCACGAACAGGGAAGGCAAGCAGGAGTATGTCTGGGCTACATCATGGGGCGTTTCCACCCGTCTGATGGGAGCTTTGATCATGGCGCACGGAGATGACAACGGACTTGTGCTCCCTCCGGCCCTCGCCCCGATTCAGGTGGTCATGGTCCCTATCTACAAGAGCGAAGAGGAAAGGACGGCCATACTGGACAAGATGGACCAGCTGAAAAAGGAACTTGAAGCCCATGGCCATTCAGTGAAAATAGATGACAGGGATACGTTGAGGCCGGGATTCAAATTCGCGGAATGGGAGCTGAAGGGTGTTCCTGTCAGGATAGCCATAGGCCCTCGCGATATGGAGAACGGAACCGTGGAGCTCGCCCGCCGGGACACTATGGAAAAGGTTTCCGCTTCTCAGGAAGGTCTTGGAAAGAGGATCGAGGATCTTCTGGAGGAAATCCAGAAAAATATTTATGACAAGGCTCTGAAATTCAGGGACAGCCATATCGTCAAGGTGGATACGTGGGAAGACTTCAAGGCTAAAATAGAAGAAGGGGGCTTCCTGCTCTGCCACTGGGACGGGACTACCGAGACGGAAGAAAAGATAAAGGAAGAGACCAAGGCTACCATCAGGTGCATTCCTATCGACTCCGCAGTGTGCGAAGAAGAAGGCAAATGCATCTATAGCGGAAAACCGTCCCACAGGAGGGTGCTTTTCGCCAGATCCTACTGATTCATGACAGGGATGCCTGCATGGATGACCCTACAGACACGGATAATTAGTCAAATGAATCAAATAATGAAAAGACTCTTCTTTACATTGCTGGCCTTCGCGCCGATTCTGTCCGCTGCCCAGGAAGCTGCGCAGCCTGAAACACTGAAAATTCTGGATGAGGCCGCGGAAGCCGTCGAATCGGCGCCCAAGGTGGAAGTCGAAGCGACGCCTAAGCCGAAATACTGGAAGAACTCCCTGCAGACAAAGCTCGATTTCGGCCAGACTTCGCTGACCAATTGGGCTGCCGGAGGATACAATACCATTTCTCTGAAGACCTTCATAGATGCGAATGCCAACTATGCGAAGGACAAGATGTTCTGGAACAACCGCCTGCAGCTTGACTACGGTTTCCTGTATTCGGCTGACAAGCCTGTCCTGCAGAAGAGCGATGACAGGATCTATCTGGAAAGCAAATGGGGATATCAGGCCAAGGATGAACTGTATTATTCGGTGAACTTCAGTTTCAGATCCCAGTTTTCCGATACATATGATTTCCCTACTCCGTCTGCGAAAGCTGACGGATCCCCATTGCCGGAAGGCCAGGAATATAATGCCCAAGACTGGAAGGCCGCCAGCGTGCTGAAATCAGGTTTCCTGTCGCCGGCATATACGAATCTGGCTCTCGGTCTTGACTACAAGCCTCTGAAGTGGCTGACAGTGAACCTTGCGCCTCTGACCGGAGGTCTTGTCATAGTCAACAACCCGATGTTGAGGGAGTCTTACAGCCAGCCGCTGAAGAAACGCTATAAGGATGCGGCCGACCTGCCGAAACTGGAAGACGGCACAGTGGACGGGAATGTCTACGAGCCTGTGAAATTCGAGTTCGGTGCCCAGCTCAAGGTGGATTTCAAGGTGAACGTAAATGACAACTTCGCCTTTTCGTCACAGGTCGTCCTCTTTTCCGACTACCTCGACAAGCCGCAGAATCTGCGTGTGAACTGGGATACGAGGATAGACTGGAAACTGACAAAATTCTTCTCTTTCACCATCCTGACGAATCTGATATATGACGACAACGTCATGATAGTGACCCCTGAAGAGAAGGCTGCCGGACTTTCCGGCAAGCAGCGTGTCCAGTTCAAGGAATCGCTTTCCTTCGGTTTTGTCTATACTTTCGCCAGATAGCTGTCACGGCAGGCCGAGCCTGCCGGACAATGCGGACAATGTATCATGAGTTTTCATGCATATTGGCCCGGATGGGCCTATGGAATGACACCGGCACGGTTCTGCTGGCAGTCAGCGGAGGCATTGACTCCATGTGCATGGCCGACCTTTTCCGAAGGACGGGACTGCCGTTCGCTATAGCCCATTGCAATTTCCATCTCCGCCCTCATGAGTGTGACGAGGACGAGGCTTTGGTACGGACGTGGGCGGAAACGAACGGAATACGGTTTCACCGGCAGGATTTCGATACGGAAAGTTTCGCTTCGACGCGCGGAATCAGCATAGAGATGGCCGCGAGGGAACTCCGTTACCGCTGGTTCGCGGAACTGTGCATTAAGAACGGCTATACCGCCCTCTGTGTCGCGCACAATGCCAATGACAATGCTGAAACCCTCTTCCTGAATATAGTCCGCGGTACGGGTATCAAGGGACTCTCGGGGATGGGATACGAATCGGCGGCTCCGTATTCTTCGGAGGATAGTCCGGTAAGACTGTTGCGGCCCCTGCTCTCCTTTACCAGAAAACAGATAGAAGGATACGTGCGCGCCTGTTCCATACCATACAGGGAAGACAGCACGAATGCGCAGACAGACTATACCAGAAACAAGATAAGGCATCTGGTCTTTCCTGTCCTCGAACAGATAAATCCATCGTTTATCAAGACGGTTTCAGACGAGATGGGATATTTCGCACAGGCGGAAGCCATGCTCGATTCGTATTACAGGACAGCAGCAGACACCGTGCTTTCTTCGGAGGGAGGCGATGAATCGGTGGACCTGAAACTTCTGCTGCGGCTGGAGCATTGGGAATATGTACTGTATCGGCTTATGGACGGCAGGGGCTTCAACAGCGCTTCTGTAAGAGCCGTTATGTCCCTGCTGAAAAGCGACAGGACCATACCCGGCAAGAAATTCCGCTCGGCGACCCATGTCATGGCAGCGGCAGGGGGCAGGCTGATATTCCGCCCGGCACTGAAAGAAGGACTTCGCCCTGGAGATTTTCCCGGCAATTCCGCTCAGGATGTCTTCACTGTAGTGAGAGGGGAGGGCAGCTATCGCTGCAATGGGACCTCTTTTTCGGTCTCTGTCACGGACAGGGCCTGTATAGCCTCGCTGAAACAGCCGTCCGGCACCCTTCTTTTCGATGCATCCCTCCTGAAATTCCCCTTCGTCTGCCGTGTATGGAGGGACGGAGACTGGTTCGTACCCTTCGGCATGAAAGGACGGAAAAAGGTCAGCGATTTCTTCACTGACCTCAAATATGATTTTTTCCGCAAGCAATCCGCGGTAATGGTAGCGGATACCTCCGATCCTGAAAGCGACGGGCACAGGGTGGCCGCCGTGTTGGGCGAACGGATAGACGACCGCTACAGAATCACCGATGCTACCGCAAAGGTGCTGGTGCTCCGCCGGCTGTAGCCTATATCTATCTTATGGTCACCTCGTAAGGGAGTCTGGCATATACTTTCCCGCTTTCATTTGCATTCCACTGGCGGAAAGCCTCCTCCACATCCTCGAACGGAGTGTCCTTGAACACGGAGACAGCCGAGCTTCCGCCGTTCAGGGCAAGCGATATCCTTTCTAAAGGACCCAGCGGTTTCGGATATTCTGCGATATTCCACATGGACAGGTCTGCCGGACCGGCTCCGCTGGCCGTGACTGCATAGCGGAGGGCATCCATAAGCGTTCCCTTCCTGTCTGCCAATCTTAGCCTTACTGCATCATCCCCGGCCCATACGCGTCCCTGACCGATTTCATCCACATAGCTCCTTTCCAAAGACCTCCCTTCTGCCACCACTGTGGTGAAAGTCTCGTAAATATTTTCCACGGAAGCCTGCATGTATGCCGCTTCCTTGCCTGTAAGCGGTCGCAGGCAGGAATACATGTCGCTATGCTCGTTTGAATTGACGAAGTCGACACCGACATGGGCTATTTCGTCAATAGTGCGGCTGAAGTCTGGAATCATGCTGAATACCCCTATCGAGCCTGTGAGCGTGCTGCTGTTCGTGAAAATATAGTCGCATCCTGCCGATATCCAGTATCCTCCTGAAGCGGCAAAGTCACCGAAAGAGGCTATGACCGGCTTTTCTTCCGAGAGCAGGGCTATCTCGTCCCTGATTTTTTCTGACGCGAGGACACTGCCGCCCGGAGAGTTCACCCTGAAGACCACTGCCTTTATGTCGTCGTTTTCCCTCACATCTGATATGATTTTCGCGAACCTGTCACCGGCCACCTGCTGTCCGATATTGCCGTCGATAATGTTCCCCTCGGCGAAGATTACGGCTACAGTGTTGTCCGCCCGGAAATCAGGGGTCACTTTGAGGGACGCATAGTCGCTGATGGATATCATGGCTGTCTTGTCGAAGCCGGAAGCCTCGAAATATTCTGTCAGTCTGGACTTGAGCCCGTCCAGCGTCAGAAGCTCGTCCACCAGTCCGGCATCGACAAAGTCCTGAGGGAAATTCAGCTCCAGATTATCTAAGGCGGCATTGAAACTCTCCGCGCTTATCCCGCGGCTTTCGGCTATCGAAGATACCCATGAATCCCAGACGGAACTGATCATTTCCTGATACTGTTCCCTGTTTTCCGGGCTGGATTCGTTCCTGACGAACATTTCGCCGGCGGATTTGTATTTCCCGTGCCTTATCAGCTGTACGTTTATGCCGAGCTTCCCGAGAATGTCCTTCAGGAAGAACATCTGGCTTGAAATGCCCGTAAGCGTGTTCATTCCTCCGGCATGCGGAGTCATGTATATCTTGTCCGAGGCTGAAGCGAGGTAATAGCCTGCATTCGACGGGTTCTCGATGTAGGAAATCACGGCCTTGCCGCTCATCCTGAAGTTCACGAGAGCCTGACGCAGCTCTTCTATCTGGGCCATTCCTCCGTATGCCATGTCGGGCTTCATGTAGATATATTTCACCGCAGGGTCTCCGGCCGCAGTCTCTATGGCTCTGACAGCATCCAATATGCCTATCGTCCTGATTTGTGACCCGTACAGGCCGGATATGGGATTCGCCCCGATGCTCTGCTCCGCCAGCTGCACTTCAGACATGTCTATCTTCAATATCGCCGATCCCGGCATGGCCGGACCGGATTTTCCGAGCAAGGTCAGGGAGCCGACCACGCCGAAGAAGATGAAGAGCTTCGCAATGCCTAAAATAAGGCAGCCTGTAATGACTGCCAATGTGATTTTCAGAAAATCTTTCATAAACGATGTCCAATTTCCATCAAAATTAAGTAAAATTCTTAAATTTGTGAAATCCGGCTTCCCCGGTTTTGCCGGAACGGACTTATCAGACCGGAAATATTGTTATGTATAGGATTCTGAAAAAAGAAATGCTTTCGCCTGCGATATGCAGGATGAAAGTACTGGCTCCGCGTGTGGCGTCTTCTGCCCGGCCGGGGCAGTTTCTGATAGTGCGCGTCAATGAGCGCGGCGAACGCATACCTCTTACCATCAGCGATTTCGATGCGGAGGAAGGTTCTGTTACCATTGTTACACAGAAAATAGGGGCCTCCACGAAGGAGATCTGCGCCCTCGAAGAGGGGGAAGGCTTCGAAGACGTGGTGGGGCCTCTCGGCCTGCCGTCGGATTTTACCGAGAAATCCGATGAAGAGCTGAAGGAGAGCCGCTATATATTCATTGCCGGCGGAGTCGGCACAGCTCCGGTATATCCTCAGGTCAAGTACCTTAAGGCGCATGGCGCATATGTGGACGTGATCATCGGGGCGAAGACTTCCGACCTTATTATCTACAGGGAAGAGATGTCGGCTGTCTGCGACCATCTGTATATCTGCACCGATGACGGAAGCGAGGGCTTCAAGGGTATGGTGACCGGCCTTCTGGAAAAGGTGGTGGCCGAGGACGGTAACAAGTACACACAGGCTGTGGCCATAGGACCAATGATAATGATGAAGTTCGCGACCCTTTCGGCGAAGAAGCTGGGGCTGCCGATTGTCGTAAGCCTGAATACCCTGATGGTGGACGGAACCGGCATGTGCGGGGCCTGCAGGGTGACCGTGGCAGGGAAGACCCGCTTCGCATGTGTGGAAGGCCCCGAGTTCGATGGCTATGATGTGGACTTCGACGAGGCCATGCGGCGTCAGGGAATGTACCGGAAAGAGGAGATCGAGGAAGACCACAAGTGCAAGATCAGATAAACATCGTTGAGACTGGAAGATTATGGCAAACAAGATACCAAGAGTCCCCGTAAGGGAGCAGGACCCGAAAGTCAGGGCTGCCAATTTCGAAGAAGTATGTTATGGCTACAATGAGGAGGAAGCGGTGCTGGAGGCTTCGAGATGCCTGCATTGCAAGAACCCGAGGTGTGTCGCTTCATGCCCGGTGTCGGTGAAGATTCCTGAATTCATTGCCGCTGTGGCGGCAGGCGATTTCATGGCCGCGGCGTCCGTGATAGCGGAGGATTCGTCCTTGCCGGCAGTCTGCGGCAGGGTATGTCCGCAGGAAACCCAGTGTGAAGGAAGCTGCATCCTCGGCGTGAAAGCCGAACCTGTAGCCATAGGAAAACTGGAAAGGTTCGTGGCGGACTGGTCTCGCGCCCACGGGACGAAGAAAGTGGAAAAGGCACCGGCCAACGGCCATAAGGTAGCCGTGGTGGGCAGCGGTCCTGCCGGACTGGCATGTGCATACGATTTGGCGAAGTGGGGCTATGACGTGACGGTTTTCGAAGCTTTGCACAAGCCGGGCGGAGTGCTGGAATACGGGATTCCGGAGTTCAGGCTGCCGAAAGAAAGGGTAGTGGCCGCCGAGATTGCCGACGTGAAGGCTATGGGCGTCAGGATAGAGACAAACGTAGTGGTCGGAAGGACAGTCACCATAGATTCCCTTTTCGATAAGGAAGGCTTCTCTGCCGTGTTCATCGGCTCGGGTGCAGGACTTCCGCGATTCATGAATATTCCCGGGGAAAATCTGAACGGGGTATTCTCGGCGAATGAGTTCCTGACGAGGAACAATCTCATGGATGCCTACCGGGACGATTATCTGACCCCGGTCATGCATGCGAAGAAGGTCGTCGTGGTAGGCGGGGGAAATGTGGCAATGGATGCCGCCCGTACTGCATTGCGTCTCGGCGGCGATGTGACTGTCGTCTACAGGAGGACTGAAGTGGAACTGCCGGCAAGACGGGAGGAAGTGCATCATGCCAAGGAAGAGGGCGTGAAATTCATGATGCTTTCGAATCCGGTCGAGATCATCGGGGACGAGAAAGGCTGGGTCAGCGGAATCAGATGTATCCGCATGGAACTCGGCGAACCTGATGAGAGCGGCCGCCGGTCGCCTGTGCCTGTTCCGGGTTCTGAATTCGGGATAGAGGCGGACTCTGTCATCATGGCTCTCGGAACATCCCCTAATCCGCTCATTGCCAGGACTACGGCCGGACTGGAGACGAACCGTCGCGGCTGTCTTGTGGCTGACGGCGACGGAGTGACCACGAGGCCGGGAGTATTTGCCGGCGGCGATGCAGTGACAGGTGCGGCTACCGTCATTCTGGCTATGGGAGCCGGACGAAAGGCGGCAGCGGCCATCGACAGATACATAAAGGGTTTGGAATAAAGTTCAACAGGAAAATATGACGGTTGGTAATCCGCGTTACGCGGTAGTGACAGGAGCGAGCACAGGCCTTGGCAGGTGCATCGCGCTGGAATTGGCGAAAAGGAAGATAAATACGATTCTGACGGCATTGCCGGGTGAAAACCTGGCAGCTGTATCAGAGACATGCCGGGAGATGGGGACGGAAAGCGAGTATTTCGAGTTCGACATGTCTGACAAGTCTGCCCTTTCGGACTTCGCCGGGACGGTCAACGGCAGGTACGAGGCTTTCGCTCTGGTGAACAATGCCGGATTGGGTGGCAGCAGGCGTTTCGGCGAGGCGCCCCTGCGGTATATCGATACTATGGTTCAGGTGAATGTGGCGGCTACGGTCATTCTGACACATGAGTTCCTGCAGAATCTCAGGAGGAATGCCCGGTCTTTTATTCTGAATATTTCATCCATGGCCGGTGTCGTGCCGAGCGGCTACAAGACCGTGTATCCGGCTTCGAAAGCCTTCATCAGGTATTTTTCCCTGGGCATGCGTGAGGAGTTCAAGCCGGATGACATCTCCGTAAGTCTTGCCGTGCTCGGCCCTATGCCCACGAAGCAGGAGATAGCTTCGAGGATAGACAGACAGGGATTTCTCGGCAAGGCTTTGTCTTTGAAGCCTGAGCGTGTGGCGGAAGCCTGCGTGGACGGTATGTTCAAGGGAAAGCGGACGATAGTTCCCGGCGTATTCAACAGGTTTTCAATGAATTTGCTGAAACTGGCGCCGGAGTGCCTGAGCGGGATGCTGATGTCCCGTCAGGTAAGGCGTCATGAACTGTAGAATCCCGGATGAAGATGGACAGGACGGTGCTGGTTACAGGAGCCAACGGTATGCTGGCCGCCAATATCATCGAGAGGCTTGCCCGCGAAGGCTGCAATGTGATAGGGACGGTGCGTAAAGGGAGGTCTTACAAGGGTGAGACATACGGCCGTGTCACCGTGGCTGAGGCTGATTTCAAGGACGAGGCCGCCATGAGGCCTCTGGTGGCGCAGGCGGATGCGGTTTTCCATGTAGCGGCCATGACTTCGCAGGCTGGGACGGATTATGAGCCGTTCCGCAAGGTGAATGTGGAGCCTACGGAAATGTTGCTGGATCTCTCTCTTGAATACGGTGTGGAAACCTTTGTGTATGTCAGCACTGCCAATACCATAGGCTACGGAGCGGCCGAAGGGGAGGAAATGAAGTATCCGTTCACGAAGTCCTGCTATGCCTTGAGCAAGAAGGAGGCTGAAGAAGTGGCGCTGGCTTATGCCGACAGGATGAGGGTGGTGATAGTGAATCCTACTTTCATGGTAGGCAGGTACGGCTCCGAGAAAGGTTCCGACAGGATATTTTCCATGGTCAGGAAGTCTCCCGTGGTATTCTGCCCCTCCGGCGGGAAGAGCGTGCTGGATGTGGAGGAGGCGGCCAGAGGTATGATTATGGCGATGGAGAAAGCCGAAACGGGAAGCCGCTATCTGATTACTGGTACCAATTATCATTATCGGGAGATGTTCCGCAGGATGGCGGACAAATCGGGAGTCAGGAGGCTGTATGTCAGTCTGCCGGACTGGCTGCTGAAGGCTGCGGGCAAGTTCGGGGATTTCCTCGCATGGCTCGGGCTGGAGACAGAGGTGACTTCGGTCAATATGGATATGCTCATGACAGATAATTTCTATTATACAGACAAGGCCTGGCGCGAACTCGGTTTCAAGGCCCGGGATTTCTTCGCGAAGTAGAGCCGCAGGCTGTACGCCGGCAATGCCGGTATTCCTGACTTGTTGAAAATTTCAAGAAAAATTAACAGGAATATTTTTGTTTATTACATTGAATAGCGGTAACTTTGACCGTCTGTAATTGAAAAAGCTATTTAAAGTAATAAATCCTCAATTGTCTACATTAACAATCCATATGCTTATGAAACAAAATGTTTTTGATGAGGCCTTCGTTTATGAGGCCCCTGAAATGTTTTCTTCGGAGGTCTCCGTGGAAAACGGATTTGCAGCCAGCCCGTTCGAAGGGGCTACGATCGACATCGACAATTTCGAAGATGGCGTTAAATTCTAAAAAGGAGGTACTATCATGAAAAAGATTTTATTGTCAGTATTGGCAGTCGCTGCGGTAGCTGTGAGCTGCCAGACTGAGAAACTTGAGGAAGGTACTTCCCAGACCGGCAAGACCGTGAAGATTGTTGCCGAGCTTCCTGAGACCAAGACTATCTTCAATCCTGAGGACAAGACTGTCGCATGGGAGGATGGCGATGAACTGACTGTAGTGGTGAACTCAAGTTCGGCGTATAAGTTCGGCAAGGTGGCCGGCGAAAACGCTTTCTCCGCATCAGGAGTGACACTTCAGGATGGCCAGAATACGTATCATGTCCTGTATCCTTACAATAGTGATGTCAAGACGGTGGATGTTGACGGAGTTGCTTGCAATAAGAGCGGATCAAAAAGGTATGTCGATGTTCCGAGCGAGGCTGCAGCAGTTCAGAAAGGCATAAATAACGCCGATCATGTAAAGGGCGTGATATACGGCTACACTACGGCTGCCGATTCAGAGACACCTTCCGTACAGATGCACCAGCTTACGGCTCTGCTGAAGATAGACGTCACCAACAACCATACCGAGCCTATAGAGGTACGCAGTATCACGGTATCTACCGATGCTGCAGGCCAGCTTCTCAGCGGTACGTATTATATCAATCTCGAGACCGGCGGGACGGAATCGAGCGGCGATAAATACACTTATAATTATACTACACTTGGCGTTACAAATGTTACGATGGAAGCAGGTGCTACCGGTACGTTCTGGGTATCCGCCCATCCTTTCAGCGTCCCTCAGGGTTCCAAGCTCACTATCTCTGTAGAGACGGACAAGGGCGTTTCATCCGATGAGAGGACTTACGAAAGTGCTCTCGAGTTTGCTGCAGGTACTGTAAATACAGCTTCATTCAACTTTGAAGCACCTGAAGCTATCGAGAAACTTACTGTGGCAGAATTCCTTGCGAAGGAAGTCGGCGATGTGTATTATGAGTTGACCGGTACCATTTCCAATATTGTTGATACTGATTACGGCAATTTCGATTTGACCGATGATACCGGTACTGTTTATGTTTACGGCCTGACAGCTACGAAGGCAACTAGCAACGACAACTCATTCTCATCTCTCGGATTGAGGGAAGGCGATGTCTTGACGCTTGTCGGAAAAAGGGCTGAATATAAAGGCACAGCGCAGGTCGGCGGCCCGGCATATTACATCAGCCATGTTGCAGCGCCATACTGCAACGTGACTCCGAGCACGATGAGTGTTACAGCCGAGGCAGGTACGACTACTTTCAACATTGAATCTAATGAATACTGGATGCTTGAGTCGAGCAATGAAGCTTATACTGTGTCTCAGAAAGAGGGAACAGGCGATGCTGTCATCACTGTCACTTATCCTGCCAATGAAGGTACAGAGCCTGTAGAAGTAGTCTTTACTGTCCTTAGCAATTCTGGTGTAGAAAAGACAGTTACTCTTACCCAGCGTGTTGCAGGACAGGTTATAGAACCTACTGAGCTTTTCATTTCTGAATATGTAGAAGGATCAGCGAACAATAAGTATATAGAAATATATAACCCTACATCAAATACGATTGATTTGAGTGACTATACGCTTGAAATATACAGTAATGGCAAGACAACTTCGACATCTGTTAAATTAGAGGGCTCGATTGAATCAAAAACGGCACTTGTCTATGCTAATTCAAATGCTGACCTTTATGAGGTGCCTAAGGAAAGGAAATCAGGCAGTATTTCATTCAATGGCGAGAAAGGAGATGCCATAGCTTTAAGTAAAAATGGAGTGAATATAGATGTCTGGGGCATTATCGGCTCTACTGCCGATTATGGTAAAGACGTTACTATGAGAAGAAATCCAGACGTTACTGGACCATCTGCAGAGTTTATTGAAAGTCAGTGGACAACATATTCTAAAGATGATGTGTCTGACCTTGGAAAGCATACGATGAATGAGTAGTTGTTTGCTCTTTTAATTCCAGCCGCTCCGACCCTCGGGGCGGCTTTTTTTGTTCCAGCCCTACTCCCTTCCCTCCGTTCTTCCTTCCGTTCTTTCCTCCCTTCCTCCCCCGGACTAGCCGCATTCCATGCCCCAAATGACACCAGTCCCGCGGAAACATCACGGACCTGTCGCACTTTCCGCCCCAAATGCACCCAGTCCCGCAGAAATGTTACGGACCTGTCGCACTTTCCGCCTCAAATGCACCCAGTCCCGCAGAAACATCACGGACTAGCATCATTCTCCGTCTCAAATGCACCCAGTCCCGCAGAAATGTTACGGACCTGTCGCACTTTCCGTCCCAAATGCACCTAGTCCCGCGAAAACATCACGGACCTGTCGCACTTTTCGTCCCAAATGCCCCTAGTCCCGCGGAAACATCACGAAATGTTACGGACTAGCATCATTCTCCACCTCGAATGCCCCTAGTCCCGCGGAAACATCACGAAATGTTACGGACTAGCATCATTCTCCACCTCGAATGCACCTAGTCCCGCAGAAACATCACGGACTAGCATCATTCTCCGTCTCAAATGCACCTAGTCCCGCAGAAATGTTACGGACTAGCATCATTCTCCACCTCGAATGCACCTAGTCCCGCAGAAACTTCGTATTACAGACCGCGCAACATCAACGTCTGAAAGTCTCGTCCATATAGGAAATCCCACCGCAGGCAGCCATCGTGATAGCCTGGGATTCATGTGAAAGAGTCGCGAAAATCAGCCCCGTCTCGAAAGGAATGCCGTAAATCGTTGACAAGGCCAGCGATACGATGAAATGAAAAGCCCCGAACCCACCTGGCACAGGCACCAGCCACCCGAAACTCCCCGCGACCATAAGAAAAAGAGCATCCACGGCACCCAGACTGTCCAGCCCCGGCATCGCATTCATCGTGGCGGCACTCATGAGCCAGTACATCAGCCAGATAACCAGCGTATAAAAGAAAAACTTCCACTTGTTCTTCATCCGCACGCAAGAGAAAACCCCCTGCATCAGCCCCTTGCATACCTTGGCCACAGACCGCGAAAACCCGGACCTGTTCCGCGTCCGGTAAATGATAATTATGGCGACAGCGAATACGACTGCCAGCCCCAGCAGCAGCCACCACAGACTGAAATTCATGTTTTCCTGAAACGGCCGCCACATCTTTTCCAGAAAAAATGCCCCGAATTCAGACCACCTGAAAGCGAGAAGCGCTATCAGAAAAAGCAACATCGTCACCATATCCCAGCTCCTCTCCAGAACCACTGTCCCAAGCACCTTGTCGTAGGAGGCCCTTTTCCTGACAATACCCCCGTCGCCGACATCCTCATTGCCCGTCTCGGGCAATGAATTTTTAGTGATGAACCCGCAGCGGACAAATTCCCCTATGCGTGGAAATACGAAATTGGCGATATAGCCGATATTTACGGCATTGAATGTGGTGCGGCGGCTGATACTGCCGTCGATAGGCAGGAGCGTTTCTCTCCATCGCAGCCCCCTGAACCAGAAAGCCGCGATGCCCGCAGCCATGGACACGAGGATATATCCCCATCTGCAGGATTTTATTCCGGTGATGAAGTCGTCCCATTTCACGCCCCTGAATGTAAAATAGAGGAGGAAACAGGCTACAGCCGCCGAAAGCAGATATTTGATGATGTCGGTCCCGTAATCTTTTTTCTTCATCCCGTTCTGCATGGAAAACGCAAATTTATCTAAAAAACCTTAAATACGGATAAATTTACCTATCTTTGTCGACTGTTGATATAATTTGCTCCGGATGAAATCTATTTTGGGGATGGGCAATGCCCTCACTGACATACTTGCCGTGCTTCAGGATGACACGCTGCTGAAACAGTTCCATCTGCCGAAAGGAAGCATGCAGCATGTGGATATGATGACCGGCGACAGGATCTGGCAGGCCCTGAAGTCTATGGGAGTGCAATATGTGGCAGGCGGCTCGGCAGCCAACACTATCACCGGCACTGCCATTTTCGGCATGAAATCAGGATTCATAGGCAAGATCGGCGATGACGACCTCGGCCACCTGTACAAGAGCGATCAGGAGCAGTACGGCATCAGGTCCACTCTCCTGAAAGGCGTGAATTCGTCCGGCCGGGCCATGGTATTCATTACAGCACCTAATGCTGAACGCACCTTTGCCGTGTATCTCGGAGCCGCCCTTGAACTTGTGCCCGAAGACCTGAAGCCGGAGTATTTCGAAGGCTATGATTATTTCCATATCGAAGGCTATCTGGTACAGAATCAGAATCTGATCAGGAAGGCAGTCGAACTGGCGAAGGAAGCCGGCTGCATCATATCCCTCGACATGGCTTCATACAATGTCGTCGAATCGAACGAGGCTTTCCTGCATGATATAGTCGACCATTACGTGGATATCGTATTCGCAAACGAGTCCGAGGCCAGGGCTTTTACCAGACTTGCCCCGAGAGAGGCTCTGGACGAGATAGCGCGTCACTGCAGTATCGCTGTCGTGAAAGTCGGGAAAGACGGCTCAATGGTGAAAAGCGGCGATGAATACCATTATATAGAAGCATGGCCGGCCGATACTGTGGATGCCACGGGGGCAGGGGATACATATGCGGCAGGCTTTCTGTATGCCCATTCTCTCGGTATGCCGCTGAAAGTCTGCGGAGAGATAGGATCCATCATTGCCGCCAAGGTCGTGGAAGTGATAGGCACCAAGATCGACATACCGCGTTGGAAGGCCGCCAAATCCGAAATCAAGGCCTTGATCCGTAAGCACCAGTCCAATGTTAATCCGCAGTAGATGGCTTTTTTTCTGACAACATGGCTACGGAAGCACCGGCTGAAGAAATACGCGAGCAGCCGGCCCACTGGTTTCATGCCATTGGGAAAAATACGCACCGTTCTTGTCATCGCTGACGGTACAGAACCGGAGTGCCTGAAAGACACGGCCCGGCTGGAGGACTTCTTTTCAGGTTTCGGGATAGTTTCCTCATTCATATACACCGACCTCCGCAAGATAGGCCGGGATACCATCGTGTATGCCTGCGGCGACAATGTCATTACCCGTCGCGACACCGACTGGACAGGTATGCCGGACCTAAGGCGCAAAGGCCATCTGTTTTCCGGGGACTATGACCTGCTCATAAGCCTGAAGGACAGTACCGGTTTTACCGAGAAATTTCTGGCCGTGACGGCCAATGCTGGATTCAAGATAGGGACATGTGCCTTTCACGGGCATCCCTTCGATCTCGTGATTGCCGACAGGCAGGAGCCTGACGGGCAATGCATCGGGCCTGACGGCATAGAAAAAACTTGCAGCACATCTGAAAGAATTGATGCAATCTGTAATTTCCTAATAAAAATAGTGTGATGAAAAATCCTTTGAATTACCTGCTTGTGACAGTAAAAGGCATCTGTATGGGTGCCGCCGATGTGATACCGGGTGTGTCCGGCGGGACGATTGCCTTCATGACAGGCATCTACGAAGAACTGGTGGGCTCCATCAATTCCATCAACGGTACGGCTGTCAAGCTGCTTTTCACCGGAAAGTTCAGACAGTTCTGGAAACATATAAACGGCAATTTCCTTTTCTCATTGATAGCCGGTATATTGATAAGCATCCTGTCTCTGGCGAAATTGATGCAGTATCTGCTCAATTATCAGCCGATCCAGACATGGGCCTTCTTCTTCGGCCTGATCGTGGCCTCGTCCATATTCATATT
The DNA here is from genome assembly GCA_944323845.1 of uncultured Bacteroidales bacterium. Lineage (GTDB taxonomy): Bacteria > Bacteroidota > Bacteroidia > Bacteroidales > UBA932 > Cryptobacteroides. The sequence goes on from CALUUA010000001.1 coordinate 88,216, forward strand.
GAGAGGGATAAAGAAATGGAAGGTGAAGGATTTCATCATGCTCGTTTTCGGCATCGTGCTCGGAGTGGTCGTGTGTACATTGTCTCCGACGGAGACACCGGACGGACTCTGGTTCATCTTCCTGTGCGGAGCGATTGCGATATGCGCCATGATATTGCCGGGAATATCCGGCAGCTTTATCCTTCTGGTCCTCGGCAAGTACGAGTATATGATGGGGACGCTGGCGGATATCATTTCAGGAACAGGGAACTGGCTGGATTTCGTGACCGTGATTGTCTTCGTGGTAGGCGCGGCCACAGGGATTATAGCCTTTTCGAAGTTCCTGCACTGGCTCTTGCAGCATTATCACAGGGAGACCCTGCTGGTGATGGCCGGTTTCATAATCGGGTCTCTGGTGAAGGTGTGGCCGTGGAGTGACAAGGCTACGCTGGTCAAGTCCCAGTTTCCGGAGCTGATGGCTTTAGACGAGACAGGAGGTCTGACAGCCGCTATGGTAGAGCAGCATTTCGGCATGATAGACATGCATATGGGCGGGGCGGTGCTTTTCGCTTTAGTGGGATTTTTCCTCGTAACCGGTATCGAACTGGCCACGGTCATGATATCCCGGCGACGGAAAACCGTGCAGCCTGAAGAATAGCAAAATCCGGAAGAATGGCAAAAAAAGCCGGCCTCGGAATTTCTTCCCGGCCGGCTCTTGTTTTGTACAGCTTATTTCCTGAAGCAGCTACTATTTTCTGTAGCAGCTGATATCTTCCTTGCGGAAGTTCGTGATGAACGAGTTGTGCTTGTCCACCTCAGCTTCAGCATAGTTCACATAGACCTTGGCTGAACCGGAGAACATTTCAGGAGCTTGTGTCGCATCCTGGATGATCAGGTGGGACATGACGCAGTCTGCCGCCATTTCGTACAGCCTGCGGGCCATCAGGTCATGGAATTCCTGGTCTGCAGCCTCCTTTACAAGGTTCGTGCAGGCCTCGAACTTGTCTGTCATGGCCTTGACGCGCTCCATCAAAGGTTTCATCTCGTCAGAGCATTCAATCTGCTCATAGTCGCGCAGGGTGGCCAGATATGAGCCGTTGGTTACATAGCGGATAGCCGCTACGGTCTGAAGCTGCGTGGTACCCTCGTAAATGCTGGTGATACGTGCGTCGCGGTAAATGCGCTGGCAGGCATATTCCAGCATGAAGCCGCTTCCTCCGTGTACCTGGATGCAGTCGTAGGCATTCTGGTTTGCGTATTCGGAGTTCATACCCTTGGCCAGCGGAGTGAATGCATCTGCGAGACGGGCATATTTCTTCTGCTCCTGACGCTCTTCCGGAGTCAGCTTGCGCTCGCGCGCAATGTCGTCAAGTGCCTTGTAGATATCCACATAGCGGGATGTCTGGTAAAGCAGGGCGCGTCCGGCATCAAGTTTAGCCTTTATGGTCGAAAGCATGTCATATACTGCCGGGAACTCGATGATGGCCTTTCCGAACTGTTTCCTGTCTTTCGCATAGGCAAGAGCCTCGTTATAGGCAGCCTGACTGAGTCCTACGCTCTGTGCTGCGATTCCCAGACGGGCGCCGTTCATCAGCGCCATCACATATTTGATCAGACCCAGTTTGCGTTCTCCGCAGAGTTCGGCTTTGGCGTTCTTGAAGACGAGTTCGCAGGTAGGGGAGCCGTGGATGCCGAGCTTGTTCTCGATACGGCGCACGTTGACCCCTCCGCTTCTTTTATCATATATGAACATCGAAAGTCCGCGTCCGTCCTTCGTGCCTTCCTCGGAACGGGCCAATACCAGATGCAGGTCGGCATCACCGTTTGTGATGAACCTCTTCACGCCGTTCAGTCTCCAGCAATTCTCCGCTTCGTCGAAAGTGGCTTTCAGCATTACGCTCTGCAGATCGGAGCCTGCATCAGGTTCCGTCAGGTCCATGGACATGGTCTCTCCTGCACAGATGCGCGGGATGAAACGGCTGTGCTGGTCTTCGTTCCCGAATTCATACAGAGTCTCTATACAGTCCTGAAGAGACCAGATATTGCTGAATCCGGCATCTGCGGCAGCGACGATTTCCGCGCACATGGTGTATGGGGTAATCGGGAAGTTCAGTCCTCCGAAGCGGCGCGGCATGGTCATTCCGTTCAGGCCTGCCTTCACCATGGCGTCCATGTTCACCTTGGTGCCGCTGGCATATTCTACCCGCCCGTCGGCACAGTGCGGCCCTTCGAGGTCTACGCTCTCTGCATTGGCTGCAATGACTTCTCCGGTAATTTCTCCGGTGATTTCCAGGACTTTGTCATATGAGTCCATGGCATCTTCATAGTCCTGCGGGGCATAGTCGAACTCATCCTTGTCCCTGTAGTTCCTTTCCTTGAGTTCACAGATGCGCTTCATCATCGGGTTGTTCAGATGATGGCGCAGTTCCGGGTGTTCCGTATAGAAATTTGCCATATTATTTGCTGTGTGATTTATAATACTTTATCATTTTCGGGATTACTTCCTCAACGGTGCCGTTGATGACATAATCTGCTATTGCGTTTATAGGAGCGTTCTCGTCATTGTTTATGGAAATGATGATGCTGCTCTCCTGCATGCCGGCGATGTGCTGGATCTGGCCGCTTATTCCGCATGCAATGTAGAGTTTCGGGCGCACGGTCACACCGGTCTGTCCTATCTGCCGGTCATGGTCGGCAAATCCGGCATCCACTGCAGCGCGGCTGGCACCCACTTCTGCGTGAAGCTCCTTGGCCAGTTCGAACAGCATGTCGAAACCTTCCTTTGAGCCCATGCCGTAGCCGCCGGCCACGACGATTGACGCGCCTTTGAGGTTGTGTTTGGCCTTTTCCACGTGACGGTCGATAACCTTCACTACATAATCGGTTTCCGGCACATATTTCGCCACATCGTGACGTATGACTTCGCCGCTGTAGTTTTCGTCAAGAACTTCCATTTTCATCACGCCTTCGCGGACGGTGGCCATCTGCGGGCGATGCTCCGGATTGACGATGGTAGCCACGATATTGCCGCCGAAGGCCGGCCTTATCTGATAAAGCAGATCCTTGTAGACCTTTCCTGCTTTCTTGTCTTCATGGTCTCCGATTTCCAGCGCAGTGCAGTCGGCAGTAAGTCCGCTGGTCAGGGCGGAAGATACGCGCGGCCCCAGGTCCCTGCCTATGACGGTGGCTCCCATCAGGCATATCTGCGGCTTCTCTTCCTTGAAGAGATTGATAAGTATGGATGAATGAGGCAGGGAAGTGTAAGGGAACAGGCCTTCCGCATCGAAAATATGCAGCCTGTCCACGCCGAACTTCATTACCTGCTTTTCTATGCCGTCGAGGCCATGGCCTGCAGCGATGGCTTCAAGTCCGCAGCCCAGCCTGTTTGCCAGCTTGCGTCCCTTGGTCAGCAATTCCAGACTGACATCGGCAACTGTAGTGCCTTCTATTTCAAGATATACAAATACGTTATTCATGACTTGTCCCTTATCCTATCGTATGGTTTGCTAAAAGTTCTGTAATCAGGCCTTCCACATCTTTGTCGCTGCCTGTCAGGGTCTTGCTTTCCTTGGCCTGGAACGAGATGTTCTGGATGGTTTTCACCTTGGTAGGGGACCCGCTGAGTCCGCACTGTTCCAGATCCGCGCCGACATCTGCGGTGCTCCACTCGGTAATGTTCAGATACGGGCGTTCTGCATACAGCCCGGCATACGGAAGTTCGGCGCCGTCGGCAGTGGCCGCAGCCTTTTCCTGTGCGCCGAGAGCCCTTTTGTATTTCTGCACCAGTTTCGCATTGCGCGGACGGCAAGGGGCCGCGCTGCCGTTCACTGTGATTACAAGCGGCATAGGTGCGGTTACAGTCTCCACTCCTCCGTCTATATGGCGTTTGATGGTTATTTTCCTTGATTTTTCGTCCACATCGAGGATTTCCTCGGCATATGTCACCTGGGTCAGACCCAGCTTTTCCGCTACCTGCGGTCCTACCTGCGCCGTATCCCCGTCGATAGCCTGTCTGCCTCCGATGATCAGGTCATATTCTCCGATTTTCCGGATGGCTGTGGCCAATGCGTATGAGGTGGCCAGAGTGTCGGCTCCTGCAAAAGCCCTGTCAGTCAGCAGATATCCTCCGTCTGCGCCGCGGTACAGGCCTTCGCGTATGATTTCGGCTGCACGGCCCGGTCCCATGGTCAGCATGGTCACTGTAGAGCCGGGATGCGATTCTTTCAGCCTCAATGCCTGCTCCAGAGCGTTGAGGTCTTCCGGGTTGAAGATAGCAGGAAGTGCCGCACGGTTGATGGTACCTTCGGCTGTCATGGCATCTTTCCCGACATTTCGCGTGTCAGGGACTTGTTTAGCCAATACTACGATTTTCAAGCTCATGTTTCAATTTTTATGTTATGACAATAATTTCCGTTTATATTGCCCTGCGGGCAATGAAAACTCAATCCTGCAAATTTACTGAAAAATTTCACTCGAACTTCATGATTTCCCAAATTTCCTCATGCGCGACTGAGGAAACCTTTCAGTATAGAAGAGCTCCCAATATCGGCAGGAAATCGCGCAGGGCCACGCGCAGCCTTTTCAGCGCCTGTTGAATGCGGTAATCCACGGTTTTGGGCGAGAGGCCGAGTGTGTCTGCTATCTCCTTGTAGCTTTTTCCATGGAAACGGTTCATCTCGAAAGCCTGCCGGTATGTCGGCGGCAGTTCCTCCAGAGCGGCTTTGAGGTGTTCGGCGAGATCTTCATAGAAGTCCGGTGAATCGAACTTCTCCCTCATGGATTGCTGGAGGTCGCTCACGACTTTCGACTTGATGGCTCCGCGGTTTATCAGCGTCAGGCATCGGTTGTTGACGGCGCGGAACAAGTATGTGCCGAGGGCGTTTTGGATCATTATGTCTTCGCGGTTCTCCCACAGATACAGCATCACGTCCTGCACGATGTCTTCGGCGTCCTGAAGAGAGACGAACTGGGCCCCGTATGCACACAGCGCGGGGTAGAAACGGTCGAAAATGGCGTCGAAACTTTCGAGGTTACCGCTTTTCAGTTTGCTGTACAGGTCTTTGTCCGAATAGTGCTGGGAAGTCATGTTTCATGTTCTTTCGAGACAAAAATATAATTATTTCGGGCTGGTAAGTAATATTTGCAAAAAAAAAATCACAAGAGTTTAGGAAAAAAGGTTTCTGGATAGTCTATAATACAAAAAGCAGATGAATATGACCGACAACAACATTTCCGAAAGTCTGCTCGTCCGTTATTTTGCGTCAGACGTGAACGATGAGGAACGTGCGGCTGTCGAGGTTATGGAACGTTTGTGGAAACAGACCGACACACCCGCTGTGGCTCCGGTAGTATCATTGATAACGGCAGACGGCAAACAGGCCGTGCAGAATCCCGTGTTTGCGCCCGGCGAGAAGTTCGAGGTTTCCGTGGGCGTGGAATCAGGACGGGGCATGAAGTATGTGTGGGAGATTCTCCGCGAGGCTACGCGCACGGCTACGGGCGGTGCGTATGAACCGCGTCCGGAACGTTATGGGAATACCTGCGTGACTCGCCGGCCCGTTCTGAAGATACGTATCGACAGCATCGGCAATTATCGCGTCTATTGTTATGCCCTCTCGGCGGATGGATATGCCGCCACGGCCAATATTCCTGTATCGGTAGGCCGATAGTGGCTGCCATGCATGTCTGAACTTCAAGCAGCTTGTTTCTCTTTGTTTCCTATAGGTCTTTCATCCAGTTTACACACTGGTTTACATCCTATGTAAAACTATATTTGGTTAAACTTAAATTTTCAAAAATCTGTTGTAAATATAGCTATTTCCTGTGACAAAGTTCTGTATTTGAAAAAATATCCTAACATAATGAATAAACAAGGTCAGACCAATACCCCAGTCTTCAGAATGTCAGCATAAAGTGGGCTGTCATCATCCTCTGTCAGCAAGACTGGCTCTATCAGATAGCTGACTTTCCTGCCCAACTTCCAAAGCAAAGGAGTGTCTTCAAAGTAGTTGTCACTTCTCTTTGATACCACTACGGCAATGTCTATATCACTTTCATCAGTAAAGTTCCCTTTGCTGTATGAGCCATATAGATACAATGCTTTCAATGGCAGATGTTCAGCCACCATTGCCTTGTATTTCCTTGCTAAGTCTAAAGCCTGTCCCTTATCCATATTTGAAGTGCTTTTGTCTTGTCCAACAATTCCTTGCAGTATTCTGGAGTCAGAACTTTCATCAGCTGCTCCTTATAGGATGGATACCTTGCCTCAATGTTCAATGGTTCAAGGGAATCTATAAAATCCATCTGCTCCTCTGAAAGTTCATCTGTCAATCCTGACTTTGCAGCAAGCCTTGACAGGTGATGTATCTTCAATGGAGGTTCTTCCAGCACTTTACTCCAATATGCCTTGAGTGCCTTTTCAATGACCTGATGGCACATAAATCCCACATAAAGGAATCTTTTTGTATCCAGCATTGCCTGTGCTGTTTCAAGGTCATAGTCTGACAACTCAATCCAATATGTTACTTTATCCACCATAAATCAGTCAATTATATGGCAAATATACATTTTTATCTTCAATCTGCATAGTTGCCTCTTTTCAATAAAAAGAAAAAGATGTATCCACTTCTCCTTGAAGAAATTCAAAAGTGAATACATCGGATTCTTATTTTCAACTTATCCTATTCGACAGGAGAGAAAATATCCCATCATAATGGATAAAATACTTATGCCTAAGTGCGCATTTACCTCTTGACTGGAGAATCCGATGAAAGTGACCTCCGGATGTAGGGGACTGATTTGTTTCCGGATTCCGGGGCACTTTATTTTCGGACACTGGGGGTCAGGTTGAACCGGATTTTCAAACCCCTGTAGAATACAAGACAGTCTTTCCATTGAGGCATAGCGAGATTTTGACAGGTGCAGGTGTTCCTAGGGCATTTGCCCGTGTATCGAGATATAGTTTTGTTGTTGCCATTGCTTGCAGGTGTGTTTGCAGGCGAAGTGGTGCAACTTGGTGTAATTTGATGCAAAAAAGTACAACACATCGCTTTTTTTTGAGCGGATTGCGTTGCACATAAATCAATTTTCTGCGAAATACTGTGTTGATTTTCAGTATTTTAGAACTTGTGATCCGGTTGGGATGGTGCTCGTCCGCCGGACTGCGCATTCCCTGTCCCTGCGCCACGGGCGATCTTACATGATAATTGATACGCCTGCCTTGGCAGGCTCTTTTTTTTATTCCGACTTTCGCTTGCAGAAGCAAGCTCCTGACGCTTCAGCCTGAAATAAAAAAAGCCGGGCAGATGCCCGGCGTATCAATTATCATGTGATCCGGTTGGGATTCGAACCCAAGACCCACAGCTTAGAAGGCTGTTGCTCTATCCAGCTGAGCTACCGGACCGTCCACAGTGGTTTTGATCATTGATCAGAAAAGCCACTTGAAAAGTGGATGCAAAGATATTATTATTTCTTGTAAAGTCAAATTTTTGGGACAAGAAAAAAGAAAAAAGGACAGCCCTGATGAGCTGTCCTGCCTAGTAGCGGGGGAAGGACTCGAACCTCCGGCCTCCGGGTTATGAGCCCGACGAGCTACCAACTGCTCTACCCCGCGGTATTGGATTGCAAAGATAAGCACAAATTTTATATTTCCAAAGATTTTTATAAAATTTTTGCTTTTGCCTTTCCCGGAGAGACAATCATGAAGACGATTGCCGCCATTGTAAGCACTATTCCGATGATTACATTGGCCGTAATGGCCTCGCCGAAGGCCATTGCACCGACCAGAATGGCGGTGACAGGCTCAAATACTCCGAGAACGGACGCCTTGGTGGCACCGATTAGCCTTGTGGACATGGCCAGGGTCGCTGTGGAAACTATTGTCGGAAGCACAGCCAGACCGACGAGGCTGCCCCATGACGATATGCCATGAATGCTGCCGAACAGCGGAATCCGTTCCACGGCGGCATAAACGGAGAAAACGACGACTCCTGTCAGAAGCGCGTAGAACGTCAGCATCGAGTTCGATATGAGATGCACCGACTTGCTCCTGTTCACAATCACAATGAACATCGAGTAGGCTAAAGCCGACATGAATGCCAGAGCCAGACCGCGCCACTGCAGCATTTGGCCGCCATCGCCTCCGCTCAGGAACAGCACGCCGACAAAAGTGGCGATGATCGCTATCCAGACCTGCCATGTAGGATATACCTTCAGAAACATCATGATTATGGCTACGAGTACCGGATACAGGAACACTATCGTCGTGGCTATGCCGGACGGAATGTATTTGTAGGCTTCGAACAGTCCGAAACTGCTCAGTGAGAAGAACAGACCGAGAATCACCAGCTGTCTGGCCTGATGCAGCGACAGCCTGAAACTTTCCCGGCGGAACACCAGCCATATCCCCAGAATGATGACTGCCAGAAAATACCTGAAAAACAGGATGGAATCCACCGACACGCCGTCCTTCATGAGAGGAACAGCAAACAGTGGGTTCAGACCGTATGTCACTCCCGTGACAATGCCCGCAACATAACCGAGAAGCGTCTTATGATGCCCCTCGACAGATAATTTCAGATTCATTTTACAATACGAACTTCAAAATGCCTTCGATGTCGTTCTTTGCGAAACTTTTCTGTTCGCCGTCAGCCAGATTCTTGAGATTCACCACGCCTTTGGCCATTTCATCGCCGCCAGTGATGGAAATGAACGGGATTGATTTCCTGTCGGCATAGTCGAACTGCTTTTTCAGTTTCGCGCTGTCTGCATAGATTTCACATGAGATGCCGGATTCGCGGAGCCTCTTTGCTATAGGCAGAAGATACCTGATTTCTTCCGCTCCCATGTTGGCGAAAAGAATCCGGGTGGCCGTCATGACATCTTCAGGGAACTTGCCGAGTCCCTTCAGTACGTCATATATCCTGTCGGCGCCGAATGAGATGCCCACTCCGGACATGTCCGGAAGTCCGAAAATGCCGGTAAGGTTGTCATATCGGCCGCCTCCGCAGATGCTGCCTATTTCGAAATCCTTTGCCTTGACCTCGAAAATGGCTCCGGTATAGTAATTAAGGCCTCTGGCCAGAGACAAATCTATCTCGACTTCCTGGGAAATCCCGGCCGCATCCGTCAGCTGGAACAGCTCTTCCAGTTCGTCAAGCCCTTTCAGCCCGGTCTCTGACACTATCCCGGAAGCAGACTTGCCTTCCATCAGGGCACGCATGGCGGAGATTTTTTCCATGTGGCCGCCTTTCAGGGTCAGGACAGGTTCTATAACGGCTATCGCATCATCTGTAAGTCCCTTTTCCCTCATCTCGGCTTTCACTGACTCCAGCCCTATCTTGTCTATCTTGTCTATGGCTACTGTGATATCTGTAACCTTGTCCGGAAAGCCGGAAATTTCGGCAAGACCGGCCAAAACCTTGCGGTTGTTTATCTTTATGATTACATCCAGTCCGAAAAGCGTGAACACGTGATCCACTATCTGCACGAGTTCCAGCTCATTCATCTGCGATTTTGATCCTATGACATCGGCATCGCACTGATAAAATTCCCTGTAGCGGCCTTTCTGAGGCCTGTCCGCCCTCCATACCGGCTGTATCTGATATCTTTTGAACGGAAACGACAGTTCGTTCTGGTGCTGTACCACGAAGCGGGCGAAAGGGACCGTGAGATCATACCTGAGCCCTTTTTCGCATACCTTGAGTGACAGAGCCTTGCTGTTCAGCCTCCCGTCACCGTCAGTGAAATCCGTGAAATCCACTCCGGAGAAAGCGTCTCCTGAATTCAGGATGCGGAACAGCAGTTTGTCCCCTTCGTCACCGTATTTCCCGAGGAGAGTGCCGAGGTTCTCCATGGCCGGAGTCTCGATAGGCATGTATCCGTATGTCCTGAATACAGACCTGATAGTGTCGAATATATAGTTCCTGCCGGCCATTTCTGCCGGTCCGAAATCTCTGGTGCCCTTTGGAATGGATGGTTTCTGTGCCATATTCAGTGATATGTGACGGTTCCCGTCAATTTTACAAGGCTGCAAAGATAGCAAAAGTCGCGGATTAAACAATGATGGCGGCCGGATTCCAGTCCGTACCGCCATCACAGCAATGTATCAAAAGTTGCAGATCGTTCTATGAAAACAGAACAAACGATGAGAGAACTAGAGCCACTATGATGAATGCCCCGACCCTCTTGAGTATTTCCAGAAAAAGTTCTCTCATGACGTTCTACATTATTAATCAGACACGCCATATAGATGCAGCCCATCGGCATTATGTTGCACCTGCCGGTGCAATTTTTTTAAGATTATGCACAATGGCCGTGTGCCGGCGAGATTCCTGTGCTATGGCATGGGTGCTAATGGGGTGCAATGCTGTGACGGAATGAAAAAGGCGACGAATTTCATCGCCGCCTTAGATGTTTTCACAACTGCAAAGAAATCGCTTATTTGCGGAATTGAGCTGTTTTCAGTCTACCGAAGATAATGTGTCAAAAATTCATAAAAGTACGTCGTGCAGGTGGTGGAATATGTCGGAAAAGTCATTGATGACAAGCTCGGCGTAAGGAGCTACCTCCTCTGTAGAATTTGTTGTCGCCAAAGCCACGACATGCCCGCCGGAAGCCTTGGCAGCCTCCAGACCGTTGAACGAATCTTCAAATATATAAGTGTTGCCGGGAGTCGCGCCGAAAACTTCCATTCCGAGGATATAGCAGTCAGGTGCCGGTTTTGAGCGGGCAAATTCCTCTCCTGTAAAGACCCTGTTTACCAGAGACCGTATTTCCGGTCTGGATCTGTAGACCTGGCTCATCTTGTCTCTGTTCGAACTTGTGACTATGGCGGATTTGAAGCCATTCGCTTTAAGATATTCAAGAAACTCAAACGCGCCGGGCACATATTCGAATTTCATCAGGGCTTCAAATTCATAGAGTTTCTTCCTTACCTCCTCGCGCATGGCGGCATCTTCAGGAAAGCACCTGATAAGAGACTGCGAAATAGTTTCGCCTTTAAGTTTCGACGCGAGATCCGGATCCCCGACATAATCCCGCCCTATGCCATCCCAGAATATCGTGTACTGTCCTTCCGTATCGAAAATGACTCCGTCCAGATCAAAAAGAAATGTCGCCCGTTCCATAGCTCCATAATCATCGTTTCAAACCATGCAAAGATACGTATTTGTTCCGATATACGACGACAGAAAAAGGCCGATAGAAAACAAAGAGGGCGACCCGAAAGGAGTAATTTCCGATTCAAGCGTAACGCAGAAAGTACCCTTTTAAGTCGCCCCTCTTCATTTTTCCATGTCATATCGGCATACGCTGCCGGATGACACGTCCTGTACTGCAGAGACTATTTCTTGAAATACCTGTTGTAAAGTCCCTGGAATCCGGCACCATGGCGGGCCTCATCCTTGCACATCTCGTGAACGGTGTCGTGGATGGCATCGAGATTATGAGCCTTGGCGAGCTTTGCGATACGGAGCTTGTCTTCGCATGCACCTGCCTCAGCCTCCATTCTCTTCTTCACGTTTGTCTCAGTATCCCAGACTACCTCTCCGAGCAGCTCTGCGAATCTTGCGGCATGGTCAGCCTCCTCATATGCATACCTCTTGAATGCCTCGGCGATCTCAGGATAACCCTCCCTGTCTGCCTGACGGCTCATCGCGATATACATGCCCACTTCGGTACACTCTCCGGCGAAATGATCCTTAAGTCCCTGAAGAATCTCAGGATCTATATCCTTGGCCACACCGAGCCTGTGCTCGTCAGCCCATGTGATTTCTCCTTCCGACTCCGTGATTTCCACGAACTTATCTGATTTTGCATGACATACAGGGCACTCTGCCGGTGCGCTCTCACCCTCGTGAACATAACCGCATACGAGGCATCTGAATTTCTTTTTCATTTTCAATATCCTTTAAATTGTTCTTACAAATATTTTCATTGTCCGTCAGGACAATCATCTTAATCCAATATATCTTTTCAGGCTTGCCTCCGGCAATGCGCCGGCCGACGTCCTAATTTTGAATAATTCAAAATTGAATACGATGCAAAGGTACGCTTTTTCCGTTAATCTCCAAATTTTTTCAATAAAAAACTTGAAAAAATTTCTTTTGACATTCTCTCGCCGAAACATTATTTTTGCATATTATGATACCGTTCCTTAAACAAGTGGCCTCGGCATATTATGACAGAGGCATCATAGAACATACATGCTTCATTTTCCCGAACCGACGGTCTGAAGTCTTCTTCATCAAGCACCTTTCGGATCTCGTGGCGGAGAAGAGCTCGGGAGGGAAGTTGATGTCTCCGTTGACAGTGCCGCCCACGTGTACTGTCAATGACTTCATATACCGTCTGTACGGGATAGCGCCGACTGACAGGATCACGCTTCTTCTGGAGTTGCACAAAGTCTACTCGGAACTTTATCCGGGAGCGGAACCTCTGGACGAATTCATATTCTGGGGCGATATCATCATCGGGGATTTCAACGATGTCGACAAATATATGGCTGATCCCGTTCAGCTTTTTACGAATATCTCGGATCTGAAAAGCATACAAGATTCGTATTCTTACCTGACGGAAAGGCAGAGGAAGGCGATTGAAGCCTTCGTCGGCCATTTCAGCGAGAACGGCAGGCTGACAGTGGATCTGGATTCCGATAACCCGAAAGTCAAGGAGCGTTTCCTTCAGATATGGAATATCCTTTCTGTCCTGTATGCGAAGTACAGGCACGGACTTTCGGCCAAAGGGATGGCCTACGAAGGCATGGTTTACAGAAGCGTTGCGGAACATTTCCTGAAAGAACCGCCTGAAGAATTGCTGGCGAAGGAATTTCCGTATGCGGACAAGTTCGTCTTCGTAGGGCTGAACGCCCTCAATGAATGCGAAAAGACGGTTTTAAGGCAGATGCGGAAAGCGTCCCTCGCCGAATTCTGCTGGGACTATTCCGGCAGACTTATCAGGGACAAACATAACAAGTCTTCCTTTTTCATGGAAGAGAACGTGAAGGAATTTCCGCAATCTGTGCATCTGGATGAAGAAGACTTGCCTGTCCCGTCCATCCGCGTCGTAAGCGTCCCGTCGGCAGTCGGACAGGTGAAGCAGCTGCCTCGGATTTTCAGGGAAATAGCCGATGAATATGCGGGAGGCGACCTTTCGAAGGTGGGGATTCTGTCAGGAAAGGAAGCGGTCACGGGGGCTGACTGCGCAGTGGTGTTGCCTGATGAAAGCCTGCTCATGCCGGTGCTGAATACGATACCGCCGGAGATACGGAGCATAAATGTGACGATGGGATATCCCATGACATCCGGTGCATTCTTTCTTTTCATGAATCTCGTGATGGAGGTACAGATGAATCTCCGCAGAAAAGGAGGGGAATGGTATTTCTACCACAAGCCTGTCCGGGCACTGTTCTCGGACAGCATTTTCAGGATGGCCGCAGGCGAAGAAGGCCGGCGGACAATCGCACGGATAAAGGAAGCTTCGGAACTTTATATTCCGGCGGAAGAACTTGATGCCGGAGGAGTCTTTTCAGCTGTCTTCCGTCCTGTGGTCACGGACAAGACGGCTGCCACCGAAGAGTCCTCATCCGCACTTGCCTTATATCTGACAGAAGTCATCAGGGCTGTCGTCCCTGGACTCCGGAACAGCGGGGCGGACAGGGTGGAACTGGAATTTGCCGCAGAGTTCGCCAGGACGGTTTCGGCATTGCGGAAAACAGGATTGCCGGTAAGACCACGGACATGGTTCGGCATCCTCCGGCAGATTCTCTCTCCGGTGACGGTTCCGTTCAAGGGAGAGCCGCTTCAAGGTCTTCAGATTATGGGCCCGCTGGAGACCAGAGCCCTGGATTTCACCAATCTCGTCGTACTTTCGGCGAACGAAGGTGTCTTTCCGCGCCGCAGCGTATCCTCCTCGTTCATCCCTCCGGAGTTGAGGCGCGGCTTCGGCCTGCCGTCATATGAATATCAGGATGCTGTGTGGGCCTATTATTTCTACCGGATGATTTCGAGGGCATCCAATGTCTGGCTCCTGACTGATTCCCGGACAGAAGGCATGAAGTCCGGAGAAGAGAGCCGCTATATCCGGCAGCTGCAATATCACTTTGAAGTCAGTCTTGACAGGCGTGTGGTGCAGGCGGCTCTGGCCGAGACAAGGATTCCGGAAGAGATTCCGAAGACGGAGGACGACATCAGGATCATAAAGGATCTTGCCTATTCCGCCACCTCTCTTCAGGACTATCTGGAGTGCCCCGCGCGTTTCTATTATGGCAGGATACGCAAGCTCGGAAAAGAAGACGAAGTGGCGGAGGAGCTCGATGCGGGGCTTTTCGGCACCGTCTACCATGAACTGATGCGCTCTCTCTATCTCGGCGAGGACGCCATGGCGAGCGGCCTTTCTGCGTCCGAATGGGAAAGACAGGCTCCTGACGGTTCTTCGCTTCAGGAAATATCGTCCGACTATATCATGTCCTGGCTGAAACGTCCTGACGCCATCAGAGAAAAGACCCGGCACCTTATCATGAGGGAACTCCACGCCATAGAGGTCGCCGGCAAGAATCTGGTGACGATGGATGTCATAGTCCGCTACGTGCTTGAAACCCTCACGACAGACCTGAAACTGCTGCAGTCGTCCGGCCGTGACAGCTTCCGTGTGCCGGGACTCGAAAAACATTACGAAACGGATTTCCGCGGCTTCAGGATTCGCGGCGTAGTGGACCGTATCGACACATTGGCGGAAGAAGGTCTGCGTATCGTCGACTATAAGACCGGCAAGGTCGACAAGAAACGGGATCTGGCTGTCCTGACGGACAATGCTGACAAGATCGCGGAAGCCGTATTCCATTCCGAAACTAAACAAAAACGTCCGAAGATCGCTCTCCAGCTCTATATTTACGACAAATTCCTGAAATCTGATCCGGAGTTTTCGGGAAATGCCCTGAGCAACTGCATCTACTCCGTGTCGGGGCTCTTTTCCGGGCTGCCGGAAAACTATCCGGTGTCGGACGACTTCATTTCGGAGATGGATGTGAGGCTGGAAGCCCTTTTCAATGAATTGACCGACATTTCGGTCCCGTTCCGGCTTACCGGAGACACGGAAGCATGCGGTTATTGCGACTTTAAAAACATCTGCGGCAGATGATACAGATCATGAAAGCATCGGCAGGTTCGGGAAAGACCTTCAACCTCGCCAGAAAATACATTACACTGCTTTTCAGAAAGCAGGACAGGTCGGCATTCCGTCACATTCTGGCGGTGACCTTTACGAACAAGGCCACCGACGAGATGAAAAACCGGATACTGCGCGAACTCTACAGGCTTTCATCGGACCCGGCCTCATCCGGATATATCAAATGGTTCATGCCGTGGAAGTTCTCCGACGCGGAACTGGCCGATGTGGATCCGGATGATGTGGTCAAGGAACTCCCCGGCAGACCCGGAGAGGAAATCACGCTGGACAGTATCCGCGAGTGCGCCCGGGAAATGCTGTATAATATACTGCACGACTACAGCGCATTTTCCATCAGCACGATTGACCGTTTTTTCCAGCAGACCCTCAAAGCATTTTCCCGGGAAATAGGCCAGTTTGCCTCCTATCAGGTGGAACTTGACAAGGACGCGCTGGTGAACGAGACGGTGGACAGGATCTTCGACTCCCTGACCGAAGATGACAGGGACCTGCTCAAATGGCTGACTGATTGTGCGATAGATCAGGTCGAAAGCGGAAAGAAATACGATATTGCCAGAAGTCTGGCGACTATGGCGAAAAGGCTCAGGTCCGATGAATACAGGACAGCCGCCGAGGCTGAAGGTATAGACGAATCGTCGGTCTACGCGTATTCGAATCTGACGAAGGTCCGCAGCATCTGCCGCTCTGTCCGCAACGATTTCTGCTCCCGTCTCTCCGACTGCGCCTCGAAGGCCTTGTCAGCCATCGTGGAGTGCGGACTGTCGGAGAAAGACTTCACGCGGGGTTTCCCGAAAGCGTTGCGGGAATTTGCCGGCATAAGGCCGGGTGAAGCCGTGAAAAGACCGGACACCTTCCTGAAATACGCTGCCGACAGGGACATGTGGTTCCCGAAATCCAGGAAAACGAAGGCTGAACAGGCAGTCTCCTCCGGACTTGAAGACGCGTTTTCGGACGTGTGCCGTATTTTCGGAGAGGATTTCAAGGTTTACAATACCGCCTGCCTCATCTATTCGCAGCTTTATGAGCTGGGACTGCATGCCGACATCGCCAGAGAGTTCGATGCCGTCCTGAAAGACAGGAATGTCTTGGGCATTGATGACTCCAACCTTATCCTCAAGAATATCATAGACGGTTCGGATGCCCCCTTCGTATATGAAAAGACCGGAGTAAGATATGAAAATTTCCTGCTGGATGAATTTCAGGACACATCCGGAATCCAATGGGAGAATTTCCGCCCGCTTCTGGAAAACAGCGTGTCGCAGAATTTCGACTGTCTGGTAGTGGGCGATGTCAAGCAGAGCATCTATCGCTGGCGCGGATCCGACTGGAAACTTCTGCAGCACAGTCTGGAGGCGGAATTACCGCACTGCAGGACGACAGTGCTCGACAGCAATTTCAGAAGCCGGAAGAATATCGTCGAATTCAACAATGACTTCTTCACCTACGCGGCAGGCGAGCTTGACCGGGTGTACGGTTCCGGTACAGCCGTTTCGGACATTTACTCTGACGTAAGGCAGAAAGTGACGTCCGGCGCACTGGATCCCGGCATGGTGGAGGCTACATTCTGCAACGAGGATGCGGAATCCGATATAGTCGTCAGAACCATACGGAATCTTGTGGCAGGAGGCGCACGCTACGGAGACATAGCTGTGCTGGTCAGGAACAACGATTCGGGAGAGAAGACGGCTGAAGTGCTGATCGGCGATTCAATTCCGGTCCTCACTGACGATTCCCTGAAAATCAGCTCCTCCGGCATGGTCAGGCAGATAGTGTCGATGCTGTCCGCAATGGATAATCCTCAGGACACAGCCAGCGGCTTTGCCGCCTTTTCCTTGAATGCGGACATGCCGGACAGCTACCGTTCGCTGCCGGATTTGTGCGAAGCCCTCATAAGATCGCTGAAGGATGCCGGAGGATATGATTCCGATGCCCAGGCCACCTATATACAGTCTTTCATGGACTGCGTTATGGATTTTTCCGCCAGGAACGGAAATTCCATTCATGACTTTCTCGAATATTGGAATGAAAAGGTCCTGTATGTCACGTCCCCGTCATTGTCAGATGCTGTCAGGATAATCACTGTCCACAAATCGAAGGGACTGGATTTCGATTATGTCATATTCCCTTATGCTGAAAAGGTCGATCTTTTCCGTAAGACTGACGTATGGTGCTGTCCTGATTTCAGCGGGACAGCCCTCGAACCTGCCGGACGCGGGCTGTATGATGTGACCCTGTCCGGGAGCAGCGTCGACACTCTTTTCGAAAAGGATTTCATGAAAGAACGGCTGATGCAGATCATAGACAATGTCAATATCTTCTACGTGGCCCTGACGAGAGCCGTAAAAGGGATGCACATCATATCAGTGATGCCTCCGGCAAAACTGACTGAATCGGCTGACGGGGAGATGGACTTCAAGAACATGAGCCAGATTCTCTATGCCTATATCCGCAGGCACGGAGTCAGGATGGGTTTCAGGGAAGGGGAGTACGGGGGAGAAGACGCTCCGGAATCTTACAGGCTCGGCGAGATGCCGCGCCGGGACGCGGACAAGATGTCCGGACCGGAATTTACCGTAGTGCCTGCCGCATATCCGTCTTTCCCTCTTAATCCGGAGCATTCCGCAGATGACGGTCCTGCCGGGAACAGGCTGGTTCTGAGTACCGACAGTCTGGATTATTTTTCCGAAGACGGGAGGTCGGGACTGTATTCTTCAGGGAGAATGCGCGGAGTCATCCTGCACAGGATATTGTCGGAAGTCAGGGAGGCGGGGGACTTGGACAAGGCGGTACGGAATGCGGTGGCCTCAGGTCTTCTGGATGAAGAAGAATCGGCAGCGGCAGCCGCTTTCCTGAAGTCTAAGATAGAGTCCGTAGAGCCGGAAGGATGGTTTTCCGGAGGCAAGCGTATGGTATTGAACGAAGTGTCCATGATAGATTCGGACGGAAGCGTTTATCGTCCGGACCGTGTCATGGTGGGGGCGGACGGCAAGGTGACTGTCATCGACTATAAGTTCGGTGCCAGGGACAGTTCTCATTCGCGACAGATTCTGAAATATGCCGACATGTGGGAAAGAAAAGGGTATTGTGATGTTTCCGCCTGTCTGTGGTATGTCATGGAAGACAGCATCGAGAGAGTGAAGTAGTTTTTTTATTCTGCGGATTTTTGAGTATCTTTGGCCGAAATATTTTTCGGAAAATGGAGAACGGGGAAGAAAAAAGGAATGCAGTCGTCAGGCTGCCGTACAATACGCAGAAACGTCGTCTGCAGCTTCCTGAATATGGCAGGAACGTGCAGAAGATGATAGAATATGTCAAGTCCATTCCCGACAGGGAGGAGAGGAACCGTCAGGCGAGGGCCGTGATAGCTGTCATGGAGACAATCAATCCTCAGGTCCATCTGCAGGACGACTACGAGCACAAGCTGTGGGATCACATGTACATCATTTCAGGTTTTGATCTGGATGTGGATTCCCCGTATCCGGCACCCAAGCCGGAAGAGCTGTTCACTCCTCCTGTGGAAATAAAGATACGGAAGACTCCTGTCAGGTTCGCGCACTATGGCAGGAACATCGAGAATATCATAAATCTCATCGCCGATAAGGAAGACGGCGACGTGAAGACCGCCATGATCCGGTCGATAGCCCTGTACATGAGGCAGCAGTACCTGATCTGGAACAAGGACAGCGTCAATGACGAGACCATCTTCGGCGACATAGTGAAGCTGTCCGGCGGAAGAATCACCATACCGGAAGGGCTTCATCTGTCCAGAATCCCGTCGGATCAGGTGTTCAGCAGGCCGGGGAACGGAATGCAGAGGTCGAAGGCCATGCTCAGGCAGAAGAATCTCCGTATGAAGAACAACAGAAAATAACGGAAGGCTGCAAAGCCGATGGTGCGATATGGCGCAGAAGAAATCTAAACAGGATAGGAAACCGGAACGCAAGTCCGGGCGGAAAGGCGGCGTGCTGTTCTTTTTTACGGGGATGGACGAAGGCAGCAAGCGTGTCCTGACCAAGGTGGCCGGACTGTTGTCGGCCGCACTTGCCGTATTCACATTTCTGGCTGTCTTCTCCTATCTGTTTACCTGGAAGGCGGACCAGAGTCTTCTGACAGATCCGTCCATGCTGGATCAGGATGTGGCTGTCGGCAACATGGCCGGAAAACTCGGCTACAAATGGGCGTTCTTTCTGGTTTCGACATGTTTCGGACTGGGAAGTTTCGCCATTGTATATTTCTTCATGGCATGTTCGGTGCGGCTTCTGTTGGACAGGACAGGCATAAGCTATCTGAGGACATTGCTCGTTTCGGTTTCCGGAGCTTTCGTCTTTTCCCTTCTTCTGGCTTATTTTTCAGTCATTTTCGATTGCCGGACAGCGTTCGGCGGAGGTCTTGGCGGTGACTGCGGGGATGTCATGGTGGCGATGCTTTCGAATCTGACAGGGCGGATAGTCACTTTGATTATCCTGCTGATTCTTCTCGTGGTATGGCTGCTGATGGTGAGCGGACGTTTTTCGCGTTGGCTTGCCCGCCTGGGCGAAAGGTCAGCCTCTCGGACGCAGGACGCGGAATCCGGTGTGCCGGATGAAAGTATTGCCGCAGGCGATGACTTAGATATTGCTCCTGACAGGAGCAATGAATATCAGGAGGAAGACTGTCCTGCCGCTGACGATGCCGCCACTTATGACGATAATGTCTGCGATGACGGCGGATACGGCGATTCCGATGCGGATGGCGATGATCATATGCCTGAAGATGTCACGCCGGAAGTCTCTCATCCGGAAACCGATGCTGGCGGGGAAGAGGCCGGGACATCGGGACTGGAAGTCGTCAAGGGCGATGATTTTTCGGCCAGAGTGACGAAGGATCTGCCGCGTATCAATGTCCGGGATGAACTGGAGAATTATGTTTTCCCGTCGCTCAGCCTTCTGGAAGACTATGCGTCAGGCAGGCATGAAGTGGCCTCGGAAGAGCTTGAAAGGAACAATAACAAGATCAGGGCTACTCTTCTCAGCTATAAGATACAGGTGGAAAAGGTGACCGCCTGCGTAGGGCCTACCGTTTCCCTTTATAAGGTCATCCCGGCTCCCGGAGTGAAGATTTCAGCCATCAAGAATCTGGAGCAGGATATAGCCCGGTCGTTGAGTGCCAAAGGAGTGCGCGTCGTAAGTCTTCCTGATTCCGTCGGTATCGAGGTCGCAAACGACTATCCTTCCATAGTGCCGTTGAAGTCGATGTTGAATGATCCGGCCTTCCGTGAAAGCAAGGCCGAACTTCCTGTAGCCATCGGTTATACCATCACGCAGAAAGTAAAGGTCTTCGATCTGGCTGATGCCCCGCACCTACTGGTGGCCGGAGCTACAAAACAGGGTAAGTCCGTGGGACTCAATGTTATAGTGACTTCGCTCCTGTATTCGAAGCATCCTTCGGAACTGAAGTTTGTCTTCATTGACCCTAAGATGGTGGAGTTCACCGTATATTCCAAACTCCTGAAGCATTATCTGGCAGTGCTCCCGGATGCCGCTGACGAGACGGAGGAGATGGAGAACGCCGTGGTCAAGTTCCCGGATCAGGCCGAGCAGGTGCTCCGTTCTCTGGTAGAGGAGATGGAGGGCAGATACAAGCTGTTCAACAAGGCCGTGGTGAACAATGTGAAACTCTACAACGACAAATACCGGGACAGGTATCTTCTGCCGACGGAAGGGCATCACTATATGCCGTATATTGTCGTGGTCATAGACGAGTATGCCGATCTGCTGATGGCCGGGGGCATGGGAAGCAATGCCAAGAAAATATCGCAGAGTATCACGAACTCCATCATCAGACTGGCCCAGAAAGGCCGTGCAGCCGGCATACATGTCATCATCGCGACCCAGCGTCCGTCCGTGGATGTCATAACGAGTGTGATAAAGGCCAATTTCCCTGCCAGAATAGCTTTCAGGACGGCTTCCCGAGGCGATTCCACTACGATTATCGGCTCTCCCGGGGCAGTGAACCTGATTGGAAAGGGCGATATGCTGTATTATTCCGGAATAGAATGCGAGCGTATTCAGTGCGCCCTTGTGAGCCTGTCGGAAATAGACCATATAACCAGATTCATAGCTGACCAGAAGGGTTACAGGAAATGTTATAATACTCCTTATTATCTTCCTCCTGTCAATGCTTCCGAAGATGAGTCCGGAAACGGAGGCGGAATGGTCGACATGCAGAATCTGGACAACATGTTCGAAGAAGCCGCCAAGCTGGTGGTGCTGTCCCAGCAGGGTTCCACTTCCGCATTGCAGAGAAAGCTCGGTCTCGGATACGCCAGAGCAGGGAAGATAATGGATCAGCTGGAAGCTGCGGGTATAGTCGGACCGCAGGAAGGTTCCAAACCGCGTCAGGTGCTTGTGGGGGACCTTGCCGGTCTCGAACCGATATTGAAGTCGTTCATAGGTTAGACAGGATGTCAGGAATCATCTCATACATCATTCTGCTGTGCTGTCCGTTCTTGTTTTGCGGCAGTGTGGACCCTGCTGTCCTTTCATCATCAGACACCCCGGAAGAGGTCTTGCAGAAATTCATTTCCGAAGTTTCCGGGTCTGCTGTGAAGTTCAGTTACGGGTATTCCATGAAAGACGGTTCCGCGCTGATATCCGGCGAAGGCTCGGTAGACATGCAGGGCGATGCATATCTGGTGACAGCGGACGGATTGGAGGTTTACTGCGACGGCAAGACCATGTGGACGATCGACAGGCAGGCTGAAGAAGTCGTGATAGAATCGTGCGGTTCAGGGCAGCAGTCTTATTTCGCCAATCCTGCCCTGCTCATCCGCTCTTTCGACGAGCGGTTTGCTGTCAGCGAGGCTGTCGCCGTGGAGGACGGTCTGAAATACAGGCTGATTCCCGTTTCCGAAGGGACAGGCATATCCTGCCTGGAAGCCGTGATTTCCTGCGACGGGGAAAAACTTCTGTCTGCCCGCATGGAAATGGAAAACGGGACAGTGATGGATTTCACAGTCCCGTCATTCTCATTTTTTCCTGTTTCAGGATCGGAGCGGTTCGTTTTCGACACTTCTTCTCTCGGAAATTCCTATGTGGTGACTGACCTGCGGTGATACAGGCCGTTGAATGGCTTTACCAGCTTCCGCTCGCTCCGCCGCCCCCGAAATCTCCGCCTCCGAATCCGCCGAAACCTCCTCCGAATCCTCCGAAATCCCCTCCGCCGAATCCGTCATGGTGATAGTGTCTGCTTCCTCCGGAATCGTTCAGGATGCTTCCGATGATGAGACCCTTTATGAAGTCGCCCTTGTCGTTGATGAATTTCTTCCCGCCTCCGGAGTTATTGCCGCCTCCTTTGTTCCTTGATCGTATGACGGATATTATGATTATCAAGACAATCAGCAGAAGCCACATCGAAGCCCCGCTGCTCATTCCCGGAGGTTCCGATATCTCTCCTGAAGCAAGTTTCATCAGTACGGAACATGCATTGTCTATCCCTGTGTAATAATCGCCTTTCTGAAAAGCCGGTATCATCTCATTGCTGACAATCCGCTTTGCGTAGCTGTCAGGGATCGCTCCTTCGAGACCGTACCCGACGCTGATGTTTACCTGTCCGGGAGAATCCGCTGTCTTGGGCTTGACCAGCACAACGATGCCATTGTCGGATTTTTCCGAACCGACACCCCATGCATGACCCAGTTCCGTGGCATATTCAGATGCAGAGAGCCCTTCCAGATCCTCTACGGTCACCACTGTGATCTGGTTTGACGTGCTGTCATTGAATGCTGTCAGTTTCCTTTCCAGAGCGATGCGCTGCGAGTAGTCGAGAATCCCGCAATAATCGTTTACGAGCCTTTGCGGGACCGGTTTTTTCGGGATGGCCGGAACTGTCAGGACAGCGCATGTCAGCAACATGGCCGCCAGCAGATATTTCAGATGTCGCTGCATAGTCCTATTTTTTAAATGAAATCTCGTCAGGCAGTTCGTTTACATCGTCTTTCCGGTACGGAAAGAATCTCTTCAGTCTTGCCCCGGCCATTCTTACGGCTTCAGCCAGCCCTTCGGCAAACTTGCCTTCGGTGAAATATGAATGGAGCGTATCTGACACTTCGTTCCAGAAATCTGCCGGTACGGCGTCGTTGATTCCCTTGTCGCCGACTATTGCGAAGACCTTTGAAGAGCAGGCGACATATATCAGTACCCCGTTTCTTGCCTCGGTCTTTTCCATACCGAGGCAATGGAATACTTCCACAGCCTTCCTGTACGGATCTGTTTCGCACACGTCGTCGATATGGACGCGGATTTCACCGGATGTGTCCTTTTCCGCTTCCTGTATTGCGGCAACTATCAGTTCCCGCCCTTTCCTGTCGAGGAAGTTCTCAGGATTCATCTATGCCGGTTCAGAATTCCACTTTAGGAGCCTCGGCAGCTTCCG
This sequence comes from uncultured Bacteroidales bacterium, assembly GCA_944323845.1. Taxonomy (GTDB): domain Bacteria; phylum Bacteroidota; class Bacteroidia; order Bacteroidales; family UBA932; genus Cryptobacteroides. The sequence goes on from CALUUA010000001.1 coordinate 111,790, forward strand.
TGTCGGCTTCGAAATAGCCTTTCTGCCCGAAACCGAATATGGAGGCTAGAATATTGCGCGGGAACCTGCGCACCATGGTATTGTATGCGCGTGCGGCATCATTGTATCTGCGGCGTTCTGTGGCTATCCTGTTCTCTGTCCCTGCCAGTTCAGCCTGAAGTTCAGAGAAATTCTGATTGGCTTTCAGGTCCGGATAATTCTCCGAAATGGCGAGAAGTCTTCCGAGCGCGGCACCGATTTCTCCCTGCGCCTCCTGATATGCGGCTATGTTCTCTTCGGTGAGCCGGTCAGGATCCACGGTGATTTTGGTCGCCTTCGATCTGGCCTCTATGACCCCTTCGAGGGTCTCCTGCTCATGCTCGGCATAGCCTTTCACGGTGGCTACGAGGTTCGGTATCAGATCCAGCCGTCTCTGGTACACGTTTTCGACCTGGGACCAGGCTGACTTGACATTTTCTTCGCCGGAAACCAGTCCATTGTATCCGGATACGGCCCAGATGGCTGCGGCAGCTACGATGACTGCGATGATGATGAGTGCTTTTTTCATGTAATTATTGCGTATTGATGGAATTATGCTGTTCTCGAGGTTATTCGGTCTTCCTGACACATCTTACCGGGGTAGCGAAATATTCCTTGTCTGCAGCTCCTATCTGGAGGGCGGGAGTATCCCAGTAGATGAAGCGGAACAATGCCTGCGAGCCGTCGTCAGGATTTTCAGTTCCTGTCCAGAAAGCCGCGTACAGGTATGCCGAATCGAAATTGCCTGTCTTCACAAGGGTTCCGTTTTCCTGCGAGCCGGAATAGCTTATGTCTGCGTAGCCGCATGGAATCATGGACAGCCCTGAACTGTTCGTTATCGGCTGGTCTGTCCAGTATTCCCACATCTCGTTGTCTTTCGTGTTGAATTTGGCGTCTACCATCATGGCTCCGGAGATGTCGTAGAAAATCCCGTCCGGATCATCGAACGGTTCCGCTTCCGGATCTCTGATCGCATTTGCCAGATTTATCCAGTCCTGACTGTCCGGCAAATCCCAGCCGTCCGGGCAGACGGTCTTGGCCTCGTCCCAGGTGTAGTATCTTCCGAATATTCCGGACATGACCTCTGTATTTTCATAAGGTATCCCGACCGGGGCGTTTTCATCCCCTTTGTATGCCAGATTCTGTTTCATCCAGTCAGTCCCGTCTATGTTCACATATCTGTATGTGCGGCCGTCCCTTCCGTCGGTGAATTTAGGGTCATCGTCGGAGAAGCCCATGTCGATCAGGGATTTCTCCTGGTCCACGACAGTCACGCTGCGGGTCGCGCTGGAAGAATAGTATCCTGATGCGAAAGCCGTGCATGAAATGGTGTAGGTCCCGAGATCGAGGGTCATCGGGAAAAGATATGTCGAATCGCCTTTCACTACATCCGGGTCGTCGGTTACCTTTCTGGTCGTATCGTTTTTCTCCTTGAAGGAGGCCTTCCAGTAATATCCGAATCCCTTTCCTTCAGGATGTCTCAATCCGGACGGTGTGACAGTCACCTTGACGCCTCTTTCCACGAACGGAGTCAGTTCAAAAGTCAGCTGTCCGCTGAGGGAGGGCAGTATTTCCTGCTCGTCTTCGTCTTTCTTGCATGCCAGTACGGCCATTGCCGCGATAGCGGCAGCTATTGCCAGTCTTATGTTTCTGTCTGTTCTCATTCTTTTTGTTCGCTTCTGTCCCCGCCGTATCCCGTGCCGGTCTCCAATCTCCTCCCAAGGGTGGCGCAGACTTTCCAATCATGCAAATATAATTAAAAATTCTTTATATTTGTTAAAGAAAAACTTTGCGGAAGCTCCGCAATTGAAAACCATTCCGGAATGAAACGACAGATACTGATAGCGGCAATAGCCTGCATTGCGACGGCAGCATGTACTCCGCAGGACAGATATATCGCCATCACCGGCTATGCACAGGGCGGTACATACTCCGTGAAATTGAATATGAAAGGCAGCGGCGGCATGATTGACGCCAGTCCTGAAGAAGTGAAAGCAGGTATCGACTCTGTCCTGAAAGCGATAGACAATTCCGTCTCAGGCTACAACAAAGGTTCGGTCCTGAGCCGGTTCAATGCAGGGGAGAAGGTCGTTCCGGATGCGATATTCAAAGATCTGTACAGGCTTTCATATGAATATTATCTGGCCACTGACGGCGGATTCGACATTTCCTGCGCACCGCTTTTCGATATCTGGGGATTCGGCTTCACTTCCGATTCCCTCCCTTCTCCGTCCCGGGTCAGCGCGGCTCTCTCACGGACCGGGATGGACAGACTGTGCGATACGATAGTGACGGATGCGGACGGCTTCACTTCGGCATCCATGATTCTGAAACGGCGGTATGAGAATGCCTGCGGAAATACCGGGGAGGATATGCTTCCTGAACTGAATTTCAATGCTGTAGCTCAAGGCTATTCCTGCGATCTTGTCGCCGGATACCTGCATTCCATAGGAGTGGATCAGATGCTCGTGGATGTCGGAGGCGAAATCTATTGTGAAGGATACAACCCGTCCGGGCTGCCGTGGGGGATCGGTCTGGACAGGCCTGTGGACGGCAATGATACTCCCGGAAAGGATCTGCAGGGCATATTCCGGGCAGGTCCTGAACCGTGCGGGGTGGTCACATCGGGAAATTATCGCAAATTCTATGTCAGAGACGGCAGGAAATATGCGCACACCATCGACCCGAAGACAGGATATCCGGTCACGCATTCGCTTTTGTGCGCTACCGTCATAGCCTCCAACGCTGCCGAAGCCGATGCGTTGGCCACATATTGCATGGTCATCGGAGTCGGGAAGGCGAAAGAGTTCATCCTGTCCAGACCGGATATCGAAGGCTGCCTTGTCTATGATGAAGACGGCGTGATGAAGACATGGACATCGCCCGGACTGGAATTTACATCCGGCGACTGAGGCTGTCACGGCAGCATACAGATGACCTCGAGGCTCCATATCACCGTCTCGCAGCCCCAGTCTATGCAGCCGATCAGAAAATCAGGGCATATGCCGAGCCTGTGCAGGAATACGGCGGCCAGAGCCATAGGCATCAGTGCTGATGTAAGAGGAATGGCTATCATGTTCGTAATGATGAAATAGACCGGAGCCGAGCCGAAGAGGAACCACGCAAGCGGGCCGGTGAAAGCCTGGCATGCTATAGACATGGCTGCGCTGTCCCAGACGTTTTTCAGTATCGGGATCGAAGCGGGGTAGAGGCCCTTCAGAACCGGGTACAGGAAATATATGCCGCACATGGCCAGATATGAAAGCTGGAAACTCGCCGAGGTGATGACGCCGGGATCGAGGGCGCACTGTACCGTCAGGGCAAAGCACAGTATATTCGCAGGCATGGCCTTGCGTCCTGTCAGGAAAGCCGTCTCCCTGAGCAGGATGAAGAGGAACGCCCTGACTATCGACGGCGAGGCTCCGGTCATTATGGAATAGAAAAGGGTGCTGGCGATTATGATCGCGAACCTTGCGGAATCGGCCTGCCGCGACTGTCCGAGTATCGACAGAAGTTTCGACAGAATCAGGTATATGATAGCCAGATGCATTCCCGACAATGCCAGAATATGAGAGGCCCCGCTGTCCCTGAACGCCTTTTTCACCTCTGCAGGCACATCCGACTGGTCCCCTGTGACCAATGCCTTTATCAACGCGTTGCTTCCGTAGTCGCCGAGCGGCAGGGAATCTATTCCTGACTTCAGCCAGATTGCCGAAGGCTCTGTAACCTTTTCCACGAAATTCATTTCCCGGGTGCCACGGTCTGCCGTGGCAATGTCGGTAATCTCATGGCTTGCCCGGCAGAACATCCCGCAGAAGAAAATGGCGGCGATGACGGCCGGAAATCTCATGAAGCCCGCCTGTTTTCCGCGCAGGATGAAAGACAGGACAGCTATTGCGAGACCTGCCGGCATGGAGACTGCCGCGACGAGATAGGGGCTGCCGGAGAAGAAAATCCCGTGGCCGCACAGGAATATGCCGGTAACGGTACCGGCACAGAATGGCAACGCATACATCACAGATTCTCTCCCCTCGGCCATTTACTGCTCAAATGATGTCAGAAACTCTATTCTTGTTTTGAATTTTTGCTAAAATACTTAATTATTTTTATAACTTTGTATTGATATGCTAAATTTTGCTGCAGATTACAATTTATTTTTAATAATATGATTATCCTTGTATTGAATTGTGGAAGTTCGTCACTGAAGTATCAGCTTCTCGATATGAAAGGTGACGAGGTTTTCGACCTGATGGCAAAAGGCCTTGTCGAAAGAATCGGTATGGAGGCCGGATGCATCAAGCATCAGACCACCGGAAAAGAGAAATTTGTGAAGGAAATGCCTATTCCTGACCACACGGTGGGTATCAAGGTCGTGCTTGACGCCCTTCTGGACCCGGAATACGGCGTGCTTTCTACGCTTGAAGACATCGAGGCTGTAGGTCATCGTGTGGTACATGGCGGAGAAGAGTTCTTCTGCAGCAAGCTGATCGACGAGAACGTCATCGCGGAGATAGAGAAATGTTCCGACCTGGCCCCTCTTCACAATCCTGCCAACCTTCTGGGAATCAGGGCTGTATCCGAAGTCCTGCCTACGGTTCCGCAGGTGGCCGTGTTCGATACCGCTTTCCATCAGACCATGCCGTCATATGCCTATATGTATGCGCTTCCATACGAGTACTACGAAAAATACCGTATCCGCAGGTACGGCTTCCACGGCACGAGCCACAAGTATGTATCGGCCAAGGGTGCGAAGTTCACCGGACTCGATCTTGAAAATTCCAAGATAATCACCTGCCATCTCGGAAACGGAAGTTCCATCACGGCCATAGCGAACGGCAAATCCATAGATACCTCCATGGGCTTTACCCCGCTCGAAGGCATAATCATGGGCACAAGATGCGGATGCATTGATCCGGAAATCGTGACCTTCCTCCAGAAGAAGGAGAATCTTTCAGTGGATGAGGTGAATAAGGTCCTTAACAAGAAGAGCGGTTTCCTCGGTCTTTCATGCATATCTTCCGATGCCCGCGACCTGAACGATGCTGCCAATGCAGGTGAGCAGAAAGCCAAGCTTACTCTGAAAAAGCTCGTCTACGACATAACCAAATATATAGGTGCGTATGCAGCCGTCATGAACGGGGTGGATCTGATTGTCTTCACCGGCGGTATCGGAGAGAACAACAGCCGTCTGCGCCGCAGGGTGTGCGAGAATCTTTCATATCTCGGACTGAAGTTCGACTACGAGGCCAATGTGGCTACCGGAAAGGATACCCTGATTTCCCTGCCTGATTCGAAGGTGAAGGTCGCAGTCATCACGACGAACGAAGAACTCGTGATCGCCCAGGATACCATGCATATTGTCAATGAAAATAACCAATAAACTACCGTAAAATGTTTACAAAATTTGAAGATATCTTTGCCGAACTTGCAGGCAGAGGTGCGAAAAAAAGGATGATAGCAGCCTGGGGCGTGGACGGACATACCATTGCGGCTGCAGGCAAGGCTGTGGATCTCGGAATGATCGAGGCTACGCTTGTAGGTGATGAGGCTCTCATCAAGGAACAGTGCGAGAAAGACAATATCGACATCAACAAGTTCACCATAGTCCATAATCCGTCGGAGCTTCCGGCAGTGGCTGAAGCCGTGACCATGGTACGCGAAGGCCAGGGCGATATCCTGATGAAGGGGCTATGCAGCACCGACAAGTTCATGCGCGCCATTCTCAACAAGGAAACCGGACTCCTCCCGCCTAAGGCTGTCCTCAGCCACGTGTCAGTGATCGAGAATCCTAACTATCACAAGCTCATACTTCTGGGCGACATGGCAGTGATTCCTCTTCCTGACCTGAGCCAGAAGAAAGCCATCCTCACCTATCTGGTGAATACGGCTCATTCCATGGGTATAAAATGTCCTAAGGTGGCTATAATCGCCGCTACCGAGCAGATGCTGGAGAAGATGCCGGCCTGCGTAGAAGCGGCTGTACTTGCGAAGAAGGTAGAGCGCGGCGAGATAAAGGGCTGCGTAGCTGACGGTCCTCTGGCCCTTGACGTGGCTATTGATCAGGAATCTGTGGAAATCAAGCATCTCGTGAGCCCTGTGGCCGGTGATGCCGATTGCCTCCTCTTCCCTAATATAGAGTCGGCTAATGTCTTCTACAAGACCAACTCGAAGCTGGCTGCGGGCGTGCATCAGGCCGGAATGGTAGTCGGCGCCAAGGTGCCTTGCGTACTTTCGAGCCGCGCGGACAGCATCGACACCAAGCTGAATTCCATCGCAATTGCCGCAATGGCAGCAAAATAGCAGGTATGTCCGGGAGGATTTTGGCTCTTAACACCGGATCTACCACTACCAAGATAGGGTATTATGATTCAGGCAGGAAGGTGTTCGAAGAGAACATCTTCCACAGCCTGGAGAAATTGTCCCGATACAGCTCTGTAATGGATCAGGGTCATATGCGGCTCGTTACCATTACAGAGTTTCTTTTGTCCAAGGGTATCCGGCTTGTCGACATAGATCTGGTCATGGCCAGATCAGGTCTTGTGACCCCTATGGAGACAGGGGTTTATGAAATCACTGAAATTCTGGAAGACGCACTCAGACATTGTACTAATGGAGTCCATGCATGCAATCTGTGCGGGCTTCTGGCTTGCGATATTGCCGTTCTGGTCAATGATGCCAGAAAGGAAGCCGGTATCCCCGGAGTCTGCAAGGCGTATATGGCAGACCCTCCGATGGCCGATGAGATGCTTCCTGAAGCGAAAATAGGCGGACTTCCCGAGTTTCCTCGAAGGGCTCTGTGCCATGCCCTGAATTCCAGGGCCGTGGTCAGACATTATGCGAAAGGCAGGAACAAGAAGCCTGAGGATGTCACTGCCATAGTGGCGCACATCGGAGGAGGTACCTCTGTCTCCCTCCATAAGGGAGGCCGCATAATAGATACGAACGATGCTCTCGGAGGCGATGGCCCGATGAGTACAGAAAGGGCAGGTACGGTTCCGGCTTTCCCTCTGATAGAAATGTGCTTCAGCGGCAGGTACACAAAAGAGGAGGTGAAAAGGCGTCTGGTCGGCGAAGGCGGGGCGGTAGCCTATTTCGGTACGAATGACTTCAAGTCCGTAGTCGCCATGGCCGATGCCGGGGATCCGGAAGTGAAGGTCTTCCTCGACGGTTTCTGTCTCAGCGTCGCCAAATATATTGCCGGACTGGCCGCTGACGTGTGCGGACAGGTGGATGTCATAATCCTGACCGGAGGCATTGCCTGGAATCAGGCACTTATGGAGAATATAGGCAGGAGGGTATCTTTCATAGCTCCTGTCGAAGTGTATCCGGGAGGAAACGAGATGGATTCTCTTGCCGAAAACGGCTATGGAGTGCTTTCCGGCGAAATGGAAGTCAAATATTACCGTCCGGGACGCTGAACAGGTCGCGTTCCGGCAGACTGGAGCTGTAGAGCTCCCTGCATTTTCTGAAAAGGGCCTCGGTGTATTTTGAAAAGCCGGGGCCTTTCCATGTACTGGTGTTCGTGATCATGATCCAGCATTCTCCGTCGGGGTAGTATTTCACCAGCGCGCTGGTGCCGCCGAGGGTGCCTGTCCTCGTCCATTCACCGGTGGGCTTGGTGTCGTTCCAGCCGAGCGAAAAGGTTTCCGGATCGAAATATTCCGTCATGGCGGCCACGCTCTCCGCAGAGATGATGTCCGGTACCTCAGGTCTGCCGTCTATCGAGGCGACAAAGCGGCACAGTTCGGCCGGCGACCCGCACCACGCGCCTGCGCCGGACAGTCCGTGAATGTCATTGGCTCCGTAGCATCTTTCCACCATGCGTCCGCTGAGATTGTATTCTTCCCTCAATTCCGAGCCGGCATGCATGTAGTATCTCACCTCGTTGGGATATTTCTCTTCGTAATAATTGTTCGCCAGATGCATGTCGCGGCATCCAGCCGGGTGCAGCACATTTTCCTGAATGAAGGTCTCGTAGTCGTATCCGCTCGTTTTCTCTATTATCATGGACAGGAGCAGATAGCCGAAATTCGAATACCGCTGCCATGTTCCCGGTTTGTAGCCGAGCGGGCGGGAGAGGACGCATCTGACTAAAGTGTTGTGGTCCGGAGCGTCGTCCAGCCTGAACTGGCGTATGATGTCCTGTGTGGAGAACATCGGATCGCCCCGGCTGTTCGTGAAGCCGGCCTTGTGGCGCAGAAGCTGTTCTACAGTAATGCCGAATTTGGCTTTTTCCTTTATCGCGGCAGTGAACAGGGAGTCGTTCAGTATGCCGTGTTCCCCGAAAACAGTGTCCTGCAGCGAAAGCTGTCCGCGTTCCTGCAGCACCATTATGCCTGCAGCCGTGATGAGTTTGGATACCGAAGCCATCCTGAGGATGTGTCCCGGGGTCATCTTCTCGCCTTTTTCTTCATCTGCGAATCCGTAACCCTTAGCGTAGAGCAGGGAATCGTTCCGCATGACAGCTATGGAAGCTCCCTTTATTTCCCACTGTTTCAGGAATCTGCCTATCCTTGCGTCCATCTTTTCCATCCCCGGCGATGAGCATAGGCTGTCCGACAGCATTTCATTCAGGGACAGAACGGTTTCCGCTTCGGTCCCGGTTCCGGCATGACCTGATCTGGACGAGGAAGAAAGCGGCAGGATGACGGCAAGCAGAAGTGCCGCCGCGATGACGGGAACCGCTATCGCAAGCCTCTTTCCTCTCATTTCGCCTCCCTGTGAAGCAATCCGGCCTTGACGGCGAAATCTATGATGAAATCGGCAGTACCCTCTATTCCGAGGATGGAAGAATCTACGCACAGATCATAGTTCGATGCCACTCCCCAGTTTCCGAAAGTATAGTAATTGTAATATGTCTCTCTTTTCCTGTCGGTCTTTTCGATAAGGTCCTTCGCCTTTTCCTTCGACAGATTCATTCTGTCCATTATCCTTCCGGTGCGGATGTCCTCAGGGGCGGTGATGAACACGTCGACCGTGCATTTCAGGTCCCTCAGGATATAGTCTGCGCACCTTCCTACGATGACGGCCGATTCTTTTTCAGCAATATCCCTGATGACGGAACTCTGTATCTGGAACAGGTTTTCGCCGTTCAGATAGTTTTTGGGTGACCCGAATGTCTGAGTGGCGAAAAAAGATGACACTGGGAAGAGGTTTCTTTTCTCGTCCTTTTTCCTGAAGACGTCAGGGCTGAAGCCGCTCGATTCCGCAGCCTTCGTTATAAGTTCATTGTCATAGACGGGAATCCCGAGCTTTCTGCCGAGCTCGAGCGCGACCTGTTTCCCGCCGCTTCCGAACTGGCGGCCGAGATTGATTATTATCTTGTCGTTCATTTCCATTTATTTATTGTCCCGTCAGGGACAGCAACCTAATCATTTCAGGCCTTACGGCCAATAATAAATCCTGTATCAGAGCTTGCTTCCGAGGATTGTCGGATCGTCGCCGTCATTCAGTTTGCGCAGCTTTTTGAGGAGGCCGAGCAGCATGATGAAAGTGACGAGGGCTGCCAGAAAGTCCGATATGGGGAATGAAAGCCATATGCCTTTCGAGTCGAAGAACATAGGCATGACGTAAAGCAGAGGCAGCAGGAACAGCAGCTGTCTGGACATGGACAGGATGATGGCCTTGTTTATCATGCCGAGACACTGGAAGAGGTTCGATGTCACCATCTGGAACCCGACCAGAGGCAGCATCAGGTTCATAAGCACCAGACCTTTTGCGGAAAGTTCTATCAGTTCGTTGTCTGAAGTGAAGACCGAAACGGCTGCATGAGGGAATGCTATGGATACGACAAACCCTGTCAGGGTGACGAGGGTGGCATATTTCACTGTCTTGCCGTAGACTTCCCGTACCCTTGAGTATTTGCGGGCGCCGTAGTTGTACCCTGCGATAGGCTGCATCCCCTGATTCAGACCCATGTTAATCATGATGAACAGGAAGGAAATCCTGTTTGCTATTCCGTATGCGCCTATGGCCAGATCGCCGCTGTAGCTTTTCAACTGCTGGTTTATGAACAGGGTTACAAGACAGGCGGCGGAGTTCATAAGGAACGGAGCCAGTCCTATGGACAGGGAGTCCCGGGCTATCCTCGTGTCCAGTTTCAGGTTTTTCTTCTGGAAATGGAGCAGCCTGCGCTGGTTGCTGAAATATCTCAGTATCACTACGAGAGCCACGAACTGGGCGATTACTGTAGCGAGGGCTGCGCCCCTGATGCCCATGCCGAGCACGAATATGAACAGCGGGGCGAAAATGACATTCAGCACCACCGTCATTATCGTCAGGTTCATGGCCATGCGCGGATTGCCGGAGGCCCTGAGCTGGTTGTTCAGCCCGAGATAAAGATGGGTGATTACATTGCCCAGCAGGATGACCTGCATGTATTCGCGGGCATATACGATGGTGTTTTCGCTGGCTCCGAAGAAATACAGGATAGGATCCAGAAAAGTCAGGGCGACACTCATGAAGACAAGCCCGATGATGATGTTCAGCGAGACAACGTTGCCCAGAACCTTGTTCGCGACATCATAGTTCTTTTGTCCCAGAAGTACGGACATGATGGTGCTCGCACCCACGCCTACCAGCGTCCCGAAAGCCGCGGACAAGTTCATCAGAGGAAATGTGACAGCAAGTCCGGCGATGGCCAGAGGACCCACCCCGTGGCCGATGAAGATGCTGTCTATCATATTGTAGAGGGAAGATGCCGTCATGGCTATGATGGCCGGGCCGGCATATTTCATCAGGAGCTTTCCGATCTTCTCCGTACCCAGCTCCAACGGCACTGCCTGATTCACTGCCATATGCTACTCCTCCGTCCCGTTTTCCTGTCCGTCACCGGACTCTTCTTCTTCCTCTTCGGCATCAGGATCTTCCACTAACTGTATCTTGAACAGGAGAGGTGCGTATTCCGGAATGACTGAGCCGCTTCCGGAAGTGCCGTATCCCATGGTCGAGTAGAACATTCCGGTGCCGGTTTCCATGGCTTTCATCCTCCATAGAGTGCTGGAGAATCCGCTAATGACCTCGTTCCCGTCCAGTTTCACCTGAGTGCTGTCATCAGACATCTGCACTTCCACGGGTGCATAGGTCTTGCCGGCGGACCATATGTGGTTATCCTTGGCTATGCGCTCGTCAGTGGTGTCGAAGACCTGTCCGTTGAGCAGCATTCCCGTGTAGTTTATGAATATGGTGGTGTCCTTGTGCAGGTCTTCGGCCTCACCCGTGCCTGCCGCATCCACGTGATAGTAGAAACCTTCGTATTCAGGCTCAGCGCCTCCAAGATACTTGAGAGAATACGCCTTCATGGTATCCAGCTGCCACTGCATGATGTCTTCAGTGACTTCGTTTACCTTCACATTATATATGAGAGGACTGTTCCCGGTCACCTTTGCCATGTATTCCTCTTCCGTCCCGTAGCGGTTGTAGGTCTGAAGCCACCCAGGGATTACGGCTTCTCTGGAACATCCTTCCACCATGCCGAGGAGCATGTCTTCGATACCCTTGCTGACAGCTCCGTCGCGGACAGCCCATACGCGCGGCCCGTAATAGTCGGCTTCCTCATATTCGCCGAGCTGCTTTGCAATGTCGATGTCCGATGTGGTGGTTACGGTCCCGTCGAGGTCCCTGATGGTGTATGTCACTCTGGCATAGCAAGGCTTTTCGACCGCTGTGCCTCCATCTTCAGGGGTGTCGAGGTCATTTATGATATAAATTCCCATCCCGTGACGGAGAGCGTCCGGGTGGTGGGTCTGGAGCCATGCCTCCAGAAACATTTTGTCGTCCTGATTCGCGGGCGCATCTTCCTCTACCGCGCAACTCCACAGGACAGCGCTGCACATGCAGGCTAAAGCCAGTAGTCTAAATCTCATCTTCGAAAATTTCATCCTGCAAAAATACACATAAATTTGATACCGGATAGCCTTTCACGGTTAAATACTGCCTTTCTCTGTCTATCAGTCGGTCAGGCTTTCTACCCAAATCTGGTAGATGAGCGCGGAATTGGCCGGGATGCTGCCTATGATTTCATCGCCGAATCCATATTTTCCGGAGAACACAATGTAGCATATTTCTCCGGCTTTCACCCCGAGCAGCCCCTTCCTCAAGCCTTCCACAAGTTTCGAATCATCGTCAAGCTTCAGTTTCAGAATACTGTAGTCCGGATCCGTGAGCGTCCATCCGCTTTCGTTGGCGGTGTCTTCCCTGTTCGTGGCGAAAAGATTGCCCGGACTCGGTGCGCTTCCGGTGAATATGTATCCGGCATAATGGAATGATACTGTCCCTCCTGCGGCGAGCCCCTCGCCGGAACCTTCCTGAAGCACTATTCTGTTCGAACCCCCGTTGTGCACCACCGTCATGTCGGGATCCTGATTCAGAAGAGACTCTATGAAACTGTCTATCCTGTCTTCCTGGGAAGAATAAGTGGTCTCGAGACTCTGCTCCTTGCATGAGGAGATGCAGCATACGGCAACTGCCGCCATGATGACATATACGAACGATTTTCCCATATCCAAAACTATATTGCGGGTTTTCAAGGCATTAACCTATGCTCCCGGACAGAAACTCCCGGGTATGCTTTTCTATGTATCCGGCAGCTTCGGCGACAGTGCCTCCCGGTATGTCCTTGCCCTTGTACAACTTTCCTCCTGCCGCCAGTTCATGCCCGCCTCCGTTGAAATACATTGCGGAGCACTTGTTGGCCGACACTCCCTTTTTCGACCTGATGGAAACCCTGAATTTCTCGTCCTCCTCTTTCAGCAGGAAGCTCATCCTGACATTTTTTATGCCGAGCGGGGCGTTTACGAACCCGTCTGTCTCCCCCTCCTTGATGTCGTATTTCCTGGCCATGTCCTTGTCTATAATCATGTAGGCCGTTCCCTCCGGTGTGATGACCATATTGTCGGACAGCAGTTTTCCCATGAGTCTGAACCTGTTTTCCCTGAAATTCAGGTACAGGGACCCCAGAACGGCGTCCCTGTCAATGCCTGCGGCCAGCAGCTCCGATGCCATTCTGAAAGTGGACGGAAAAACCGAATTGGCGAAGTTGTTCGTATCAGTAGTCATTCCGGCCAGCAGGGCTTCCGCCCCCTTGACAGGGAGTTTCCCGGGATCGCCTCCGACAGACGGTGTCCCTGTAAGAATGTGGTAGACGAATTCCGATGTGGATGATATTGCGGTTTCCGAAAATACGAGATCGAAGCAGCCGATATCCGGCGACAGATGATGGTCTATGAGGATTTTCGGGCAGGAGGCTCTGCGCAGGGCATCTTCCAGATTCTCTGCGCGGCCGAAAGAATTCATGTCCAGACAGAATATCAGGTCGCTTTCCCTTATAGCCTCCAAAGCCTTTTCATGACTGACTTCGTATGAAATGATCCTGTCCTCGAGCCCGGAGGTCAGAAATGCCAGAGATTCCGGACAGTTGTCGTTCAAGACCAGACGGGTCTCCTTGCCTGCTGACTGCAGATATAGTAGCAGGCCGACAGAGCTGCCTATCGCATCCCCGTCAGGATGCATGTGGGTCACGATGGCGATTTTTCCCGCCTCGTCTGTCATGGCACACATGGCTGAAATCCGCCCCTGATCTATTTTATCTGTCATATTTTCAATATATTGGGGCTGCATGCCGTCCGATGCAGGCCCGATTATGATTCTGGGCGCAAATTTACAAATTATATTGCATTTGATAAATCAAATTTTTAACTTTGTCCGGAATTTGGGTTTGGGATAATAATTAATCGCTAAAATAGTCATGAAAGTTTTTAAGAAGGTGCTTGTCTACCTTATTTTCCCGTTGGCCATCATCGGATTGGTCTACCTGATAGTCGAAAGCGTCATGGAGCCTGTGCGTTTCAACAACGAAAAAGCCGCCAGAGAGCAGGTCGCTATCCAGCGTCTGAAGGATATACGTACCCTGCAGAATGCCTACAAGACTGAAAACGGCAAATTCACGGCTTCTTTCGACACCCTGAAGTCTTTCTATACCGATTCGTCCATGACCGTGGTCATGCAGCTCGGTTCCGCCGATGACTCCATAGCAGTGGCCAATACGGAGAAACTGAAGAGACGCAATCCGAGGATCAAGCCTGAGCAGATGCTCGAGCTCTATAAGAAGGGCGAAAGGCTTGTCTTCAGAATCGAGAACGAGATTCTGGTAAAGGATACCCTGTTCAAGAACAGGAAGGATTTCAATCTGGATTCGCTCGCCATCGTTCCGTTCTCTCAGGGAGACTCCATCAAGATGCAGGCTGTGGTCAAGACCGTTTCCGGCGTCAAGGTGCCTCTCTTCGAGGCCAGCCTGACTTACAAGTCTCTGCTTAAAGGTATGGACAACCAGTTGAGGATCAACCTCGATGCTCAGGAGAAGGAAAGGAACGAGAAGAAATACGGCACAGCCGACTTCTCCGGACTGAAGGTGGGAAGCGTCACTGCACCTAACAACAATGCAGGAAACTGGGAGTAATACTGCCGCCGCCATATCCGTCCAGGTGTCCCTGTCCGGATATGTCACGAGGGTCAGCTTGAACGGTGTCAGCGTATCATCCGGCTGGATGAGCGCTGACCGTTTTTTTACTGATCCGCAGTTCCGTCGGGGCTATGACGAAGTGTCGGTGTCCCTCTTCACCCCGAAGTTCGTTCTGGTGCCTGAACACTTCTTTCAGGCCGACAGAGCCGGTGACTTGCTTTCGGAGGTGGCTGCACTCAAGGATTCCGATGCCGTGTCATACGAGGCTGTACCGCAGTTCAAGGCTGTACTGATATATTCGGATTCGATAGGGGAGACTTTGTCGAAAGCCGTCTCCGGAGCCTTGTCCGTGGCTGAAGGTGCGGAAGTCCGTATCCTTCCGGAAATCTGGTACATGCTTTCCTGTCCCGACAGGATTCCCGAATATAACAAGGTGGTGGCCTCCTATGCTGACGGATATCTGTATCTCGTCATTGCACAGGGCAGAAGCCTGCTCCTGTGCAATTCATACAAGGCCGCCGATTTCGTCACCGCCGAATACTTCATATTCAGGGCGATGAAAAGGCTGCAGCTGAATCCGGAGATGACTGTAGTGTATTTCAGGACACCTCTGAAAGAAGAAGATGAAATGTCGCTGTATCGCTATTTCAAGTCGGTGGACAGCATATGAGGATAATAGGAGGCAAATACAGGGGAAAGACGATAAATCCCCCTCAGGGGTATGCGGCGAGGCCTACTACGGATTTCGCGAAAGAAGGGCTGTTCAATATTCTGGACAATGAATACGAGTTCGAGGGGCTGTCCGTGCTGGATCTTTTCGGCGGGACCGGCTCCATTTCATGTGAATTCGCTTCGCGCGGGGCTGCAGATGTCATCTGTGTGGAGATGAACCCGTCGAATGCGGCGTTCATCAAGTCACAGGTGAGGAAGCTGGACATGAAGGCCGTTTCCGTGGTCAGACACAATGTTTTCGATTTCCTGAAAATATGCAGCCGCAGTTTCGATATAGTGTTTGCCGATCCTCCGTATGCCTTAGACGGTCTTGAGACCATACCTGACCGGGTGCTTGCATCGCGGGCAATGAAACCGGGAGGGTATTTCATACTTGAACATCCCGGTACCGTATCTTTCCATGACCACCCTTTCTTCGTCAAGGAGAGGAAGTATGGAAACGTGCATTTTACGTTTTTCGAGGCCCCGCAGCAGGAGGGACAGTCTCCTGTGCCCGGAAACGACCCTGACAGGATGCAGGAGATGTGACAGATGTGGAAAATTCAGAAATATTGGAACAGATGAAAAAGATTCTTGTGTTTTTCCTTATGGCCGTAGCGGGATACGATTGCGCCTCGGCCCAGACGGCTTCGAGCCTTTTCTGGAAGAAAGACGGCGTGCAGGTGCCGGAAATCGTGTCGGAAGTATCAGACCAATATAAGAATGTGGGCCATCACGGGCCTGCGGTGGAGAATACGCATTTCGCCCTCAGGATTTATTTCAACGACAGCGGGGCCATAGACGTGTATTCGAAGACCGGACGGGGTCTGGAACTGGAACACTACAAATGGTATCCTACAGCGGAACAGCAGGAAAATGAGGGGGCTGGATGCGATGAATTTAGGGTCGGCAGCACTGTCGGTCTTGGCGGTATCGCCTTGTGGGACGGCTCGCAGGAAGTCAAGTTGAAGGCCACGCGCGGCAGGACAGCCAGAGTGGGGAAGACCAAGACCGGCTCTTATGCGGAAATGATAGCATACGGCGTTCCGTATCAGGAAGATACAGTGGATATTTCCATCAGGATAGATATGAACAGGAAGACCCGGGATGCTGTGATTACCGCCACTTCGCTCACCGGATTGCCGGTCATGTTCCTGACAGGAGTGAATTATCATCCGGGGGAGATTGTCAAGTGCGGGGACGGCTTCATCTTCGCATGGGGAGTGCATCCGGCCGATGTTTCCGCATCTCCGATTCCGATTGGAGCCGGGATGTTCTACAAGTCTTCCGATTTCGGTCCGATGGAAGTGACTCCGGATATGGTGAGAATAGTTTCCAAACCGATAAAAAGCGTCTCCACCAAAGTGGTGGCGGCTTCCACTAAGGAAGCGGAGCTGAACACTGCGAAACGTTTCGAGAATTACATGACCAGATAATTTCTTCCAGCATAAGATGTCCGGGACAAGAAAGAGCGAAAAGACGAATGCAGCCCGTCTGCTTGACAAGGCGGGCATAAAGTATGAACTGGTTCCCTATGAGGTGGACGAGAATGATCTCGCAGCCTCGCATATTGCCGGCCAGCTCGGAGAGCCGATAGAGCAGGTTTTCAAGACTCTGGTCCTTTCCGGCGACAGGACAGGCTATTTCGTGTGCGTGGTGCCGGGGAATGCTGAGGTGGATCTGAAGGCCGCCGCGAAAGTGTCGGGAAACAAGAAATGCGACCTTATACCCATGAAAGACCTTCTCGGGGTGACGGGTTATATCCGCGGAGGCTGTTCTCCGGTGGGCATGAAAAAGCCTTTTCCGACATTCTTCCATTCTTCGGCTCTGGATTTTGCCTTCATTTATGTCAGTGCAGGCGTGCGCGGCCTGCAATTCAGGATAAACCCTGATGCCCTCATCCGATATGTGAGGGCGACGGTGGCCGATATCGTAAAAACACAAGGATAAATTTGCGGAATTACGCTAAAAATTATTATAATTGCGCCCCGAACGACATAGAATCCATAACTATCCTGAAGGACGCGTCAGCTACGGCGATTTACGGCGTACAGGCGGCGAACGGCGTTATAGTCGTCACTACCAAAAAAGGAAAAAGCGGCAGACCGCATGTCACGTACAGCGGTACAGTGTCGTTCCTGCAGAGGGACTCCTACACCCGGCTGAACCTGCCGAATAATAATTCGAGGTCAGTATTATAAATGAGGGTGACCAAAAAGGGATTTTTGGCCACCCTCAAACGTCTTTCTTCGAAAGACTATACCCTTCTAAACCCCCTGCACCCCCTATTAGGGGGATTTCGCTCCTTCCAGTCGCGGTCACTTCGTGACTTTTGACCCACCTCCCTTCCTCTTGTTAACGATTAAGGGCTGATTTCAGCCCTTAATCGTTATATAATGCGGCCCGAACCTCTCGAATGCCGCCCTGTCCAGCATATCCCTGTCATCAGGATGGGCTATGCCGATGAGCAGCCTTGCCCTCTCCTGCATGGATTTCCCGTATAGGTCGACAGCTCCGTATTCTGTCACCACCCAGTGGGCATGGGCTCTCGTAGTCACTACTCCCGCACCTTCCATGATGGTCGGCGCTATCTTCGAGACGCCCTTTTTCGTCCTGGACGGCATGGCGATGATGGCCTTTCCTCCGCGTGAAAGCGAAGCTCCGTAAACGAAGTCTATCTGGCCGCCGACCCCGGAATAGAATTTCGTGCCTATGGAGTCCGCACATATCTGGCCTGTCAGGTCTATCTGTACAGCCGAATTGATGGCCACCATATTCGGATTCTGCGCTATCACATACGGGTCGTTCGTGTAGCCTACGTCCATCATGGCTACCATAGGGTTGTCGTCTATGAAGTCGTAGCATTCCTTCGAACCGAGGAGGAAGGTGGCTACTATCTTTCCGCGGTCGGTGACCTTTTCCGTCCCGTCTATCACGCCCTTGTCCACGAGAGACAGCACTCCGTCGGCAAACATCTCCGTATGTATCCCCAGATGCTTGTGCCCCTCCAGCTGCGCGAGTACGGCATTCGGTATGGCTCCTATTCCCATCTGAAGGCATGAGCCGTCATCTATCAGTTCCGCACAATGTTTTCCGATGGCAGTCTCCACTTCATCCGGCTGGCTGAAATGGCTCGGTACCAGAGGGGTGTCATCCTCCACGAAAATATCTATCAGGTTCATGGGTATCATGGCCTGTCCCCATGCGCGCGGCACGTTCCTGTTCACTACGGCAATCACAGTCTTCGCACATTCTATGGCTGCGAGTGTGGCATCCACGGAAGTCCCGAGGGAGACGTATCCGTGTTTGTCCGGAGGACACACCTGTATCATCGCAACATCGCACGGCAGAGCTCCGCAGCGGTACAGCTTCTGGGTTTCTCCGAGGAAAACAGGTATGTAGTCGGCATATCCTTCCTGAACGCTTTTGCGCACATTGGACCCTATGAAGAAGCCCTGATGAAAGAAAATGCCTTCGAAACGCGGGTTTGTATAAGGCGCAGGACCTTCGGTGTGGAGATGATGTATCTTCACATCTTTCAGTTCTCCGGCCTCGCCTCTGCGGCACATGGCCTCTATCAACAGCCTTGGCGCACTTGCCACGCTGCTCAGGTGTACATGGTCTCCGGATTTTATGACTTTGACAGCCTCATCGGCGGAGACGAAATGAATCTCTTTTTTCATATCCAAGTAGTGACGAAAACTGCAAATTTAAGAATTTCTTTTATAATTTTGCCATCGTTTATTATAGGCAAATATCATATCTGAATATGGAAATGAAGACCAGACAAGAAAAACTCGAAGCGTTCGGCAGGATTCTGGACATTCTGGACGAACTCAGGGAAAAATGTCCCTGGGACAGGGCGCAGACTACCGAATCCCTCAGGCCGCAGACCATAGAGGAGACATATGAATTGAGCGACGCGATTCTGAAAAAAGATGAAGCGAACATATCCAAGGAGCTCGGCGATGTCCTTCTCCATGTCCTTTTCTATTCGAAAATCGGCGAGGAAAACGGGACGTATGACATAGTGGATGTCATCAATCATCTCTGCGATAAACTCATTTACCGTCATCCCCACGTCTTTTCCACGACACAGGTGGAAGATGCGGCAGAGGTGGTCAGAAACTGGGAACAGCTCAAACTGAAGGAAAAGGACGGGAACAAGAGAGTCCTTTCAGGAGTGCCGGAGACACTTCCTCCATTGCTGAAGGCGTACAGGATGCAGGACAAGGCCCGCGGAGTAGGCTTCGACTGGGAAAAGAAGGATCAGGTGTGGGACAAGGTCTCCGAAGAACTCGGCGAATTCAGGGCCGAACTCAGTTCTATGGAAACCGCTGCATCCGACATGGAAAAAGCCTCTGCCAAAGACCGTGCTGAAGCCGAACTGGGCGATTATCTCTTCGCGATAGTCAATGCGGCCAGACTCTACGGATTGAATCCTGACACTGCGCTGGAACGTACATGCCATAAGTTCCGCCGGAGATTCACGTATCTGGAAGAGCATACCATCAGGCAGGGACGCAATCTGAAGGATATGACTCTGTCCGAGATGGATGCCATATGGGACGAGGCCAAAGCCAAAGGACTGTAGGGATGGAAGCCACACCTGACTGGAGGGAGCGCACAGCCCTGCTTATAGGGAAAGACGGGGTGGACAGACTGGCCGGAGCCACTGTAGCTGTTGTCGGCGCGGGGGGAGTAGGAGGTTTCGCTGCTGAAATGATGGCCCGTGCCGGTGTGGGGAAGATGATTATCCTCGACAGCGATACCGTATCCGTGACCAACAGGAACCGGCAGCTTCTGGCGCTGGAATCCACTGTCGGCAGGATGAAATGCGATGTCCTGGCCGAGAGGCTCCGGGATATAAATCCGGAAATCGTACTGGATGTGGTCGGACAATATCTTGAGGCTGACGATGTCGGGGAGGTTTTCGACGGCAGGACTCCGGATGTGGTCATAGATGCGATAGATACCATAGCCCCGAAGCTGGCCCTTATCAAGTATTGTCTGGACAGGTCGGTCCCGATAGTTTCCTCGATGGGCGCCGGTGCGAAACGCGATGTCACGAAAATCCGGATAGCGGATATTTCGAAGACTTTCAACTGTCCTCTGGCTTTCATCGTCAGAAAGAGGCTGCGCAGGATGGGCATAAAAAAGGGGGTGACCGCCGTTTTTTCCGAGGAACTTCCTGACAAGGATGCCTTCATCGTCTGCGACGAGAAGAACAAGAAGTCGAATGCCGGGACCATTTCCTATATTCCGGCGGTTTTCGGTTGCGCCTGCGCCCAGGCCGCAATAGGATTGCTGCTGAACAGCAATGCAGTTTGAACAAGTTCACTTGCATTGCTCTCGGCTTCTGCGTATATTTGACGCTGGTGCGTCACATATACTGTAGCACTTCGGCAAAGTAAATAAATTTCCTTTGCACTCAGTTTCTGCGTATATTTGCAATTTGGAAAAACGAAAGATTATGGCAGATTACAAAGTGGTCGAGGTGACCTCTGCCGGTGACCTTAAGAAATTCATAAAGTTCCCGAATGACCTGTATCGGGACTGTCCGCAATATGTCCCTGCATTGTTTGCGGATCAGAAAAAGTCGTTGACGGCCGCTCCGCCGTTGAAATACTGTTCGCACAAGATGTGGATGGTATTGGACGGAAAGAGGGTCGTCGGCCGTATCTGCGGCATGATCAACCCGAGGTACAACGAGCGCTACGCAAAGAAAAGAGCCCGTTTCGGATGGTTTGACACGATAAACGACAGGGAAGTAGCCGGACTGTTGCTCGGCACGGCCGAGCAATGGGCAAAGGAGAACGGCATGACAGAAATCCACGGCCCGCTCTACTACAATACTCTCGGGAAACAGGGAATGCTGGTGGAAGGCTACGAAAACATCCCTCCGTTCAACTGTCTCTACAATTTCCCGTATTACAATGACCTGGTGACATCGCTCGGATATGAAAAGGAGTGCGACTGGATCCAGTACAGGCTCAGGGCGGACCAGCCGCTGCCTGACAAGATGATTGCTGTCGCAGACAGGCTTCAGGCCAGATACAGGTTAGTGGAGGCCGATATCGACAAGCTCAAGCATGACAGGGCTCTGGTCCGTGAATTTTTCCGGATATACAATGATAGCTTTTCCGACACTGTCTACAACTTCATTCCGTTTACTGACGAGGAAATCGAAGATGAGGCGGACCAGACTATCGGACTGCTTGACAAGAGACTTTGCTGTTTCCTTATGGACGAGAACGGTGAAATCGCTGCTTTCGGCGTTTCATTCCCGTCCATTTCGGGCGCATTGCAGAAAGCCAAGGGGTCTATGTTCCCGTTCGGATGGATACATTTCCTGAAGGCTCTGAAGAAATTCGACACGGTCGACCTCATGCTGAACGGAGCCGCCCCGAAATGGCAGAATACCGGCGTGTCTGCCGTCTTCCACAACAATATGGCCCAAAAGTACCGCAAGGCAGGGGTGAAATGGGCCATAACGAACCCCCAGATAGAGACAAATTCGGCTTCTTTCGTCTGGGAAAAATATGAGCATAAGCTCTATATGCGCCGCCGTTGTTATGTGAAATCTATAGAATAACCGATATATGGCAGAAAATTCGTTGCTTGAGAAGGTCATGGACCTTAAAGACAAGTATGAAGAGTTGCAGAGACAGCTTTCAGACCCCGAAGTGATTTCGGACATGAAGAAATACGTGCAGCTGAACAAGGAGTACAAGGAGCTGGATCCGATTATCAGGACAGGGATGGAGTACAGCAAGATGCTGGAGGAATATGAATCGGCGAAAGCGATTCTGGCAGAGGAAAAGGATGAGGAACTCCGCGATATGGCGAAGGAAGAAGTCGCCGACATAGAGCAGAGAATTCCTGATATGGAAGAAAAGATAAAGCTGCTGCTGATTCCGGCCGACCCGCAGGACAGCAAGAACGCCATTCTGGAAATCCGTGGCGGTACAGGCGGAGATGAGGCGGCCATATTTGCAGGCGACCTTTTCAGGATGTATTCGAAATATGTGGAGAAGAAGGGCTGGAAGCTGGAAGTGACGAATCAGTCCGAAGGGGCGGCCGGCGGCTTCAAGGAAATCGTCTGCAAAATTTCCGGCGACCATGTCTACGGAACCCTCAAATATGAATCAGGCGTGCATCGCGTGCAGCGTGTGCCTCAGACCGAGACGCAGGGGCGCGTCCATACCTCGGCCGCATCAGTGGCCGTATTGCCGGAGGCTGACGAATTTGATATCGAATTGAATATGAACGATATCAGAAAAGATACTTTCTGCTCGTCGGGTCCGGGAGGCCAGTCCGTGAACACGACATACTCGGCCATCAGACTGACCCATATCCCGTCCGGAATCGTGGTACAGTGCCAGGACGAAAAGTCGCAGCTGAAGAACTTCGACAAGGCTCTGGCCGAATTGCGTACCAGACTCTACAACATGGAGTACGAGAAGTATCTCAATGAGATTTCGGCCAAGCGCAAGACGATGGTGTCCACGGGGGACCGTTCAGCCAAGATCCGTACATACAATTACCCGCAGTCCCGCGTGACGGATCACAGGATAAACTATACTATGTACAATCTGCCTGTCTTCATGGACGGTGAGATTCAGGAAGTGATAGACCAGCTGCAGATCGCGGAGAATGCGGAGCGTCTCAAAGCCGCAGAATAGAAGTACCACTTTCCGGAAATCAAAGTATTCGGGAATGATGAAAAACAATAATTTCGACAAATACGCCGAGAAGTACGACTCATGGTTTCTGGAGAACAGCAATGTCCTGTACTCTGAAGCCGCATTGGTGGCATATTTTCTCCGCCCGGAAGAAAAAATCCTCTCGATCGGCTGCGGAAGCGGACTTTTCGAGAAAATCCTCCGTTCAGACTATGGTATCGTGATAGAAGACGGAGTGGAGCCATCTTCAGACATGGCACAGATAGCGAGGGCGCGCGGAATGAAAGTGACAGTAGCCGCTGCAGAGGAGTATGAAGCGGCTCCGGAATCCTACGACACGATTCTGTACAACGGCTGCCCGGGCTACATCACGGATTTGGATCAGGCCCTTGCCCACAGTCATGCAGCCTTGAAACCGGGCGGCAAGGTCATATTGATAGACATCCCGAAAGAAAGCTCTTACGGTCTTCTGTATAATCTGGCCAAGGCTCTCGGAACCTGGGATCATCCGCTGTTGGAAGGGGTGCAGCCAAAGGATCCCTATCCTATCGAACTGGTGACCAAGGCCTGCTGGAGGACTACGGCGGAGAAGGCGGAGGCCATGCGAAAGGCCGGCTTCTCGGGGTTCGAGTATGCCCAGACACTGACCACCCATCCGCTGAACTCCGGAGACTATATACAGAAACCTCTTCCGGGCTATGACTCGGGGGATTATGTGGCTATCTGCGGATATAAGCGTTGAGTCATCGGCCAATCATCGTTCAGGAAATGCAGGAACATCTTTCAGCGGAAAAGCAGCTATGGAGTGAAGAAGCGTGGCAGGCCGCCGTGCCTGAATACAAGAGAATACTCTCGCTTCCGTTCATTTCGGAACTCTCTTCAGGAGAACTTCCCGAAGACAAGTTCATCTACTATCTGGAGCAGGATTCGCTGTATCTTCAGGAATATTCCCGCGTGATGGCTCTCCTGTCATCCCGTTTCGATGACCCTGATACTTCGCGCCTCTTCATGTCTCTGGCGATGGAAAACCTCGATTCGGAAAAGGCTCTCCATAACTTCTGGCTGTCCGCAAGCGGACAATGCGGCCGTCCCGCCCCTTCAGCTTCGCCTGTGTGCCTGCTGTGTTCGTCGCATCTGTGGCGTCAGGCCGTGGCCGAACCTATGGAAGTGGCTCTGGCCTCCGTACTTCCGTGTTTTCTTGTCTACGGAAAGGTGGGACAGGCCATCCTGGGCATGGCGGAGCACTCGCTCGAATCGAATCCGTACAGGAAATGGATACTCACATACGGGGATGCATCCTTCGATGAGCAGACGGGGAAACTTGTGAATCTCTGTGACGATGCCGCTTCAAAGGCTCTGCCGGTCATGCGCAGGCGGATGACGGATGCTTTCGTCACGGGCGTCAGGCTCGAACGGATGTTCTGGAACAGTGCATACGAAAAGCAAACATGGATAATATGAAACGATACAGGGTAGCTTTGTCCATAGCGGGCAGCGACCCGAGCGGAGGAGCCGGCCTTCAGGCCGACCTGAAGACCTTCTCTGCATGCGGATGTTACGGAGCCACGGCAGTAGTGGCTGTGGTGGATGAAAATACAGTCGGAGTGACAGGTGTCCATCCTGTTCCCGTGGACTTTGTTACCGGGCAGATCCGTTCCGTGATGGATGACATAGGCGCGGATGCAGTCAAGATCGGTATGCTTCACAGTTCCGCTCTTGTAGCGGCCGTGAAGGAGACCCTTGAAAAATATGATGTGCGGAATATCGTCCTGGATCCGGTGATGGTGGCGACTTCGGGGGACCCGCTTCTGCAGCCGGATGCGGTCGAGTCCCTGAAAACGGTATTGGTGCCGTTCGCGAGGGTGATTACTCCAAATATCCCTGAAGCCGAAATACTGCTGGGAGAGAAGATATCCTTCCAGTCGGAACTGCCTGAATGCGCCCGGCGCCTGTCGCAAGACGGCAAGGTATCCGTATTGCTGAAAGCAGGCCATCTTTCCGACGAAGATCTTACGGACATATTCTATAATGCCGAGACCGGCAATCTCATTGAACTGAAATCCCGCCGTCTGGATACTCCGAATACCCACGGAACCGGCTGCACCCTTTCTTCGGCAGTCGCCGCCTTTCTCGCCAGAGGGTTCAGCCTGGATGATGCCGTGCGCAATGCGAAGGATTATATCGCCAAGGCTATAGAGGCGGGTTCGCATTACCGGATCGGACACGGGCATGGCCCTGTCCATCATTTTTTCGGATTCTGGGAATAGCGGAAGGCATGGTCAGGCTGGCAGGTACGGCTTTCAAGGGCGTCTTTCTGGATATGGACGGCGTCGTGGCGGACAGCAGCAGCCTCTGGGACGCCATAATACGTATAATCCGGCAGGAATTTGCTCTGGATATGTCTGTCCTTGAAAAATCCGGAGGCTATGACTACACCACTGCGGAAGCTCTCCGCATAGTTCTGGAGTCCATGGGATGCTTTTCCGGATCCCTGCTAGCAGACATTATGCGTCGGATCGACACTATCTATCTGTCCGGACTGGTTTCGGTGAAGCCAGTGCCTGGAATACCGGATGTTCTGGATATGCTGGGCCGTAGGGGAGTGATGACTGCCTTGGTAAGCAATTCATCCCGGTATCAGGTTTCCATGATGCTGGAGCATCTGGGTCTTGAAAAGCATTTCCAGACAATCGTCACTGCCGACGATGTGGCTCGCGGCAAACCTTCGGCGGAACCCTATCTGAAGGCATTGGAACTTTCCGGACTTTCCGCACAGGAGGCAGTGGCTGTGGAAGACTCGTCTGCAGGGGTGCGTTCCGCCCTTGACGCCGGCCTTGGCTGCGTACTGATGGTATCCGGCAATACTGACAGCGCGCGGATGTCGGACAGCAGGGTCAGGATGATAGCGGCGGAGGAATTGTACTTTATCCTATGCAGTCTTTTATAAAAAGAACGGTCCGGAATCCCGAACCGTTCTTTTCAGTTATACTAAAGCGAAAGACAGATCCCCGCGGCAGCATAACTTCCCGTTCACTTTCAGGACAGCTTCCGTGAAGAAAATGTTTCCCCTTCTTCCGGTGAGCTTGGCGGTGATTTCGCACAAGTCACCAGGTCTGACAAGATTCTTGAACTTGACATTGTTGATTCCTGTATAAAGGGTGGTCTTGCCTTTGACCTCGTCCTTTACCAGCAGGACGCAACTCTGCGCCATGATTTCGCACTGGATCACGCCCGGAACTATCGGATTTCCCGGGAAATGTCCCCTGCAGAAGAATTCATCATCACGGATCGTGTATTTGGCGTGAGCGATGCCTTCTTCATCTATTACGACCTCATCTACGAGAAGCATCGGCTCCCGGTGAGGCAGATATTCTTTAAGTTCTTCTCTGTTCATTTTATAAGGTTTAGATTTCAGATTCGGTTTTATTCAGCCTTGCGGAATGCCACGCAGCCGTTGTGTCCTCCGAATCCGAGGGAATCGGAAATGGCGATAGTCAGATCGACTTTCTCCGGCTTGTTAGGCGTGTAGTTCAAGTCGCACTCCGGGTCAGGAGTGTCGAGGTTGATGGTAGGCGGAACGATGCCGTTCTTCAGCGCCAGGATGCTGGCGATGGCTTCCACGGCTCCTGCAGCTCCGAGCATGTGTCCTGTCATGGACTTGGTGGAGCTGATATGAGCCTTGCGGGCATTTTCCTCGCCCATGGCGAGTTTGAAAGCAGCAGTTTCAGAAGCATCGTTCAGATGTGTGCCTGTACCGTGGGCATTGATATAGAGAGTGTCTTTCTCTCCGTCGAATCCGGCTTCTTTCAGGGCTTCTTCTATGGCCTTGGCCTGTGTCACGCCGTCCGGTCTCGGAGCCGTGACATGGTGGGCGTCGTTGGTATTTCCATAACCGACTACTTCAGCGAAAATCTGTGCGCCTCTTGCCTTGGCGTGTTCGTATTCCTCCAGAACTAACATTCCGGCACCTTCTGCCATGACGAAACCTCCGCGGTTCAGGTTGAACGGAAGAGAGGCGTATTTAGGGTCTTCAGCCTTTGAAAGGGCCTTGGCATTGGCGAAGCCGGCTATTCCGAGAGGAATGGTAGCTGCTTCAGAACCTCCGGCTATGATGGCGTCTGCATAGCCGTGCTTGATGGCGCGGTATGCTTCGCCTATGGCATGTGTGGATGTGGCGCAGGCCGTCACGATGTCGAGGCTCGGGCCGCATGCATTGTTCCTGATGGCTACGTTTCCGGCTGCGATGTTGGAAATCATGGTAGGGATGAACAGAGGGGAGATCCACTTGGCTCCGTCCTTGATCATCTTTTCGGTTTCCCTGTACTGGGTGGTGAACCCTCCGATACCGGAGCCTACATAGACGCCAAGCCTGAACGGGTCGATATTTCCTCCTTCCTTTGAGTCAAGTCCGGCCTGCTTCATGGCTTCATTGGCGGCAGCCACTGCATAAACCGTGAATTTGTCCTGTTTTCTGGCGAATGCCGGTTCTATTCCGTGCTCTGCAGGGTTGAAATCCTTTACCTCACCGGCGATTTTCACAGGAAGATCGTCTGTAGGGAAAGCCTTTATGAAGTCGATACCGCAGACACCGTCCAGAAGGTTTTTCCAGAAGTCCGCTACATTGTTTCCGACAGGGGTGACAACTCCCATACCTGTCACTACTACTTTTTTATCCATGTTCAGTTCAGTTTTTTGTCAGTTGATGATAGTTTTGTGAAATGTGGAATCATGCGAGGAGATCGGAGGCATGGGCGAGAATCTTTTCAGCACCTCCCACGATGTCCTCGATTATGGCCTTTGCCGGCTCGATTTTCTTTACCATGCCTGCGCATTCTCCGGCCATGAAGCTACCGTTTGCATCCCCGTCTTTCACGGCCTTGCGCAGGGCGCCTGTCCCGAAAGCCAGAATTTCCTCCGGCTTCACCTCAGGGTCTGCCTCCATCTTCGCGAAAGTCTTGGAGAACGTAGTTTTGAGAGATCTGACAGGATGACCGAGGGTCTTGCCCGTCACGATTGTGGATATGTCTGTGGCCTTTAGTATCTGATCTTTGTAGAACTGGCTCACAGTACATTCTTCGGCTGCAATGAATCTGGTGCCGACCTGTACGGCCTGCGCTCCGAAGATGAATGCCGCTGCAGCTCCTCTGCCGTCGCAGATGCCGCCGGCGGCCACTACAGGTATGTCGACTGCGTCGACTACCTGCGGAATCAGGGCCATGGTGTGGATTTCACCCACATGGCCGCCTGATTCGGCGCCTTCGGCTATGACAGCCGTGGCGCCTATGGCCTGCATCTTGAGGGCGAGAGCCACTGAAGCCACGACAGGCATCACCTTGATGCCCGCAGCCTTCCACATGTCCATGTATTGTGCAGGTGAGCCTGCACCGGTGGTAAGAATCTTAACGCCTTCCTCTACAACCATTTCAGCGATTTCGGCTGCATTCGGGGCCTGAAGCATGATGTTGACGCCGAACGGCTTGTCCGTCATCTGCCTGCATTTTCTGATTTCCGCCCTTACAGCCTCTGTCCCGGCATTGATCGAAGAAATAAGTCCGAGACCTCCTGCGTTGGAGACCGCTGCCGCTAGAGAAGCGTCTGCTATCCAGGCCATCCCACCCTGAAATATAGGGTATCTGATGCCGAGGATTTCGCAAATGTTACTTTTTATCATTTGGTATGGTGTTTAGTACTTTCCGAATCTGTCCGCTACCATTCCATCACGGCGGCTCCTGAAATGAAGCCGGCGCCGAATGCGCTCAAGGCCAGGATGTCGCCTTTCTTTATAAGTCCGTTCCTGTTGCATTCGTCCAGAAGGATAGGGCAGCTTGCGGAAGAAGAGTTCCCGTGGCTTTCCACATTGTGTGGGAATTTCTCTTCCGGCTGGCCCAGCTGGTCCTTTATGGAATTGATGATTCTGATGTTTGCCTGATGGAGAAGGTATTTGTCCACATCGTCAGGAGTCATTCCCAGTTCGTTGAGCAGATATTTGATGTCTCCGCTTGAAGCCTTGACAGCGAACTTGAATACGTCCTGACCTTTCATCTGGAGCGGGATGTTAGTTTCTTCCTTTGTAATATAAGGTGTCGGCTCCAGCGTCCTGATCTGGTACAGTTTGTCAGTCGCGCTGGCGGCAGAGAGTTTCGTACCCTTGATGTTGTCGCCTTCCGTCAGCACTGCCGCACCTGCGCCGTCTCCGAAGAGCACGCACACGTTCCTGTCTTTCCAGCTTGTCATTCTGGTAGGTTCTTCAGCGCATACGATGAGGACATTCCTGACCTTGCCTGCCTTGCTGTATGATTCCGCCAGATCCAGAGCATAGATGAATCCTGCGCACGCGCAGTTGATGTCTATGCACGGGCATGTGGCCCCTATGCCTCCCTGTATGATGCAGCTCAATGAAGGCGTGACATATTCGTTCACGACATTGGAGCAGATGATGAAATCCAGTTCCTCGGCCTTCATCCCTGCATTCTCAAGAGCTTTCATGGCCGCTTCTATGGCCATGTCTTCCAGTTTTTCGTCGGATATCACATGACGGTGCTTTATTCCGGTTCTCGGATATATCCATGCATCGCTGGTGTCGAGAAATTCTGAAAGCATGTCATTGGTGACGATTTTCTTGGGAATTACGCTTCCTGTACCGATTATTTTCATAATTTAACCTTTAAACCTATTCTTTAAACCGCACAAAAATAAACGGTATTTTCCGAAGTGGAAAATAATTGTGGCAATCGTCCCGCAATTGTGGCTTACACTGCCTGAATGTGGTGAAATTTGACTATTTGTGGTAAAATTCTTATATTTGCAGGGTAATTTGAGCTGCCTATGCTTAAGAAGCTGCCTGCATATCTGCTTGAGAAGAACCGGCTTGTCGGTACGGTGACATTCTCCGTGCTCTTCGCCCTGATTTTCCTTAATATCTATATCCCTTTTTCGGATACGGCATGGTTCGGTCTCGGAAACTCGCAGACATTCCTCTTTACGGCCGGCTTTGCGTTCATTTCCATTCTGATCCTTGTGCTCAGCCGCACAGTCATGTACCAGACCGGCAAGTTTGTCGTGTTTACCTATCTCGGCTATGTCCTGTGGTGCATTCTGGAGGTCCTGCTCATCTGCGTATTCTATGCATTTGTCACCATAGACGTGGTGCGGCCGGGGGACGGCTCCTGGATCGGGATCTTTTCCAGAGCCTTGCCATATGGGTCGATATCGCTGATTATCCCTTACATCCTCTCGGGAATGTATTTCACCATAATGGAGAAGAACAAGACCATCCGTCTTATGAACAGTCCCGAGGTCGTGTCGGATGAGCCGGTTTCCGCGAAACCGGAAGGGAAGATCACCCTTTTCGATGACGGTGGCGCACTCAGATTGTCCGTCAGGACATCGAACCTGTATTATATAGAATCCGATGACAATTATATAAAGGTCTGGTACCTCGATGCGAGGGCGGAACTGAAGACTTATATGATGAGGTGCCGTCTCAAAACGGTGGAGCAGAGCTTCCGGGATACTTCTCTGGTGCGATGCCATCGGAAGTATATCGTGAATCTTGACCGCGTGAAGGTTTTGAGAAAGGAGAAGGATGCCTATTATCTGGATCTGGACTGCGATTCCATCCCTCCGCTCCCGGTCTCAAGGACTTATGCGGCGGCGGTGCTGGACAGGTTCCGGAAAAGCCCGGACAAGGTGCGCAGGGAAGCCTGATGCCTGATCCGGAAAGGCAGGCCAGCTCAGTCCGTCAGCGTCTTTTTCTGGAGGAGCGCAGACGTGCCGCGGACTGTACCATGGCTTCATCCAAAAATATGTTCCTGGCAGCCAGTACGTCGAGTATGGCGGCAATGAGAGGGAAGATGGCGGTAAACGAGAAGACCATGTCTCCCATGTTCCTGAAATAATCTACCCCGAGCCATATCTGGAAAGCCAGCAGCACGATAGCTGAAATGGTGCAGAGACGCATCTGGATCATTCTGGCCTTGAAAAGGAGCAGGCTGATCAGGTTTGACAGGAATGTCATGATTGAAAACAGCAGGTATGGCAGGTATTCACGATAAAGTATCGCGCTTTCCCCTTCGCCGAAAGTAGTGGCGAATCTGCTGAAAAACAATGATCCTATAAGCGCTGTCGCAATGGCCAGGTATAATGTCTGTATTCTCTGCCACATGGTAAAATCCGGTTGATGAATGATTTTTTCCTGATTAAGAATGTGCAAAAATAGGAAAAATCACCGGAAAAAACTATATTTGACACAATAAGTACCCAAATTATGATAGCAGAGTCTGAACTTATAATCAATGATGACGGATCGGTATTCCATCTTCATCTCAAGCCGGAGGAACTTGCTGACAATGTGATTCTTGTCGGTGATCCCGGACGTGTGGACATCATATCGGAATATCTTCAGGACAAGGAGTTCCGCCATCAGTCGAGGGAATTCGTGTCCGTGACCGGAAAATACCGGGGGACGAGGATCA
Organism: uncultured Bacteroidales bacterium; assembly: GCA_944323845.1. GTDB lineage: Bacteria > Bacteroidota > Bacteroidia > Bacteroidales > UBA932 > Cryptobacteroides. Next base: position 143,136 of record CALUUA010000001.1, read on the forward strand.
CTGCCCTGTCTACAGGTATAGGTACGGACAATATCGACATCGTGATGAACGAACTGGATGCCCTGGCGAACATAGATTTCTCCACCAGAGAAATCAAGCCTGTCAGAAAATCCCTCAATATCCTGCGTATAGGCACTTCCGGTGCGATCCAGCCGGATATTCCTCTGGGTTCTTTCGTCTTTTCACATATTTCAGTCGGCTGCGACGGCCTTCTGAACTGGTATGCCGGAAGGGATAAAATCGCCATGCAGGACATAGAAGATGCCTTCAAGGCGCATACGCATTGGGACAGCCATCTTCCGGCCCCGTATTTCGTAAAGGCCGGACGGGACATGACCGCCCGCTTCGAAGACTGTACCGTCAAGGGGATGACCATAGCTGCATCCGGCTTTTACGGTCCTCAGGGAAGGGTGCTCCGTATGCCTTTGGCCATGCCTGACATGCTGGATACATTCGCTTCATTCCGCTTCGGTGGCTGGAGGGTGACCAATTTCGAGATGGAAGGGTCGGCCATTGCCGGCATTGCCGCGCATCTGGGGCATAATGCTGGCACCGTGTGCTGCATCATTGCGAACAGGCACCTGAAGTCGAGCAATCCGGATTACAAGCCTCAGGTGCGCAAATTGATCGAGCTTTCTCTGGACAGGCTCTCCCGTTAGTTCCCGCCGTACAGTTCCCTTCTGGACTGATGCCCGACCTTGACTATGGACGGGTCCTCTATCGTCATGTCCGTGATTTCCCTCTTCCCGCCCATGACGGTATTTTCCAGAAATTCGAACTGGTATTCTGTGGTATCATCCAGAATTGCCGCTATTTCGTGCCCGCAGTCCTTGTACCTTAATATTGTGTAGCAGTATCCGAATTTTTCGAATCTTCCGGCTATCTTGTCGGAACCGAAGAACCCTATGTTGAAGAATTTGATCTGCTTGTAGTTCACCAGTTTGTCTGCAGTCCCGTGTACCAGAAGCGTAGGTGCAGGCGCGGTGGCGTACTTCAGTTTTCCGTTTCTGGAAAGTATGCCTCCCGAGAAAGACATGACCCCGGCATATCTGAATCCTGAAGGCATTTCTGCTGCATATTTTGTCCTGTTGCACAGTTCATAGTCTGCCTGAAGCACCGTAATCGCCCCTGCCGACGAACCGCAGGTCACGATGTTCTCCGGATCCACCCCGAGGGCATCCGAGTTGTCGATGATATATCCTGTGGCGCTGAACAGATCTTCCACTGCCATGTGGATGGCCTTGTCCAATACGTTTACCTGCGCGATTCCGACACTTCTGACCCCTTTCAGACCCAGCCTGTAGTCGATGGCGATGATTCTGTAGCCGTTGTCAGTCATCATTTTATACCATGGAGTCAGATACGGGTCGTCGCGCCTGCCTGTGATGAATCCGCCTCCGAATACGAATATGACCGTAGGCTTTTCACGTCCGCCTATGCTTGTCTCGCTTCCTTCCGCCGGCTCGTAGACATCCATGAACAGTTCGCAGGTATCTCTCTGTGCGAACATATAGGTCGCGTCCGGAAGTATCGCAGGTTTTCCACCTGCATTTTCAGCCTTTGCTGCAGTTCCTGCAATCAGGATGGCTGCCGCCAATAAGATTTTCCTTATCATTTCAATCAGATTTGAAGTATCATATTTCCAAGTTCTTCAGGGCTGCCGCACAATGCGTCCGGCTGCCATGCTTCAAGTTCTTCCCGGGTCCGGAATCCCCACAGCACCCCGGCTGTCACCACTCCTGCATTTTTCCCGGTCTCCATGTCTACATCCGAGTCTCCGGCATACAGCACTTCCGACGGCAGGAGCCTTTCCCCGAAGGCGGCCTCTGCTTCCCGGACTATTCCCGGATCCGGTTTGATGGGTTTCCCGTCCCTCTGCCCGAGGATTTTCACGAAATTCCGTTCGCCGAAAAACCGTTTGACCAGAGCTTCAGTCCCCTCCTGATATTTGTTCGAGGCTACCGCCAATGCTATTCCGGCCTTTTCCAGCCTTTCCAGCATTTCCGGTATCCCGCGGTACGGTCTGGTGAAGTCGGACTTGTGCTCGTTGTAGTATGGAATGAAGAAGCTCTTCATTTTCATGATCTGCTCCTCTGTCCGGGCTTCCTCCGGCAGGGCTCCCCTGAACAGATTATATATTCCGCGGCCTACCAGCATATTGTACTCGCCCGGCTCCCTTTTCCGGAATCCGCATGATTCCAATGCGAAATTGCATGCCCTGCCCAGATCCTCTATCGTATCCAGCAAAGTCCCGTCAAGATCGAAAATTGCAAGTTTAATTTTTGATTGTGCCATACTTTGGTACATTACAGCCCTATCTTTGCGACAGAATCAAGTGAAAACCTTAAAATCTGTCAGTCATGAAAAATACGGATTATACTATTGAGAATCTCAGTTCATTCATTTCTTCGGCTCAGTCTTTCAGCGACATCCTCGATCTGGTGAAGGAATTCGATCTGGAACTTACCGGTGTCAGCCTTTCATAGCTGCCGTCGTGCCCGAGCCGTTCTTGTCCGGAACGATGTACAGACGTCTGTCGGAAACTGATTCCCCATTCTCCGCCGGCGTCTTCCCGTCCGTGATGATGAACTCCGATACAGGATCTTCGATGTATTTCTGTATCGCCCTTTTCAGCGGGCGGGCGCCGTATGACGGATCGAAACCGGCATCCAGCACTATTTTCTTCGCTGCCGACGTGATGGTCAGCTTGTATCCCGCTGCCGAAACGCGTTCCCGGAGATCGCGCAGCTCGATTTCCACTATTTTGCCCAAATCATCCTTGGTCAGGGAGTTGAAGAAGATCTGCTCGTCTATCCTGTTCAGAAATTCAGGCGGGAAAAGCCTTTTTATGGATTTTTCCAGAATATTTTTCCGCTTTTCTTCTATCGAGCCTGCCGATGTGGCGAAGCCCAGGCCGGAGCCGAATTCATCGACTTCGCGGCTGCCCACATTGGATGTCATGATCATAATGGTGTTCCTGAAATCCACTGTCCTGCCGTTGCTGTCGGTCAGCCGGCCTTCGTCCAGAACCTGAAGAAGGAGGTTGAAGATATCGGGATGCGCCTTCTCTATTTCATCGAGAAGGACGACGCAGTACGGCTTTCTCCTCACCCGTTCGCTCAGCTGTCCGCCTTCTTCGAATCCGACATAGCCAGGAGGGGCTCCTATCAGCTTGGAAGCCGTGAACTTTTCCATGTATTCGCTCATGTCTATTCTTACCATGCTTTCTTCTGAGTCGAAAAGATACCCGGCCAGTGATTTTGCAAGCTGGGTCTTTCCTACGCCGGTAGGCCCGAAGAACAGGAACGAACCGATGGGCCTGTGCGGATCCTTGATTCCTGCACGGTTCCTTCTTATGGCCCTGACTACTTTTTCTATCGCCTCATCCTGTCCTATGACCATTTCCTTCAGCCTGTCTTCCATCTTTATGAGTCTGGCCCTTTCCGAGGATGCCACCTTATATACAGGTATGCCTGTCATGGTGGAAATCACGGTGGCTACGTCTTCTTCCGTGACTTTCGGCAGGTCACCGGCTTTCTTTTCAGGGTGTTTCAGCCTGACCATGGAACCTGCCTCGTCCATCACGTCTATCGCCTTGTCCGGAAGACATCTGTCCGTGATGTAGCGGTCGGACAGCTTTACGCACGCTTCGATGGCGCTGTCGGTGTAATTCACGAAATGGAAGAACTCGTATTTCATCTGCAGGAGCTTCAGGATTTTCATGGTCTGCGGGATGTCTGCCGGTTCTACCATTATTTTCTGGAATCTCCGGTCCAGCGCACCGTCTTTCTCCACGATTTTCCTGAATTCGTCCATCGTGGTGGCTCCTATGCAGTGTATTTCTCCTCTGGCGAGGGCCGGCTTCAGGATGTTGGCGGCATCCAGACTGCCGCTTGCCCCTCCGGCTCCGACTATGGTGTGGAACTCGTCTATGAACAGTATGATGTCCGGGTTGCTGCTTATTTCATTGATGATGGCTTTCAGCCTTTTCTCGAAGTCGCCCCTGAATTTGGTGCCGGCTACGATAGAGGCTATGTCCAGCGATATTATCCGTTTCCCGAGCAGGGCGGGAGTAGTGTCGCCGTCGGCGATTCGCTGCGCTATGGCTTCCACGATGGCCGATTTCCCGACTCCGGGATCGCCGACCAGCATGGGGTTGTTCTTTTTCCGCCGTCCCAGTATCTGTATGACCCTTTCGATTTCGGCTTCCCGTCCTGAAACAGGATCCAGCTTGCCGTCGATGGCCGCCTGGGTGAGGTCGTATCCGTATTTTTCCAAAGTGGAAGATTCTTCGGAATGTTCTTTCCTTTCCTCTTCATCCTGATGTGCCCGGCTCTCGTCTTCCGTGTCTTTCCCGGCAGTATCTCTGGAGAAGAGACCGGCTGCTTCCATGTAGTTCCTGACGCAGTCGTAGTCTATTCCCCTGTCATTCAGCCATGTCTGGCCGAATCCGCTGACAGAGCTGCGCAGCAGGGCCAGAAGCAGGTGCTCGGGACGTACTATGCCCGATTCTGCCTTTGTGGCCTCGAATATCGTAATGCTCAGGATATTGTAGGCGCCTCTGGACAACGATACTTTTTCGTACTCTGAAAAAGGTATGTATTTGTCGGTCCTGATATTTTCATCGATAGCCTGTTTCAGAGCCTCCAGATCCACACTCAGACCCTGCAGAGACTCCGCTGCGGCATTCTCCCTGTGACGGATGATTCCCAGAAGCAGGTGATCCGGAGAGATGCCGTAGCTTCCCGTCCTCATCGCCTCGTCTCTGGCGAAATTGATGATTATGTTAAGTTCTTTCGATATCTTGATTTCCATTGTCCCGCAGAATAAGTTTCATGCAAAATTACAAAGAACGGCCGTAATTCCATGCATCCGGTCATTTTTCCATCAGGAACAGGTATTCCTTGTGCTTCCCGGTGTCGTTGAGCCATTCTTTTGTCCGGGAGAGAGAGGACATGACGTTTTTCCTGTAATCTATTTCCTTGGCGGAAACCAGCCTCCCTCGGGAACTGATTATCTCGGACAGTTCTTCCTTTGCGGCCCTGCCTCCCGAACTGTATGAAAGGAGTATATATCGTGAATCGGTCTCCGCTATCATTTTGTCGATGGCCTGCATCGCTATCGACTTGCCCTCCGAATCTTTCTTGAAGTCTTCGAAAACCGAGGATGCATACTTGTCATGGGTATCATCCCTGCGGTTGGCTTTCCCGAATACCGCCGGCTTGTCGTTCAGCACGATTGTTTTCCATATATGATAATAAGACGCGTATCTGACCCTGCTCGGCGGCATTTTTTCGTTGTTTGATCCGTACGGGGGATCGAGGTATGCCAGATCGTGCCGTACCTTTACGGCATCGAATACGTCTTCTCTCGTGACACTGTTTGCGGTTTTTATCCTGAATCTCTTCGGCAGCCGCATTTTCATTGTATTGCAGGATCTGGCAGACCAGCCGGACAGGTATGCGGCAAAATGTCCCAAAGTATTGTCTACGGCATCCATGGCCAGAATCAGACTTGTCAGCAGGACGGACTTGTCGGTAAAGCCGAGTCCATACTCATCTATTCTGTCCCTGATGGCATCGAGTTTTCTTGTGTTGTGGAGCCTGAACGGCATTTTTCCCTGCGGGTCGTCGCTTCCGTAATGTTCCGTGAACCAGCCGTCATAGCCCGGAAGCGAATTGAGTTCGTCGATCATGGGCTGATAAAAGGAATCAGGCTTGTCCGCCAGAAGATAGCAGTTCCCGAACACTTCCGACCATTCGGAAATGTCGTTGGCGGTCACATCGTATCCGAGCTGCGACAAGGCCTGGGAAACCCTTGTCGTTCCGCTGAAACCGTCGAGAATGTCCCTGACTTGCAGACCTCGGATTTCCCCGATGATATAGGGCAGAAGCCTCAGCTTTGATCCTGTGTATTTTATTCCCTCTGTCGGCGGGATATCCGCCGTATCGGACGGGAGCCTGTCCGGTTTGTCCGTTTTGCCTGAACAGTTTGCCGACATCTTTCCGTGAGATTATATTTGCCGGTTTACGGCCGTTTCCGCCGGCAAAAATAGGGATATTGGAAATGAACTGCAACATTATTTGAATATAAGGGCCAAACTGTGGTCTGCCATTAGATGAATCGGAAAAAAATGCTATATTTGCAGAATGTGTCCGGATCAGGAGCGTGGGTAGTCCATTGCCGGTACCGGCACCTGACAATTTGAAAATTCAGGAGATTTTTTATGGATAACGAGACAAATCAGATAGAACAGGGAACCCCTTCCGGCAGGATCGAGACGGTCAATATAGACAGGCAGATGCGAAGTTCGTATATCGACTATTCCATGTCTGTGATCGTGTCCAGGGCATTGCCGGATGTCAGGGACGGCATGAAACCGGTCCACAGGAGGGTGCTTTTCGGCATGACTGGGCTCGGGCTCGGCTATTCGGGACAGACGAAGAAGTCCGCAAGGATAGTCGGAGAGGTTCTCGGTAAATATCATCCGCACGGAGACAGCAGCGTTTATGATGCGATGGTCAGGATGGCGCAGTCGTGGAGCATGAGGTATCCGCTTGTATTCGGGCAGGGAAACTTCGGCTCGATGGACGGGGACTCTCCGGCCGCGATGCGTTATACGGAGGCCAAACTGGAGAAACTGGCGGAGGAAGTGATGGCGGACATCGACAAGGATACGGTGGATTTCCAGAACAACTTCGATGATACCCTGCAGGAACCTACAGTCCTGCCTACCAAGGCTCCTCTTCTGATGCTGAACGGTTCTTCGGGTATTGCCGTGGGTATGGCGACCAATATGGCTCCTCATAATCTCGGCGAGTCCTGCGATGCGATCTGTGCGTATATCGATAACCCGGAAATCACGACCGATGAGCTCCTCCATTATATAAAGGGGCCGGATTTCCCTACAGGGGGTATCATACAGGGGCATCAGGGCATACGCGATGCTTTCGAGACAGGCCGCGGCAGGATCGTCATCAGATCCAGGACGGAAATAGAGGTGAGCGAATCCGGCAGGGAAACGATAGTGGTGACGGAAATCCCTTATATGGTGAACAAGAGGGAGCTTATCGAGAAGATCGTGGAGCTGGTGGAGAACAAGAAGGTGGACGGTATCGTATATGTGAACGACGAGACCACCAGAAAGGGTATGCGTATCGTCATCAAGCTGAAGATCGGGGCGAATTCGAATGTCGTGCTGAACACCCTTTTCAAATACACTCCGCTCCAGTCCAGCTTCTCGGTGAACAATGTCGCTCTCGTGAACGGCCGTCCGAGGACGTTGAGCCTGAAGGATATGATAAAGTATTTCGTGCGGCACAGGCATGATGTCGTGGTACGCCGGACGAAGTTCGACCTCGAGAAGGCGAAGAAGCGCGCCCATATACTGGAAGGCCTGCTGAAGGCTCTGGATGTCATAGATGAAATCATCAGCATCATAAGGGCTTCCCGCAGCGTGGATCAGGCGAAGACCGAACTTATGGAGAGATTCGCATTCACCGAGGCGCAGGCTACAGCCATAGTGGAGATGAGGCTCCGTCAGCTGACAGGTCTGGAAAGGGAGAAACTGCAGTCGGAGTATGACGAGATCATGAAGTTCATACATTATTGCGAAGAGATTCTCGGCAGCTACGACAGGCAGATGGAAGTCATCAAGGAGGAGCTTCAGGAGCTCAAGCAGAAGTACGGGGATCCGCGCAGGACTGAAATAGCCTTGTCGGCCGAGGAGTTCAACCCTGAGGATTTCTATCCTGATGAAGATGTGGTCATCACCATTTCCCATATGGGATATATCAAGAGGACTCCTTTGGCGGAATACAAGACCCAGAACAGAGGCGGGGTCGGAATGAAGGGGAGCGCCACCAGAGATGAAGACTTCATAGAGCATATCTATGTGGCGAACATGCACAGTACCATGCTTCTTTTCACCAGAAAGGGCAAATGCTTCTGGCTGAAGGTGTACGAGATTCCTGAAGGGACGAAGACTTCGAAAGGCCGCGCCATCCAGAACGTGATGAACATCGAGCCTGATGATACCGTGAAGGCATTCATAAATGTCCGGAACCTGAAGGACGAGGAGTATGTGAACAGCCGTTACATAGTTCTGGTCACGAAGAAAGGCATCATCAAGAAGACCCTGCTGGAGGCCTATTCAAGGCCGAGGACGAACGGCGTGAACGCCATTACCGTCAGGGAAGGGGACGAGCTTCTGGAGGCTTCGATGACAAACGGACGCTGCCAGATCTTCCTCGCCGGCCGCAACGGATATTGCGCGAGGTTCGACGAGACCGATGCCAGACCGTTAGGAAGGACTGCATCAGGAGTCAAGGGTATCAATATCGGAGATGATGACGAGGTCATAGGCATGATATGCCATGACCCTGAAGCGGAGGACGCTTCTTCCAGGACTATTCTCGTGGTCAGCGAAAACGGCTACGGAAAACGTTCCGACTATGAGGAATACAGACTGACACACAGGGGAGGCAAAGGCGTCAAGACATTGAACATCACAGACAAGACTGGCAAGCTGGTCGCCATAAAGGATGTTACCGATGAAAACGATCTGATGATAATCAACAGATCCGGCCTGACTATCAGGATGAATGTATCCGACATCAGGGTGGCAGGCCGCGCCACGCAAGGTGTCCGCCTCATAAACATAAAGGAAGGCGATGCCATAGCGGCCGTGTCTGCGGTGAGCAGGAATGACGAGGACGAAGTGGCTTCCCAGGAAGGCGGACCGTCCTCCGGTCCGGACGCAGGCAGGAATGCTGAAAATGAAAACCAGATAAATCAATAGTAAAATCATTAATCAGAACCCAGTTATGAAACGTATTTTTATGGCATTGGCCGTCCTGCTGACGATCCAGATGGCCGATGCGCAGGTCAAGTCACCTGCCGATGCGAAGAAAGCCGTAGAGTCTGCTGCCGAGGCTACGGCAAATCCGAAGAAGGCTGCCAAGCCTGCTACCTGGCTGAAACTTGCTTCGGCATATATGGATGCATACAATGCCCCTATGGGCAACGGATGGATCGGAGCCAACAAGCAGGAACTTACATTCCTCATGGGCAATGAGAAACCGAGTTCTTCCCAGACCGTAACCCTTGCAGGCGAGACCTATACCAAGGACACCTACAAGAACATGAACTACTATTTCAACGCGAACCAGCAGCTGGCCATAATCGAAGTTACCAGACCTGTCTACAAGGATGCGTTGGATCAGGCTCTGAAGGCTTATAAAGAGGCTGAAAAGACAGATGTCAAGGGCAGCAAGAAGAAGGATATCGATGCCGGCATCAAGAATATAGCTTCCAAATATATGGAACTCGGCATGAACGAGTACATGTTCGGCAATTACAAGGGAGCCGCTGAGAACTTCGAGAAATCAGTGAAAGCCGGAGAAGAGGCTCCGAATCCTGTAATCGACACCATGACAGTCTATAATGCAGGTTTCACCGCCTGGCTGTCCCAGGACTATGCGATGGCAGAGTCTTTCTTCAAGAGATGCGTCGAACTGAATTATCTCGAAGACGGTGAGGTGTATGCCAAGCTGGCTGACATCTACAGCAAGCAGGACAGGAAGGAAGATGCCAAGGCCATCCTTGAAGACGGCTTCACGGCATTCCCTCAGAACCAGAGCATCATCATCGGCCTGATCAACTATTATATCGAGAGCGGAGAGCAGCCTGACGAGCTTTTCGGACTCCTCGACGTGGCAAAGCAGAACGAGCCTGACAACGCATCACTCTACTATGTGGAAGGCGACATCCACAACAAGCTCGGTCACAAGGAAGAGGCCATAGCCGCATACAAGAAGTCCAACGAAATCAATCCGGACTATGAATTCGGCCTGATCGGAATAGGAATCCTGTATTACAATGAAGCTCTTGAACTTCAGGAAAAAGCGTCTACCGAATTCGACAACGCCAAGTATGAAGCTATCATGGCTGAATTCGAGACAGCTCTCAGGAATGCGATAGATCCGTTCGTGACAGCTTTCAACATCACGAAGGATAATGAGATCAAGGTAAGCATAGCCGAGTATCTCAAGAACATATATTTCCGCTTCCGCAATGACGGTCCTGAATACGAGGAAGGATACAAGAAGTATTCGTCAATCGTAGAAAACGGACTTTAACGGTTCCGGAAAAGAAAAAGCGGGGATGGCCGGCCGGTCATCCCCGCTTTCTGTTATTGCTCCGCAGCCTTGTCGAAGGCCTTCACTATCTTGTTCACCAGCGGATGCCGCACTATGTCTTCCGGCTTGAAGAATATGCAGCTTACCCCCTTTATGTCCTTTACCAGACCGATTCCTTTCATAAGCCCGGACTCTCTCTTGTCCGGCAGGTCTATCTGGCTCGCGTCTCCTGTCACTATGAATTTGGCATCGTTTCCCATTCTGGTCAGGAACATCTTCAACTGACCCAGATTCGTGTTCTGCGCCTCGTCGAGAATGACGCAGGCCTTGTCCAAAGTCCGGCCTCTCATATATGCAAGCGGGGCTATCTGCACTATGCCCTCCTCCATGAAATCATTCAGTTTTTTCGCTGGTATCATATCGCCCAGAGCATCATAGAGCGGCTGCAGATACGGATCCAGCTTGTCTTTAAGGTCTCCCGGCAGGAATCCGAGCCGTTCTCCGGCTTCCACGGCAGGTCTGGTCAGGATTATCCTTCTTATTTCCCTCCTTTTTAGTGCCCTGACAGCCAGGGCAATGGCGATATACGTCTTTCCCGTCCCCGCCGGGCCCACGGCGAAAATCAGGTCGTTCTCGAAATAAGCCTTCACCATCTCTTCCTGGGTCTTGTTCCTGGCCCTGACAGGTTTGCCGTCCAGCCCATGGACTATTACGGAATCGCCGGAAAGGACGAGGCGTTCAGTCATTTTCTCGCCTTCGAACATGTCTTCCACATCATATGGAGTCAGGTTTCTCTTGTGCATCCTCCTTTCGATGAGAAGCCTTATCTTTTCTTCGAATTTCGCGCAGTCGGCTTCAGAGCCTTCCAGAAAAATTTCATCTCCCCTCGCTACTACTTTCAGCTGCGGCAGCCAGCTGCACAACGCTTCCAGAACCCTGTTTCCGGCCCCGTATATTTCTACCGGATCGGTATTTTCAAGTCTTACGGTTTTTTTCATGTCCTATATCCTGTATCTGCAAGGCAATTTCAGTCTTCTATGCCTGTCAGTCTTTTAATATTGTAATAAGTGGATACCATCTTGTCATATTCTCCAGCGGTTTTCCATTTCTCCCTCTTTCCGAGATAGTCCTTCACCTTTACAGTGCAGTGGCGTTTTCCCAGCCTTCCCGGCAGAGAAGTCCATGTGAATGTGTAGTCAGGCTCCAGTCCGGTCGTCCTACCCCACATATCCCTGCATACTCTGACAGTGAGCAGGAGCCCTATCTGGGTATTTCGGGCGCTCATGTTGGAAATGGCATTGCCGAGGGAATAGACGACAGGAACCGTCATTTTCCGGCCTCTGCTGCCGGTCACCGGAATCACTCCGGTGTCCTGCACTACATGAGGATGTGTCCCTATTATCAGGTCGGCGCCGTTTTCGGCGAGCCAGCGGGCCAGTTCCTCCTGCGCCGCAGAATGTTCCGTCCGGTATTCCTCACCCCAGTGCGGCAGCGCGATGATAAGGCCGGCATCCAGTTCTTCCGCTTTTTTGATCGCCTCCGAGATTTTTTTCCTGTCTGTCAGGAATGTTCCCGGATATTCCTTTCCTGCGGCTGCGTTCGTACCGTATGTGAAATTCACGATTCCTATTCTGAACCCCTCGACTTCCAGCATGAGCGGGAATCTCCCGGCCTCGTCTTCCGGATCGTATGCGCTGCCTGTCATCCTGATTCCGAGTTCTTTTTCCATGAGCCTGTATGCCTCCAGAGTTCTCTTCAGTCCTCTTTCCCCCTTGTCGAGTATGTGATTGTTGGCGGTAAGGAATACATCTATCCCGCAGCCGGCGGCATAGACGGCATATTCGTCAGGGGCGCAGAAGGACGGATAGCCGGAATACGGCGGCCCTGCCAGCGTAAATTCCATATTGGCCACAGCCAGATCGGCGTCCGTCAGATCTTCCGCAATCCCGTCGAGGCAGCCGGAAAAGTCGAAACTTCCGTCTTCGTTCATGGAGTTCTCTATCTGAGCCTTATGCAGCATCACATCTCCGATGAAACAGATGGATACCGGGTCAGGCTCTATAGTGGCAGGGTATCGTTCCAATGCGCGGACAAGGACTGTCCTGTCATCGACTGCAGGTGTTTTCATGACCGGACATCCGGCCTTCGAAGGCCGGATGTCAAGTGCCGCGGCGCAAGACACTGCGGCAAGAAATACAAGCAGTTTACTGCCTGCCTTCGGCCTTTTCCTTTCCTTCGTCAAGTTTTTCGTGTATTTCGTACATGGTTACGTTTTCCGTGTCGAGCCTGATTTTCAGCCAGTTGGTGAATCTTTCCCTTTCCTCCTCGGTAAAAGGCACAGATGTGGATACCACGGCTACAAGCCCGTCAGTTCTGGAGTATCCGTCGATGTCGGTTCTGGCGCCTCTCGCCACTAAAAGCGAAGTTATCCCGGGATACTGGTTGGCGGCTTCCCTGCTGATCTGCTCGTAAGGGATGTCGGAAGCATGCATGAGAGCCAGCTGGTCTTCCAGTTTCTTGATTTCGGCTTCCCTGCGCGTGATTTCGCTGTCCGTCCTCTCATAGATTCCTTTCAGGATTTCAGCCTGATCGGTGCCTTCCACCAATGCGTGTTCCTTGATTATCACCTGCTCGGGTTTCAGCCCGTATTCCTTCGCGGACTCCATGAAATTGTTCTTTTCCGAGGCGGACAGGGGCTCGCCGGTGAAATATACTTCCACTCTCGAACCGTTCCGGTGTTCTACCTTGTAGTCCATGATATAGCCGGAATACATGTTCCTGTTCGCATTGATGAAGTCGGATACGGTCTCGTTGAACGTATTTTCCCGGATCATGACTATGGCTGACCAGATGCTTGGCACTATTACGATTACAGTGACGGCCGTTATCAGCCTTCTGGCCCTTTTCCCGGCCTTCTCGTCCTTGTATTCGTATTGCCCGAACTTCATGTACTTGACGGTCAGATATGTGGCCAGAATGATGAAAATGCAGTTTATGGTAAACAGATACAAGGCCCCGAGGAAGTACATCAGATTCCCGTTCGCCAGCCCGAAGCCTGCCGTACATAGCGGCGGCATGAGGGCTGTGGCTATGGCCACTCCTGAAAACACCGTTCCCTTCTCCTTCCTGCTCAATTCGAAAATCCCGGCGAATCCGCCGAACAGGGCGATCAGTACATCATATATCGTAGGATTCGTGCGTGCGAGCAGTTCCGTAGGATTCGACAGATTCAGAGGGGTGACGAGAAAATAGATGAAAGAGGCCACCAGACTGATTCCCATCATCACCAGTATGTTTTTCAGTGACGACTTGAGCAGGCCGGTGTCATTGATGCCGAGTCCGAGACCTATGCCGAATATCGGCCCCAGAAGAGGGGATATGAGCATGGCTCCTATTATCACCGGAATGGAATTCACGTTCAGCCCCACAGAAGCTATGATGATGGAGAACACGAGTATCCATACATTGGGGCCCCTGAAATAAATGCTGTTCCTTATGCTCTCTTCAGCTGCGGCAGTGTCGATGTGTTCGGACAGACTGGCTATCGAGCTGAGCTGCGACCTTAGATTCTTCCAGAATGACATTGTCGGAAACGATAAAAATCCATTGCAAATATATGCACTTTTATTTTGAGTAGGAGCAATAATTGGTTAAATTTGCGACAATGTGCAAACTTTGTTACAATGAAAATCCTGATCAGGTTTGGCGCTGCCGTGTGCGCCGCAGCCCTGCTTCTGGTTGCCGGAGGCTGTGACATGTTCCGGACATTGGCCGGCAGGCCTACTTCGGAAGATCTGGATGCCATGAGGAGGGAACTTCGCGAGGCGGAGGATTCCTTGGCTGTCGTGGACTCGATAATCATGTCAGGCGGCAAACTCCGCAGTCTTTCATCCATCGGAGGCGACGCTTCGGGGATGCTCCTGTCGGAATATTATGTAATAGTAGGCTCATTTGTCAGCATGAAGAACGCGGATGCCTTCCTGTCCGATGTCAGCGGATATGGCTACGACGCCCGGATCATAAATTTCTCGAACGGATTCAATTCCATCGCCGTATCGCCTTCATCCAGTCTGAAAGAGGCCTTTGCGGCCTTGAAGCGGCTGCGGCAGGAACCGTTCTGCCCTGCCGACGCGTGGATACTGGTGAATGAGTAAATCCTTTAAGGAAATGGGTATATTCAGGTATGCCGCAGCTGCGGCCGTGATATTTTCGAGCATGACTGCCTATGCGCAGTTCGCGGATTCGTCCGATCCTTACCGTGACCTTTATGACAGCGAGACAGTGTCTTCGTTCAAGAAGCACGTATCCTATGTGTCTTCTGCCGCCATGGAGGGGCGGAAAGCCGGTTCTGACGGCGAAGCGGCTGCTGCGGCTTATATTTATGAGACGCTGTCGTCCTACGGAGTGGAGATGCTCACTCCTGAAGAAGGGGAGATTTTCGGCATAGCCAGGAATCCGGGAGATACCCTTACTTCGAGAAACGTCTACGGCTTCATACAGGGTTATGACAGATCGCTGAACGACCGTTATATAGTGGTAGGAGCCAGGATGGACAATCTCGGCACCAATCTCATGACCGTGGACGGAGAGCCTGTCGTACAGATATATTCGGGCGCGAACGGGAATGCCTCCGGCGTGGCCATGATGCTCGAACTGGCCAGGATGGTATCCACCAATTCCCTGCTTTTCAGGAGGTCGGTGATTTTTATCGGCTTCGGGGCTTCTTCGGAGACCTATGCAGGTTCGTGGTATTTCCTGAACCGTTCGTTTTCCGATTCCGGCCTGATAGATGCCATGGTAAACCTGGATATGCTTGGTACGGGAGAAAACGGGTTCTACGCATACACCGCTTCCAATTCGGACCTGAATTCCATTCTGGCTTCGCTTTCCGCGCAGCTCCAGCCTATATACCCCGAACTCAGGTCCGACGAGCTTTATCCGTCTGACCACAGGGCGTTCTATGCGGCGGAAATCCCGGCCGTACATTTTACGACGGGCAGATATCCGGAGCACAATACCCCGAGAGACACCGAGTCCATACTCGACTACGGGATGATGGAAAGGGAACTGGAATACATATACAGTTTCGTTCTGGAACTGGCCAATACCGACAGGGACATCACTTTCCGGAATGAGCCGGTGACTGAAAAGAAGAAGGACGGAGACGAGTCCGTGGTGTCGTATTTCGAATGCGATGTCAGGCCTATGTTCCTGAACAGCGCCGACCCGCGGCAGTTTCTGGAAAAATGGGTATATCAATACCTGAAGTATCCGCATGAAGCCGTTATGGAAGGGATACAGGGTACGGTGCAGATCAGTTTCATCATAGACAAGGACGGGAAGGTACGCGATGTGACCGTGGCCAAGAGCGTAGATCCGCTGCTGGATGAAGAGGCCCTCAGGGTAGTGAGCGCATCGCCGAAGTGGCGTCCCGGAAGAGTCCGCGGCGAAAAGGTCCGGACATCCATGACCATTCCGGTCGAATTCAGGCTGGAAAGGAAGTCGGAGCGGCGCCGGTTCGGAATCCGGTAAGTGCGGGAAAAATTCATTGCCCTGCGGGCAATACAAATAAAGGACAATCGTTGCCCTTCGGGCAATATGGAAGAGAATATAAAAGTTTTGGATATGGACTACGATTTCAAGAGAATAGAGAAGAAATGGCAGGCCTATTGGGCCGCCAATCACACATTCGAGGTGACCGAAGACGGGAGCAGGCCGAAATTCTACGTGCTGGACATGTTCCCTTATCCTTCAGGGGCAGGCCTGCATGTAGGGCATCCGCTCGGATATATCGCCAGCGACATTTACAGCAGATACAAACGGCTCTGCGGCTTCAATGTGCTCCACCCTATGGGATTCGATGCTTTCGGCCTTCCGGCCGAGCAATACGCCATACAGACCGGGCAGCATCCGGCTGTCACCACTGCGAAGAATATTGCGAGGTATCGCGAGCAGCTGGACAGGATAGGCTTTTCATTCGACTGGTCCCGTGAAGTGAGGACTTGCGATCCGGAATACTACAAATGGACGCAGTGGGCATTCCTGAAGATGTTCGGCTCTTATTATGACAACGGGCGTCAGATGGCCCGCCCTGTGTCTGAACTTGAGGAGGCTTTTTCCCGCAACGGAACTGCCGGCGTGGATGCGGCCTGCGGAGAGGAGCTTTCCTTCACGGCCGCACAGTGGAACTCGATGTCCGAAAAGGAAAAGTCGGATGTCCTGATGAATTACAGGATAGCTTATCAGGGGGTGACTTCCGTGAACTGGTGCCCGAAACTCGGTACCGTTCTGGCCAATGACGAGGTGAAGGAGGGCTATTCTGTCCGCGGAGGATTTCCTGTAGAGCAGAAGAAGATGACCCAGTGGCAGCTGAGGGTGTCTGCATATGCCGGAAGACTTCTCGATGATCTGGATGATCTTGAGTGGACCGATTCCCTGAAGGACATGCAGAGGAACTGGATCGGCCGTTCTCAGGGTGCTGAAATAGTCTTCAAGGCATATAATGGAGACACAGAATATGATATCACCATCTTTACCACGAGGGCGGATACTGTTTTCGGTGTGACCTTCATGGTTCTGGCTCCGGAGAGCGATTGGGTGGAGAAACTCACGGCGCCGGACCGGAAGGAGGCTGTGGAAGAGTATCTGGCCATGGTCGGGAAGAAGACCGAAAGGGAGAGGATTGCCGAAACGAGGAAAGTGACAGGAGTCTTTACCGGTTCCTATGCAGTCAATCCTCTGACCGGAGAAAAGGTTCCGGTATGGATATCGGAATATGTGCTGGCAGGTTACGGTACCGGAGCCATCATGGCTGTTCCCGCCCATGACAGCAGGGATTATGCCTTCGCCAGAACATTCGATCTGCCGATAATTCCGCTTATCGAGGGCTGCGATGTGAGTGAAAGCAGTTTCGACGCGAAGGACGGCATCATGTGCAATTCAGGTTTCCTGAACGGAATGACCGTAAAGGAGGCCATCCCTGCAGCCATCGAATATGTGGAAAAGAACGGGCTCGGGCACAGGAAGGTGAATTACAGGCTCCGCGATGCGATATTCTCCAGACAAAGGTATTGGGGAGAGCCGTTCCCGGTATATTTCAAGGACGGCATAGCTGTCCCGATGCCTGAAGACAGTCTGCCGCTGCGCCTGCCTGAAATCGACAAGTATCTGCCGACCGAGACAGGGGAACCGCCTCTGGGCAGGGCTGAAAACTGGACTTATGAGGGATATCCGATAGAGAAGAGCACCATGCCGGGATTCGCCGGCAGCAGCGCATACTATCTGCGCTATATGGATCCTCACAATAAGGAGGCTTTAGTCAGTGAAAAGGCCGACAGCTACTGGAGGAATGTGGACCTGTATGTCGGCGGGACCGAACATGCTACCGGCCATCTCATCTATTCCCGTTTCTGGAACAAGTTCCTTTATGATCTGGGATATGTATGCGAGAAAGAGCCGTTCAGAAAACTCGTGAATCAGGGTATGATTCAGGGGCGTTCGAATTTCGTCTACAGGATAATCAATACGAACACATTCGTCTCTTTCGGCCTCAAGGACAAGTACGAGACTACGGAAATACA
Organism: uncultured Bacteroidales bacterium; assembly: GCA_944323845.1. GTDB lineage: Bacteria > Bacteroidota > Bacteroidia > Bacteroidales > UBA932 > Cryptobacteroides. The sequence goes on from CALUUA010000001.1 coordinate 160,855, forward strand.
CGTGGATGTGAATATTGTCCACAACGACAGGCTGGATTTGGAGGCCTTCAGACATTGGATGCCTGACTATGCCGATGCCGAATTCATATTGGAGGACGGCGAATATATCTGCGGCTATGCCATCGAGAAGATGAGCAAATCAATGTTCAATGTCGTGAATCCTGACATGATTTGCGATACATACGGAGCCGACACGTTGAGGCTGTACGAAATGTTCCTCGGCCCTGTGGAGCAGTCCAAACCGTGGGATACGAAGGGTATAGACGGGGTGAACAGGTTCCTGAAGAGGTTCTGGCGTCTGTTCTATGACAGGGACGGCTTCATCGTGACCGACGAAAAGCCTGACAAGGCCGAGCTGAAGACCCTTCACAAACTTATAGGAAAAGAGAAGGCCGATATAGAAAGCTTCTCTTTCAATACCACGGTCAGCGCGTTCATGATAGCCATAAACGAACTGTACGAGCAGAAATGCAACAAGCGCGCGATTCTGGAGCCTCTCGTGATCCTGCTTTCACCGTTCGCCCCTCATATTTGCGAAGAACTGTGGGAAGCCCTCGGACACAGCGAGAGCATTTCGTTCGCGACTTTCCCTGAATATGTCGAGGCATATACGGTGGAGGATACCTGCACTTATGCCGTATCGTTCAACGGCAAGACCAGGTTTACGGTAGATCTTCCGAAAGCCATGTCCAAAGAGGATGTAGAAGCGAACGTGCGGTCCAATGCCCTGACCGCCAAATATGTAGGAGGAATGAATATCGTCAAGGTGATAGTCGTTCCAGGGAAAATAGTCAATGTCGTAATCAAATAACATATGCTGTCTGCCAAGCATGTCCTGTATGTAATCTGGGATTACATCTTAGTTACGTTCGGTACCGTGGTGTATTGCATGGGCTGGACATCTTTTCTGATACCGAACGGGATCGCCAGCGGCGGAGGGACTGGATTGTGTACCATAATATATTTCGCCACGGGCATCCCTGTGTCATATTCGTTTTTCGTGCTCAATGCCCTGCTTCTGATAGCCGGCTTCCTGATACTCGGAAAAGGTTTCGGGTTCAAGACCATTTATGTCATCCTCCTGTCCACCGTCCTGTTCAAGATTCTGCCGGAGTACGACTGTCTGGTCGCCCATTTCGATGAAAGGCTGGTAGTCGCAGTGGTGGGCGGAATAGTGGAGTCTGTGGGAATCGGTATCGTCCTCCTCAGGGGCGGCAGTTCCGGAGGGACCGACATCGCCGCCATGGTCATCAACAAATACTGGCCCGTGTCGCCCGGAAAGGTCTATCTGTATTCCGATCTGGTCATCATCGCATCTGTCCTGCTGATTCCGGGCAAGACGGTCGAGGATATGATCTACGGCTACGCTACCATGGTCACTTTCTCATTCATGATAGATGCCATCCTGCTCGGCCGGAAGTCTTCCGTGCAGATACTGGTCTTCTCCAATATGTACGATGAAGTGGCTGACTTCATAATCAACAATATGGACAGAGGAGTTACAGCCATATACGCACGCGGATGGTATTCGCAGAAAGACAGCAAGGTGCTGCTTATCGTGGCGTACAAGACACAGCTGCATCAGATAGTCTCTGCCATCAAGAGGATAGACCCTAAGGCTTTCGTGTCCGTCTCTACGGCTACCAGCGTGTACGGAGAAGGTTTCGAGGAGATCAAGACAGGTATAAAGATCAGCCAAAAACCGGAGACTGAAAATGATTGAGCGTGAAAAGTCCTTCTGGACACATCTGAAAGAGTATTCCGTGACGACTCTCGGCATGGTATGTTATGTGCTGGGGTGGTCTGTCTTCCTGCTGCCGAACAATCTGATAGCGGGAGGGGTGTCCGGCATATCGGCCATCATATACTATGCCCTCGGGCTGCAGATGGGATATTCGTATTTTGTCATCAATCTCATCCTGCTTCTGATAGGCTTCAAGGTGATGGGCGGAGGCTTCGGAGGCAAGACTGTCTATGCCATCATCATCACCTCCGTGATGCTCAACATAGTTCCTCCTCTCATTCCTGATACCATAACGCAGTCGCTGGCCATATCGAACGGCAAGATGCTCTGTACCATCATAGGCGGCGTGATGACGGGGGTGGGGATCGGCATGACGATTTCCCAGGGCGGCAGTTCCGGCGGTACTGACATAATCGCGCTGATAGTCGCCAAATACCGGAACATATCTCCGGGCAAGCTCATACTTCTGATGGATGTGGTCATAATACTTTCATCAATGCTTTTCCCGTCATATTATGTCGGTACGCAGACCATAATTCCGTTTTCGGAAAAACTGGCCACATCCATATACGGTCTGATACTTATCACTGTCAACGGCTATTCCATAGATCTTTTCCTGTCGGGTACCAAGCAGTCTGTCCAGGTGTTCATCTTTTCCAAGAAATATGCGCAGATCGCAGATGCCGTGACTCAGAATATGGGCAGGGGCGTGACCAGAATACCTGCCGAAGGCTGGTACACGAAGTCGGAGAGTGACGTGCTTATGATTCTGGCGAGGAAGACGGATCTGAATCTTCTGTTAAGATATGTCAAGACCATAGATCCTCAGGCATTCCTTTCCGTGTCCAATGTCATGGGTGTCTACGGGTTGGGTTTCGACAAACTGAAAGGCGAAAACCGGAAGACCGGCAGTCCGACAGGCGGACAAGACGTGAAATCATTTAAAAAAAGAAAAAAATCTTTATAAAAAAGAAAAACTTGTCTCCGGCCTCTCCCTGATACAATTTCCGGGAGAGGTTATTTTATAATTTTGTGGCTGCATAACCCATTTCAATAATCTAAACTATGACACCTATCGTATATGCAGTCTTGTCATTTTCATTGCTATCCGTCATGCTTCTTGTGCCCTTGTATCTGATGCGCAGAAGGAAGACACGGAAAAGGATCAAGGAAACCGGCAGCCATGACAAGCCTGCCGTTCTTCTTCCGAAGACTGCAGACGGCACTCCTGCAGCGAGCCGTCAGGAGGAGACCCTCCGCAGGATTTTCCTCAGGATGGAAGAGTATTTCCAGAATGACAAGCCTTTTCTGGACGGAGACATCTCGGTAGAGGCAGTGGCAAGGCATCTTTATACAAACAGAGTATATGTTTCGAAGGCGGTAAGGAAATTTTCCGGACTGAACTTCTGCCAGTACGTGAACGGATACAGGATAAGGCATTCGCTCTCTCTGTTTGCGGAAAACCCGTCGTTGAGGATAGGCGAAATGGCACAGATGTCCGGATTCAATTCCATGGCCTCGTTCAACATCGCATTCCGTTCCATCATGAATGTCCCTCCTAAGGTATGGTGCCGCAGTCTCCGGTCTGCAGGTGGGGCGGCCGGAAATGATTAGTTTGCTTTGATATGCCATTTTTCTTATTTTTGTCCGGATTTAAGACAGACATAATCATATGGCAGACGAGAAGATCATATTTTCCATGAACGGGGTAGGAAAGATCCTGCCTCATAACAACAAAGTGATACTTAAGGATATATACCTGTCCTTCTTTTACGGGGCCAAGATCGGCATCATAGGCTTGAACGGATCAGGAAAGTCGACCTTGATGAAGATCATAGCCGGTGTGGAGAAATCGTACCAGGGGGAAGTCGTATGGGCTCCCGGGTATTCCGTCGGCTATCTGGAGCAGGACCCGCAGATGGATCCGGACAAGACTGTCATGGAGGTGGTGCAGGAAGGTGTCCAGGAAGTGATGGACCTTCTGAAGGAATACGAGGAGGTGAACATGAAGTTTGCCGAGCCCATGTCGGATGACGAGATGGCCGCATTGATAGAGCGTCAGGGAGAACTTACCGAAAAAATAGAGCATTGCGGAGGATGGGAGATAGATTCCAAGCTGGAACGTGCCATGGATGCCCTCCAGTGTCCGCCGCCTGACGCAAGGATATCTGTCCTGAGCGGAGGGGAACGGAGGCGTGTGGCTTTGTGCCGTCTGCTCCTGCGTCAGCCGGACGTACTGCTTCTGGACGAACCTACGAACCATCTGGATACGGAAAGCATCCAGTGGCTCGAAGCTCACCTTCACCAGTATAAGGGGACTGTCATAGCCGTCACGCATGACAGATATTTTCTGGATAATGTGGCCGGATGGATACTGGAACTCGACAGGGGAGAGGGGATCCCGTGGAAAGGAAACTATTCCTCATGGCTGGAGCAGAAGAGCCGCAGGCTCGCTATGGAAGAAAAACAGGAAAGCAAGCGCAGGAAGACTCTGGAGAGAGAGCTGGAATGGGTGAGGATGGCTCCCAAGGCCAGACAGGCGAAGTCCAAGGCCAGGCTCGGAGCGTATGAGAAGCTGGCCGGACAGGATGCAAGGGAAAAGGAGGCTTCTCTGGAAATATTCATTCCGAACGGTCCGCGGCTCGGAAACAAGGTAATCAGCTTCAACGACGTGTCGAAGAGCTACGGGGACAAGCTCCTTTTCGAACATCTGAGTTTTGTCCTTCCTCCTGCAGGAATCGTGGGTGTGATCGGTCCCAACGGAGCCGGCAAGACTACCCTTTTCCGTCTTATCATGGGATACGAGAAACCGGATTCGGGCAGTATAGAGATAGGGGAAACCGTGAAGCTGGCATATGTGGACCAGCAGCATAAGAGCATAGATCCGGAAAAGACAGTATATCAGACGATTGCCGAGGATTCTGATTTCGTGAAACTCGGCAGGAGGGAAGTCAATGCCAGGGCTTATGTGTCCAGATTCAATTTTTCAGGGGCAGATCAGGAGAAACTTTGCGGAGTGCTGTCGGGCGGTGAGAGAAACAGGCTTCATCTGGCTCTGACACTTAAGGACGAAGGAAACGTGCTCCTCCTCGACGAGCCGACCAATGACGTGGATGTGAATACCATCAGGGCTCTTGAAGAAGGTCTGGAAAATTTCGCGGGATGTGCGGTGGTGATTTCCCACGACAGGTGGTTCCTGGACAGGATAGCTACCCATATTCTGGCTTTCGAAGGCGATTCCAGCGTCTATTTCTTCGAAGGCTCCTATTCGGAATATGAAGAAAACAGGAAGATGCGTCTCGGAAATGACACACCTTCCCGTTTCAAATACAAAAAACTCGTGGAATGACAGCCGGTCAGAAGTTGAAATACCGTGCAGCGTTGTTGTACGATATGTCCTTCACCATCTGATGGATGAATGCCATTTCGCTCTTAGGGAGCTTGCCTTTCTCCACGTCTTCCCCTATGACATTGCAGAGAATCCTGCGGAAATATTCGTGTCTCGGGTATGACAGGAAACTGCGTGAATCGGTAAGCATTCCGACGAAACGGCTGAAAAGGCCGAGGGCGGAAAGTGCATTCATCTGTTTCCTCATACCGTCTTCCTGATCGAGGAACCACCAGCCTGAACCGAGCTGTATCTTTCCGGGTACGGTGCCGTCGTTGAATGTATATGCCATTGTTGCGAGCACTTCGTTGTCCTTAGGGTTCAGATTGTAAAGGATCGTCTTTGCGAGCTTGTCTTCCATCGCGAGCCTGTTCAGGAATTTGTGTCCTGCGGCGGCGCAGCTGACATCGTGGATGGCATCGTATCCGGTATCAGGCCCGAGGATGTCGTACATCTTCTTGTTATTGTCCCTGATGGCTCCGATATGGAATTGCTGGGCCCAGCCTTTCTCCCAGTCCATTCTGGCGAAGTCGAGCAGCATCGCGCTCCGGAATTTCAGAATTTCCTTTTCCGTCAGTTCTTCTCCTTTCAGACCTTTCCTGAAAATGGCGTCGATTTCCTCAGGTTCGAAATCTTCTGCATAGAAGGTCTCAAGACCGTGGTCTGACAGACGGCAGCCCATGGAAGCGAAGAAGTCGTGTCTGTTTTTCAGTGCGTCCAGCAGATCCTGATATCCTGTGATCATGACCCCGCTGACTTCCGAAAGCCTGCCTATGTACTCTGCATAGCCCGGTTTTTCGATGGCCATGGCCTTGTCGGGCCTCCAGGCAGGCAGTACCCTGACACCGAAAGGATGCTCGGCTATGAACTTGTGGTATTCCAGAGAATCCACAGGGTCGTCAGTGGTGCATACCACTTTCACATTGAACCGTTTCATCAGCGCCTGGCCTCTGAACTCTTCCGTCTGGAGCTTCTCGGTGCATGCGTCGTAGATCTGTCTTGCCGTCTGAGGACTCAGCAGTTCATATATGCCGAAGACGCGGGCAAGCTCCAGATGTGTCCAGTGATAGAGCGGATTCCTCATCGTATATGGGACCGTCTCCGCCCATTTCTCGAACTTTTCATAGCTGCTCCGGCTGCCGGTGATGAACTCTTCAGGCACTCCGTTCCCCCTCATGGCTCTCCATTTGTAATGGTCTCCGCCCAGCCAGACCTCGGTAATGTCCTTGAACTGATGGTTTTCGGCTATCATTTTCGGCACTAAATGGCAGTGGTAGTCGATGATAGGCATTTTTTCTGCGCTTTCATGGTACAATTCGCGGGCGCAGTCATTGTTAAGCATGAAGTCATCGTTGATGAATTTCCTGTCTATCAGGCCTTCGATGTTTTCCTTCACTTTTGAGAAGATTTTATCCATTCCTGTCAATATTTAATAGTTGTCGTTTCCTTTTATGCAAATATCGCCTTAAACAAAGTCGCCTTCTATGAAATTTATTCAAAAAAATGGCAAATTTTGACGAAACAAACACAAAGGTAATAAAAACGCCGTTAACGGACACGGAAAAATGCTACATTTGTCTTCCGTTGATTGAAGTAGAATATCATAATAAAATACACTGAAATGAAAAACTTGAACAGAAAGACTGCAGAGGCGGTCAAGTATCCTGAAAAAATCATCCAGTTCGGCGAAGGAAATTTCCTCAGGGCTTTCGTGGACTGGATAGTCTGGAAAACGGACAAGGCTACGGATTTCAATGCCGGCGTAGTCGTCGTTCAGCCAATAGAGCGCGGCATGACGGACATGCTCAACGAACAGGACGGTCTCTATCATCTCAACCTTCAGGGAATAGACAAAGGACAGCCGGTGGATTCTCTCGACATGATAGATGTCATAACGAGAGGGATAAACCCGTACCGCGATTTCGATGACTACATGGCTCTGGCCGAGAATCCTGAAATCCGCTTCGTCATATCCAATACCACGGAGGCCGGTATCGCATTCGATCCTTCATGCAGACTCGAAGACAGTCCCGCCTCTTCATATCCGGGAAAGCTTACGCAGCTGCTTTACAGGAGATACAGGCATTTCGGCGGAGACAAGTCGAAAGGCCTGATCATATTCCCGTGCGAACTTATTTTCCTGAACGGAAAGGAACTGAAGAAGTGCATAAGGCAGTATATCGAGCTTTGGGGACTGGAGGAAGGCTTCAGGGACTGGTTCGAGACGGCCTGCGGAGTATATTGCACGCTGGTGGACAGAATAGTCCCGGGATACCCGAAAGATACCATAGATCAGATACATGAGAGAATAGGGTATGACGACCATCTGGTAGTCAAGGCTGAAATTTTCCACCTCTGGGTGATCGAGGCCCCGGAATCCGTGGCAGAAGAGTTCCCTGCCGACAAGGCCGGGCTGAATGTCCTTTTCGTGCCGAGCGAGGCCCCTTATCATGAAAGGAAAGTGACCCTGCTGAACGGCCCTCATACCGTGCTTTCTCCGGTAGGGTATCTTTCAGGTCTCGACACTGTAAAGGAATGCGTGGAAGACCCTCTTGTCGGCAAGTTCGTAAGGAAAGTCATGTATGAAGAGCTCATCGAGACCCTTGATCTGCCGATGGACGAGCTGAAACATTTCGCGGATGCCGTCATCGAGCGTTTCGTGAACCCGTATGTGAAGCATTTCGTGACCAGCATCATGCTGAATTCCTTCCCTAAATACAAGACCAGAGACCTTCCGGGCCTGAAAACTTATCTCAAGCGCAAAGGCAGTCTTCCTCAGGGTCTGGTGCTCGGGCTTGCCGGTATCATCACCTATTACAAGGGAGGAAAGAGAGGCGATACCGAGATAGTCCCTGCCGACGATGCTGCCATAGTGAAGCTGCTGCAAGACCTCTGGTCTACTGGTGACGTTGCCAAGGTAGCCGAAGGCGTCCTCGGCGCCGGTTTCATCTGGGGCGAAGACCTGAACGCCATACCGGGACTTACCGCAATGCTGACGGACAAGCTCGCCCTTATACAGGCCGAAGGCATGAGAAAAGCCGTGGAATCCGTAACAGACTGAGCCATGGCTTCCGTACTCAAGATAAATCAGGCGGACAACGTCGCCGTAGCCGTCACGGATGTGGCCTCCGGCGATGTCTGCCATGTCGACGGGCATCGGATAGCAGCCGTGTCCGATATTCCGGCCGGTCACAAGATGGCGCTTGAACCTCTTTCAGCAGGGGACAATGTCATCAAGTACGGTTATCCGATAGGGCATCTTCTGGAAGATGTGCCGCAGGGAGGCCTCATAGATCACAGGATATTGAAAACGAATCTTGAAGGCGTCCTCGAGTACAAGTATGCCCCCATACCTGCGCAAGTCGGGAAATCCGATGTGAAAGCCTCGTTCAAAGGCTTCCGCAGAAGCGACGGCGGGGCCGGGGTGAGAAACGAACTCTGGGTCATCCCTACGGTAGGCTGCGTGAACGGCATTGCCGAAGCCGTCGCCAGGAATTTCAGACAGCATCTTGCCGACTATCCTGCCGTGGAGAAAGTCGTGGCCTTCCCCCACAATTACGGCTGCTCCCAGCTCGGGGAAGACCATGAAAACACCAGAAAGATACTTGCGGACATGGTACATCATCCGAATGCCGCCGGAGTGCTCGTCGTCTCCCTCGGCTGCGAGAATAACCAGCTGCAGGCGTTCAAGGAACTTGTCGGCCCGGTCGACGGGGCACGCGTGAAGTTCATGGAGTGCCAGAAGGTTCGGGGGGATGAAGTGGAATACGGTCTGGGCCTGCTTCGGGAAATAGCCGAAGCCTGTGCCGGCGACAGACGCGAAGACATCCCTGCTTCGGAACTTAAGATCGGCCTTAAATGCGGAGGCTCTGACGGATTTTCCGGCATCACAGCCAATCCTCTGCTCGGACGCTTTTCCGACTGGATCGTCGCGCAGGGCGGCACCACTGTCCTGACCGAGGTTCCTGAAATGTTCGGAGCCGAAACCATCCTGATGGCACGTTGTGCCAATGAGAGTGTCTTCGACAAGACTGTCAGCCTCATAAATGACTTCAAGGAATATTTCATATCGAACCGTCAGCCGGTATATGAGAATCCTTCTCCGGGCAACAAGGCTGGAGGCATCTCCACTCTGGAGGAAAAGTCTCTCGGCTGTACCCAGAAATCCGGAAAATCGGCCGTCATGGATGTCCTCAAGTACGGTGAAAGGCTGAAAACCCGAGGACTCAATCTTTTGAGCGCCCCGGGCAATGACCTTGTCGCCGCTACGGCATTGGCTGCCGCAGGCTGCCAGATGGTGTTGTTCACCACAGGCCGCGGCACTCCTTTCGGGACCTTTGTCCCGACTGCGAAAATATCTACAAACAGCCGTCTGGCATCGGCAAAGCCGGGCTGGATAGATTTCAATGCAGGAGTCATTCTGGAGGGCAAGCCGACCTCGTCGGTCGATGATGACTTCATCGACTTCGTACTGGCCGTAGCCTCAGGGGAGAAAACATGCAACGAGAAATCATCGTATTCGGAAATAGCCATATTCAAGACAGGGGTCACCCTCTGACAGGCATCCGCCGTGAGCGGGAACGGAAATTCCGGATTTTTTATATTTCTTGTTTGACTTTAGTGTAAAATTTACTATTTTTGACTGATTTAATGATGATCGGCCGGAAATGGTAAATTTTCTTTTTGCCCCGGCTGTCTCCGATTTGGACATTTAAACTATAGGAATCATGAAAATAAACAGCGAAGTACGTTATGCGGCCCATCCGCAGGATGTAAAACATTACGACACAGCCCAGCTGAGGGGTAACTATCTGATGGAGAAGGTTTTCTCTGCTGATGAGATCAATATGGTCTATACCATGCACGACAGGATGATCGCCGGAGGCGCGATGCCTGTGAAGGAAGTCTTGGAGCTCAAGCCTATCGATATCCTCCGCTCTGAGTATTTCCTCGCCAGAAGGGAGATGGGTATCTTCAACGTAGGCGGAAAAGGAGTGGTGAAGGCCGGCGACAAGACCTATACCCTCGAATACAAGGAGGCGTTGTATCTGGGAAGGGGTGAAAGGAAAGTCACTTTCGAAAGTGCGGATCCATCGAACCCTGCGAAATTCTATTTCTGCTCGTCTACCGCCCATGCAAGCTATCCTGACCATCTGACTACGCGTGCCGAAGCCGTCCATATGGAACTGGGCTCTCTGGAAGAAAGCAATCACCGCGTCATAAACAGGATGCTCGTGAAGGAAGTGGTCCCTACATGCCAGCTCCAGATGGGTATGACCGAGCTTAAGCCGGGCAGCACATGGAACACCATGCCGGCCCATACCCACAACCGCCGTATGGAAGTGTATTTCTATTTTGAAATACCGGAAGATCAGGCTGTCTGCCACTTCATGGGCGAGCCGCAGGAGACAAGGCATATCTGGATGAAGAACGATCAGGCTGTCATTTCCCCTGAATGGAGCATCCACTCGGCCTGCGCCACGAAGAACTATACGTTCATCTGGGCCATGTGCGGAGAAAACCTCGACTATGGCGACATGGATGGCTGCGAGACTTCGGACTTGAAATAAGCCTATCATATTAAACACTACTTAATAAAACTAAAATTTATGGTAAATTTTTCACTTGAAGGTAAGGTTGCGCTCGTAACAGGCGCTTCTTACGGAATCGGTTTCGCTTTGGCTACGGCTTTTGCCGAAGCAGGTGCAAAGATTGCTTTCAATGACATCAAGCAGGAACTTGTGGACAAGGGTCTTGCTGCTTATAAGGAGAAAGGTATCGACGCGAAAGGCTATGTCTGCGATGTTACCAAGGAAGATCAGGTTCAGGCTCTCGTGGCCAATATCGAGAAAGACCTCGGCCCTATCAATATCCTCGTGAACAATGCCGGTATCATCAAGCGTATCCCTATGATCGAGATGAAGGCAGAGGAATTCCGTCAGGTAATCGACATTGACCTTAACGGTCCTTTCATCGTGTCGAAGGCAGTCATTCCGTCCATGATCAAGAACGGCGGCGGAAAGATCATCAACATCTGCTCGATGATGTCCGAACTCGGCCGTGAGACAGTTTCGGCTTATGCGGCTGCCAAGGGCGGTCTGAAGATGCTGACCAAAAACATCGCTTCAGAGTATGGCGAATACAACATCCAGTGCAACGGTATCGGGCCCGGCTATATCGCCACTCCGCAGACAGCTCCTCTTCGCGAGCGTCAGGCTGACGGTTCCCGTCATCCGTTCGATGCATTCATCGTTGCCAAGACCCCTGCAGCACGCTGGGGGAATGCTGAAGACCTTCAGGGACCTGCAGTCTTCCTCGCTTCGTCAGCTTCAGACTTCGTCAACGGACATATCCTCTATGTCGACGGCGGTATTCTGGCCTATATCGGTAAACAGCCTCAGTAATGGTCATGAAACGCATATGTTCAATTGCAGCTGCCGCACTGGCAGCTGCTCTTATGATTTCCTGCGGTCCGCAGGACGTGAAGGTCGCCGTGACCAATTCTTCGGAGATGGACCGTACTCTGGAGACCGTAGAACTGGATTTCGGCAATATCATCGCCTCCCATCCTGAAATCACTGCGGAAAATGTAGTGATTACGGATGCTTCCGGCGCCCAGGTGCCGTCACAGGTATATACTGAGGATTACGGTATGGTGAAACTGATATTCCAGGCTACCGTTCCTGCAGGAAAGACTGTGGAATATACCGTCAAGGCCGGCGAGCGTGAGGCATACGACACCCTCGTCTTCAGCCGTTATGTGCCTGAAAGGCTCGATGACTATGCATACGAGAACAACCGTATTGCAGGCCGTGTCTACGGTCCTGCACTCTCTGATCCTCGTACTCTCGGGCCGGACATCTGGCTGAAGAGGGTAGAATCGCTGGTGGTGGACAAGAGGTATGAACTGAATGATTATCATCATGATCATGGAGACGGTATGGACTGCTACAAGGTGGCCAATACCCTCGGCGGCGGCGCGCTTGCCCCGTATGCAGATGACAAGATCATCCTCGGTGACAACTACGAGACCTATGACCGTATCTGCAACGGGCCTATCCGTACCAAGGTCGTGTTTACATACAAGCCTTTCGATGTGGACGGACATCTGACTACCCTGAAGAGAGAGCTTACGATTGACGCCAACACTAATTTCATTAAGATTTCAAACTGGTACAACGCTGCTGTCGACCAGCTTCCTGTAGTGCTCGGCGCGGTTCTCCATGATGTTCTGGACAGAACTGACGGGGAAAACTATATAGCCTTCACTGAAAAGGCTTCCGACAGTGCCGATCCGGACGCTGACGGCGACATTTCCGTAGGTCTGGTGGTCGATGCTGCAGAAGAAGGGGTAGAGGTAGGAACGATGGACGGCCATGCTGTCCTGAAGTACAATATCACTCCCGGCAAGCGTGCGGACGTGTGGACCGGATCCGGCTGGAGCAAGGGAGGCATCGAGTCTCCTGAAGCCTGGGCGCAGATGGTCGAGGATTTCGCATATGCGCAGGCCAATCCTCTGGAAGTGACGGTCAGATAGTGATATACTGAACAACTATAACCTTTATCATATCGGGAGGATCTGGCCGTGAGGTCGGGTCCTCTTTTTTTCTGCATTGCCTTTCAGGACCGGGCGCAAGGCACCCCGTTTGACGATTTGTCATCCTTTTATGATAAAAAATCCACCGGACGGAATGCGCTTCATGCTATTTTTGCAGAAACCAAAACCACGTAATCATGAAAGCCGGCTTCGGAACACTATGCGCTAAAACCATATTGCCGCTTCTCGCCGCTGCAGCCCTGTGCGGATGTACGTCCGGAAAGGATGCCTGTGCGCAGTACGGCTATCTGTATGAAGATCTTCCGTTCGATATGGAGAAGATTTCCAGACCTTCGATACCGGATACCAGAGTAAGTCTGGAGGATTTCGGCGGATCGGGCGACGGGATTTCCATGAATACCGATGCGTTCAGGTCTGCCATAGAATATCTTTCATCACGCGGCGGCGGGCATCTGGTAGTCCCTGAGGGCATATGGCTCACGGGGCCGATAACGCTTGTAGACAATATCGACCTGCATGTCACGCCGAATGCCGTGATTCTCTTTTCTCCGGACAGGGATTTGTACCCTATCGTGGAGACTGTCTTCGAAGGGCTGGATACGAAGAGATGTCTGGCTCCGGTGAATGCTGACGGAGCGAAGAATATATCCATTACCGGAGGTGGGACTATCGACGGCTCCGGCGATTCATGGCGGCAGGTGAAGAAATCGAAGATGACAGCCTCGCAGTGGAAAGACCTTCTCGCATCCGGAGGCTTCACGAACGCAAAGGGCGATATCTGGTACCCTGATTCCAGTTCATTCAGGGGATCCGTAGTCAGCGATGCATTCAATGTCCCGCAGGGACTTCAGACAGAGGAGGAATGGGAATCCGTCAAGACATACCTGAGACCGGTCTTGATAGGCCTCAAGAATTGCGAGAATGTCTTGCTCGAAGATGTCCTCTTCCAGAATTCCCCGTGCTGGAACATTCATCCTCTCATGTGCCGGAATGTGATTATTGACAATATCACCGTGCGTAACCCGTGGTATTCCCAGAACGGAGACGGTATCGACATCGATTCGTGCGACGGGGTCCTGCTGGTAAATTCTTCATTCGATGTAGGGGATGATGCCATTTGCGTGAAGTCCGGGAAGGATGAGGACGGCCGGCGCAGGGCAAAGCCTTGCAGGAACCTTATCGTGGACAACTGCATCGTCTTCCATGGCCACGGCGGCTTCGTGGTGGGAAGCGAGATGTCGGGAGGCGTGGAGAATGTGTTCGTGACTGATTGCAGTTTCCTCGGGACTGATGTCGGTCTGCGCTTCAAGAGCTGCCGCGGCCGCGGAGGCATAGTAAGGAATATCCATATCGAAGACATAGTGATGACTGACATACCGGCGGAACCGCTTCTGTTCGACCTGCATTATGGCGGGAAGTCGGCATTGGAGGCCGCCGAAGAGGGCGGACCTGCATCCTTTGACATAGAATATGTGCCGGCAGATGAGACTACTCCGGAATTCCGGGAAATATACATCAGCGACATCACATGCAACGGAGCGGGACGGGCCATGTATTTCAACGGAATACCTGAAAAGAACATAGCGGAAGTCCATGTGCGGGACTGCAATATCGTAGCGGAAAAAGGAGCCGACATCCGGTATGCAGACGGGGTGACGCTGGAAAACGTGAATGTCCGGCAGTCGGAAGGGCGCGGTTTTTCCGTGGTGAACAGCAGGAATGTCGTTATGACAGGATGTTCCGATGCTTCCGGTCCCGACCCCGAAATATTCAGCCTGAAAAACGAAAATCTGACAATAAAATGAAAAACCGTTATATTGCGTTAACCATGTCTGCCCTCCTGCTCCTGGGAATAAAAGCCTCGGGGCAGGAGTGCGGGCAGAAAATCGTCCTGCGCCTCATGGGGGATTCCACCATGGCCGACAAGGACTTGTCGAAAGAGAATCCGGAACGCGGCTGGGGACAGCGTCTTCCGTCCCATTTCGATTCTGCGGTCAGCGTTTACAACTATGCCCAGAACGGACGGAGCACGAAGAGTTTCATAGACCGCGGACTGTGGGATCGGGTCAGACAGGACCTTCAGTCCGGAGACTGGCTGTTCATACAGTTCGGACATAATGATGCCAAGGCGGACGATCCTCAAAGGTATGCCCCGGCTTTCGGAGCCTATCAGGAGAATCTGCGCACTTTCATAGACTACGCTCTGGAGAAGGGAGCGCATCCTGTCCTTTTCACCCCTGTTTCGCGGCGATGGTTCGACAGTGACGGCAGTCTGCAGAAAGACTGCCACGGAGACTATCCTGCCGCAGTATTCCAGGTGGCCGCTGATTACGGCCTGCCGGTCATAGACGCAAACTCCATTACGCAGGCATGGCTGGAAGGACTGGGCGATGAAGCGTCCCGGAAATATTACATGTGGGTGGAGCCGGGAACCTGCCCGCGCCATCCTGACGGATTGAAGGACAATACGCATACGAACGTGGCCGGAGCCCGCAAGATTGTGGAGCTCCTGCTTCCGGCTATCGTGGAGGTCATTCCGGAACTTGCGCCTCATGTCACAGACTATGATTTCGTGGTGGCCAAGGACGGCAGCGGCGATTTCTTCACCGTTCAGGAGGCTGTGAATGCAGCCCCGGACTATTGCAAGCAGGACGAGACCCGCATCCGCATCAGGGAAGGCGTCTACCGGGAGAAACTCACTGTCCCGGCGAACAAGGAAAAACTGCACCTGATAGGAGAGAATCCGGCATCCACTGTCATCACATGGGACGACTATGCCCTGAAGAACGGCTCTACAGGATATCCGATGGGAACCTCGGCCACTTCCACAGTCTTCCTCCATGCCAACGACTTCCTCGCCGAGAACCTTACTTTCGAAAACTCGGCAGGGGATTCCAAGGATATTGCGCAGGCCTGCGCAATCACTGTAAACGGAGACAGGGTCGCGTTCCTGAACTGCCGTTTCATCGCGAATCAGGACACCATATATACCTTCGGCCCGGGCCAGCGTCAGTATTTCAGGGGCTGTCACATCGAAGGTACCACCGATTTTATCTTCGGATTTTCTACGGCATGGTTCGAGGACTGCGAGATTTTGAGCAAGAAGAACAGCTATGTCACTGCCGCATCCACGCCTGAAGGGCAGGAATTCGGCTATGTCTTCAGAAACTGCCGCCTCATTCATGACGCCAGGACATCGAAAGTCTATCTGGGCCGTCCGTGGCGTCCATTTGCCAGAACTGTTTTCATAGAATGCGAGCTGGACAGCCATATCCGTCCTGAAGGCTGGCACAACTGGAACAAGCCGGATGCCGAAAAAACCTCATTCTATGCCGAATACGGCAATTACGGCCCGGGTGCCGCTGCAGGACAGAGAGTCGGCTGGTCTCATGAACTCAGACCGAGGGATCTGGCCGTCTATACTCCTGAAAATGTACTCGGTCCTGTTTCCGACTGGTATTTCAAGGTTTTCTGACGCGGCCATGAAGTTGAGGAATTTCATATCCGCCATATTGTCGGTATTGGCGCTGCAGGTCTCTGCCGCGCCGATAGACTGTCTTTTCGAGCACTATTCTTCGGAAGACGGGCTTTCCCACAATTACATAAGCCAGATTCTGCAGGACAAGGAAGGTTACATGTGGATTTCGACATGGTACGGTCTTAACCGGTTCGACGGAAACCGTTTCGTGAACTACACCGTCCAGCCGGGAGACTATTCGAATCTTTCCCATAACCGCATACTGTCGTTAGCCGAAGATGCCGGAGGCCACCTTTGGGTGACTACATACGACAATTCCATCTATCGTTTCGATTCCGCATCGGAAACCTTCCTCGCAGTGCCGGGGGATCTGACTCCGGAACTGGCGAATGCCCGCGTGGACAAATATCATTGCGACAAAGCCGGCAACGTGTGGATAGCTCTGGACGGCATAGGGCTTTACAAGGTAGACAGGGAACTTCGCCCGCAGATTTTCATGAACGGCTCGGAGAATACCGTAGGAAAGGAAATATCCGCCATATACGAAGACTCTGACGGGACAGTCTACATCGTTTCCGAACATGGAGTGGCTTCCATAGAGGGCGGAGCCGTGTCCACTGTCACCAGAAATTCGCAGGTAACCGATTTCGAGGAATTCGGGAACAAGCTCCTCTTCGCCTCCGGCAATGAAATTCTGTCCATCGACAAGGTTTCGGGCAAACGCGTCCACAAGGAACTGGGCAATGCCGTGACGGGTCCTGTAGTGTCGCTGACGGTCACGGGTCCGCAGAATGCCCGGCAGCTGTATGCCGGATTCCGGAACGGTACCATAGCTTCGCTGGACACCTCCGCTTTCACTCCGGTTTTCCACAGAGGGGACATAGGACGGGTCAGACTCACATATCCCGATCCGGAAGGCCTGCTGTGGATAGTCACGGACAGGACCGGAATCACGTCCTGGAATCCTCTGAAACAGGCTTTCAGACATTACGAACATAGCCGGAACGTGATGTCATACTATGCCGACACCCTCGCCAGAGTCCTCTGCCACGACGGACGTCTATGGATAAAGATGAACAATTACGGATTCGGCTACTATGACAGGGAAGCGGATGAAATCATCCCGCTGAGCAATGTCAAGGAGCAGCCGGACTGTCATTTCATGAACGGCGTGGCCTGTTATACAGTAGATGACTCCGGAGTACTGTGGTTTTCTACGGTAAAGCGCGGTCTGGAGCGTGCCACAGTCATTTCACCGAGGGTCGAAGTCGTCGTCATGCCGTCTGATTCGGAAGACGAAGTGTCCGCAGCGGAAGTCCGGGCCATGCTCACAGACAGCAAAGGGCAGGTATGGGTGGCAGCCAAAAGCCGCGAGCTGTATCTCTATTCGCCGGACATGACCTCATGCAGGAAAATACCCGGCTCCGAATCCTTCGGGGTTATATACTCCATTTTCGAGGATTCCGAAGGTTCCATATGGCTCGGAACTAAAGGCGACGGGCTTCTGAAACTTGTGCCTGCCGGCGGCAGCTACCGGGTGGCGGGACGATACCGCCATGATTACGGGAATCCGCGATCGCTGACTTCCGATGACGTGTATTCCATTTCGCAGGACCATGACGGACGCATCTGGGTCGGGACATACGGAGGCGGCCTCTCTGTCCTTCCTCATACAGACAGCACGCGGTTTTTCAATGTTTACCGCGATATGCCCGGATACCCTCTGGATATGGGCGAGAAGGTCAGATACGTGCATTGCATGCCGGACGGCAGGATGCTGGCGGCCACGGTAAGCGGCCTGATATGGTTCTACCCGCAGGCCAGTCCCGAACTGACTGAATTCCATGTCATCCAGAAAGTTCCCGGGGATATCCGTTCACTCGGGAACAACGATATCATCTACATCTTCACCGACCGTGGAGGCGATACCTGGCTCTGCACTTTCGGAGGCGGACTTAACAGGATAAATTTCAGCCCGGACGGACAGGCCTGTTTCGACGTGGTCAGTGCAGCTGACGGTCTGAACAGCAATATCGTCCTCTCTGCAGCCGACGATGACTGCGGCAATATCTGGCTCTCTACCGAAACCGGTATCTCCAAGGTTTCCAAGTCCGACTTTTCGGTAGTGAACTACTCCAAATACTACGGCGTGGTCTCCACGACTTTCAGCGAGGCCGCATGTTCGCGCCTGCAGGACGGGACGATAATCTTCGGGACATTGAACTATGTCTACCGCATTGATCCGGATCATTTCACCTACGAGCCGGAAGACAAGCATCTGGTCGTCTCAGGATTTACGGTAGACGGGAAAAGGACGGACTTTTCGCACGGCGCCGTCATCCCGCACGACTATTCGTTCTTCACCGTCGATTTCGCATCCTTGAATTACAGGATTCAGGGAAATGTCCGCTACAAATATCGTCTCAAAGGATACGACAAAGGCTGGATTGCCGCCAGCGGCAATACTTCCGTCTCATACTCCAGAATACCTGCCGGCCGCTATACGTTCATGGTGTCGGCTTCTACGGAGGAGGGATTTTCCGATCCCCAGACAGTCTCGGTCGATATTCTGGTGAAGCCCCATCCGTGGGCCTCGTGGTGGGCGGTGTGCCTGTATGTCATGGCGGCTGCAGCTGCCCTGCTGGCCATGTTCAGGATGTTCGTCACATCGGTGAAACTTAAGAACGACGTCGCCTTGCAGGAAAGCCTGAACGACATAAAAGGACGCTTCTTTACCAATATCTCGCATGAACTCAGAACGCCGCTGACCCTGATTCTCGGCGGCATAGAAGACATCAAGGCCAAGACCGCTCCCGGCTCTCCGGACGAATACAGCGTGAATTTAGTCTACAAGAATTCCCGAAGGATGATGACCCTTGTGGATCAGCTGCTCGACATAAGAAGGATTGCGAGGGGAAAAATCCAGTTGAATATCAGTCAGATAGACATAGTACAGCTGGTCAGGCAGGTCTATGACGATTTCAGGGATATGTCAGTGGACCGTCATATCGAAATGCGCCTGACGCATTCGGTGGATTCGCTGAAGGTCTGGGCGGACTCCGTGAGGATCGAGGCATTGGTGTACAATCTCATATCGAATGCATTCAAGTACACCGACGATGGCGGCCGTATCGAGGTGGCTGTGTTCTATAAGGACGGCAGTCAGGAATTTACCATCATGGTGGAGGATAACGGAATCGGGGTATCAAAGGACAAGCAGACAGCCATTTTCGAACCGTTCATATCAGCTCCCGGACATTCTTTCAACGGGGTGGCGAGCAGCGGCATCGGCCTGTCTTTCTGCAAGGAGATCGCTGATGTCCACGGAGGGAAGATCTGGGTGGAGAGCGAGAAGGGACAGGGTTCGAAATTCTATGTGCGCCTGCCGCTCGGCAAGGAGCATTTCGGAGATGAGGCCAGAATATCCCGGGACGGCGGGTCTGAAGAGAAGCCTGAGTCTTACGGCCTGAGCAAATACAAGGTAAAGCCGACTTATCCGCAGAACGCCCTCAAGGTCATGATAGTGGAAGACAATGCCGAACTGAAGGTCTATATCTGGAACTCCCTGATCAACCGCTATGAAATACGGGACGCTTCGAATGGGGTGGAGGCCCTGTCCATCATAGACCAGGGCTGGGTGCCCGATATCATCGTCACTGACCTGATGATGCCGCAGATGGACGGAATCGACCTTGTGAACCATATCAGGAGCGATTTCAATACGAGCCATATCCCTATCATCATGATTACGGCCCGGCATGAAAACGACACACATCTGAAAGCCATGAAGTACGGCGTGGACGGATATATATCCAAGCCGTTTACCATGGAGCTCCTGTCTGCCAGAATCGAGAATCTGATGGAACGCAGAAGGACCCTCCTGTCCCTTTTCGCCAAGTCGGAGACGGACGGAAAACCAAAGGGGGGGGGTAGCGGAAAAGTGGATATCCAGCCGGACGAAATAGTCATTACCGACAGGGACGAGAATCTTATCAAGAAAGTCATGGCCTGGCTGGAAGAAAATGTGGCTGATGCCGATGTGACGGTAGACCAGCTGGCCGTCTATGTCGGCATGGGCCGGACTTCCATGTACAACAAGATCAAAGGACTCACCGGAAAGTCCCCGGTGGAACTTATTCAGGATTTCCGTCTGGAGAAGGCCACATATTACCTGAAAAGCGGGCAGTTTTCCGTCTCGGAGACTTGCTACAAGGTCGGTTTCTCCGATCCGGGGTACTTCAGCCGCTCTTTCAAGAAACATTTCGGCATTTCGCCGATGGACTATATAAGGGAACATAAAACAGAAAAATCATGAGATATCTGATATGCGTGGCTGCGGCGCTGGCACTGCTGTCGCAGACTGTATCAGCCGTGTCCGGCACGCGGCCTTATTCCGTGAGGATGATGGATTCCGAAATGCTCAGGAATCCCGATGCCACATGGCTCGACGGCCGTCAGGGCAAACTGAAATGGAACTACACTACGGGGCTGGAACTCCTGTCTTTCCTCGATGTGGCGGAACGCTACGACCTGCCGTATGCCGTGGACTATGTCCGCGACTGGGCCGATACCATGGCCGACAGTAACGGGAACATCGTGACATACAAGAAAGAAAACTACAACGTGGACCATATTTGTCCCGGACGTATCTATTACAGGCTGTACTATGATACCGGAGACCGGAAATACCGCAGGGTTCTCAGCAAGCTCCGCGAACAGCTCGACTCGCAGCCGCGTACCGGCGAGGGCGCCTTCTGGCACAAACAGATCTATCCTCATCAGGTATGGCTCGACGGCCTGTATATGGCACAGCCGTTCTACGCGGAATACACGAAGAAATTCTCTCCGAAGAAAGACCGTGATTCGCTCTTCAGCGATATCTGCCGTCATTTCGACATAGCCTTCAGACACACTCTGGATTCACGGACAGGACTTCCCCGGCATGCGTGGGACGAATCCCGTCAGATGTTCTGGGCCGATTCCCTCACAGGCCAGTCCGCACATGCGTGGGGAAGGGCCTGCGGCTGGTATGTCCTGGCTCTGGCGGAAACCATAGACTACCTGCCTGAAAAGCATCCCGGCAGGGCGGATCTGATAGAAAAATTCCGCTATATGGCCGATATCCTGCCTGATTTCGCCGACTCTGAGACAGGAATGTGGTATCAGGTCCTCGATTGCCCGGGAGCCCCGGGCAACTATCTTGAGGCGACGGCCTCGTCTATGTTTGTCTACGCATATTTGAAAGGCGTGCGTCAGGGCTGGCTTTCCGACGAATGGAGGGAATACTCGCGGGAACTGTACCGGAAATTCGTGAAGACTTTCGTCAAGGAGAATGAAGACGGTACCATATCCCTGACTTCATGCTGTTCGGTGGCCGGACTCGGAGGCAAGGAAATGAGAAGCGGCACATATGAATACTATCTCAGCGAGCCTGTCATAGATAACGACTGCAAGGGTGTGGGTCCTTTCATCTGGGCATCCCTTGAATACGAGGCGGCGCACAACATCGAATACATCCCCGAAGGACATGCCGTGCGTGACGGACGCATTGTCACGGAATCCGTGACACCCGAACTTGCGTTCGACGGGGCCGAGGGCGGCGGAAAATACACCCGTGGAGGCCGAGGCGGAAAAGTCTACGTGGTGACCTCGCTTGAGGACAGCGGGGAAGAAGGGACGCTGCGTCATGCCGTCGAGGCGGAAGGCCCGAGAATCGTGGAATTTGCAGTCGAAGGAGACATACACCTGAAATCGGAACTCAAGATCGAAGACCCGTATATCACCATATCGGGGGAGACTGCTCCGGGAAAGGGAATCACTGTACGGGATCATGGCGTGACCGTCAGAGCCGATGAGGTGATTATCAGATACATCCGTTTCCGCATGGGAGCTGTGGCGAAGGATGAGAACGACGCTCTCGGAGCCAGACAGGCCCGGAATATCATCATAGACCATTGCTCCATGAGCTGGGCGACGGATGAAAATGCCTCGTTCTATGCAGTCAGGGACGCATCCGTGCAGTGGTGCATCATCTCGGAAGCCCTGAACAGCTCCATCCACAGGAAAGGGGAGCATGGCTACGGAGGCATCTGGGGCGGACGGAATGTATCATTCCATCACAATATCCTGGCCTGCAACAACAGCCGGAACCCCCGTTTCGACCATCCTGCCCTGTATGACGGCCCGGACCGCCTGTTCTTCAGGGGAACCGTGGAATTCGTGAACAATCTCGTCTTCAATTGGGGCATGAAAGCCATATACGGCGGCGAGGAAGGCTGGTTCAACGTAGTTTCCAATACCTTCATTCCCGGCCCGGCCACCAGGAACCTGAACGGCCGCTACCTCGAAGTCTATACCTCGGAAAGCACTTCCATGATTCCCGGCTCCTTTTATATAAAGGACAATGTCTATGACATTTCCCGGGTCCGGAAAGGAAACTGGAAAGGTGTCCTGCCGGACAATGAGGATATCGCCCGCCATGCCGCCGAATATGAGAGGATCACGGCGGATGCTCCGTTTTTCATGAAAGACCCTGTGGATGCCGGGTCCGCTGAAGAGGCGTACAAGGCGGTGTTGGAAGATGCAGGGGCGTCTCTTGTACGGGACGAAGCCGACAAGAGGGTGATAAAGGAGATAAAGACAGGAAAGGTCACCGTCTTCGGGTCAGTCACCGGCCTTCCGGGTATCATTGATTCGGAAACTGATGCGGAATAGCCCGGAAGCAGTGAAAGCGGTAAACTGAACATTAACTATAATACATATGAAATCACATATTTTCTTGAATTTTCTGGCTTCGGCTTTTGTGCTGGCATTTGCGGAAGGCTGCTCTCCCGATGCCAGGATAGAGGTCAGCGGACCTGTATTGCCTCCGGAGGATGTCGTGCTGACGGACGTCTCAGGCACATCCCTGACCTTCAGCTGGTCGGCTGTAGAAGGCGCGTTGGGCTACACAGTCAGGCTGGACAACGTATCTACCGGCGAATACTATTGGGAGCAGATAACGGCGACTTCATATACGTTTGAAGGACTGACGACAGGGGCGGAATACCTGTTCAAGGTCAGGGTCAGGACTGCAGCCGGAGAATCCGACTATACGGAAGAGTTCAAGGCTGTCCCGGGAGAATCGCAGCCGGGCGGGGATGACAAGCCTGACGATCCGGATGACGAACCTGACGAGCCGCTGGAAGGCTATGAAAAATTCCTGATTCCTTCGCACGAGGAAGACGGGACGGCCAGAGCATTTCCGGGAGCAGAAGGCGGCGGCATGTATGTCACCGGAGGCCGCGGCGGGAAGGTAATCCATGTCACGAATCTGAACGACAGCGGATACGGCTCATTGAGAGAGGCGGTAGAGGCTTCCGGCCCGAGGACTGTAGTCTTCGACGTGGCCGGCATCATCGAGCTGGAATCCAAGTTGAGAATACGCAACGGCGACATAACCATTGCCGGCCAGACGGCACCGGGAGACGGAATCTGCATCAAGAACTACGCTACTGTCATCGAGGCCGACAATGTCATCATACGCTTCATCCGGTTCAGGCTCGGCGACGAAGGACCTGATCATGACGACGGGGAAGATGCCATCTGGGGACGCAGGCAGTCGGACATCATCGTCGACCATTGCTCGATGTCCTGGTCCATCGACGAGTGCGCATCCTTCTACGGAAACGAGAATTTCACTCTCCAGTGGAGCATCATGACAGAGAGCCTCAAGCGTTCCGTACACGGGAAGGGAAATCACGGCTACGGCGGAATCTGGGGCGGCGAAAACGCCTCTTTCCACCACAACATGCTTTCCTGCCACGACAGCAGGAATCCTCGTTTTGACCATCCGGAAATCTATGAAAACCCGTCCTCCCCGGATAAGCGCGGAAATGTCGATTACAGGAACAATGTCGTCTACAACTGGGGCAGCAACAGCACCTACGGCGGTGAAGGCGGGCATTTCAACATGGTGAACAATTATTACAAGCAGGGTCCGGCCTCCAGCGATCGCGAATATTTCATAGATGCGAACGGCATATATACTTCGAGCGGGAAAGACTACGGCTATCCGTATCTGTATATGGCCGGAAATTATTATGTCCAATATCCGTCCATGACAGCGCAGGACGGAGTGTACTGGCATGATGACGGAACGAATACGCCTCCTGATCCGTCAAGGCTCCTGTCTTCCTGCCAGACTTTGTCCGGCCCGTCCGGAGAACCGGTATATACCTGCACGCATTCGGCGCAGGGAGCGTTCGAGGCAGTCTGCGACTATGCGGGAGCTTCGCTTGAGCGCGATGCTGTGGACGACAGGGCGGTTTCAGATGCCAGGTCAGGTAAGGCCACATGCACCGACGGCGGCAACGGCAGCACCGGCGGTCTGGTGGATACCCCGTCCGCAGTCGGCGGCTGGCCGCAGTATGACGCTTCCGATGATGAATTGGCCGCAGCGGAAGATGCGGACGGCGACGGGATGCCTGACTGGTTCGAAACGGAATTCGGTCTGGATCCGTCGGATCCTGCGGACGGCACGGCCATGAACCTCGACCCTCACGGACGCTACACCAATCTGGAAATGTATCTCCACTATCTCGTGAAAGACATCGTTTCGGCCCAGTCGGACGGTTCTGCCTATGTCCGGCTGTAACTTTTGACGCCGAAAAGGCGCGATTGTCAAAAAATACATCCAATACGATAATTATTGCCTGCCATACGGCAGTGCAATAAGTAATTTCGCACATTCAATAACACTAACTAATAAGTTTTATGAACAATCTGACTTCTAGACTTTATCTGTTGATCGTGGGTCTGCTCGTCTCCATGACGGTTTCGGCCCAGCAGATTACCGGTGTCGTCAGAGATACGGGAGGACAGCCTCTGGCTGGAGTCTCGGTCTTCGTCCAAGGCACCACTACGGGAGCATCTACCGACATGGACGGTAAATATTCCCTGAATATCGACAATGCGAAGGGCCAGACCCTCGTCTTCTCTTTCATAGGAATGAGGGAACAGCAGGTCCGCATCGGCTCGAGTCTCGTCTATGACATCATCATGGAAGAGGACGCCAATTTCCTGGAGGAAACTGTAGTCATCGGTTACGCCACCGTAAAGAGAAAGGATCTCATCGGTTCTGTCGCATCCGTGGACAACAAGACGCTGGCATCCATGCCTGTGACTTCCGTCAGCGAAGCCCTTACGGGACGCATGGCCGGTGTACAGGTCACCACTACCGAAGGTGATCCTGACGCAGACGTGAAGATCAGGGTCCGCGGTACGGGTTCCATCACTCAGGACAGCTCGCCTCTGTACATCGTCGACGGTTTCCCGGTCGAGAGCATTTCCGATATTCCGGCTTCCGACATCCAGAGCATTGATGTACTGAAAGATGCGTTCTCTACTGCCATCTACGGTTCCAGAGGTGCTAACGGAGTAGTTCTCGTGACCACCAAGGGCGGCACCAGCGGCAAGTTCTCTGTCAGCTACAATGCATACTGGGGACAGAAATGGATGGCAAACAAGGACGCCATAGAAGTGGAGAGTCCGTATGATTTCGTGAAGAACCAGTATGAACTCGCCATGATCAGGGACAAGTATGAAGACAGCTACATCCCTGCATTCGGTCTGTATGAGGATATCGGCCTGTACGAGAATGTCCAGGGCAACGACTGGATTTCGCAGGTGTTCGGAAACACCGGCAGCGTATTCAGCCAGAACCTGTCCGTATCCGGAAGCACCGACAAGGTCAGGTGGACCGCCAGCTACTCGCATCTCGGCGACAACGCCATCATGACAGGCTCTACCTACCGCAGGGACAACCTCAACTTCAAGACTACCTACAAGCCTATCAAGGAACTCACTTTCGATATCAACGCCAGATACTCGAATACTGAAATCCTCGGCTCGGGCGCGAACTCCATAAACGACTCCGGTTCCACTTCGGGAAACGGTCGTCTCAAACATGCGGTTCAGTACACCCCTATACCTCTTGAAGGTGCCATCGAAGGTGCCGACCTCGAAGAGGACTATGGTGACAATGCACCTCCTCTTCAGTCTGTGGCCGACAACGACAACAAGCGTATCCGCCGGAACTGGACAGTGAACGGAGCCGTGACATGGCATATCATCAAGAACCTGAACCTCAAGGTGGAAGGCGGTCTGGACAGCTATACGCAGGAGAACAACCGTTTCTACGGCCTTACCACGTATTATGTCGGGAACAACGCCCAGTACAAGAACAAGCCTGCGGCCCAGTACCAGGATCTTTACAGGCAGAGAATCAGGAACACCAATACCCTGAGCTACAATTTCTCCGAAGTGTTCACTGACGAGAGGCACAAGCTCGACCTTCTCGCCGGACAGGAATACATCATCACCAAGTCCAACACCTTGACTTCCATGGTCGAGAACTTCCCGGAGTTCTTCGATTCGAACAAGGCCTGGAATTTCATGTCCACCGGTACTCCGGTGTCCACGAACAATTTCTATGACCCGGACGATATCCTTCTGTCTTTCTTCGGCCGCGTCAACTATTCGTTCGATGACAGGTATTCGGTGTCTGCGACAATGCGTGCCGACGGCTCCTCGAAGTTCGCCAAAGGCAATCAGTGGGGTTACTTCCCTTCAGCCGCAGCTTCATGGACCATATCCAACGAGTCATGGATGCAGGGTGCCTCCGGCTGGCTCGACAATCTCAAGCTCCGCTACAGTTTCGGTACTGCAGGAAACAACAACATCCCTTCAGGCATGACAGCCCTTACTTTCGCTTCGAACAATTCTTCATGGATTTCCATGAGCAACACATACTGGTCTACAGTGACTGACGGAGGCGATACCATCATGGCAAACGAGGATCTTTCATGGGAAACCACCCTTTCCCACAACCTCGGTCTCGACTTCTCTTTCTTCAAGGGCAGGCTTAACGGTTCCGTCGAACTGTATCACAACACCACCAAGGATCTTCTTGTGCAGTTCCCTACGGCAGGTTCGGGATATGAATTCCAGTATCAGAACATAGGTTCCGTCCGGAACCGCGGTCTGGAGGTGTCGCTCAATGCCGTGCTTGTGGAAAAGGACAATTTCGGCCTTACTTTCGGAGCCAACATCAGCCTTAACCAGAACAAAGTCCTCAGTCTCGGCAAGCTTCCGAGAATCGAAAGCCAGTCCAGATGGGCTTCATCCGAAGTCGGAGTGGACTATGTAGTCGAGCAGGGCCAGCCTCTCGGAAACATGTACGGATACTTTTCCGACGGCTATTACACTACAGCGGACTTCGCATCATATGATGAAACAAAAGGCGAATGGGTACTTGCCAAAGGCGTAGCCGATGCCAGCGATATCATCGGCGAGGAATATCTCAGACCGGGAGCCATGAAACTGAAGGATATGGACGGGGACGGTGAAATCACCTCGGCCGACAAGCGTGTCATAGGAAACGCCCTGCCTCTCGGGACCGGCGGTTTCTCCCTGTCCGGATATCTTTACGGGATAGACTTCTCAGCCAACTTCAACTATGTTTTCGGCAACGAAATCTACAACGCCAACAAGATAGAATTTACCTCATCGAGGAAATATGACAGGCGCAACTTCATGAAGACCGGGGAAAAACGCTGGACGAACATCGACTGGTCTACCGGCGAGCTGGTGAACGATATCGACAGACTGGATGAAATGAATCAGGGCGTCAGTCTCTGGTCCCCTGCAGTCGGAAATGCAGTCTTCACGGACTGGGCTGTCGAGGACGGTTCTTTCCTCCGTCTCGCATCCGCCACCATCGGCTATACCCTTCCGTCCCATCTGACCATGAAAGCCAAGATATCGCGTCTTCGCTTCTATGTGACGGGAACGAATCTTTTCTGCCTGACGAACTATTCAGGCTACGATCCGGAAGTGGACACCAGACGTGCTACCCCTCTTACTCCGGGCGTGGACTATTCGGCCTATCCTAAGAGCATCGGCTATGTCGTCGGCGTCAACCTTACTTTCTAATTCCAAATTCGAAAAGTCATGAATATAATAAAGTCAATATTTATCAGTGCCGGAATCCTCTGCGGAATGTCTCTGGTGTCCTGCGACCTGACTTCGGAGTCGCAGTCGACCTTCGACGAGACCCAGGTTTTCTCTGATCCGTCGCTCACGGAATACCAGCTGTTCTCGATATATGAGGTTTTCAGCCATGTGAATTCCCACAGGGGACGTTACCTGCCATGGTACGGTTACAATACCGATATCGAATGGTATCTATCAAACACACAGGACGCCAAGGCGCAGATTGTGCAGTATGCTATCACTGTGAACAACAGCCAGCTGAATCTCGATGACGGCCCGTACAACGAGCTTTTTGCCGGGGTCGAGAGGGCCAACCTCGCGATTGACGGAATCAGGAAGTACGGCGATCCGGATGTCCGCCCTGAAATGGCGGCTCTCCTCGGAGAGGCTCTGACGATGAGGGCTGTCCTCTATACGGAACTCCTGAAGGCTTTCGGCGAGGTTCCAGCCAGATTCTCTCCGGTGACTCCGGAAACCATCTATCTGAACAAGTCTGACAAGGATGTGATATACAAACAGCTGCTTGCGGATCTGGAAGAAGCGTTCGGATACATGGCCTGGCCGGGCAAGAGCGCCGCTACCATGACTACCGACAGGGCGAGTCTTGCGCTGGCCAAAGGACTGTATGCCCGTCTTGCCCTCATGGCTTCAGGCTACTCCCTCAGACCGGATAAAGACAAAGTCGGCACGGGGAATCCGGGATCCATCAGGCTTTCCGATGACCCTGAACTTTCGAAGGAAAAGCTTTATCCCAAGGCTCTGGCAGCCCTTAAGGATGTCATCGACAATTCCGGACTTGACCTTATGGATTACGAAGAGTTATGGAGAAGCGTGAACAACATGGATATCACGGCCGGCAAGGAAATCATATGGGTAATCCCGTTCAGCAATTACCGCGGACGCTGGAACTATACTTTCGCTATCAGAAACGAGGGCAGAACCCAGTTCTCGCCGACAGATTCGAACCGCGGCGGACAGGCCGGACCGGTTCCTACCCTGTATTGGAAATACGACCCGAACGATGTCCGCAGGGATATCAGCTGTGCGAACTATGTTTGGGAAGACCCTGACGGTGACGGAATCGCCGAACCATATCCGGCCGGCTTCGAGAACTGGTATTTCGGCAAATACCGTTTCGAATGGATGCAGACTTCCCCGTACACCGGAGGAAACGATGACGGCGTCAAGCCTGTCTTCATGAGATATTCGGATATCCTGCTCATGGCAGCCGAGATTGCCAACGAAATAGGCGGTGCTGAGTTCGCCAATGCCAAGAAATGGCTGAAAAAGGTCCGTACAAGAGCGTTCAAAGGCCATGAGTCCAAGGCCGAAACCTATGTCGACAATCTTACTGAAGGTGAGTCTTTCTTCAATGCGATTGTGGACGAGCGCGCACTGGAATTCGTAGGCGAGTTCCTCCGCAAGGGCGACCTTATCCGCTGGAATCTTCTGGACAAGAAGCTGCGTGAGACGGAAGCCGAACTTAAAGGAGTAGGCAAAGATCCTGAAGTGGCCGGAAGATATCTTTGGTACCGCTATGGCACTGACGAAAACGGTGTGACTACCATCGAGATGTACGGTCTCGACAAGAGCGAGAATGCTGCGACTGCAGACGAACCGCCTGCAGGTACAGGTTGGCAGATATATGTGAATTCGGAAGGAAATCCTACCCAGTATTTCCCTGAAGACCTGTTCGGGGACAAGAAACAGCTGCTTTTCGATGCATCGAAGCTTAAAGATGTTCCGGACATGTCAAATATTACGGTTGACGGTCCTTCCGGCAGAGTCTTCCAGTGGTGGCCTATTTTCGAGACTTCCATTACCAACAGCCAGAATACGCTGAAGAACGATTATGGATTCTAATCAGACCTTATCACATAAATAACAATCCTTATGAAGAAGATAAATACCATATTCATATGCTGTCTGTCAGCCTTCATGCTTCCGGTTTTCACCGGCTGCGTGGAGGAAGTGGAGCTGGTGGAAGAACTCAATCTTCCGGCATGCCTTACGCCGAGCACTACTTCCGTCAGCATCGACAGGACTGACGGAAAGACAGTCACTTTCACATGGGCGAACTCGAAAGGTGCGACCCAGTACCAGATAGAGATTTATGAAGGGGAGGAAACCTCATTGCCGGCCGATGTCTTCGCTGACGAGGCCAACAAGATCGACGAAACTGTGATCGCTCCGGAAAAGCTGATAATCCCGGCGAGCGGTTCCGGTTCCACCACGACTGCGAAGTACACTCTGGAGATGGACAAGTTCTATTTCGCCCGTGTCAGGGCCCAGGGTATGGAAGCGGACGGGCAGACCAGAGCCATAGACGATTCCAAGTGGGCGGACTTCCCGTATCCTATAGCTACTTACGATGTCCGTCCTGACGTGGAGGACATACAGGTAGTGGAAAGGGACCAGACTTCTGTCACCCTTTCATGGACAATGCTGAAGAATGATACGGAAGTGAACCAGATCCGTGTCACCCCTGACCCGAATCCTGATCCTGATTTCCCAGGCAGGAAATACGGGACATATGAGCTTCCAGCTGATCTGACCATCGAGCCTGGGCAGCCTGTGACATTCAAGGTCGACAAGCTTGAATCGTCCACGCAGTACACTTTCGCCATACATTACGGCAGCGCCAACAGGGGAGAGATAGTGGCATGGACCCGTCCTGACTGGGATAATGTACAGAATGCTCCTGATGCGGCCACATTCCGGAATCTCCTGCTCGAGGCAGCCACGGCTGATCCTTCCGCTTCTGCGGATGCTGAAGCAGAACCTCGCGTCATCCGCCTTACGAACACGACAGAAGATTATGTGATGGGTATTATGGATATCCTCGGCCCTGTGACCGTCTACGGTGAGCAGACTGCTGACGGAAAGAGTCCGAAGGTGATCGGTACATTCAATATCCTTCCTGCCATGACGGATTACAAGTACACTCCTGAAGCTACTGCCGATGTGCCTGCACCTGTAGAGCAGGTTATCCCGCAGACTCTCGGATGCACCTACCTCAGGCTCGAAGCCTTGACATTGGAATCGGAAGCCGACGAGAGCGGCGTGACTATTATAGATGAGACTGAAGGTGCAGTTTACGCCGAGCCTATCACATTCGAGGCGGTTAACTGTACATTCTCGAACATTGCCAAATCTGTCATATGGCAGGACAAGAAAGCGGCGACATTCGATAAAATCCTTTTTGACGGCTGCCTTTTCGAGAAAATCGGTAAAGGTCAGGACGGCTTCGACTTCAGAAAAGATGCCGTGATAGGTTCGTTCACTATCAGGAACTCCACTTTGAGCAACGGTTTCCGTTCTGTGATCAGGGTCGATTCCAGCTGTTCTGTAGATGAATTGGTCTTTGACCATAATACTGCTTATAAGATAGGGGATCCGAGCAACAAGGGTATTTTCTATCTACGTGGTGAAATCGGCAAATTCGAGATTACCGACAATGTCTTCATGGCTATCGACCTGAATTTCGTGTTTACCGACAAGAATACGTCCCCAAGCCCGACTACAGTGTCTTCCAACTTCTATTACAAGATAGGCGAAACGGCCTGGGGCGATGAGGAAACTACCGTCTTTACGCAGAAAGACGCCATAGCCGGAAACGGAGCCGTCCTTTCTTCCGACCCTTGCGAAAACATGGAAAGAGGAATCTTCAACGTAACCAATGCCAGGATTCTGGATGCCGCTGCAGGCGATCCGAGATGGCTTGTAGGTTATGTGCCTGAGGAAATGCAGCCTCTCGTTCCGGTAGAGTACGGTTATGAGTGGAATCTTACCGATCAGAGTGTCTTCGGAAAGGAAGTCGAACAGACTACAGTTCTCGGAAATCTGAAATTCACCGTAGAAAACAGTCCTATAAGCATTTCCGATAAGGGAATGGAATTCAGTTCCGAAGCCGTACTCGGCGCGCAGGGTGTGCCGACGGACTGTGCCGTGTCATTCCTGATAGACGAGCCGGGGTCGATTTTCGTCTCTGCCGACAAGTCGAATGCCGGTACCGGCAATGAGCACATCACCGTTGCCATCGGCGATGCAGACGGCAAGGCAGCTGAAGTGGTCGGAGCCGTGTATGCAGGGGCTTCAAGTCAGAAAATCATTTTCGATCAGGTGAAGTCGGGAGAGCAGCATATTGTATATCTCTACACTTGCGGACCTGTCATCATGTCCAAGCTCGAATGGTCCGATGATGTCAATTCAGGCAGTTTGGCTGTCGCCAATCCTGAATTTACGGCTGATGTTTCTGTTCCGGGAGCGCTCACATTGACATGGGATGCAGTTCCTGATGCAGGAAGCTATATCATCAGTCTGGGTGCGAAAGAGCCTGATGACGAATATTCTGAAGATGAGTATATGATCACTACTTCTTCGACTTCATATACATGGGCAAACTTCCCGAGCGGAACCTATACCATAAATCTTCAGGCTCTGGCAGCTGATTCCGGAAAGAATGACGATTCCCAGATCGTCGGCCAGTCCGTGACTGTTCCGACTCCGGCGCTCCAGCCGATGAAGAGCGGCAGCATCACTTCCGAAGATATGGAATTCCTTCTGGATATCGTAGGAAATCAGTCATTGACGCAGAGCGTTTACTACAAAGGCTTCCTGTTCACGGCAAGCAGCGGAAAGAAAGCCAAGTTCAACTCGGCCGATGCGACTGGCGCCGTGTTCAATACCGGCGGATCATCCAGCGTATCCGAAGCTGAACCGGGACGTACCATCAGGTTCATTGCCGACGGTCCCGGCAAGCTTACTTATGTCACGGTATCGAATGACGGAGGCGAGGACAGAAAGCACGCTATAGCTGTCAACTATATTCTCGGCGCTGACAAGACGAGCAAGGCAAGGCCTTCATCAGCTCCTGCCAGCTGGGCTGACTATACATATTCCGAAGAAATGACGGATGTCGTTTCAGGTACGGTGATCGACCTTGCCGGCGGTTCGTCAAACGGTAATATCAATTATCTGAGCGTGACATGGGAGCCTGTAGGCGATCTTCCGGCCATAGCCGGCCTTACTCCGGTCACAGAAGCGACGACTTGGGGAGCTGGGGAATGGGCTGCATTATATGCGCAGCGTACGGATCCGACGGTATTATATGGAAAAGATTTCAATATTGCCGATGAATATTTTGTTATCAACAATTTTATGATTTATTCAGGGGCTGCAGATACTAAATTCCGAGTAGGTGAAGATAATGAGTATATCCAGCTGGCATCAAGTAGTTGCGATAAAGCATCTCCGCAGGAATACGATAAATGCTTCCTCCGTTTCAGAGCCGGAGGTAATGGAACCTTGACTGTTTCTGCCAGAAATACCAGCGGTTCTGGAGATGAACCTGGGGCAAGACTGATATATGTCGCCGTCGGAGGTTCTGCCGATGCAGTTTCTGTCGGAACTGTACTTGACAAAACGTTTGATGCAGGAGTCAATGCAAAATTCACGGAGTATTCATGGGATATAACTGCAAGTAATGGAGATGCCATTACAATATTCGAAAATAAAGCATTGAGAATTGATAAAGTTACCTGGACTCCAGCGCAGTAATCCGTTATACCTGATTTTATCTATTCTTTAACGGCGCGGCCGGGCACTTTCGCCCTGCCGCGCTCTTTTTATCCTTTCCCCGCCTCCGTTGTTTGTCCCTGCCTCCGCGCCGCGCTTCCTCCCGGACTAGCCGCATTCCCGCCCCAAAATGCACCTAGTCCCACTGAACCCCTCCGGACTAGCCGCATTCCACACCTAAAATGCACCTAGTCCCACCCAAATCCCACGGACCTGTCGCATTCCCGCCCCAAAATGCACCTAGTCCCGCACAAATCCTCCGGACTAGCCGCATTCCCCGCCCCAAATGCCACTAGTCCCGCACAAATCCCACGGACCTGTCGCATTTCCACCTCAAAATGCCACTAGTCCCGCACGAATCCCACGGACTAGCTGCATTTCCCGCCCCAAATGCCACTAGTCCCACACGAAATCCCCGGACTAGCCGCATTCCACACCTCAAAATGCACCTAGTCCCGCACAAATCCTCTGGACCTGCCGCATTTCCCGTCCCAAATGACGCTAGTCCCGCACGAATCCCACGGACTATCCGCATTTCCACCTCAAAATGCACCTAGTCCCGCACGAATCCTCCGGACTAGTCGCATTTCCACCTCAAAATGCACCTAGTCCCGAGGAAATCCTCCGGACCTGCCGCATTCCCGCCTCAAAATGTCACTAGTCCCGCACAAATCCTCCGGACCTGTCGCATTTCCACCTCAAAATGCACCTAGTCCCGAGGAAACACTACGGACTAGTATCAATGTGTTTGCAAAATGCGCCAGGTCCGAGGGGAGGGGGGAGAAGGAGACAGAGAATAGAAAGAGAAGAGGAGGAGAAAAAGAGATGAGGAAGAGAGAGGAAGAAGGAGAGGAGATGACGGAGTAGGAGAAGGAGAAATGAAGAGGAAAAAGAGGAAGAGCAGTAGGAGAGAAAGAGGCAAGAAATGAAGAGAAGAGGTCTACTTGTTATAAGCTATGCTGCTTCACCCTGCTGTGAGCGGACTGGTCGACAAGCGAGCACGATTGACCCCGGCAGGGGTTGTACTTTTGTGAGAGCGGCGCCGGTCAGCGGTTCTACGCAGCGTCGCCAGTCTGCAGTTTTGTGAGAGCTGCGCCGGTCAGCGGTTCCGGTAATAAAAAACGGTCCGGAGATGCATTCCCCGGACCGTATGATTAGGATGTTTCAGAGAAACTTACATTAAGTCGGCATAAGTATAAACTTTAGTTCCTTCAGGAGCTAAAGTGCAGTCCAATGGGTCGGAAACATTTTGCATCGCATCAGTGTAGACAATCGTAACAGACTCGGCCGTGAGGTTCGAATATTCGATCTTGCATTCCACTGTTGAGCCATCCATATATGGATCTGTTTCAAAAATGACTACTCCGGATGTAGGGTCGTCAGTATCCGGCGTTATGCTTTTGATCTTGTCGGCTTCCATAACCATAGAAATGTAGGATTTTTCCGGGTCAGCTCCTTCTGGCAACATCGTAGCATACATATCAGTATATTGGCCTATCAATATCCCGTTTTCATTGCTGAAACCTATGTCGAAACATTGTTTTGCTTCACTGGTTTCGCAAACCCACTGCTTTTCGATGGAAAGAGCAGGAGAAGGAACGTCAGGCTCGGCAGGCACACTCACGATTTCCGCTCCGGAAGTGGCTGTACACAGGAACGGCATCATGCTATAAGTGAGAGTCACGCTTGTAGCCGTAAGGTTCGAGAACATTACCTCAACATCGCCTGTAGGAATTTCAGCAGAACCCGGATCAGCCGGAGCGGCAGACTTCGGAGCCGAATTCTCGTCCTTTACTATTGAAGAGCAATAGATAACCCCAGCCTCGGCATCTATGTCGGTTATTTCGTACTCGGCGACATATTCATATGTCTTGTCGGTCACAGTCTTGCCTGCCTCTTCAAATGCAGCCTTGATTTCGTCATTCATTATGCCTACTACAATGTGACTGTTAGGCACATTTACATCGAACAGAATGTCGGTAGCGCTCTCTCCGATAGCGATGCTGGATGCCCACTGATTTGTCAGAAGCGAAATGTCTGCAGGCTCAGAATGATTCTCGTCTCCATCCTTTTTACACCCCCCCACTATAAGAGCAAGGCATGCTGACGCAATAGCGAACAGGAATAATTTCTTTTTCATGGTTCTAAATTTTTTAAATTCGTTCAAATATCAAAGATAATAAAAATCCGTCGAATATTCTTATCTGTATTCATATTTTATGCTGACAGGCAATATCCCTTCCCTGAAAGAAGCCAGAGTCAGATACCCCTCATCATCGAATTCATACGTGATTTCAGCCGCAGCCCCTCCTGCGCTCCTTCCTGACGGCAGATTCACCGAACACTGCCCGCACCATCCGTAGAGCTGGGCCACGAAAATCTGCGGATCGCTTGAAGCCATCGTGCTCAGGACGAAATCGACGGCAAAAGGATTGTTGCACAGCTGCGGATCTTCGTAGGCGAAGACCCCTGACTGGTTCAGGTTTCCGTCCACGCATTCCAGATCAGCGGTACCTTGACCGAAATATACCAGATATCCCATATCGTCATACGACCATTCTATCTCTCTCGGCTCGTAGTACGTCTGTCCGCCCTCATCTTCCCTTTCTATCATGACAGTGTGGGACAATACCCGGCCGGCATCGGTGTCTGTCTTGAAAATATAGTCCGGGAATTCATAGTCTTCGTCCGAAGCGGCCGGAATATGGGTGAAAGTGTATATGACCGCCCCGTCCGCAGTACCGTCCGCAGTACCATCCGCATCACCGCCTGCAGTACCGCCTGCATCACCGGAAGCCTCTTCTGAAATCGTGTAGCCTGAACATCCCGTTATCGCTCCGGAGCCGTCTCTGGTGACAGTCAGCGACATGACTGACGCGGATTCCCCGCTGCCGACCGTGAAACTGATACCCATAAGCCATTTCCGGGAAGTGACGAAAAATCTGTCGCTGATTACCTCTTCGCTCCCGTCCTGCGAAAGGATAAGGGAAAGTTTGCCCCGCGGACAATCGTCGGGAAGGGTCGCAGAGAGACTTCCGTTTGCATATCTGACGGACAGTGCCGTCCTGCTCCCGTCATCAGGGTCTTCAAGTACCAGGCCGGCCGCGCTCCCGAAACCTGTACCCGAGACAGTGAAACTCCCGCCTGGCAGGCAATACTCCGGGCAACTGCTTATCGAGATGTCCAGCTTCCTGACCTCGACATGGAGCGTCCCTAATTCCCAGCGTCCGTCCTGCTCGATGACGAACATATATTCGCCTTCCCCGACAGGCACAGGCATCTCTATGCCGGAAGCCGTGACAGTGACATCCTCAAGCCTCACGCTTTCACCTCCGCTGTCCACGAGAAAGTACCCCGCATCTTTCGAGAAGCCGGTACCTATGACTGCGATCCTGTCACCGCTGTAAACAGGCGAGGCCGGCAGGCGTACATATGTGACGGGACAGCCTTCGGGAGTGCCGGTATTTTCTTCTTCAGAACCTTCCTGACTGCATGACGCCGCCACCAGAGCCGCAGCCATGGCAGCAGCCGCGACAGCCGCAGCCATCTTCAAATATGCAAGCCTTTTCATCGTCTTCCGGGTTTCAGCTGTTTCCACGCAGGAGTCCGTGTAGCCCAATCGGCACATGCATCATCGAAATCCTCCATCATGTACGGATCGCTGACATGCGACTTGTAGATATCCGCCATCTCTTCAGTCCCGTCTGTCCCGAAAGTCTCGATGTACGGCAGGACAATATGGTGCAGAAGGGCGTTTACCGTTTTCTCCTCGTGGTAGTTTTCTATGATATAACGCATTTCCGCCACCAGTTTCGGATACAGTTCCTTCTCGTCCCTGTTTTCCGGATCGAGGGCATGGGCGCTTTCCGTCATGAATTCCCTGTATTCGCGCAAGTCGGCGAACATCGGCGTCTCCACGGCATAGCTTCCTATGACCTGATAATACCTCTCATCCGGTTTGTAGAACGGATTCCGGGCCATGAACTGGTGCGCTACCGGATACATCAGAAGCGTATTGGCATACGAATACCTGATCCGCCCTTTCTCCATATCCGCGAAATTCCCGATACCGTCCAGACCATATGACTCCAGCCTTTCCGCAGCCAGGTCTTCCATGTCCATGGTCCGTTCCAGAAACTCTTCGAATCCGAGCGCGTAGCAGGAATCCGGCAGGGCTTTCAGTTCCGTAGCATTCAGATATTCCACCGCCGGCGCCTTCTCTCCGTCGAACCGGAAAGTCCCGTCGAAATCATCTCCGCTGAACGACAACACCGCCTTGTCTCCTGCCTCTACATAAATCATTTTCCTCTTGTCCCCGCAGAAAACCTGTGCATAGGCCGCATCCGTCCCGTATAGAATGCATTCGCCCCTTCCTTCCCCGTCGACGGCTATTTCATGTATGTCTGCGTTGCAGACCAATGCCAGTGTCTCCGGCACAGATCCGCTGACCTCGAATACGAGGTCAATGTTCTTGCCTGCCGAGCATGACATGCACAGCAGCAGGCTAAATGCCAGAAATGCAAAATTCTTCATATCCATAGATTTTAATCATTCGTATGCCCTTGGCGTGCCGTCCCGCATAATCAGTAGACACGTTCCTTGTATGTGACATCCACAATCCTGTCGAACCCCCCGTATTGTTCGGCAGGGACTGCGCCGATGAAGTTCCCTGAACTTGCATAGCCTTCGTATATCCGGAGTACGCCTTCTCCTCCGGCTTTCATGCTGCCCACTATCAGGTCGTAGGATTTCATGCTGTTCTCGGAATTCTGGTACAGGTTGAATTTCAGGCAGGTGATGGTCTCTCCGCCCAAGTCGAACTGCAATACGGCATGCGGTGTCTCTTCAGACATGTCCACCCTGTAGACTGAACTGCCGGAAGTGTAATACAGAAAATTGCCCAACGAGCTGAAAGCGAACAGATTCCCCTCGCCGGTTATGTCCGTGCAGGCGGAAATGTCCGCATAGCAGGCCTTGCCTATGACGTATGGGCAGTCGGCATAGCGCAGCATGTCTCCGCACTGGATGCCGTACACATACCTGTTCCGGCCGTCTGCCAGAATCGTATATGTGACTCCCATTGACGCATTTCCCGGGTCGTACCGCGTATTCTCCATATACACGAATCCGTATCCTTCAGGATATTCGTCGAACGCTGTTCCCACCACGCTTTCTTCATCCGCGGACGCCATGCCTTCCGCAATCTCTCCCATGGTCTGAAGGTCGGCAAGCGGCTCCTGGGATCCCAGATCCGGTCTTTCCAGAAGAGGACAATATCCCATGAACCTGCCTTCTGTGATGTCGTAAAGAAGATACACAGCTGCATATACCTGAGTCGCGAGCACATTGGCCCCCACGGTCGGGGCCGCTTCGAAGTCCTTGTTTACCGCACTTCCGTAGAGCCCGCTGAAACCCATGGTCTCGCAATAGTGTGCGCCGGTCCCGCTCACAAGCATTTTCCCGAAACCGGAGCAGACGATGGAGTGGGGTATCAGAGCCGCCCCTTCTCCGGACTCGTACAGCATCGAATACTCCTCTTTCCATTCGAAGGAATCCTTCCCGAGTCGCGTGGCTCCGTCGTCGGTCAGAAGATAATATGGCGAAGCTGCGTCCGTCATGCTGGAAAGCCATTGGATTTTACGGGGGCCGTTCAGCTGCGGCATACCCTCATTGTCCGAAAGGACATCATGATAGGTGAGGGAAGTCACCTTGGACACGAAGTCCAGACAGGTCCTGCCGTCGTCCGAGCATAGTACCATCCATCCCTCGGACATGGACGAGCTCACGAGAAGTTCCGCAGTGTTCTGCCAGAAAATCCCGCTTTCCTTTTCTGTCATGGTGAAATACAGCGAATAGGCTCCCGGCGCGAGAGTGACCCTGTAATCCAGGTCACGGGTTTCGGATATGACGGTCACGGCGTTTTCATTGTTCCGGTCGATGACCTTCCATTCGTAGGTATAGTTGTCCGCCTCCATCCCGCCTTCCACTTCCGGCGTCAGGGTCAGCTGCTCCATCGTCAGTATCTCCATCCCTGTTTCCGGCCAGTTGGTCACACGCGGCCCGTCCAGTTCGGTATATGTGTAGTTTCCCAGATCCCCTGCGCAGCCGGCCGCTGCCAATACGGTCATGCACAGTACCGGATATTTCAGGTGGCCGCCGAGTCCGGCCAATATATTCGTCTTCAGTCCCATTTCTGTCGTCAGTTAGGAAATTCTACAGGTTCGCCTGTAGTCGGGTCGATGATTCTCGTGTCGTAGTCCTCCCCGGCGTTCATTTTACGGATCTCCGCGTCGATATAGTCGGTGATTTCATTGTAAATGTACATCTGCCGCGGCAGGGTCATCACCGTCGCGTCATTGAAACTGGCCGGATCTACGGAAAGCACGTCGCAGATAAGCTCGAACTTAGTCTGGGAAAATTCCCCGAGAATGCTTGCGTCCCATGCCGCAGGGGCTTCCGTGAACATGTCGGAAAAGACTATCGTATAATCGAGCGTGGACACTGTGTCAGTCGTCTGTTCCAGCTGTGTCAGAGACAGGGTGAAGTGCTCATTGGGATGCAGTTCCAGTGTCAGGGACTTCTCCTCCGTCTGCAGCGCGTCTGTCCTGAGCAGGGTCACGGTGTATATGAAAGAAGTCTCTCCGGCTGGCAGGACGGCGTTTTCTTCGGATGGAAGCCTGTAGTCCGTGCCTTCGGCGGCGTTCTCCGATGATACGGAAATATCCACGGGCCTGTCATGTCCGGCCGGTCTTCCGAGGAGCTGGACAGTTACAGGCACTTCTATCTGATCGGAGGCTTCATAGATGAATGTCACTTCAGTAGTGTCGGCGAGTATGTTCCCCTGCACCCTGTTGTTGAAGTACACGGAACTTATCTCCCCGAAATTATCGGGGTGCCGTTCCACGCAGGAGGTTGCGGCCGCCATGGCCAGCAAACTGCATATCAGTATCGTTTCTGTCTTTTTCATCGTCTTCTGTTCTGGGATTGTCAGTTCTGCGTCTCGGAGTCAGGAAGCGGTACGGTGAATATCTCGTCGCTCGGCTGCGGGTTCGAGCTGTCGGCGGTGGAGAAGATCACCGGGGTGAACATCCTTTTGTACATGAAGAAGAGCTGGCCCTCTCCGTATAACTCCCTGATGTATTCGTACTGCAGCAGTCTGGTGTCCAGAGTGGCGAGATTTGTCACGCCCCTGTTCGACCGCAGGGTATTCACGTACGGGAGGCCGGCCGACAGGTCTTCCGACTGGCTTTCAGCCGCTATCAGATACATCTCCCCGAGGCGGATCATCGGTATCATCGTGTTGCGGATGTCCCCGCTGTTGGCCATGTCCGAGTACTTGTAGAAATAGCGGTTGCTTCCGGTAGCTATCCAGTTCACCCTGCATCTGTAGTCGTCCAGATTCCCTCCTGTGTCAGTCCCTCCGAAAATCATGTTGGAAAACATTCCGCTGTCCATCCTGAATACATAGTTCGGAAGCCTGCTCGGATCGAAATAGTCGTTGAAAAGCTCTATCCGCTGCGCATGGGACAGGGCGAAAATCACCTCTGAGGAGAATATGCGGTCTGGGTCTGTCGGGGAACCTGTCACAAGCGACCTGTCCACGAACGGGAACGTGCCTCCGCTTGCCGCCCTGATGACTTCCTGCGCGTACCCGAAAGCCTTTTCCTTGTCCCCGACCCAAAGGCTGGCGCGGGCCAGAAGAGCTGTGACAGCATAATAGTTCAGTCTCAGGCTCCTGTAATTCAGGAAGTTAGAGCTTCCGTCGGCAGAGCCTTCCATCTTCGTTCCCTCGGTGATGACAGGATCCGTGGAGAGCAGTATGCGGGCCTCCGTCAGGTCGGATATGATTTTTCCCGCTATGACGGAAGCCGGTTCTACTTCTTCCGGCGTCACTGTGTATCTGGTATAGTAAGGGATGCTCGACGCCTCTGGATGCCGGGAATAAACCGGGCCGAAGAGTCTGAACATGTCGAAATGAAGCATTGCCCGAAGGGCCAGGGCCTCTCCTTTTATTATATAATAATTGTCTCCTGAAAACAGGTCCCGGCTGTCATCAATCCGCGACAGCAGGAGGTTGCAGTTCAGTATCAGGGAATAGGCCTTGTTCCATGTTTCGTTGAACCTCGTCCTCCAGTATTCTGTCCCGTATTCGTATGAGGCGATGTCGTTGTAGTTTCCCCAGATGGAGTCATCGCTTCCCAGAGCATATGCCCCGCCCATGATCTCTATCATCTCCACTGTCAATGCTCCTCCATAAAGCATCTGGTCATTCAGTTCGATGTAGATTCCGTTCAGAAGCATCATGAAGCCGTTCTCCGTGGACAGGAGTTCATCTTCGGCTATCTTGTCATAAGGCTGCACGTCCAGCCATTTGCCGCATCCGTTCAGGACCGGCAGGCAGGCTATGGCCAGAATCAAAGCTGTAATATGTCTTTTCATCATCTTTCTGTCAGAATGTTATGCCTAAAGAGAGTGAGACCGAACGGGCGAAAGGGTAGTCGATGCCCCGTTCCACCCTTACGGACGAAGCCCTGAAAATATCGTTCATGCTCAGCTGGAGCGAAAGGGCCGACAGCTTCAGCTTGCGTATCATCCTGTCGGGAAACTCATAGCCGATATTTATGGACTCGCCTGTGAAAGTGTTGTCATCCATGACGAAACGTGATGACTTGTCGGTAGTCTGTACCAGAGATATGCCCTTGAAGTAGGCTTCCCTGTTCGCCGTGGACCATCTGTCGTAGAGGGCGCGTCTGTCCTGATTGTTGTAGACATCCTCCGTCCCGATATTCTCCACTTTCTGGAACAGCGAGGTGTTGAATATCTGTCCTCCTATCTGATACCGGAAATAGCACCCTATGTAGAGTCCCTTGAAATAGAGCGTAGTGCCGAGCACTCCTTCCAGCTTCGGCTGGGTATCTCCGACCACCACTTCATCGTTCACGTCGTATGTGAAGGAATAGCTGCCGTCTTTCTTTATGAAAAGTTCCTGACCCGTGGCCGGGTCAATGCCTGCGGATCTCACTGCCCATATCGCCGTAGGGCTGCCGCCGTCATAATATCTGGTCGTTCCGACCAATGACGACCGTCCCTCGTCATTGAGCTGGCTGAAGGAATTTCCGATATCGGCATATCTGGAGCGCGAACTGGTGGCATTGACGCTGATGTTCCAGTTTATCCCTTCGTGCGGCCTGTATATCGGGGAAATCTTGAAAGTGGCCTCCCATCCCTGCGTCTTCTGCGACCCCGCGTTCATGGCCACGCTGGACACGCCCATGGAACCTCGTGTGGAAATGATGGCCAGAAGCGGATCCGTGTCTTTCCAGAAATAGTCGAAAGTGATGTTGATCCTGTCGTCCCAGAATGTGATATCCGTACCGATGTCGTAGTTTATCGTTTCCTGCCATGCCAGATCCGTGTTTCCCAGATCATTGACTATCACTCCTGTACCGAAGACATTCGTCATCCAGCCGTTGAACCTGTAGGTGGTGAATGCCTGATAGGCGGAGAAATTCTGGTTTCCGGGATTTCCGACAGATCCCCTTATCTTGAGCATCTGGAAAAAGGATGTCTTGTCCGTCAGGAAGTCTTCATTGTGGATGTTCCATCCTATTCCCACGGACCACGTGTTCCGGAACTTGTTGCCTGTCCCGAACATGGATGCCCCGTCGAGGCGGTAATTGACGTCCAGAAGGTAGCGGTCATCGTAGGCATAGCCTCCGTTCAGATAGAAACTTACGGCTCTCTTTACGGTCTCGCTATAGTCGGGGCTGTCGCCTTCGGGATAATTGTTCGCGAAAGACGGAGCGGCGAACTGGTCGTCTGTAAAGCCATTGGCTGAATAGCCGAAATCCTGATATTTGGTGTTGCTGAAATTGAAG
The DNA here is from genome assembly GCA_944323845.1 of uncultured Bacteroidales bacterium. Taxonomy (GTDB): domain Bacteria; phylum Bacteroidota; class Bacteroidia; order Bacteroidales; family UBA932; genus Cryptobacteroides. Next base: position 204,511 of record CALUUA010000001.1, read on the forward strand.
CCGCCCACGGCGTTCACCATGTGCTTGTCAGCGATGAGTTTTCCGAAGGTCACGGCCGCATCGCCCTCGTAGCTGAGGTCTTTCCTGACACTTTGGGTGAAAAGACCCTTTTCGGTGTCTTCCAGATCATCGAACTGCGAATGGAGAGGGGAGAGACGCATCTGGTCGTCCTGATCGCTCTTGGTGATTCCGAATTTGGCCCGGAACCGCAGATAATCCTTTATGAACCACTCGAAAATGAAGTTGTTCGTAAAGCCGAAGCTCTCGGAGGTGTCGTAGTTGTTCAGGTGCGCATTCCAGAGAGGATTCGAGACAGGGTAGTCATCGGTCCCTTCTTCCGGGTAATACAGGTACTTGTCTATTCCGTTGTCGGCGTTGTATTTCCTGTAGTACGGATTCGCGTAGGCATATTCGGAAAACGATACGGCAGGGTCGTTCGTGTTGAGGTAGTTGATGGTCAGCTTATTGCTGAACTGGAATTTCCCTGTGCGGTAAATCAGGTCGATGTTGCCCTCCAAGGTCTGTCTGTCCGAGCCTTTCATCACTCCGTACACGCCTCCGTAACTCAGGCCGATGCCGTAGCGGATTTTTTCCTCCCCGCCTTCGGCGTAAAGGTTGTGCTTGTGCGTGAAGCCGGTACGGATGGGCTCGCTTAGCCAGTATGTGTCTGTGCCGCTTTCTATGGACTTCAGCCTTTCGTTCCTCAGGTTGTCCAGCCTTATCTGATTGAACGGATCCCCGTTTCCGTCAGTGTAGACTCCTGCCAATGTCTCGAATTCGAGTTTTTCTCTGGCATTCATCAGGTTATAGTCGCTCAAGTCAGCTATTTCCACTCCGAAATCGCCTTTGTATGACAGCTGGAGACGTCCTCTGGCAGGCGCCTTGGTCTCGATGACCACTACGCCGTTCGATGCCTTGGAGCCGTAGATTGCCGTGGAAGCGGCATCTTTCAATATGGTCACGGACGCCACCCTGTTCATGTTCAGGTTCATGACGGTTTCCAGAGTGGTCTCGAAGCCGTCCAGAATGAACAGAGGCTGGTTCGGGTCTGTCCCGTACTCCTCTCTCAGACCAGCCACGCTTGTCTTTCCCCGGATCTCGATGTCCGGCATTGTGTTCGGATTCGAGCCGAACTGGGTGCTTTCCATTATCTTGAAAGACGGATCCAGTGTCTGGAGGCTCTGCATGATGTTCATCGAGCCGACCTTTTTCAGCTGGTCTCCCTTGAAGGTGGCGGAAGCTCCAGTGAAACTTTCCTTCTTTCGCTCATATACACCGGTGACCACGACATCGTCAAGCTCCATCGTGTTGGCATCCAGGACTATGCGCGAGAAAGAGTCTGCATTCCCAGGATGGTATTCCTTTACCAGAGTCTCGTAGCCGACATAGGAGAACACTATGTTTGTGGCATAGTCGGGAATTTCCAGAGTGAATTTCCCGTCCAGATCCGTGGCCACACCGTGAAGCGTGCCTTCTATCATGACCGATACTCCGATGAGAGGGTATCCGTCGCCCGAGTCCGTCACTGTGCCGCTGAGCTTTACCGTTCCGCCCTGATTCTGGGCTGCCGCATCCTGCCCGAATGCGGCAATGGCCGCGACCACTGCTATCGCGAATATCCGGAAACCCCGGGATTTCAACATGAAAGAATAGTCCATACAGGTTCGTATAAAAACAATGAGGACAAATTTAAAATGAGTTTCGAGATTTTTCAAGAAATCTTTTGCGGTCCGGCTGGCAATATGCAGGAAAAAATGTAAATTTGCGCTTCGTATCCCTGAAAATCTGCAAATAATAAGAATAAAATAAGATGATAACGTTTTGTCTGTCGATTCTCGCTCTGGTGGCGGGCTATCTGATTTACGGTAAATTCGTGGACAAGTTTTTCGGAGCCGATCCGAAAAGGACGACGCCCGCTGTCACAAAGGCCGACGGCGTGGATTTCAAGGAAATGCCTGCATGGAAGATTTTCGTCATCCAGTTCCTGAATATAGCCGGACTGGGTCCTATCTTCGGAGCCATCATGGGAGCGGCTTACGGCCCGGCGGCATATCTGTGGATAGTGTTCGGATGCATATTCATGGGAGCTGTCCATGACTATTTCTCCGGTATGCTGTCGCTCAGGAACGATGGGGTGAACATGCCGGACGTGACGGGAAAATATCTCGGGAAGGCGGGCAAGACTGTCATGTCCGTAGTCGTTCCGTTCCTGCTTCTGGCCATCGGCGTCTCCTTCGTGACAGGACCGGCAGACCTGATGCAGTCCCTCACAGGATGGGACAAGACCTGGTGGCTCTATATCATCTTCGTCTATTATATTCTGGCCACCCTTCTGCCGATAGACAAGATTATCGGCTCCATATATCCGTACATGGGAGCGGCCCTGCTTTTCATGGCTGTCGGCGTAGGCGGGGCAATGCTCTGGGGCGACATCACCGGCTCTGTCGCCATGACTGAACTGACTCCGGATATGCTGAAGAACTGGCATGCGGACCCTCAGGACAATATCCTGATCCCGATGCTCTTCATCGTGATTTCATGCGGAGCCATTTCCGGATTCCATTCCACGCAGTCGCCCCTGATGTCCAGGTGTCTGAAGAACGAGAAATACGGCCGTCCGGTATTCTACGGGGCCATGATTGCTGAAGGTATCGTGGCCATGATATGGGCAAGTGCCGCCATGGCATATTTCGGAGGACCGGAAGGCCTCAACAAGGCTGCGACGGAGGGAATAATGATAGACGGCGTGCTGACTCAGGTGACACCTGCCATAGCCGTAGACATGATTTGCAAGAGCTGGCTCGGCAAGGTAGGCGCCATCATAGCTGTCATCGGAGTGGTGGTATGTCCCATAACTTCAGGGGACACAGCCTTCCGCAGCATGAGACTGACGCTGGCGGATCTTTTCAAATATGACCAGAAGAAGATATCCCATCGTCTGATAGTCTCTGTGCCGGTGTTCGCAGTGGCTTATTTCTGCTGCATGATGGATTTTTCCACGATATGGAACTATGTCGGAATCTGCAATCAGCTTCTGGCGGCCATCGTCCTGTGGACCGTAGCGGCCTATCTGATAAAGTCGGGCAAACCGCACTGGATGGCTTCCATACCTGCCACTTTCCTGACATTCGTGTGTGTCAGCTATTTCATGATGGCACCATTCAAGTCGGGCGGACTGCATCTCGCCCCTGTCATCGGATATGTGGCCGGAGCGGTTGCGGCTCTTGCAGTTTTGATCTACTGCATCATAGTCGCGCGGAAAGGGGCTGTGAAACTCGTGCGTTGACGGCGGTTTCCCGGGTGCCGGAGAGGCTTCGGGGGAAATGCAAGGTTACTGGGCTTTCCTTTTCCGGGTAGGCCGTCCTATCAGCTGGATGTCGATGTTTTCGATGCTGTAGCCCCTGAATCTGCGTCTGCTGAAATACTTCTCGATGATCTCCATCAGGTCATTGTCCACGACATCCCTGTACTGGTGATTTTCGCAGTCGTAGATATGGAAATGCCTGAATGTGTTGACGTCGAAATACATTTTGTTGTTGGAACTCAACCTGTGATGATATATTCCGAGCATGGCCATGCTGGTGAGTATGTTGTAGACGGAAGCCACGGTGACCTTCGTGCCGCTGCTCTTCTGTATTTCCTCAGTCACCATGTCGGCCGATGCATGACCCAGTTTGAGCATGGCTTCATGTACCGCCAGACGCTGGGGCGTGGCTTTGAGGGAGTGGGATTTTAGGATGTTCTTGAAATGTTCTATATTGTTTTTCTGTGTCTGGGTAGTCATATAGTCCGTTTTGTCACGCAAAAATATGAAAAAAAAGCATTGCTCCAAAATAAAATTGAAATATTCAAATTTATACCATTGCCGCAGTGTGGCAATAATATATTGTCAATCAAATTTTTATAATTGTAGTTACAGTAGTTTTTGAGATGAATAGGACTGATTTTCCTTATGGCGGATTCGACTCCTGCGCCGTAATAACCGGGGCAGCAGGTGGCATGGGGCGCGTTTATGCCGGACTTCTGGCTGAGAGCGGATACTCCCTGATAATGGTCGACATTTCCGGAGAACGCCTGGAGGCGGCTGCAGATGAGATTCGCGCCCGAATTGCCGGGACAGACCTGCCCGGCAAGGAAAAATTCAGGATACTGACTCTGGCGCAGGATCTTTCCTGCATGGATGCTGCCTCGAAAGTGGGGGCGGCGGCTTCGGAGTTCGGCTGTCCGGTGGAGATACTCATCAACAATGCCGGTCTTTTTTTCATGAAGGAGATAGCGGCGGCGGACAGGAGACAGCTTTCGCTCATCCTGATGGTGCATAATTATACGCCTCTTATGCTCTGCCGCGAATTTGTGCCCGGGATGAAGGAGCGCGGACGCGGTTATGTCTTGAATATTTCGTCCCTTGCCGCATGGATGCCTTGGCCGGCTGTGGGCATGTATGCCGATACGAAAAGGTTCATCAAGGCTTTTTCGCGTTCTCTCCGTCTGGAATGCAGGGGCACAGGGGTGAGTGTCACGACTGCATATTTCGGTGCCGTGGATACTCCGCTGTATCCACTGAAACCTTCATTGCGGCGGCTGGCAGTCAGGCTTTGTGTCATGATTCCTCCGCAGAAGGCTGCGTACAAGGCTCTGAAAGCCATGTTCCGCAGACGGAAGGGGTTGATGCCCGGGCTTCTGAACCATATTTTCAGACCTCTCATCGCGATTCTTCCTGACTGGATAATCGGCCCTGTGTACAGTATGGTGCGGAAACATGTTCAGGGTCTTGACCGCTAAATATGGCCGGCCGGGGAGGAAAAACGAAAATTTTGTGTAAGTTTGCAGTCTTGTTTTCAGTTTAATTTACAGTTTGCGATGATGGAAAATGTCAGATGTATGATAATAGGAGGCGGTCCTGCGGGATATACTGCGGCTGTATATGCCGCCCGGGCGAATCTGTCCCCTGTATTGTACGAAGGTATCCAGCCGGGAGGCCAGCTTACCACCACTACCGATATCGAGAATTTTCCCGGTTTCGAGAACGGGATCGGCGGACAGGCTCTGATGGATGCCATGAGGGCTCAGGCTGTCAGGCTCGGGACGGATATCAGAAGAGGCATAATCACAGGAGCTGACCTGTCGTCCAGACCCTTCAGTATCAGTATAGATAACGGGGATACCGTCATGGCGGACGCTCTTATCATCGCTACCGGAGCCACAGCGAAATATCTCGGTCTTGAGTCCGAAGAAAAATTCAAGGGCATGGGCGTGTCCGCCTGCGCCACCTGCGACGGGTTCTTCTACAGAAACAGGGATGTGGCCGTAGTCGGCGGCGGAGATACAGCCTGTGAAGAGGCGGCCTATCTTGCCGGCATATGCAGGAAGGTGTATATGATAGTCCGCAGGGATGTCCTCCGCGCATCGCAAGCCATGCAGAAAAAGGTGCAGTCCACTCCGAACATAGAAATATTGTGGAACTGCAACACTAAGGAGGTTCTCGGAGATTTGTCCGGCGTCACCGGCGTCCGTCTTGTGCGCAAGGACGGTGAAGAATTCGACATAGCCGTGGACGGTTTTTTTCTGGCTATCGGACATCATCCGAATTCGGAACTTTTCTCGAAATGGCTGGATACGGATGAAAACGGCTATATCATCACCGACGGCAAGACTTCCCGGACGAATGTCGACGGCGTATTCGCTGCAGGCGATGTCCAGGATCCGCTTTACAGACAGGCTGTGACTGCTGCAGCATCAGGCTGCAGGGCCGCTCTGGATGCGGAAAGATTCCTCAATCTGTCATAACTCCGATATAGTGGATAAAACAATGATGAAACGTTTACTGATTTTTCTGGCAGCTTCCCTGGCCCTGTTTTCATGCAAGTCGCAGTATGAAATCCTGCTTAACAGCAACGATGTCGATACCAAGTACGAGGCTGCTTTCGCGTATTACAACGACAGGAAATATTCGAAGGCTGCCGCCCTGTTCGAGTCGCTTTCTGTGCTGACTACGGGAACGGAAAAGGACGATACTGTCCAGTACTACTGGGGGCTGAGCAATTATAGGTTCAAGGATTATTATACGGCAGAGACGAATTTCGATCATTTTCTGGAGTATTTCCCGAGGAGCCCTTTCGCTCCGGAGGCGAGATTTCTCAGGCTCGACTGCCTGTATCGTTCCACCCTTCGGTACGAACTGGATCAGAATCCTACGTACAAGGCCATGAATGCCATTTCCGAATACATGCAGGAATATCCCAATTCAGTCCACATGGATGCATGCAAGAAGATGATGGAGGATCTGGAAATCAGACTCGACACCAAGGCATACGAGGCCGCACGCCTGTATTACAAGATGGAGGATTACATAGCTTCCCGCGTCACTTTCCGCAACATCCTGAAGGAAGATGCGGACAATGTATTCAGGGAGGATATCCTGTACTACATAGCCATGTCTTCGTACAAGTACGCCCAGCTCAGCATCAAGCAGAAACAGAAAGAGAGGTACATGACTTTCGTGGATGATTATCTGAACTTCAAGGGCGAGTATCCTGATTCGGATTATTGCAGGGAACTGGATATTCTGTACCGTCGTGCCCAGAGGGAACTCGGCAGGTATGCCGGGGCGGAAAATTCCATGACAGACAAGGAAATCGAGAAGGAAATACGGAAATCCGAAAAAATTTCTTCAAAAAAAGAAAAAAACTGATTCCCGGAATCGTAAAAAAAGAAAAATATCGCTGCCGGACGGATTTTTTTGAAACCCGTCCATATTACGGCGGTATAATTAAATAGAGAAACATTTTCATCATGAACAAGAAGACAATACCTACCAACACTGTCACACGCGACCTGTGCGACATAGCTGCCCCTACGGGCAATATCTATGAATCTGTCGTAATCCTCTCGAAGAGGGCTAACCAGATAGCCATAGCAGAGAAGAAAGAGCTTACCAGAAAACTGGAAGACTTCAAGAACGACAGGGATACTATGGAGGAAGTATTTGAAAACAGGGAGCAGATAGAGATTTCCAAGTATTACGAGAAACAGCCTAAACCTGCGCTCGTGGCCATTTCAGAATTCGAGGCAGGCGAGATATATTACAGAATGGCCAAAAAAGAGGAGGAAGAATAGTCCGGAAAGATGCTCAGGAAACTTACTGTCCGGAACTATGTATTGATAGACTCTCTGGAAACCGAATTTCCGGAGGGTCTGATTATAATTACCGGGCAGACCGGAGCAGGCAAATCCATACTCCTCGGGGCTCTGTCCCTCTTGCTGGGAGCGAAGGCGGATGCCTCTATGATCGGGGAGTCCTCCGAGAATTGCGTAGTGGAAGGGGAATTCCAGACGGACAAGGATGACAGAGCATTGAAGTCCCTGTTCGAAGAAAACGATATCGACTGGGATGACGGACGCATCACTATACGCCGTCTGGTCAACCCTACGGGCAGATCCAGATCATTCATAAACGATTCTCCTGTCCAGGTCCAGCTCCTCGCATCCTTGTCTTCCAGACTTGTGGACATCCATTCCCAGCACCAGACCCTTCTTCTGTCCGACAGGAGTTTCCAGATGTCGCTTCTCGACCATTTCGCTTCGGACAGGGAGCTTCTATTGTCGTATCAGTCGCATTTCAGGAAATGCAATGCCATTCGGAAAGAGCTGGAAGAGATAGAGGCTGCCCTGTCCAGAGCCAGGTCCGAATATGAATATGACAGAGCCAGGTTAGACAAGCTCGTCTCCGCCGGACTGAAAGAAAACGAACTGGAAGAGCTGGAACAGGAGCAGAAGCAGCTGGCGAACGCCGAAGAGATAAAGGAAAACCTTTGTTCCGCAGAAAATCTTCTGACCTCTGTCCGCACACAGGAAGGTGAGGCCGCGGTGACTTCTCTCATGAGGGATGCATCCCGTCATTTGGAAAAGGTGTCGTCATATATACCTGTCGCTGCATCTCTGGCGGAAAGACTCGAAAGCTGCCGGCTTGAACTCGATGATATCCTGTCTGAACTTTCATCCGTCAATGCAGGGACTGAAGTGTCCGAAGAGAGGCTGTCGCAGGTAGAAGACAGGCTCTCCATGCTTTATTCTCTCATGCGGTCATTCTCATGTTCTACGGTCGGAGACCTGATAGCGGAGCGTGATTCGATAGAGGCGTCCATTTCTGGTATCGCTACATCCGATGAACGCAGGGAAGAGCTGGAATCGGAACTGAAGCAGGAGACTGAGGCTCTGGATAAGGCGGCAGCCATGCTGTCGGATGCCAGAAAATCCGCTGCCGTGGATTTGTCGGCAGCTATCCGCGATGTCATCAGATCCATGGAGCTTCCGGATGCGGAGTTCCGGATCAGCGTGTCACCCGCCCCCAAGTCGGCCGATGGCGCAGATGCCGTCATATATGAATTTTCATCTACGGGCAGGAATCTTGCCGATCTGTCCAAATGCGCATCCGGAGGCGAAATGTCCAGAATAATGCTCGCGCTTAAGTCCATCATGGCCGAATATGCCCAAATGCCGACGATGATCTTCGATGAGATAGATACCGGGGTTTCGGGCAGTGTGGCAGACAAGATGGGTTCGGTTATATGCGGCATGGGAGCGCATATGCAGGTTTTCGCCATCACACATCTGCCTCAGGTGGCAGCGAAGGGCAAAGCGCATTATCTTGTCACCAAATCGGCTTCGGAAGACGGCAGGGCAGTGTCTGAAATAAAAAGACTCTCCGATGAACAGAGAGTCCTGGAAATCGCCCGTATGTTGAGCGGTTCGGTTCTGACTGATGCCGCAGTGGCTAATGCCAAAGAGTTGTTGTCCGTCGGATAGCTGAAGATTATTCTCTGGCCAGCTGTATCGAATAGTCCGGGCCGTAGACTATCCGCCTCATGCCTGAATTCGTGAATCCTTTTCCTTCTCCAGCCCTTGAAAAGTCGAAATCCGTCTGAAGTAGACAGGCCGGATGTCCTTCGAGATTCGACTCCCATTCCTCCCCGTATTCGGAACACAGCTCCATGAAATATACGGTGATGTCATAGCCTTGGAAGGCATATGGCGTAGGTTCGGTATTGTACAGGGCCCTGTACTGCTTTACGAAATCCTTTACTGCCGGATTCCCGTAATCCACATAATATGACAGGGACGTGTGGAGCCGGGCATTGTGGAGATTGTCCACTTCTATTGTTTCGAAACTCCTGATTTTCGAAGGGGCGTAGAGGACGATTTCGTAATCTTCGAATATCAGCAGGTTCAGGTTTCTGACCACATCGTTTACGAATGCTTCGCTTTCGGACATCACAAGCACCCTGTTTGCAGCTTCAGTGGTCATCATCCCCTTAAGCGGTTCCAGAACATCCCGTCCTTCGAGAATGCTGTATGAAAATGAACTGAAGGCAATTCCGTCTTTTTCCAGAATGGTATTCATGACGCCGAGTTCAGTCACATCGCGCGAACCTTTCTCGTAGATGACGACGACCTTTTCAGCATTGCCGGCCTGCTCCTCCTTTATCCATCCGGCCAGATCTTCATACTGTGTCAGGGACGATGAAGGAGCCTGTATGAAATTCGGGTAGCTGTCTGCCAGATACTCGGCCCTGTGGTCGAGCGGAGATACGATGGTGGTGCCGGAAGGGCAGCGTGCTATCGTGCTGCTGAGGTCGCCGGCGGCAATCGGCCCGATGACGATGTCGCTGTTAAGCAGGAGTATTTCAGTGAACGGAATGGCTCCGTGACTTGTATCGTAGACTGTCAGATCTATGTCTGTGCCTTTTTCTCCGAGATGTTTCAGTGCCAGCAATGAGCCGCAGTAGAAGTCGATGCTTCCGGTATGGGGCTTTTCTTCTCTGGAGTCGAACGGGAGCAGAAGTACGGCCTTCACCTTGTCTTTTCCGGTCATCACCGAAGCCGTGGCCTGTGCTGCAGCCTTATTCTGTTCTTCTTTCTTCTCCTGCAGGGCGTTGTCTTCTGCCGGAGCTGCCTGCGTCTCTGTCGGGCCTGTCGGGATGCGGAGCTTCTGACGCCTTGTGAGCTTGCGTCCGGTCAGCCCGTTTTCCTGCATTATGACATCTACAGGCACTCCGTATTTTTCTGAAATGGAGTCCAGATCCTCGAACCACTTGACGGTATGGATGATGTAGACGTCATCCTGTCTGCCTGCCTTATTGTCACGCGCCGGCTGGCTTTTCACGCTTTCAGGCTGCGATGTCCTGGCTTCTTTCAGTCCTGTGGCCGGAATCAGGATTATGGCATTCTTCTTCAGCCCTTCCTGTCTTACGGACGGATTCGCTTCGTATATCTGTTCGATGGTCACATTGTAAGCCTTGCTTATCGAATACAGTGTCTGACGTTCCATCACGATATGCGAGAAATAGACATTGCCGTCCACCCTGACTTTCTCCTTGGAGATGGTCACGGGGACCGGCTCGTAATCCTGGGCATTCAGACTGGCGGAGACTGCCGTGGCGAATGCGATGGCTGCTATGATGGACAGATGTTTCATCGGATTCATGTGCTTTATAGAGTTTTGCTGAAATCGAGCAGGCCTGAACAGAAAGTTTCCCAGGAGAGCTCTTTTTTCACTTTTCTGATATTCTGTATGCAGTTTTCCCTGATTTCCGGATTGCCGAAGTATTTGAGGATTTCCTGACGTATGGCTTCCGGAGAGATTTCAGGAGCTACCAGCCCTGTCCCGCGGTCTCCGATCGTTTCTTTCAGCCCGCCGGTGTCAGTGACAATCATCGGGACTTCGAAATGGTATGAAACCGAACTGATTCCGCTTTGCGTCGCGCTTCTGTACGGCAGCACGGCCACGTCTGAAACCGAAAAGAAATCAGAGACTTCGGAGTCCTTGATATATCGCAGGAAAGTGTGTATGCGATCCTTTCCGGCTTTCTCTATCAATGACGCATATTTGTCGAAAGACCCGTATGGCTCTCCGGCGATGATGAGCTGATACTCGTCTCCGAGACCGGAGAAGGCTTCTGTGAGTATGTCCAGACCCTTGTATTCTCTGATCAGTCCAAAGAACAGGATGTTTTTCTTCCCGTGCTCAAGTCCCAGACGTTTTTCAGTTTCCTTCCTGTCCTTTTTCAATCCGAAATGCGAGTACAGCGGATGCGGCATGACCTTGTATCTGGCTTCAGGCATCAGCCGGAGCAGATCATCGGCCACGGCTTCGCACAGTGTCACGAATCCGTCGCTCCCTTTCAGAAAATAGCTTGTGAACGGCTTGTCGAAAAATCTCGGCTCGTGAGGAACTACGTTGTCAAGTATGGAAATGACCTTGCATCGGCCTTTCATCCCCCTGGTGACATATCCGAGCGACGGCGCGAACCATGACATCCAGTATCTGACTATGAGAAGATCGGGATTCCATGCCCGAAGCCGTTTGAGCGCGGATACATAGGTGAAAGGATTTGCAGTGTCGAGGATGCGCTCGCTGTCTATTCTTTCCGCCTCGTCGTCAGGAGTGACGTACTGCGTCTTGCCCGGGAACAGGAATTCCGGATACTGCCGGCTGAAATTGAAGGCCCTGACATCATGAGACTTTCCCAGTTCATCGTAAAGACATGCGTTGAACTGGGAAATACCGCCCCTGTAGGGATAGAAACAAGACAGTATGGCTATCTTCAATTATTTCTTGCTTTTGTTCTTCTCCTTTATGTATTCTTCGTTGAGCCTGGTCAGTACATCGTCCGTGATGTCGAGTGCAGGATCAGCGCAGAATACAGGCATGCCTCCCTGATTGGTGAGGATCATGGTATATTGCTTCTCTTCGTTATATTTGTCCATGAATGTCTTGATGGCATCGAGAATCTGATTCATCATGACATTCTGTTCTTCGATGGCCTCGTTGTTCTTCTGATTGGCGAATTCGTTGAATTCTATCTGCTTCTGCTGGAGATCCTGTCCTTGTACTTCTGCAGTGGATCTTGTTATCAGCCCCTTGTTGATCTTGTTCTGGAGCTCCATGGCTTCGTTCTGCAGCTGGTCGCGTCTTCTGGTGACTTCATCCATCATGTTCTTCACCTTGGTCTCGACTACGGCTCCCAAATCGCTGGTCATGTCGTATTCCTGCACGATTCTGTCCATATCCACATATACTATCCCGGAAGTGGCGGTGACCACGGCGGTCGAGTCGGAAGTGCCTGAAACGGCGGCTTTTTCAGAACCCGGACGGATTATAGACAGGACACAGCCGGCAATTGCCAGAACGACAGCGGCAATGCTGAGAATAAGAGGTACGTTTTTCATTTATTTATCAATCAAAAAGTTTATTTCATTTTCGTGCCGGTGCAATGCGCCGTGCGCGCAAATTGCAAAGCCCGACAAATATAATCAGAAAATTTTGATTTTGGAAAGATAAGCCTGAATGGTTTTTTCCAGCCCCATGTAGAGGGCGTCGCAGATGATAGCGTGACCTATGGACACTTCGTCGGTCCACGGTATGTTCCGGATATAGTATTCCAGATTGTCGAGATTCAGATCGTGGCCGGCATTCAGTCCTAAACCGCATTCCCTCGCCTTTTCGGCTGTCCTGACATAGTCCCGTATGGCGCCGGCGGGGTCAGAAGCATAGTTTCTGGCATAGCCTTCGGTATAAAGCTCCACCCTGTCGCAGCCGCATTCGGCAGCCCCTTCCGCCATTTCCGGCACCGGGTCTATGAAAATGGATGTCCTGATTCCGTGCTCCTTGAACCTCGCACAGATTCCTCTCAGGAAATCCCTGTTCGCCAATGTGTCCCATCCTGCGTTTGAGGTGATGGCGTCGGCCGCGTCGGGCACGAGGGTTACCTGTGCCGGACATGTTTCCAGAACAAGGTCCACGAATGAAGGTATCGGATTCCCTTCGATGTTCAGTTCCGTGTGCAGCAGCGGCTTGATGGCCCGGACATCGGAGTATCTTATATGCCTTTCGTCGGGTCTCGGATGGACGGTTATGCCTTCCGCCCCGAATTTTTCGCAGTCTGCAGCGGCTTTCTCCACGTCAGGCATGTTCCCGCCCCGTGAATTCCTTAAAGTCGCTATCTTGTTTATGTTTACGCTCAGTTTTGTCATTTCATGTCTTATAGATACAGGCGGCAAAATTACAAAATATTGGAAAAAGTAGTCTGTATCATTGGAAATAAATGTAATTTTGGAGTCTGTAAGCGTGCCGGTCTTCCGGCGCCATATATGATTTTATGAAAGCAGCAGTTTATTTGAGGAACCGGCTTCTTGAAAAGGATGCCCGTTATCTGGGTCTTATCGGCAAGTTCAGGTCCGGAGGATGCCAGGTATATGAAGTGGACGGGCATGCCGGAATAGACGAGGATACTGACATTTTCGTCAGCGTCGGCGGTGACGGGACATTCCTGTCATCCGTAGTCATTGTCGGAGACAAAGGGATTCCGGTGCTGGGCGTCAATCTCGGCAGGCTCGGTTTCCTTTCCGAGAACAGGCAGGATGAGGTGGTGGAAGATATTCTGTCCGGAAAGTACACCATAGAGGAGCGCACGCTGCTGAAGGCGGAGTTTGCGGGGCCTGGACAGGACTGTCTTGCGGGACTCTATCCTTATGCATTGAATGAAATCACTGTCCACCGTTCCGGTCCGGCAATGTTGGGCGTGGATGTCAGCATTGACGGCAGTCCGCTGCCGACATTCTGGTCGGACGGCATGCTTGTAGCCACAAGTTCGGGGTCGACGGCATATTCCCTGAGCGTAGGCGGTCCCATAGTCATGCCGGATGCGAAGGTGCTTATAATATCGCCTATAGCGCCTCACAACCTGAATGTGCGTCCGCTCGTGGTCCCGGATACATCGGTGATTTCCATGTCGTTGCGGGCCAGGGACGAAAAGGCTTTCCTGACCATCGACAACAGAAGCCAGGAAGTCCCGACGGAACTGAAAATGACGGTCTCGATGGCACAATTTTCGCTCAAACGCATCCGCCTGAGCAGTTCCAATTTCATCAAGGCTTTGACCACCAAACTTTTCTGGGGAGAAGACATCAGAAACGACATAAAAAATGTCAGATAAGACTTACACAATGGAAAATATCGGAAAAATTCCTGTCCATGTGTCTATAATCATGGACGGGAACGGCAGATGGGCCGGAGAACGCGGCCTGGACCGGTCAGCCGGTCATGCGGAAGGTGTGGAAAGTGTCCGGGCATGTACCGAAGCCGCAGTGGAATACGGGGTGAAATATCTCTCCCTTTATGCTTTTTCAGAGGAAAACTGGGGCAGGCCTCAGGCTGAGGTCGATGCGCTTATGCTTCTGATGTTCAAGTCGATGGTAGAAGAACTGTCGAATTTTATGGAGAACGGCATCAGGTTCGTGGTTCTCGGCCACAGGGAAAAGCTTTCGGATGAACTCAATGCCGTTATAGATGACTGTATGAGGAAAACGAGCGGGAACGACAGACTGACCTTGATTGTCTTTTTGAGCTACAGCGGCAAGTGGGATATCCTTCAGGCTGCCAAGCGCTACGCCAGAGACCTGATCGAGCATCCCGATGAGGCGGAGTCCATGCTGGGGATGGGCATTGACGGATTTGACCGGTATCTTGTTACTGCAGGCATCCCGGATCCGGACATTATAATCAGGACTTCCGGCGAGATGAGGCTCAGCAATTATCTCCTGTGGCAGGGCGCGTATTCCGAACTCCTGTTCACCGATGTGCTCTGGCCTGATTTCAGGAAAGACGAGTTCCTGTCAGCTCTCCGCACCTATTCAAAAAGGGACAGACGATATGGGAAAGTTAAATAATTGCTTTATATTTGCAGTCTTGAATTTGGTTTGAAAAATGAGTATGGGGCGAATTTTCTCTTTTCTGCTTTTCCTGCAGCTGATGATCATGGGGGTATTGCCGCTGGCGGCACAGGAAGCCGGAAAAGGATTGACAGTCGACTATAATAATCCCAGAAAATACGTAGTGGGAGGGATTTCTGTCGAAGGCAACAAATACATAAATGCCGATCAGATATTGAAGATATCAGGTCTCCAGCCCGGTTTCGAAGTCACTGTCCCGGGAGAAGAATTTTCCGCCGTCGTGACCAGACTCTGGCTCCAGAAGTATTTCGAGGATGTGACCATGGTCATAGATTCCATCGCCCCGTCTCAGGATACTGCATTCTTCAAGATTCGCGTGGTCGAGCGTCCGAGGGTGTCCAGATGGACATTTTCCGGAGTCAAGTCCGGGGAGCAGAAGGAACTTCAGGACAGGCTGAATCTCAAGAGGGGCGGGGAGTTCTCCGATTATGTGGCCAAGACATCCACTGACATTATCAAGCGTTATTATAAGGAGAAGGGTTTCCTTCAGGCCGACGTGAAAGTGTCTACCCGCCGGGATTCCCTTATCAAGAGCGCCATCATCGTGAATTTCGGAGTCCGCAGGGGCCCGAAGGTGAGGATTCAGAAAATAACTTTCGGCGACAGTCTCAGTGTCAAGGAGGGCAAGCTCGTCCGTTCCATGAAGAAGACCAAGGACAAGCGTCTGATGAATTTCTTCAATTCGAAGAAATTCAATGAGAAAGAGTACGAAAACGACAAGAAAAGCCTTATCAGCGCCTTCAATGAGGAGGGCTACAGGGATGCGCGGATTCTGAAGGATACCATATATTATGTGGAGCCGGGCAAACTCCAGATAGATTTCGAGATTGATGAAGGCCGGAAATACTATTTCAGGAACATTACATGGACGGGAAATTCCGTGTATTCTTCCGATGACCTGAACAATGTGCTCATGATACACAAGGGCGATGTCTATGATGTCGTCACCATGGAGCACCGTCTTTTCGGCGGCGGCAAGCAGAATGAGTACGATGTTTCCAAGCTGTACAGGGACAACGGTTATCTGTTTTTCAATATCCAGCCTGTGGAGCTGAACATCGAGGGCGATTCTGTGGATGTGGAGATGAGAATCGTGGAAGGCAAGCCGGCTACACTGAACAATATCATCATAAACGGAAACGACCTGACCAACGAAAGGGTGGTGCGCCGTCAGATTTTCACTAGGCCGGGCTATCTGTTCAGCCAGTCGGATTTCGAACGTTCCATCAGGGAGATCGCATCCATGGGGCAGTTCGATCCTGAGGCCATCGCCGACCCGACCAAAGGGTATTCGATCATCCCGAACCAGCTGAACAATACTGTGGATCTTGTCTATAATGTCACAGAGAAGCCATCCAGCCAGCTGGAGCTTTCGGGCGGCTGGGGAGGCAATACCTTCGTGGCGACTGTCGGCGTCAGCTTCAACAATTTCTCGACCCGCCGTTTCTTCGACAAGTCTGCATGGCGTCCGGTCCCTCTGGGGGACGCACAGAATCTGGCTTTCCGTTTCCAGACTAACGGAACGTATTATACGAGCCTTTCCGCCAGCTTCATGGAGCCGTGGCTTTTCGGCAAGAAGCCTACATCGTTAAGCATATCGGCCTATTATACACGTCAGACGAACTCGTATCCTATTTTCGACGTGTTCAACAATGACGAATTCTTCGAGGTTTACGGTGTGGCTGCGGGAATAGGAAACAGGCTGAAGTGGCCGGACAACTATTTCGTGCTCTACAACCAGATCAGCTGGCAGACGTACAGGCTTCAGCAGTGGCCGGGCAGTTTCATTTTCGATACGGGAATATCGCACAATCTCAGCTATTCATTGACCCTGTCCAGAAACTCCACAGACCAGATCATATACCCGCGACAGGGTTCGGAATTCAGTCTGTCCGTGCAGCTGACTCCTCCGTATTCGCTTCTGCGCAGGAAAAACAAGGGAGTGCTCGATTCGGAAGGCCGTCCTACCATAGCTTCTTCATGGCGGGACATCGACTATAACCTTCAGTCGTCCAGCGACAGGTACAAGTGGATCGAATATCATAAATGGACGTTCAAGGGAACTGTCTATACCAAGCTGGTGGGCGATCTGGTGCTCATGGCCAGGGCGCAGTTCGGTTATCTCGGATATTACAACAGGAACTGGGGTTATTCGCCGTTCGAAGGCTTCCTCGTCGGCGGTGACGGTATGTCGGGTTACAATACTTACGGACAGGAGGTTATATCCCTGAGAGGATATGAGAACTATTCGCTGACCCCGTATTCGCTGACCCCGTACAGTACCCAGGGGTATGCCTATTCAGGCAATGTGTATGACAAGTTCACTGTCGAGCTAAGGTACCCGGTGATACTCCAGCCGCAGTCCACCATCTTCGCCCTCGTTTTCCTCGAAGGAGGTAACTGCTGGTCGGATATCAGGGATTTCAATCCGTTCCAGATCAAGAGGTCTGCCGGTGTCGGCGTCAGGGTATTCCTGCCTGTGGTCGGTCTTCTCGGTGTCGACTGGGGTTGGGGCTTCGATGATCCTGTGAGCGGAGGCAGCCAGTTCCATTTCGTCATCGGACAGCAGTTCTGATTTGTACGTATGCGATAAAATTACTATATTAGTTGTCTGCATTGCAGCGACAGCGCAGAAAAAAGAAAAAGAAATAACCAGATATAGCATGAAAAAAATCATTTTGATCGCAGCGGCTGCGGTTTTGACCGGCTTTGCTGCAACAGCGCAGACTAAATTCGCGCATGTGAATTTCGGTGAACTCGTCCAGCTGATGCCTGAGGCTGATTCCGCCATGGTGCAGCTCGAGGCTGCCAATAATGAGGCACAGGAGACATATAACAGCATGGTGGCGGAGTTCCAGTCCAAGTATGACCAGTTCGAGCAGAAGCAGGCTACATGGACTCCGGCAGTAAGGGAAAGCAAGCAGAAAGAGCTGATGGATATCCAGACCAGGGTACAGGAGTTCCAGCAGGCTATCCAGCAGGATATGTCGCAGCTCCAGAATACTCTGATGGCGCCTATCTACCAGAAGGCTCAGGATGCTGTCAGGAAACTGGCTCAGGAGAAAGGGGTGATTTATGTGTACGATTCGTCTACTCTGCTTTATATTGATTCTGCGCAGAGTATCGACCTTACTCCTGAAGCGCGTACGGCTCTTGGCATTCCGGCCGACAAGACTATCGAGTCTGTGATGGCTGCCCGTCAGGCCGCCGCACAGCAGCAGGCCCAGTAGCAGACGCCTTTCCGGCGGTCCGGCCTCCTGTCCGGCAAATGTATGAGGGTGATCCGAAATTCCTTTCGGGTCACCCTCATACGTCTTTCTGCTCATTGTGCCATTTCCTTAGCTTTCTCCATGCTTTTTAATTTGCGGAGGATGTAGGAAAAGCCGGTGATTTTATATATTTTTGTAACCTTTGTGAAACATACAGAAACGGACTAAACATAATAATCTAAAATTTGATGAGATGCAGCACAAAGTAATCAATGTTGAAGATGTTGTCATTCGCTTTGCGGGAGATTCAGGCGACGGCATGCAGCTGACCGGCTCCCTCTTTGCGAACATGTCGGCAATCTATGGAAACGAGCTGTCCACATTCCCCGACTTCCCTGCGGAAATCAGGGCTCCCCACGGAACAGTTTCAGGCGTTTCCGGATTCCAGGTGCATTTCGGGTCAGGTCATGTCACCACACCGGGCGATTTCTGCGATATGCTGGTAGCCATGAACCCCGCTGCCCTGAAATCGAATGCAAAATGGCTCAAGAGAACAGCCATGGTTCTGCTCGACGAGGATACTTTCGATGAGGAAGGTATCCGGAAAGCCGGCTTCAAGACCATGGATCCGATCACGGAACTGAAGATAGATGACAGGGTCATCATCGTGGCCCCGATCACCGCATTGACAGCAGAAAGCCTGAAAGACAGCGGACTGGACATGAAGACAGTCCACAAATGCAAGAACATGTTTACCCTCGGGATGGCTTCATACATATACGGCCGTCCCGTAGAGCATATATATGCCTATCTGGAGAAAAAGTTCGGAAAGAAGCATCCTGAACTCATCGCTCCTAACAAAAAAGTCCTTGACGACGGCTATAACTACGCCTCGAACATTCAGGCCATAGCCAACACCTATACTGTGGCCCCGGCCAAACTGAAAAAAGGACTCTACCGGAACATTACCGGAAACCAGGCGGTGGCCTGGGGTTTCCTGGCAGCCTCTGAAAAGTCGGGCAGACCGCTTTTCTGCGGCTCATACCCTATCACTCCTGCCACCGGAATACTTGAAGAACTGGCAATACACAAATACCTCGGAGTGAAGACGGTGCAGGCAGAAGACGAGATAGCCGGCGTCTGCACTGCCATCGGAGCCGCATATGCCGGAAATCTGGCTGTGACCACCACGTCAGGACCGGGCCTTTCCCTGAAATCGGAAGCCCTCGGTCTGGCTGTGATGACAGAACTTCCGCTGGTAGTAGTGGACGTCCAGAGGGCAGGCCCTTCGACCGGCATCCCTACCAAGACCGAACAGACAGACTTGGCACAGGTCCTTTACGGAAGAAACGGCGAATGCCCTATGGTAGTGGTAGCGGCGCATTCTCCTGCCCACTGCTTCGACGCGGCCTTCATATCGGCAAAATTGGCGCTCGAGCACATGATGCCTGTTGCCCTCCTTTCCGAAGGCTTCCTCGGAAACGGTTCGGAACCGTGGCTCGTGCCGTCCATGAAAGATTATCCTGACATAAACCCTCCATATGCAGGGCCTGAAGACATCCCGTTCAAGCCTTTCGTCAGAGACGGGAAGACTTTCGTCCGCAAATGGGCGTTCCCTGGACAAAAAGGATTCGAACACAGGGTGGGCGGACTGGAAAAATCTCCGCAAGGCGTCTTGTCTTCCGATCCTGCCAATCATGAGCTGATGGTGCGGAACCGGGCGGAAAAAGTGGCGAGAGTGGCCGATGTCATACCTCCTCTGACGGTCGACGGACCTGCGAGCGGCAAGCTTCTCGTGGTAGGCTGGGGCGGAACCTACGGCCATATCCTGTCCGCTGTCCATCAGGTGCGCAAGTCGGGACATGAGGTGAGCCAGGTGCATTTCGACTACATCAACCCTCTCCCTAAGAACACGGCGGACGTGCTTTCCGGATTCGAGAAGATACTGGTGTGCGAGCTGAACAGCGGACAGTTCGCGGACTGGCTGAAAGCAAGATATCCGGGACATGAATACATCGGGTGCAACAAGGTTCAGGGACAGCCGTTCCTCGTTCAGGAAATAGTGGATGCCATAGAAAAGGCTTTGTGAATTTAACAGGACTATAAAATGACAAAATATACATTCCAGGATTTCAAAAGCGATCAGGAGGTGAGATGGTGCCCCGGTTGCGGCGACCATGCAGTACTGGCTGCATTGCAGCGCGTCATGCCGAAAATCAGTGAAGCTCTCGGCTGCGAAAAGGAGGATTTTGTGGTAGTTTCCGGCATAGGCTGCTCGTCGAGACTGCCTTATTACATGGATACTTACGGTTTCCACAGCATTCACGGACGGGCGACAGCCATTGCCACCGGCCTGAAGGTGGCTAATCCGGATCTGGTCGTATGGCAGGCCTGCGGCGACGGAGATGCGCTGGCTATCGGCGGCAATCATTTCATTCACGCCATCCGGCGCAATGTCGACCTGAACATAATATTGTTCAACAACCAGATTTACGGCCTGACCAAAGGCCAGTATTCGCCGACCTCGAAATTCGGCGCCATAACGAAAACCTCGCCGTACGGTACGGTTGAACATCCGTTCAATCCGGGAAGCCTCGTGCTCGGCTCCAAAGGCACATTCTTCGCGAGAAGTCTTGACAGTGAGCTGAAACTCAATGAGGAAATAATGTTGGAGGCCGCCCTCCACAAGGGTACTTCCGTAATGGAAATGCTTACCAACTGTGTGATTTTCAATGACGGGGCGCACAAATTGATTTCAGACAGGGCCACAAGGGCAGACAGGACCATCATCCTGAAACATGGGGAAAAGATGATTTTCGGAAAGAACCGCGACCGCGGTCTGGTGCTCGACGGTCTGAAACTGAAAGTGGTGACCATAGGTCAGGACGGAATCACGGAAGATGACATACTGACCCATGACGCCCATAGCGACAACATCGGACTTCATACGATGCTCGCGGACATGAAATATCCTGATTATCCTGTGGCTCTGGGTATCATCAGGAGCGTAGAGGACATAACCTATGATGAAGCTGTCCGGTCACAGGTGGCCGATGTCACAGCCAAGTCACGCATAAAATGTATGGATGACCTGCTGAAGAGCGGCTCTGTGTGGGAAGTGAAATGATCCAACCAGCCTGAAAAGGCATAAACCAATCACATTTTTATGAACACATCAGAAATAATGGCCAGACTGAAGGTCAAGTATGCAAATGAGAAAGAGTATTTGCAGGCAGTGCAGGAAGTTCTTGAAACTATCGAGGATGTCTATAACAGGCATCCTGAGTTTGAAGAAGCCAAGATCATCGAAAGGCTCGTGGAGCCGGACAGGATATTCACCTTCAAGGTGACCTGGACGGACGACAATGGCGATATCCAGGTCAATACAGGCTATCGCGTACAGTTCAATTCCGCCATCGGCCCTTATAAGGGCGGCCTGAGATTCCACCCTTCGGTCAATGTCTCTATCCTGAAATTCCTCGGTTTCGAGCAGATTTTCAAGAATGCTCTTACGACCCTGCCGATGGGAGGGGGAAAAGGAGGCTCGGATTTCAATCCTAAAGGCAAGTCGGACGCCGAGATCATGCGTTTCTGCCAGGCTTTCATGCTGGAGCTGTGGAGAAACATCGGTCCGGACACCGATGTCCCTGCCGGTGATGTCGGAGTCGGAGGACGTGAGATAGGCTATCTTTTCGGGATGTATAAGAAACTGGCCCGCGAGCATACCGGAGTCCTGACCGGAAAAGGTATGACATGGGGCGGTTCCCTCATCAGGCCGGAAGCTACAGGTTTCGGCGCCGTATATTTCGTACAGCACATGCTCCATCGTCAGGGAAAGGATATAAAGGGGCAGAAGGTGGCCATCTCTGGATTCGGAAACGTGGCGTGGGGCGCAGCCATGAAGGCTACCCAGCTCGGAGCCCATGTCATCGCCATTTCCGGCCCGGACGGAGTGATATACAATCCTGAAGGGATGACAGACGAGAAGATTTCCTATATGCTGGAGCTTCGCCGCTCCAATAATGATGTGGTGGCTCCTTTTGCTGAAAAATTTCCTGATTCTACATTCTATCCCGGCAAGAAGGCGTGGAGCATCAAGTGCGATATCGCCATGCCATGCGCATATCAGAACGAGCTGAACGGAGAAGATGCGAAGGAACTGATAGCGAACGGTACATGGTGCTGTGCGGAGGTATCCAATATGGGCTGTACTCCTGAAGCCATCGCCG
The DNA here is from genome assembly GCA_944323845.1 of uncultured Bacteroidales bacterium. Taxonomy (GTDB): domain Bacteria; phylum Bacteroidota; class Bacteroidia; order Bacteroidales; family UBA932; genus Cryptobacteroides. Next base: position 226,739 of record CALUUA010000001.1, read on the forward strand.
AGTTCCAGAAAGCTGAAATCCTCTTCGCTCCGGGCAAGGCCGTGAATGCAGGAGGAGTGGCGACATCAGGACTGGAGATGACGCAGAATGCCATGCATATCAGCTGGAGTGCCGAGGAAGTGGACAAGAAACTGCATGAAATCATGTCCAATATCCATCAGGCGTGCGTACAGTACGGTACCAGACCGGACGGTTATGTGAATTACCTCAAGGGGGCGAATGTGGCAGGCTTCATGAAAGTGGCCACTGCCATGCTTGAGCAGGGCGTTATCTGATAGGGAATGGCAGCATCCGTACACACTGCAGAGAAATTCAATGTGAAACTCTGCATCCTTCTGCCTCTGGTCGTGGCTGTGTCCATGATTCTCTGGCTCGTGCCGGTGGATTTCTATGGAATAGACGGGCTGACTGTCGTGGAGAAGAGGACGATAGCCATATTCGTCTTCACTGCCCTGATGTGGATGTTCGAGATCATACCGACATGGACCACTTCAGTGCTGTCCATCGTGATCATGCTTCTGACCATATCCGACAGCAGCATATGGTTCATGAAAGGCTCGGGCATACCGGCCGAGATGGGGACTTTCGTCAGCTACAAGGCCCTGTTGGCTACGTTTGCCGATCCTGTCATCATGCTTTTCCTCGGCGGCTTCGTCCTCGCCATAGCCACTACGAAGGTGGGGCTGGATGTCCAGCTTGCCAGAGCTTTGCTGAAGCCTTTCGGCAAGAAGTCCGAGTTTGTGCTTCTGGGCTTCCTGATGGTGATAGGCATTTTCTCCATGTTCATGAGCAATACTGCCACGGCGGCGATGATGCTTACTTTCCTCGCTCCGGTGCTGCGGATGCTGCCGCCTGACGGCAAAGGCCGTATCGGACTGGCAATGTCCATCCCGATAGCCGCCAATCTCGGAGGTATCGGAACCCCGATAGGAACTCCGCCGAATGCGATAGCTTTAGGTTATATAAACGACTCCCTCCATCTCGGGGTGGGTTTCGGGGAGTGGATGCTCGTGATGGTGCCTTACGTGCTGGTCATGCTGCTCATTTCCTGGGGACTTCTTCTTTTCTTCTTCCCGTTCAAACAGAAGACCATAGAGTTGAGGATAGAGAACACCCATCCCAAGACATGGCGCACATATGTGGTGTATGTGACTTTCGCGGTCACTATATTGCTGTGGATGCTGGACAGGGTGACAGGAATCAATTCGAATGTGGTGGCTATGATCCCGGTAGGGGTCTTCGCCGTCACCGGAGTCCTGACCAAGGAAGACCTTAAGGAAATCAACTGGAGCGTACTGTGGATGGTGGCAGGAGGTTTCGCCCTCGGAATCGCCCTCCAGAGTACTGGGCTTGCTGAACATCTGGTCAATTCCATTCCGTTCGGCCAGTGGCTGCCTCTGGTAGTGATTCTCGTTTCCGGTTTCATAGGATATTTCATATCGAATTTCATATCCAATACTGCGGCTGCCAATCTGCTCGTGCCCATCATGAGTGCGGTAGGAGTGGGAATGGGAGATTCTCTGCTTGAAGTGGGAGGAATAAAGACGCTGCTGGTGGGCGTGGCCCTTTCTACATCTTTAGCGATGCTTTTCCCTATCAGTACACCGCCGAACGCTCTGGCTCATTCCACGGGACTGGTGACCACAAAGGACATGGCCAAGGTCGGCATATTGATAGGCGTGATCGGCTTTGTCCTTGGATATGCAATGCTGATTTTTATCGGGATTTAGATGAAGACGAAATTGATGATATTGGCCGTGGCGGCCATACTGCCGGCTCTGATGTCTGCGGCTCCTCGTCAGAATGAAGACGGGGCGGTGAAAAAGGAATTGAAGAATCATTTCAAGTTCTACGGTTTTGTCCGGAATTTCTTTGCTTTCGACACGAGGGAGAGCGTGGCAGGTACAGGCGACCTTTTCTATTATGTGCCGAAAGACGTGGCGATGAACGAGGACGGGTCACAGGATTTGAATGAACAGTCTTCATTCAGGTTTCTGGCCCTGACTTCGAGACTTGGAGTGGATGTCTCGGGGTACAGGGTGGGCCGGACGAATTTCGGAGCCAAGGTCGAGACGGATTTCTATGCCGGACTGACAGGGTCGCCTGCAATCAACGGGGTGGCCCAGCTGCGTCTGCGTCAGGCATATATGACTGTAGGATGGGATGATCTGAAACTGGGCCGGGATTCAAGGGCGGCCGTGGATCTGAAACTTGGACAGGCATGGCATCCTATGGCAGCAGACCAGCCTCATGTCCTGGCTCTGGAGACAGGAACTCCGTTCAATCCGTTCAGCAGGACACCTCAGGTGCTGATGGATGCATCGCTCGGGAAGCATTTCACAATTTCTGCGGCAGCCGTATGGCAGATGCAGTACCGGTCTTCCGGGCCGAACGGCTCTTCTGCCGAATACATCAAATACGGATGCATTCCGGAGGGCTATTTCGGTATTGCTTTCCGGACAGAAAACGGCTTTCTGGTGAAGGCCGGAGCATCCGTATTGAGCATAAAGCCGCGCAGGACCGGTGTAAACGGTTCTGGTGTGACAGTGAAGGTTTCCGACAGGATCACGACTGTCAGTCCATATATCTATCTCCAGTACAGGAAAGGACGTTTCGAGGCGAAGGCGAAGACTGTCTACAGTCAGGCCGGAGAACATTTCAACATGATGAGCGGCTATGGCGTATCATATATGGGCGCCGGAGCCGGGGAGTCCTACGACGGGCACTGGGAGTATTCTCCGCTCCGTACATCTTCCACATGGGCATCCGTTTCCTACGGGAAAAAGTGGCAGGTGATGCTGATGGGAGGCTATATCAGGAATCTTGGTACAGCCAGACCCTTCGTGACGGATCTGGAGAAGGACGGGGTGGCCTATGTAGATGCAGAACACGTGTATTTCAGCTCAAACGGCTACTCGAACCTCAACGAAATGTGGCGGGTGGTGCCTACTGTCGCCTATAACATCGGTAAATTTACTCTGGCCCTTGAATGCAATGTGACCAGTGCCAGGTACGGCGAGTATATGAAAACTGAAGTGCAGGAGGGAGATAAGAAAGTGACGCATCAGTACCTTCATGCCGATAACGGACTTGCGTGCGATAACCTGCATTGGGTGACGAATCACCGGATCCAGATGATGGTCCGTTTTACGTTCTGATTCCCGTATTCTGTCCCGGTCATGCTACTTTCTGATACACAGAACCGTAGACTGTCGGATTTTTACTGATAGATTTGTTTTTTAATTTTTTAATGCATATCTTGCACAGAGTTTTGAGACTTAAAGTTTAACAGATAATTAATTACTAAAATGAAAGAACTTGTAGATCAGATCAAGGCCGAGTATGAAGTATTTGCAGCCAATGCAGATGCTCAGGTGGAAAAAGGCAATAAGGCAGCCGGCGCACGTGCCCGCAAGGCAGCTCTGAACATCATGAAAATGATGAAGGATTTCAGAAAAGTTTCTGTAGAGAGCGCAAAATAGCCTTTCCAGGCCAAGAGATTTTCACGGGGACTGTGTCAGACGGCACGGTCTCTTTTTTCATCACCCGGTTGCAATCTTTTATTGATATTTTTGCCGCCAAGGTTAGGAAACAGTGAAAATGGACAACAGACAGGTAAAGGAAATTTTTCCGGTACTCGGAATGAGCTGTGCTGCATGTGCGGCAAGGGTAGAGAAGACTATCGGCCGTCTGCCCGGAGTCTTTTCCGCTTCGGTGAATTATGCAGCGGCTACAGTAGCGGTCGCGTATGACAGAGACGGCTGCTCTCCGGAAATTCTCAAAAAGGCCGTACAGGATGCAGGATATGACCTTGTCATAGGACATGCGGAAGATGAAGCCATTCAGGTAGAGAAGGCCCGGACGGAAAAATACATCTCGCTGAAGAAGCGGACTATATGGGCGGCGGTTCTTGCCGTGCCGATATTCATTATCAGCATGTTCTTCACGGATGTGTTGCCCGGAGCGGAATACATCCTCTGGATACTCTCCACACCGGTGGTCTTCTGGCTTGGCAGGGGATTTCATGCCGGTGCCCTGAAGCAGCTGCGCCATGGTACGGCGAATATGGATACTCTCGTGTCCTGCAGCACAAGCATCGCCTATCTCTTCAGTGTATTCAATGTCCTGTTTCCTGATTTCTGGCTGTCCAGAGGCGTGGAACCTCATGTGTATTTCGAGGCTTCCAGTGTAATCATCGCTTTTATCCTGCTGGGCAGGCTTATGGAGGAGCGTGCCAAGGCGAAGACCTCCGGCGCCATACGGAAACTCATGGGACTCCAGCCCAGGACAGTGACTGTGGTAGAGGACGGGGAGTCGAGGGAGATTCCGGCAAGCATGATCAAGACCGGGGATATAGTGGCTGTGCGTCCGGGGGAAAGGGTAGCGGTAGACGGCACTGTCTCGGAAGGCGCCTCATATGTCGATGAAAGCATGCTCAGCGGCGAGCCAGTACCGGTATCGAAGACACCGGGAGACAAGGTATTCGCCGGGACTGTAAATCAGAAAGGCAGTTTCCGTTTCAGGGCAGACAAGGTCGGCTCGGATACTTTGCTTTCCAGAATTATCGGTCTGGTGCAGGATGCCCAGGGCAGCAAGGCACCGGTACAGAAACTGGTAGACAAGGTGGCCGCGGTTTTCGTGCCTGTGATTATGGGGATTGCAGTCCTTTCCTTCGTCCTGTGGCTTGTTCTGGATCCTGAGTACGGCTTTACCCATGGTCTTCTGGCTATGGTCACTGTCCTGATAATAGCATGTCCGTGCGCCTTGGGTCTGGCCACGCCTACCGCTATCATGGCGGGTATCGGGAAAGGGGCGGAAAACGGTATTCTCATAAAGGATGCCGAAAGTCTGGAGATTGCCAGAAAGGTGGATGTCGTAGTGCTTGACAAGACAGGAACCCTGACGGAGGGAAAGCCGGCAGTGACTGATTTCATTTGGGATGATTCCGGTGGAAACAGGTTTTCGCGGCAGGTCTTGAAAAATGTATTTTACAGTCTGGAAAAGCGTTCGGAGCATCCTTTGGCCGAAGCGGTGGCCGGATATCTGAAAGGCTGTGAGGAAGTGCAGGTGGATGATTTCGAAAGCATTACAGGTGCAGGGGTTGCCGGAACGGCCGGCGGGATAAAATATCTGGTCGGAAACAGGCGGCTGATGGAGGCGAACGGGATCCCCGTCAGTGCAGCCATGTCGGCCAAGGCGGAAGAGCTGGAGTCATCCGCACATTCGGTGATATGGTTCTCGGCAGCTGGCTGTGTCTGTGCAGTGGCGGCTGTCACGGACAGGGTGAAGTCAGGTTCTGCGGAAGCCGTAGCCGCCCTGCAGAGACAGGGCATGGAAGTCTGGATGCTGACGGGCGACAATATGCATACCGCTGCGGCAGTAGCCTCCATGACAGGAATCCGGCATTTCAAGGCAGGCATCCTGCCTCAGGACAAATCAGCCTTCATAAAGGAATTGCAGGCAGCCGGTCACAAAGTGGCTATGGCAGGGGACGGCATCAATGACAGTGCGGCTCTGGCTCAGGCAGATTTGAGCATAGCCATGGGAAACGGCAGCGACATAGCCATGGATGTGGCGAAAATGACTGTCATATCGTCGGATCTTTCGAAAATCCCAGAAGCCTTGCAGCTTTCAAGACTGACGGTGCGCACTATCCGGGAGAATCTTTTCTGGGCTTTCATATATAATGTGATAAGCGTACCGATAGCTGCCGGAGCCCTGTATCCGCTGAACGGATTTCTTCTGAATCCCATGATTGCCGGTGCGGCAATGGCTTTCAGCAGCGTAAGCGTGGTGTCAAACAGCCTGAGGCTGAGACGAAGGAAGATAGGAGGGCGCGAAGAGAGCGGGATTTCCTGCGCTTGTCCTCAGGAGATTGGTCCGGCGGGAACGCAGGACTATAATGAAAAGCAAAATAAAGGCGAAAAGGAGAAAAATATCATGAAAAAGGAATTCAAGGTGGACGGGATGATGTGCAATCATTGCCGTATGCATGTCGAGAAAGCACTCAATTCCCTTGACGGAGTCAGGGCGGCGGTGACTCTTGATCCGCCGGTAGCCACGGTGGAATTTACTGGAGACAAGACCTATACTATAGAAGAACTTCAGAAGCATGTGACTGAAGAAGCCGGCGAATACACATTGAGCGAATGAAGTCCACCGGACAGAGCGCACTCCTGAAGATGGTGCAGGACGGAAAGCCGATGACTCTCGGACAGCAGTTGAGGCTTACCGTCGGGCTCAGCATACCTGCCATAATATCCCAGATATCTTCCATCCTCATGCAGTTCATCGATGCCTCGATGGTGGGAAGCCTCGGGGCGGAGGCCTCGGCTTCAATAGGTCTGGTCTCTACCACCACATGGCTTTTTGCAGGAATATCAGTGGCTTGCGCCACCGGTTTCTATGTGCAGGTATCCCATCTGCTCGGCTCCAAGGATACGGCGATGGCCAGAAACGTGCTTCGGCAGTCGCTTACGATGTCCATGATTTTCAGCTTGGCCGTATGCGTCATAGGCTGTGCAGTCAGCGGTCCGCTTCCGCGGTGGCTTGGCGGAGAGGAGGCGATACTCCATGATGCATCGATGTATTTTCTGATATTCATCCTTTCCCTGCCGGCTCTTCAGCTGAACATGCTGGCCAGCGGAATGCTCCGCAGCAGTGGAAACATGGTGACGCCGAGTCTGCTGAACGTGATGATGTGCCTTCTGGATATCGTATTCAATTTCTTTCTTATATTCCCTTCCCGCACTGTCCGTTTTTTCGGAACGGAGGTTTTCATCCCCGGCGCCGGAATGGGAGTGACTGGGGCTGCGCTGGGTACGGCTTTGGCGACAGTGGTGATAGCGGCCATGTTGCTGCACGCGTTGTGTGTCAGGTCGCCGGAATTGAATCTCAGACAGGACAAAGGCAGTTTCCGTCCTACTGGGCAGTGTTTCAGGAATGCCATAGGCATTGCGCTTCCCATGGGATGCGAGAGGATTATCATGTGCGGGGCGCAGATCATGTCTACTGTCATCATTGCCCCTTTGGGCACAGTGGCGATAGCGGCCAATTCGTTTGCCATCACTGTGGAGAGCCTCTGCTATATGCCCGGACACGGCGTGTCGAATGCGGCTACGACTCTTGTCGGCCAGAGCATAGGGGCAGGCAGGAAGGCTCTGACATGGAGGTTTGCGCATATTTCCGTGCTTATGGGCATAGCTGTCATGACTGTCATGGGTGTCGTCATGTATGTGACGGCTCCTGCGATGATGGGGATAATGACCCCTGATGCTGATGTGCAGGGACTTGGTACGCGGATATTGAGGATAGAGGCTTTTGCGGAACCTATGTATGCGGCTTCCATAGTCGCTTACGGTGTCTTTGTCGGGATAGGGGATACTTTGGTGCCGAGCATCATGAATCTGGCAAGCATCTGGGCAGTACGGCTTACGATGGCTGCTGCGCTGGCGCCTGAGTTCGGTCTGGAAGGGGTCTGGATAGCCATGTGTGCGGAACTCTGTTTCCGAGGCCTGATATTCCTCATCAGGCTTTACAGGAAAAAATGGCTGAAATAGAAGACTGTACGGAATTTTTTACTTTTATTTGACAATTAGTCCAAGTCTTTTCGTGACAATGGGCTTATCTTCGGCTGTCTGAAAAATCTGTAGATAACATGATCATGTCAATTAAAAGACTTATTGCCGCAGCGGCAGTGCTCGCAGCGGCAGCCTGTGGAAAAAACGATGACGGCGGAAACGGACATTCCCCTGAACCTCCCGTGACAGAGCGTCCTGAAGAATTGGTCCTGAACGGATTTACGGCATATCCGTCAGGGGAGAACGCCTGCGTGGATTCATATCTGACACTGAAATTCCCTGAAACTCCGCAGCTGGGAACATCCGGAAAAATACGCATATTGGATGCCGGCGGCGCGGAGGTGGATATGATAGACATGGAGGATGTGGCTGCAGGAAAGCCGCAGATGACCGGCCAGACTGTCTTCAATACTGCCATGGATGCCATAGGTACTTCATATACAGGACGATACAGAATAGTCTATTATGATCCTGTCACGGTAGACGGCACTACGGTCAGGATAAAGCTGCACTGCGGCAGCCTCGATTACGGCGGCAGTTATAGCGTGGAAATCGACCCTGAAGTGATATTGTCCGATTCGTTCGGCGGCGTGGCTGCCGGAGAGTGGAAGTTTTCCGTAATGGCCGGACAGGAAAGGAAGTCCGAGGTGACGGTAGGAAGCCGTGACTGTGATTTCATGACCGTGCAGGGAGCCGTGAACTTCGCTAACTCCTGCGGCCAAGGTTTCGACATGACGATCAACGTTTCTGCCGGATTTTACGACGAATTGCTGTATATCCGCACGAAGAACAATCTGACGATAAAGGGGGCCGGACCCGGGGCTACGGTAATCAGGGCTGACAACTGCGAGGATTATGTGAACGGGGTAGGCAGCGGCGCCTCTTCCGTACCTTCGGCAGGGAGTCCTGTAGGGACTGCAGGCGGGCGTTCTGTCGTGCTGGTGGAAGGCTGCGACATGCTCCGCTTCGAAAATCTGACGATTGAGAATGTCCATGGCCACGGATGTCAGGCGGAAGCGATTTACTTCAACAGCGATGACGGCAGGCTGATAGCAGAGAACTGCCGTTTCACGAGCGAGCAGGATACTGTCGAGCTGAAAGGCTGGTGTCTTTTCCGCCAGTGCCGGATCACGGGCGACGTCGATTTCATCTGGGGTTATGCCAAGGCCGCATTGTTCGAGTCTTGCGAGATAAATTCATGTGCCAATGAAGCCGGCGGATATATTGTACAGGCCAGATGCGCTAAGGATGACAGGGGTTTTGTGTTCCTCGATTGCGACATCACGGCCCAGACAGGGGTGGATGACGGCTCAGTATGGCTTGCCAGATCAGGCGGCGATCCGAAGTATTATGATAATGTGACTTACGTCAATTGCCGGATGGCAGACCATATAGCGGCAGCCGGCTGGCACTCCGGCAAGACGCCGAATCCTGCCGGGGCTACGGCCGAAAACGGCTGGAAGGAGTACGGCAGCCGGAACAGTTTCGGATATGCTGCCGATGTCTCTTCAAGATATGGCGGAAGCATACAGCTTTCCGACGATGCTTTCAACACCCTTTACCGGGACGCCGCCTCCATCTTCGCCTCCTGCCCTCACGGCACCGACTGGGTGAACTGACAGTTTGTTATGATAAACCTTTTTTGTAAATTTGCAATTCGTAAGACATCAGACAAAAAAGGTTCCGAAAATGAAGATTTCGAGCAAATATAAAGTCCGTGAGATGGCCGGCCAGCATGTGGTGATCATTCAGGGCCGGAACGGCGAAGACATGACCAGAATCATATCCCTGAACGATACTTCACTCTATCTGTGGAATGAAATGTACGGGAAGGACTTCAGTCAGGAAGACGTAAAGCAGGCCCTCATTTCCGCGTACGGCATAGATGAGGCTCTGGCCGGGAAGGATGCAGCCGCCTGGTGCGCGAAACTTCAGGAGTGCAAGCTCCTGGCATGACAGCCTGATGAAATTCAGGGACATATATTCCCTTATTCCGGAGAGTTTCAGGAAAAAAGGCGTCTGGGTGGCGCTTTCACTTTTCCTGCGGGCGATACTGGATTTTGCCGGAGTGGTGGTCTTCATCCCCGTCCTCGCGCAGATTCTGGAAAAGGAAGGGACAGCCATATCCGTACTGCCTGTGGCAGGCGCCGCCATGGCATTCATACTGCTTAAAGGTCTTGCGGTCATTTTCCTGGCCAGATTCCGGAGCCGTTATGTCTTTTCCCTGTACACCGTCCTTTCCGAATCGGTCCTCGACAGATTCCTTGGAAAAGGGCTCATGTTCATCCGCCAGTCGAACAGCGTGGATCTGGCGAACAAGGTGAATGCCGTGACGATGACATTCACTTCGGGAGTGATCATGTCATTGCTGAATGCCGTATCTTCCCTCTTGCTTCTGCTCATTATCCTGACCGCGCTTTTCATTTATGAACCCCTGCCTACTCTGGCCCTGATTCTCGTGATCGGCCCCTTCATGTTCTTCTACTCGTTTTTCCTGCGGACCAGGATGAAAAGCCTCGGAATTACGGAAAACGAGTCCAGACGCGACCAGGCCAGAGCCGTTTACGAACTCTTCAAAGGCTATCCCGAATACTTCATCAACGGTGCAGTCGGCCTGCAGCTGGACAACTTCCATTCCAGCCTCTCGCGCATAAGCGATGTCAGAAGAAAGACAGAATCATATTCGGCGGCTTCGACAGGATTCATGGAACTGACCGTAATGCTGTCTGTCATCCTCCTGATGCTTCTTTCCATGTCCGCATCCTGGGGCATTTCCATGACATTCGGCATATTCGCCCTTTCCGCCATGAAGATTCTCCCGTCCGTAAGGTCTCTTGTCGGCAGCTGGCAGGCAGTCCAGTCATCGCAATACAGCATTGACGTGCTCAAGGACATATTGTCGGAACCATCTGCATCGCTCCCTTGTGAAGCGCGGCCTGAATCTTCCGGAATTTCTTTCACGAAGGAGATATCCCTGCGGGAAGTTTCATTCAGGTTCACCCCTTCGGGGCAATATCTGTTCAAGGATTTCAACCTGAACATAAAGAAAGGGGAGTACATAGGCATCAAGGGGCATTCAGGGGTAGGGAAGACCACATTGTTCAACCTCCTGATGGGCTTTTATACTCCGGAAACCGGAGGCCTCTATGTGGACGGAGTGAAGATCACCCCGTCCAATGTCGGAAGCTGGTGGGCAATGGTAGGATATGTCCCGCAGGAAGTCTTTCTGGTCAACGGCTCTTTCGTCCGCAATGTAGCCTTCGGGCAATCGCCTGAAAACGCCGACCGCCGGAAAATAGAGCATATTTTCAGAAAAGTAGGGCTGTGGGACTGGATTTCATCATTGCCGGAAGGCATGGATACCAGCATTGCGGAAGCCGGAAATTCCATTTCAGGAGGACAAAAGCAGAGAATCGGCATTGCCAGGGCATTATATAAGGGAGCTTCCGTACTTTTCTTCGATGAAGCCACTTCTTCAGTGGACATAAAGGCGGAACAGGAGATAAACAGTTTCATTTCCGGGCTTTCGGACGAGGATTCGTCTTTGACAGTCGTAGTCATAGCCCACAGACAGGAGACGCTGGATTCATGTGCGGAAATCATCGACATGGACAAGCTTCTTGCAGGTATGGAAAATAAAAATTGAACATATGGAAGAAAGAAGGATATCGGTCGCAGACTTTTCCTTTTCAGTCACTGGAGAACCGTTCGTGAGCTTCATTGACCGTTCGTCTGCATTCAAGGATTTCTTTACGGACCGGACGCCGGATTTTGCCTTGAGGGCGGATCTGGATGAATCCCGGATCTGCGCTTCGGAAGCATACGTGTCCAGGGTAATATGCTACGAAATCAGCTTCGAAGGCATAGACTGCTCGTACGGCAAGGCCGGTGAGATGATATATTTCGACATGAAGTCGCCGGACAGGAAGTCGGTGCTGATCCTGCTGTGGAAGCCGGGAGCCTCCGTAGTGGACTGCACCTCGGGAAAATATTCTCCGTCCATGACCAGATTCGGCATGTGGATGGCCCTGAACATGCTCTGCATTACGAGGAATTGCGCCGCCATACACAGCTCGGTGAACGTTTGCGGGGGAAAGGCGGCCATGTTTCTGGGAGAATCAGGTACAGGCAAGAGCACGCATACCAGACTTCTCAGGGAGAGATATCCGGACATGTTTCTGTTGAATGACGACAGTCCTTTCGTGCGTGTCGGTGAAGACGGCAGCGTGATGGTGTACGGGTCGCCGTGGAGCGGAAAGACGCCTTGCTACAGGCAGGAGAAATTTCCTCTGAAAGCCATGGTGAGGCTTAGTCAGGCTCCGTACAATCGGATAACCCGACTGTCTGCGCTGCAATCCATCGGAGCCCTTCTTCCGTCGGCGCCTCCTGCTTTCAATTACGTGGACGAGACATCCGATATGGTCTGCAACTTCGTTTCGGATGTAGTTTCGGCAGTATCATTGTATCACTTGGAATGCCTTCCTGACTATGCCGCTGCCGACTTGACTTATAGGACGGTTTTCGAAGAAGGAGGCAGGGACTGACATGAAACCGGGAAAGGAAACGGAAGCCGGGAAGACTCCGAATGATGCAGGAGCCGGCAGGAGCGTTCTGGTCATTCCGAACGACGAGTTTTTCGGGCAGGTATGCGAAAGCCTCTCCGAAGGGCGGAAAGTCACCTTTGTCGTGAAAGGGCACAGCATGTACCCGTTTATGCGTAACGAAAAGGACAGGGTATGTCTTGAAAGATATGACGGAAGAAACCTTGACGCCGGTGATGTCATCCTTTTCAAGTACCATGGACGTCATATCCTGCACAGGGTATATGACATTGCCCGGACGCCTGAAGGTACGCCGGTTTACCGCACACGAGGTGACGGGAATGTCCGCGGAAACGAATATGCGGTCCCGTCTGCCATATTCGGAGTGATGTCGGGACGGATTTCCCCGTCGGGGCGGGAATGGAACTGCGCTTCGCTGTCGTGGAGACTGTACTCTAAGGTATGGATGAGGCTATTCCCTGTCAGACGCTGGTGTCTGGCCATTCTCAGGCGTATTTACAGATGATTTTTCCTTTTCCGGAAGGTCCGCGGCCTTTACGGCAGCCGGTTTCGGTCTGGTATTGAACGAGTTCATGGCTCTGTCCGGACCCACTGTGACGAATGCCTTTATTCCTGAAATCACTTTCTCGCAGATTTCCGGCATCAAGGAAAGTTCATTGTCGTCCAATTCTCCGAGGACGAAATCTATCTGGCCGCCCCTGCTGAAATTGTTTCCGATCCCGACACGCACACGGGCATAATCCTGGGTGCCGAGCAATTCTGTAATGTTTGCCAGACCGTTATGCCCTCCCGCGCTCCCGTTCTTTCTCATGCGCAGTGTGCCGAAAGGCAGGTTGAGGTCATCGGAAATCACTATCAGGTTCTCAATTGGGATTTTCAGTTCGCTCATCCAATATCTGACGGCTTTGCCGCTCAGGTTCATATATGTGGATGGTTTCAGAAGAGTAAGCTTGCGGCCCTTGAAACTTACTTCGGCGACACTTCCGTATCGGGCGGTACGGAAAACGATATTGGATGCCTTAGCCCAGGCATCCAATACCATAAAACCCATATTATGTCTGGTGTTTGAATATTCCGCGCCGATATTTCCCAATCCGGCCACCAGAAAATTCTCCATGTCTCAGACTTTATGAAATTAAGCGTTCTGTGCCTGAATAGAAGCACGTGTAGCCCTGACAGAGCAGATGATCGTGGCCTTCGGAGAGACGATGCTGATATTGTCATAGTGAAGGTCGCCGGCAACTATCTGCTTGCCGATCATGAGGTTTGTCACATCCACTTCAAGAGTGTCCGGAAGATCCTTGATCATCGCGCTGACGCGGAGTTTGCGTGAGGAAACGAGAAGTTTACCGCCGAGCTTTACGCCTTCTGAATGACCGGTGATCACTACAGGAACTTCAATCACTACAGGTTTGTCTTCAGTCACTGCCAGGAAGTCTACGTGAAGAGCTTCGTCAGTGACAGGATGCCACTGCACTTCGTGAAGGACTGCGTAGTATTTCTTGCCGTTGTCCAGTTCCAGATCAATGATGTAGGAATTCGGGGTATGTGTCACATTCTTGAGATCCTTTGCGGATACTGTGAAAATGGTGTTCTCGATTCCTGATCCGTAGATGTTGCAAGGTACAAGTCCCTGCTTGCGGATGCTTTTGACTACGGCCTTGTTTCCGACCTCGCGGATAGCGCCTTTCAATTCAATGTGTTTCATCTTGTTTTGTTTGAAAATGTGTTACTCAGTCCGTTTCCGGACCCCATTGCACCAAAAGCCGTCGGCTTTTAGGGGCTGCAAATATACGAAAAATTATTTTGCCGAAAGCCTTCGGCAAAATAATTTTTACATATTATAAGTCCGAACCCCCGCAGGCAAAGCCTGCGACTCAGTCTGAAATCCAGTGCGTGGCCTGATTCCATTTGTAACCTTTGTAATATTCGTTCAGGCGTTCTCTGGTATTCGTGATGCTGACAGCACTCGGAAGATATGTGCTCAGTCCGCAGAATGTCTCTATCCTGTATCCGTATGACTTGCCTTTGAAAAAATATTCCGTATGAGCCGAATACTCCACGCACTCCTCCAAAGCCTTGTCAAGGGCCTCTTTCTCCGTATCCGACAGCCCGAGCTGCTCCAGAGCATCTCGCAGGTCGTAGAAATAGCTCGGATCGTTGTAGTTCAGTTTCTGGACCTGCGATGCAGGTATGGCGGGAATCTGTCCACGGTGATTCGTATAAATCATGGCGCAGGCATCGGCCAGAGCATCCAGCCCGCTGCATCTGACTGTGGAAATCAGTCCCGACTGCTGCCACCCTGTCATGGAGTTGTAATGGTAGAAATAGTCTTCGGCTACGCCGGTCAGATTTGCCGGATTTTCTTCGAGCAGCCTTCTGACGATGTCGGTGTACACCATGCCGTCTGCAAGTATTTCTTCGGATGAGAAGACCAGACGGTCGCATACGTCTTTCAGCTCATACGCGACCTCGACACCTCCGACCAGACATGCATCGAAGATGATATAGTCAAGTCTGAACGGTATTGCGGCAGCGAAATCCTTGACGTCCATTTCCGCATCTGTCCCTGCATCCTGACCGATGGATTTCTGCGGCCCGCCTTTTCCGCCGCTTCCGGATGAAGGAAATACTTTGCTGCTGGCGAAGAAGCCCGGAGGCAGCCATCCTGAAGCATGCGATGAAAAGATCATTCCGTATCCTTCCGACTTGTAGTTCGCCTTGACATATTCCAGCACATCGGTGAGTGTCTCCGTATCCACTGCGATCGTCTCTACAGGCCAGATCTTGACAGTATCCAGCACCACCTCATGGCTTATGCGGTCCCTGAACACCTTTATCAGGCATGGAGACTTCTTTCTGTCATACCTTCCGTCGGAGTGATGTGCGAGTATGAGCAGATTGTTGGTGTACAGGTAGTCGCCTTCCGGCAGATATCCTTCGCAGATATCCCTGATATCTTCCTGCAGATATCCTGACAAACTGTTGAAGCCGGCAGAATACAGCAGAAGCGTCATGTCGCTCCTTTCCGACTGGGTGCGTCCGGATGTCCCGGATTCGCTTCCTCCGTTTTCCCGCGGATTGGAATACCCCAGCTCCAGACTGTCTCCGCATGACAATGCCATTGCAGCGGATGCTGCAACTGCAAATATTCCTTTTATGATGGTCCTTGTACCCATATTGTCCGGCAATCAGCCGCAAAATTATAAAAAATTGTCCGAAAAACGGTTTTTTCTTATTTTTGCTTCCTGATAAGAACATTAAATATACGAATATGATAAAGGCTGGAAGAATGATTGCGACTATGGGAGCAGCCGTCGTACTGGCATCATGCGGCGATGGCGGACAGAAGGCGGAAGGTGATTTCAAATATCTGATAGACGAGTTCGCTGATCTGAAGATCATGCGTTACCGGATTCCGGGCTGGGACCGGCTTTCCCTGCAGCAGAAGGAATATGTGTACCATCTCGGCGAAGCTGCCAAGTACGGGCGGGACATAATCTGGGCGCAGAACTGCGAGGCGAACCTGCCTGTAAGGAAAGCGGTGGAGACGATAATCGGGAATTATGACGGAGACAGGGAATGCGATGAATATCAGGATTTTCTGGTGTATGCAAAACGTCTTTTCTTCAGCAACGGCATCCATCATCATTATGCGGAAGACAAGTTCTTTCCGGACTGTTCCCGGGAATATTTCAGGTCTCTGCTGGAGTCTACAGGCCAGACGGCGCAGGCCGACAGTCTGCTGACATGGATTTATGATCCTGATGTCTACCCGCAGAGGAAGGCTACAGGCAGGACAGGCGACATCGTGGCCGAATCGGCGGTGAATTTCTACAAGAACGTCACCCGTGCCGAAGTGGAGAAATTCTATGAGGACATGACGGACCATGATGATCCGCAGCCTGTTTCCTATGGGTTGAACAGCCGTCTGGTCAAGGGAGATGACGGCGTGATCAGGGAGGAAGTGTATAAGATAGGCGGACTTTACGGCCCTGCTCTGGAAAAGATAACGGAAGAGCTTGGAAAAGCCGCGGCTTTCGCAGAGAATGAAACCCAGAAGAAATACATAGGCCTGCTCATGGAATACTATCGTACAGGCGACCTCAGGCTTTGGGACGAATATAATATAGAGTGGGTGAACGATACTCTGGGTACAGTCGATTTCGTGAACGGATTTGTGGAGGACTACAACGATCCGCTCGGCAGGAAGGCCACTTGGGAAGCTTTGGTGAATATAAAGGACCATGCAGCCTCAGCCAGGACGGAAATCATCAGCGAGAACGCACAGTGGTTCGAGGACCATTCTCCTGTGGACAGCCGTTTCAGAAAACCGGTGGTGAAAGGAGTTTCGGCCAAGGTTATAGACGCCACGACTCTGGCAGGGGACTGCTATCCGTCCACTCCGATAGGAATCAACCTGCCTAACGCGGACTGGATCAGACGGGACTACGGCTCGAAGTCGGTGACCATAGCCAATATCACTCATGCATACGACCTCGCGGCGCAGGAATCCCCGAACAGCACTTTGAAGGAATTCGCGTGGTCAGAAGAGGAAGTGGCTGCGGCCAAAAAATATCTGACACTCACCGAGGAGATACATACGGATTTGCACGAATGTCTGGGACACGGTTCGGGACAGCTCCTTCCGGGTACCCCGGCCAATGCTCTGGGAGAGTACAGTTCCACTCTGGAAGAGACGCGCGCCGATCTTTTCGGTCTGTATTATATCGCGGATCCCAAACTGGTGGAACTGGGCATCCTTCCTGACGGCGAAGCGTGGAAGCCGCAGTATGCGAACTATATCCGTAACGGCCTGATGGTCCAGTTCACCCGCGTGGAACTGGGGAAGAAGAATACGGAAGCCCATATGCAGAACAGGAAGCTCATCGCCGAGTGGTGCTATGAAGCCGGTCTGAAGGACAATGTCATAGAGAAGAAAAGCCGCGACGGCAAGACTTATTTCGTGGTGAATGACTATATGGCTCTCCGCGGCCTGTTCGGGGAGCTTCTTGCCGAAGTGCAGCGCATCAAGTCTGAGGGAGACTACAAGGCCGGCAAGGCTCTGGTGGAAAAATATGCGGTAGACATAGATCCGGAACTTCACAAGGAAGTGCTGGAGAGGTACAAGGCCTTGAATCTCAAGCCATACGGCGGCTTTGTGAATCCTGAAATCATCCCGGTGAGGAAATTCGGCCGCGTAGTGGACTATCGCGTGGAGTATCCGGATGACTATCTCGGGCAGATGATGGAATACGGCAGGAAATATTCTACGCTCTGACATGCTGGTACCGGAGCGGATAATACCGGAATACGGCTCCTATCTGAAGATAGAGCGGGCAATGTCGGAAAATACGGTCTCGGCATACGTATCCGACCTGACTCTTTTTTTCGGCAATATCCGTAAGGCTCCCGAAGATATTTCCGCAGACGACATCGTGGAATATTTCGGTGACCGCCGGTCAATATCGAAAAGGACGCAGGCACGCATATTGAGCGCCCTGCGTTCCTTTTTCAATTATCTTATTCTGGAAGGATACCTCACCGACAATCCTTGCGACCGTGTGGATGCCCCTAAAATCGGCAGGAGGCTTCCGGATGTCCTGTCCGTAGAGGAGGTGGACGCCATGATTTCGTCCGTAGACACTTCATCATGGACAGGGTTGCGCGACAAGGCCTTGCTGGAAGTGATGTATGGCTGCGGCCTGCGGGTGTCCGAGGCCGTGGGACTGAAAATTTCGGAAATATATTTCAATGAAGGCTTCGTCAGAATCATAGGAAAAGGCGACAAGCAGCGGCTTGTCCCTCTCGGGGACATGGCTGCCATAGCCTTGGAGACATATCTCAGAGCCCGACCGGAGCCGGAGGACCCGAAGATTTCCGATTATGCATTCCTGAATGCCAGAGGAGGGAGACTTTCCAGAATATCCGCCTTCAATCTGGTGAAAGCCAGTGCTCTGGCAGCCGGCATAACGAAAGACATTTCACCGCATTCGCTGAGGCATTCATTTGCCACCCATCTCATAGCCAACGGTGCCGACTTGAGGGCTGTCCAGGAGATGCTGGGGCATGAAAGCATACTGACAACTGAAATCTACACCCATATCGACAAGGCGACATGGCAGGCAGCCATCCTGAAATTCCATCCGCGCGTCCCTGCGGAAAATCAGGACTGAGAATCATCTTTCTGTCCCGTACATTCGTTGTAGCAGTGTCTGCACAGGGGTTCATACAGATCCTTTTCTCCCAGGACTACCAGATTCCCGTCCTTTGAAAGACGATGGGAATTGTTTGCCGGACTTCCGCACCTGACGCATATGGCATGGACTTTCTGGACATCTTCGGCTACGGCCATCAAGGCCGGCATAGGACCGAAAGGCTTGCCGGCGAAATCAGTGTCCAGTCCTGCGATTATCACCCTGATACCCCTGTTGGCCAGAGTCTGGGCCACCTCGACTATGGTGTCGTCGAAGAATTGGGCTTCGTCTATTCCCACCACATCCACATCGCTGGACAGCAGGAGCATACTGGCGGGAGTGTCGATCGGAGTGGATGTTATGCTGTGAAAATCATGGGACACCACCTGATCGTCAGAATACCGTACATCTACTGCAGGCTTGTATATTTCCACTTTCTGATTGGCGAACTGGGCCCTTTTCAGCCTTCGTATGAGTTCTTCCGTCTTGCCTGAAAACATGGAGCCGCAGATCACTTCTATGGATCCCGCTTTTTTTACGCATTCTGAAAACATTTCACTAATTTTGTATTCGATTGGGACAAAGATAGCGAAAATTTACTTATGGGTAAACTTTATATAGTCCCGACTCCGGTCGGAAATCTGGAAGACATGACATTCAGGGCTGTCAATGTCCTGAAATCGGCAGATCTTATTCTGGCGGAAGACACCAGGACCAGTTCCGTGCTGTTGAAGCATTATGATATCCATGTTCATATGGAATCGCATCATAAGTTCAACGAGCACAAGACAGCCGAATCTGTCATGGAGAAGATAAAGGCCGGTGCGTCAGTGGCTCTGATCAGCGATGCCGGCACTCCGGGCATATCGGATCCGGGCTTTCTGCTGGCAAGGACCTGCGTGGAGAACGGAATAGAAGTGGAGACTTTGCCGGGTGCTACGGCGTTCGTGCCAGCACTTGTCAGTTCGGGCCTTCCATGCGACAGGTTCTGCTTCGAAGGTTTCCTTCCTGTGAAGAAAGGCCGACAGACCAGACTGTCTGAATTGTCATCGGAGACCAGGACCATGATTTTCTACGAGTCGCCTTACCGTCTGGTAAAGACGCTCGGGCAGTTCATGGAATATTTCGGTCCGGAGAGAGGCTGCTCTGTAGCCAGGGAGATATCGAAAAAATTCGAGGAACACAGGCGCGGAACATTGGAGGATGTGGCCCGATGGTATTCCGCCCACGAGCCGAAAGGCGAAATAGTCATCATTGTGGAGGGGGCTCCTGAAAAGGAGAAAGTGAAGGAGAAGGACAGATGGAAAAAGGAAGAAATGTTCCCGGAGGAGGGGACGGACGCTCAGGAGTAAAATCCTCATTCGCTGCGGGCGTAGCAGCTCTCGTGTTTTTGGTCATCGGTTACCAGTCCGCGCTTTTCATCCATAAGGCTTCGGTTCTGAAAATTCTGGGGAACAAGGACGCCCCGGATACTGTTTTCGTCATAGACAAGGCTCTGGCTGAAAGTATCCTGAAGCCGTTGTCCGCAGAAAGGCTGGAGACCATGCGGAAAACAGTCAGGGGAAAGGATGTCTATGCGGTAAGGAAGGAGTCCCCGCACAGTCCGGAAGTCATGGCCGTGCGCAGCAAGGCCGCTCCGAAAAGCGTCGAGAATTTCCGGTTCGATCCCAATACCGTGGCGGTTCCGGACCTTGTCAGGCTGGGTTTTACCCAGCGGCAGGCCGTTTCGATAGACAATTACCGGAAAAAAGGCGGGATATTCCGCCGCAAGTCCGATTTCGCGAAGTCTTTCGTGGTGGCGGACTCTGTCTATGCCAGACTGGAACCATATATCGACATACCTCTTCTGGATATCAATCTGGCTGATTCGGCCGCTTTCGACCGTCTGCCGGGGATAGGCGGATACTTCGCATCGGAAATGATCCGTTTCCGCAGGAGGCTCGGCGGTTCTTATTCGAACAAGGAGCAGCTGATGGACATCCGCCGGTTCGACAGGGAAAAATTCGATGCATTGTCGGACCTGATTACGGTCGGGAAAAGCCATATCAGACCTTATCCGCTATGGACCTTGCCGGCGGATTCCCTCAAGCTGCATCCGTATATAGGTTCATATGCAGCACGGGGTATCGTACTGTACCGGGAAAACAATCCGCGTGAAGACTGGACAGTCGAGGCTCTGGCCGAAGCCGGTATCCTCAAGCCTGAGATGGCGGCCAGACTTTCGGGCTGCCTTATCGAAGAAATATTCTGATGAGCCTTTCCTTCATCTTCGTGTACGGCTGGTAACGCATCGGCAAATCCGGCCGGAAAGGCTTGTCCACTATGCTTTTCATATGGGAAAACGTTTTGAACCCGAAACGGCCGTGATATTGTCCCATCCCGCTTTCGCCGACTCCTCCGAACGGAAGAGTCTCGGATGCCAAATGTATAATGGTGTCGTTGATGCAGCCTCCGCCGAAATGCAGCCTGGTCAGGAAAAGTCTTTTCAGCTTCCTGTCCCTGCTGAAAATATAAGTCGCCAGAGGTCTCGGATGCCTGTTCACATAGTCGATGACCTCTTCATTCTCCCTGTATGTCAGTACCGGCATCAGCGGGCCGAATATCTCGTCCTGCATCATGGAGCAGCTGTCGCAGTCAGGGTCGGAGATGGCTCCGAGACGGAAGATCGAAGGCTGG
The DNA here is from genome assembly GCA_944323845.1 of uncultured Bacteroidales bacterium. Classification (GTDB taxonomy): domain Bacteria; phylum Bacteroidota; class Bacteroidia; order Bacteroidales; family UBA932; genus Cryptobacteroides. Next base: position 247,754 of record CALUUA010000001.1, read on the forward strand.
ATTTTCAGCCTTTCAGGATCCGCGGATCCGCCGAAGACGCATTTGTCCCTGACTTCGTCCATCACTCCGGACAGGCGGTCGAAATGCTTTCCGTTGATGATTTTACCATAGTCGGGATTTGCCGTCTGCTCAGCTCCGAACATGCCGGTGATTTCTCTCTCGCAATTCTCTATGAAGTTGTCCACGATACTCTCGTGGACAATGACATAGTCCGGTGCGACGCATGTCTGGCCGCAGTTCAGGTATTTTCCGAACACTATCCGTGCAGCCGAAACCCTGATATCGGCATCCGGCGTGACGATTACCGGGCTTTTCCCGCCCAATTCCAGTGTCACAGGAGTGAGATGCCTTGCCGCCTTTTCCATTACGGTCCGTCCCACAGCCTTGCTTCCGGTGAAGAATATGTAATCGAATTTCTGTTCCAGCAGTCCGGAATTGACCTCACGCCCTCCTTCTATCACAGCCGCCCATTCTTCAGGAAATACTTCGCTGACTATCTGCCTGACCACAGCTGAAGTCGCGGGAGAATATGCGCTCGGTTTCAGGATGACGGTGTTTCCGGCAGCTATGGCGCTGACCAAAGGCGAGATGCAGAGCAGGAACGGGTAATTCCACGGACTCATGACGAGGACATTGCCGTATGGCTCCGGCAATATCATGCTTTTTGCCGGGAACTGTGCGGCCGGAGTGGCGGTCTTGCGAGGCCTGCTCCATTTTTTCAGGTTCCTGACGGCGCAGGACAATTCGGAAAGGACCATCCCCGTTTCCGTCATGTATGCTTCGGTACGGCTTTTCCCGAGATCTGCCGACAGGGCGGCGAATATTTCTTCCTCTTTCGCTGAAATTTCGTTTCTGAGGCGTTTCAGGAGTTCCAGTCTCCGCTTTACGGAAAGAGTCCCTCCGTTCAGGAAGAACTCTCTCTGTTTCTCCAGTATTTCCATAACTTAAAATTTTGCTGCAGCCGTGCAGGTTTCCTAAATCCTTTTCTTCGAAATCTCCCTTCATTTTACGTGTCACCCCACCTAAATCCTCCCCTATCGAGGGGAGGACTTACCCACGGATTCGTTTTACGAATCCTCTAAAAGAGGTAGTCCTCTGAAATTCACTACGTTCTTTTCATCGAACTCACGTTAATTAATCAGAAAGATTTGAAACCTACCGCCTTCCTAACAAGGGAAAGCGTCGCCGCAGCACTTTCACGCGCCCTTTCACGACCCGAAGCCACTACCTTTGACAGGTAGGAGTCATCATTGTAAATGGCGTCTATCTTCTCCCTGATAGGCAGGGTCATCTTGCAGATATCGGCAGCAAGCTGCTTTTTCAAATCTCCGTAGCGTATGCTGCAGTCGTTCCATTTTTCGGTGAAATAATCCACGGTAGACTGGTCTGAAACGAGTTTCAGCAGGGTGAAGAGATTTCCTATCACCTCAGGCATCGGCGAGTCCGGTTCTGTCGGGCCCGAATCGGTCACAGCCTTCATCACTTTTTTCGTGATTGTCTTTTCATCGTCATAGAGATATATGCCGTTGCCGTTGCTCTTTCCCATTTTCCCGCTTCCGTCCAGCCCCGGGACTTTGACAGCCCCGCCCTGGAAAACGAGATTGCGAGGTTCCGGAAACACTTCCTCCCCGTACATGTTGTTGAACCTGCGGGCGAAAACCCTGGCCAGCTCTAGATGCTGCTCCTGATCCTTTCCTACAGGCACCCACTGTGCCCTATGTACCAGAATGTCCGAAGCCATCAGCACCGGGTATGTAAGCAGGCCTGCATTTACGTTGTTCGGATTCTGGCGTACCTTTTCCTTGAAAGTCACCGTCCTTTCCAGTTCTCCGACATATGCTATCATATTAAGGAGTACATACAGTTCGCTGATTTCAGGGACGTCGCTCTGGATGTATATGGCGGATTTCTCGGGATCGAGTCCTGCAGCCAGATATTCTGCCAGAATAGTCTTCACGCTCGCATGGAAATCATCCGGATGAGGATGGGTCGTGAGCGAATGAAGGTCGGCGATGAAGAAGAAGCATTTGTATTCGTCCTGTATCCTGACGAAATTCCGCAGGGCGCCGAAATAATTTCCGAGATGGAGATGCCCTGTCGAGCGTATTCCGCTTAATACTGTATCCATTTTCTTAGTCTTTTATGTTAGCCATCGCTTCCCTGATCTTTCCTTCTATCTCTTCGCTGAGTTCGATGTTATCTGTCAGAAGCTGTTTCACGGCCTCGCGTCCCTGTGCAAGACGGGTGTCGTTGTAGCTGAACCAGGAACCGCTTTTCTTTATGATTTCGAATTCCACGCCGAGGTCGATTATTTCCCCTATGTGCGAAATGCCTTCTCCGAAGACAATGTCGAATTCCGCCTTCTTGAAAGGAGGGGCGAGCTTGTTCTTCACGATCTTCACCCTGGTCCTGTTTCCGAGAGCCTCCTCTCCGTCCTTTATCTGGGTGGTGCGGCGCACGTCCACGCGGACGGATGCATAGAACTTCAGGGCATTTCCTCCGGTAGTCGTCTCAGGATTCCCGAACATCACGCCTATCTTGTCCCTGAGCTGGTTGATGAAGATACAGCAAGTGTTCGTCTTGCTGATATTGGCGGTCAGTTTCCTGAGCGCCTGGCTCATCAGTCTGGCCTGCAGTCCCATCTTGGAATCACCCATTTCGCCCTCGATTTCGGCTTTCGGCGTCAGGGCGGCCACAGAATCTATGACGATTATGTCTATGGCTCCTGACCGGATCAGGTTGTCGGCTATTTCCAGAGCCTGTTCCCCGTTGTCCGGCTGGGAGATGAGCAGCGTCTCGAGATTCACTCCCAGATTCTTGGCATATGTCCTGTCGAATGCATGTTCGGCATCTATGATGGCTGCGATTCCGCCCTGTTTCTGGGCCTGTGCTATCGCGTGGATGGCCAGTGTGGTCTTTCCGCTCGATTCCGGTCCGAATATCTCGATGACACGCCCTCTCGGGTATCCGCCGATGCCCAATGCGTGGTCGAGGGCTATGGAACCGCTCGGAATCACTGATACTTCCCATTTTGGCTGATCTTCCCCCATCTTCATGATCGCCCCTTTCCCGTAATCCTTCTCGATTTTGTCGATCGTGGCCTGCAGAGCTTTCAGTTTCGCTGCGCTCACATCGGCCGTTTCCTTTTCTACTTCTTTAGCCATAAATGTCTGTTTTTGTTTTCGTTTTCAGGCTCCGGTCTTTCCGGCAGCCGTATCCGGCAAATTTACGAAAAAATTATAAAAAATGCAGTACCATGTCTTCTGGTCTGGAATTATTTTTAAATTTGCATGTACGGCGTTCAGCCGCTGTACCAGAGCAGGATTATGAAGATCAGATTACTTGGCAAGACGCCGGAAGAATTGAAGAAGATAGTGCTTGAAGCCGGACTTCCCGGCTTTACGGCAGGTCAGATAGCGCAGTGGATGTACCGGAAAAAAGTCAGGTCGATAGACCGGATGACGAACATATCCATGTCAGGCAGGCAGAAGCTCTCGGAAAAATATGAAGTGGGTGTGACCCCGTGGTCCGAAGTCATGACATCTTCGGACGGCACCAGAAAATATCTTTTTCCCGTATCGTGTACCGGAAAAAGTTCTCTGGCTCTGGCGGATGACCTGAAAGTCTCCGGGGACGCGCTCGAAGACGGGGCTGTGGAAGCTGTGATGATTCCGGATGCGGACAGGGCCACGCTCTGCGTCTCTTCGCAGTCCGGATGCAGGATGGGCTGCAAGTTCTGCATGACAGGCAGACAGGGTTTTCACGGGCATCTGTCCGTAGCTGACATACTGTCCCAGTTCCTTGCAGTGGATGAGACTGACAGTCTTACGAATGCGGTGTTCATGGGCATGGGAGAGCCTTTGGACAATTATGAAAATGTCATGAGAGCCATCACTGTCCTGACTTCGGACTGGGGGTTCGGGTGGAGCCCCAAGAGGATAACGCTCTCCACCATAGGGGTGCTGCCGGCGTTGAAGAGATATTTGGATGAGAGCCGCTGCCATCTGGCAGTCAGCCTTCACGACCCTTTCCCTGATGAACGGCTTTCCATAATGCCGGCAGAAAAGGCATGGCCTGCCGCGGATATTCTGGATCTGGTCAGACAGTACGATTTCACCGGCCAGAGGCGTGTCAGCTTCGAATATACCATGTTCGCCGGCTTCAATGACTCCATACGCCATGCCGATGCCCTCAGCCGGATGCTCCGGGGGCTTGAATGCAGGGTGAACCTGATAAGATTCCACCGGATTCCCGATTTTCCTTATTCCTGTCCGCCGGATGCCGTGATCAGGAGATTTCAGGAGAGACTGAACTCAAACGGGGTGGTGGCCACCGTCAGGGCTTCCAGGGGCGAGGATATATTGGCTGCCTGCGGTATGCTGGCAGGCAGGCACGAAAACAAATGATTTCTTATGTATCGCAGGATATTGCTGGCCATACTTTCATTGCCTCTGGCAATATCGGCATTGTCCGCATGGACGATGCAGGCTTCTGATATCCGTACCGGAAAGAGGCCGGCTTTCAGCCTGTCCACGGCAGGGCATTATCCCTTGACGGCAGCGGATTCGGCGGCTATAGTCCGGATCAGGGGGAAGATGGACAGCATCAGGCGCGAACGCCCGACAGTGGCTCTGGTCCTCAGCGGCGGAGGTGCGAAAGGTGCGGCGCAAATCGGTGTGTTGAAATATCTGGAATCCATTGACATGCCGATAGATATGGTGCTCGGTACCAGTATGGGAGGCCTTGTCGGGGGAATATATGCCTTGGGGTATTCCGCCGCCCAGATAGATTCCATAATCAGGACGATAGACTGGACCATGGCCATGAGCGACATGGTGCCGAGGGAGTATATTTCATATGCCGAGTCGAAATACAGGGAGAAATATATTCTGTCCATTCCGTTCTATTACGATACCGGATATTACAAGTCCCTCCTCGAGGATGAGATGAAGTATGTGGACACGAAACGTTATGACGAACTTATAAATCTCGGCTCCGATGCGGGGGCGGCCCAGGACCTTATCATGGATAACCTGCTCGGCAGCCTTCCTTCTGGCTATATTTTCGGGCAGAATGTGTACAATCTGATAAACGGCCTCTCTGTCGGGTATCAGGACAGTATCAGTTTCGCTTCCTTGCCGATCCCGTTCGTGTGCGTGGCTACGGAAATGGTCAGCGGGACCGCCAAATACTGGTTCAGCGGACATTTCGCCACGGCCATGCGCTCCACCATGTCCATACCGGGGATATTCGCTCCTGTAAAGGTGGACGGGATGGTGCTTGTGGACGGGGGCATGAGGGACAATTATCCTACGTCCATGGCCAGGGATCTCGGTGCTGACATAGTCATAGGAGTGGAAGTCTCCACCGACAGGAAGCAGTACAATGAGATAAACAACATCGGCGACATCATCAGTCAGGGCATAGATATGCTCGGCCGGTCGGTCTACGAGTATCACAAGACTCTGGCCGACATAAATATCCATCCGGATCTGCCCGGATACGACATGATGAGTTTCGATCCGGAAAGCATAGACAATATCATACATGAAGGCTATGTGGCGGCATACAAGAACGAAACTAAACTGAAATCCATAAAGGACAGGATAGGTGCCGGCCGGTCACCCGTCTCCGGCAATATGGCCGTGGACCTGAACATGAGGCCTGTGGCTGTTTCCGAAGTGGATATCAGAGGTGTCGGGGACCGGGAAAAGGCAATCCTGATGCGCAGGATCGACATAGAGCCGGGGGACACTGTAAGCAAGGCCGACGTGGAGCATGTCGTGGCCGGGATTTTCGGGACGCAGTGCTATGATTATGTGACTTACGAGATGGAAGGAAATGCCGAACCCTTCAGACTGGTATTCAACTGCAAGCCCGGCCCTGTCCATCAGCTGGGTATCGGAGTCCGGCTGGATTCGGAGGAGCTCGTTTCTCTTCTGGTCAACGTGGGTCTGAATGCCCACAGGCTCCATGGCTCGAAATACGATTTTACCGGCAGGATAAGCGTGAATCCGTATTTCCAGTTCCATTATTCTTACGACGCGCCGAAGACCCCTACGCTGAACGCCACGGCTTCGGTCAGGTGGACGGACCTCAACTTCATGAGTTTCCTCGACCTGTCTGCTGCCAGAATGAACCTCAGCTATTTGAATGTCCGTCAGGAATTTTATCTGTCGAATCTCAAATGGAGCCTGTTCGATCTGAAAGCCGGCATAAGGAACGATTATTTCAGGGTAGGTTCGGCCATGTCTTCGGAGAGTATTTTCGGAGACTATGACCTGAATCAGCTTCAGAATGATTATCTGTCGCTTTTCGTGGATGCCCGGAGCGACAATTTCGATGACGGTTATTTCCCGTCGCACGGATATTCCGTAGGCCTGTCCTACGGCTGGACTTTCGCCGGATTCCCGTATCGCTTCAACAATTTCCACGCAGCCCGTCTGGACGGGAAGGTCGTGGTGCCGTGGGGCAGCGTCTTCGCGTTCATACCTTCGGTGAATTGCAGGTTCCTCTTCGGCGGAGATGTGCCTCTGGCTTATATAAATGCCATGGGAGGCAGTCTTCCGGGGAGGTATGTGGACCAGCAGATACCTTTCGTGGGAGTGAACAATGTATCTTCCATGAGGAATATTCTGACTGTTTTCAGGACGGATTTCAGGTTCAGGATCGCCAGAAGCCATTATGTTACCGGCATACTGAATTATGCCAGGGACTGCAACAGCTTTGCCACTTACGCCAAGGGGCCGGGATATTTCGGCGCCGGTCTGGAATATTCGTTCGATGCGTTTTTCGGACCTGTCTCCGCGGATATCCACTGGTCAAACCTGACGCACAACGTGGGTGTGTATATCAATATCGGTTATTGGTTCTGATGATTATGGAAGATAAGGTCAGGATGCTTCTGTCCCGTATGATGGCCCTGTGCTCGAAAAGGGAATATTGCGAAGCGGACATCAGGCGGAAACTTTCCGCGGCTCTGGAGGCTGAAACGGGTATTGCCGCGGATGCGGCATCCGTATTGCGCTCGGCCGATATGATCGTTGATACGCTGAAAAGGGAGAAGTTTCTGGATGATGCCAGATATGCGAGGGCCTTTGCCAGAGACAAATCCGGCATTTCAGGGTGGGGGAGGCTGAAGATAAGGCATGCGCTTGCGGCGAAGGGTATAGACAGGGAAGTCATTGCGGAGGCTCTGGAGGACATGGATCAGGAAAAAGGCCTCATGAAACTGGAAAAGACGATGCTGGCCAAGGCTGCAAGTCTGAAGGAAGACCCGCAGCGAAAGTTCAAGCTGCTGCGTTTTGCTCTGGGGCGCGGATACGAGTACGGGGAAATACGCGGGCTGACGGATTCGGTGTTGCGGGCTTCCGATGCGGCAGACGAGGAAGACTGACCGGAAAGGAGTATTGACATAATTTTTCAAATATGACAGGATATCGTAAACTGACGGAAAAAGAAATCGCGCAGCTTCAGGCGCAGATGTGCACGGCTGCCGACTGGAATGATGTGGAAGTGTCTGACGGCTTTTCTCCCGACCATGTGCGCTGCACCAGATTTTCAGGCCGGGTCAGGCTCGGAAAGTTCGAAAAGGTATTCGAGATGCCGGGCGGGATCAGGAAGCATTCGGGATTGTATTATGCCACCCTGCACAATGTGACCGTAGGCGATGACTGCTGCATCGAGAATGTGAAGAACTATATAGCGAACTATGATATCGGGCATGACTGTTTCATCGAGAATGTGGATATCATCCTGACGGACGGGGCTTCGAGTTTCGGAAATGGCGTCGAGGTTTCGGTGCTGAACGAGACAGGAGGCCGTGAAGTGATGATCCATGACTACCTCTCGGCGCATCAGGCTTATTTCATGGCGCTGTACAGGCACAGGCCGGATCTCATAGCCGGGCTGAAGGACATAGTTTCCAGATATGTGGAATCGGTGACATCCGACCGCGGGACGATAGCTCCGCACGTGACCATAGTGGATGCCGGCTATATAAAGAATGTCAAGATCGGCGAATATTGCAAGATAGAAGGCTCCGGCCGTCTGAAGAACGGAAGCATAAACAGCAACAGACATGCTCCTGTCCATGTCGGGGTCGGTGTCATCGGAGATGATTTCATCATATGCAGCGGGGCTTCGGTCGAGGACCGCGCCACCATTTCACGCTGCTTCATCGGGCAGTCCTGTCATATAGGACATACTTATTCGGCGTCGGACTCCCTGTTTTTCTGCAACTGCCACGGCGAGAACGGAGAGGCCTGCGCCATCTTCGCCGGTCCTTTTACAGTGACCCATCACAAGTCCACGCTGCTGATAGCCGGCATGTTCTCTTTCATGAATGCCGGTTCAGGCTCCAACCAGAGCAACCACATGTACAAGCTCGGGCCGATCCATCAGGGCATCATGGAAAGGGGTGCCAAGACGGCCTCTGATTCATATCTGCTCTGGCCCGCCAAGGTGGGGGCTTTCTCTCTGGTGATGGGACGCCATGTCTCCCATCAGGATACTTCCGACCTGCCGTTCTCGTATCTGATAGAGCAGCAGAACACCTCATATATTTTCCCTGGAGTGAACCTGCGCAGCGTCGGCACCATAAGGGATGCCCAGAAATGGCCTAAAAGGGACGGAAGGACGGATCCCGAAAAGCTGGAATGCATAAACTATAACCTGCTGAGTCCGTACACCATACAGAAAATGCTGAATGCGGTGTCGATATTGAAGGATCTGGTCCGCGTATCAGGCGAGACTTCGGACACATATTCATACCAGAGCGCGAAGATCCGGAACTCGTCTCTGCACAAAGGGCTCCGCTTCTATGATCTGGCGATAAACAAATTCTTCGGCAATTCCCTGATAAAGAGGCTTGAAAATGTGCCTGACGGCAATATCGACGTCATCCGGGAAAGACTCCGTCCCGACACTCCTGCCGGCAAGGGCCAATGGGTGGACATCTCAGGTCTCATAGCCCCCAAGTCGGAAATCGAGGCTCTTATAGAAGACATAGAGAAAGGAGCGGTGAAAGACGTGAAGGAGATCAATTCCCGTTTTGCGGAAATACATTCCCTGTATTATACTTACGAGTGGACATGGGCATACGACAGGATGATGGAATATTACGGGCTTGATCCTGATAACGTCACGTTGGATGATATCACCGGTATAGTGAAAAAATGGAAGGATTCCGTCGTGACTTTGGACAAGATGGTCTACGAGGATGCGAAAAAAGAATTCTCCCTGTCGGCCATGACAGGTTTCGGAGCGGACGGCGACAGCGACCGGCGCACCAAGGATTTCGAGGAAGTCCGCGGAGGCCTTTTCGATTCCAATACATTCGTCAAGGCTGTTCTCGAGCATATAAGGGTCAAGTCCGCCCTGGGAGACGAATTCCTGTCAAGAATGGGCAGGTAAGCCCTGTTTCAGAACCGGTCTTTTATGTTGTATTTGTTCCTGTCGGAGCTGCTTCTCGAGATCATTTCGGCGAGGAAGCCTGACAGGAACAGTTGTGTACCTATGATCAGGGCAGCCAGAGCGAGATAGAACAGGGGCTGGTCTGTCACCGGCCTGAATTTAAGCCCGTGGGTCTGGGCTATCAGCTTGTCGATGATGAGCCAGAGGGCTATGAAGCCTCCCGCGGCGAATGTCAGCGTTCCTGTCAGACCGAAGAAGTGCATCGGCTTTTTCCCGAAGGTGCTGAGAAACCATAGGGACAGCAGGTCCAGAAATCCGTTGACGAAGCGGTTGATGCCGAACTTGCTTTTCCCGTATTTTCTTTTCTGGTGCCGGACAGGCTTTTCCGTTATCTTGTCGAAGCCTGCGTTTTTGGCGAGATACGGGATGTAGCGGTGCATTTCCCCGTAAACTTCGATGTTCTTGACCACTTCGTTCCGGTATGCCTTGAGCCCGCAGTTCATGTCATGCAGCCTGATGCCCGTGATCAGGCGTGCGGTAGCGTTGTACAGCTTTGACGGAAGGTTCTTGGTCAGTTTGTTGTCCTGCCTGTGCTGTTTCCATCCGGAAACAATGTCGTAGCCTTGTCCGGCTATCATGGCGTACATTGCAGGAATCTCTTCCGGAGAGTCCTGCAGGTCGGCATCCATTGTGACGACAACTTTGCCGGTGGCAGCCTCGAAGCCGCAGAAAAGTGCGGCGGATTTCCCGTAGTTCCGCCTGAATGAAATGCCTCTGATGTTCTTGTCGGTCCTGGCCAGTTCCTGTATTTTTTCCCAGGAACCGTCCCTGCTGCCGTCGTCCACCATGATCAGCTCATAGTCGTAATTCTCCCTTTCCATCACTTTCCCTATCCAGGACACGAGTTCCGGAAGGGATTCCACCTCGTTGTAGATGGAGACGATAATGGACAGGTCTTTGGGATATTTATTCATCCGGATGTCCTCCTTGTTTGTTCATGTATCGTGAAAACGGATCTTTCCCGGGGATTGTCAGCGACAGTACGGCGGACAGGATGACCCCGTACAGCCAGCTGTATATCAATGTGGAAAAGAACATGATTTTGGGATAGTTGTCTTCTATGGTCTTGAGTGCGGATCTCATGTTCGTATCCATCTGCTCACCGTAGAGCTGCCGGTAGAGGCTCAGTTGCGTGTCCGCCGTTTCAGGGAATATATATACTATGTCGGCGAGCATGATGCCGGCGAATACGAGGCTGGATGTCAGGGCCAGCATCCTGCCGTAGCGGGCAGTGTCGCGGCTGTCCACCCCATCGTATTGCCGCACAAGGCGTTCCATGAAGAATTTCATTATCCATATGCAGCCGCCTGTCTGGAGAAGCCATATTATGCCGCTGAGGACAGCCGTGCCTGCCGATGCCGTCCCCGACAGTGCGATGACTTGGGATGCAATGCGGCACAGGGCGGTGAACAGCCCCAGTAAAAGTCCGTTTCCTGCGGCTTTGTTCCACAATATTTTCCCTGAATCCGGAGTATTCATAAAATTAGTCGTTTGACAGCGCAAAGATAGAAAAAAAATTGTACCTTTGCAGCCTTGTAGCATGACATGCGGAAGTGAAGACAGACGCCTGTCAGGTGCGGAGCGGCCGCGGATTGGGATTGATCCGGATTCGGAGGAAATCCTTAATTTGGTCTGACGGAATCCACGGCCGGAAGTAAAATGAGTACGTCGGCCTATTTTGGATTTTATGATCAAGGTTACATTTCCGGACGGCAGCGTGAAGTCTTGCGAAAAAGGTATCACTGCATACGGGATTGCGCAGGGCATCAGTCCCAGACTGGCGGCAGAGGTGCTGGCTGCGGAAGTGAAGTTCGATGACGCCGAAAAGGCCATGATATATGATCTGGACCGTCCGCTTGACAGGGACTGTTCGATAAGGCTTCTCAAATGGGAGGATGACGAAGGGAAACATGTTTTCTGGCATTCGTCCTCGCATCTGATGGCGGCCGCTCTGGAGAGTCTGTATCCGGGTGTCAAGTTCGGCATCGGCCCTGCCATAGAAAACGGTTTCTATTATGATGTGGATCTGGGCGATGTCCAGCTTACCGAAGCCGATCTGAAGCCTGTGGAGGACAAGATGCTGGAACTGGCCAGGACGAAGGAACAGTTCGTGCGCAGGGAAGTCCCGAAGGAAGAGGCCTTGAAGACTTTCCGGGAAAAGGGCGATGAATACAAGTGCGAGCTTATAGGAGAACTGGAAGACGGCACAATATCGTTCTATTCGAACGGGGATTTCACGGATCTTTGCCGCGGACCTCACCTCAAGGATACTTCCGTCATCAAGGCCGTCAAGCTGACTTCCATCGCCGGCGCCTACTGGAGAGGGGACGAAAAGCGCAAGATGCTGACCAGAATATACGGTATCACCTTCCCTAAGAAATCCATGCTCGATGATTATCTCGCAATGCTGGAGGAGGCGAAGAAAAGGGACCACAGGAAACTCGGCAAGGAAATGGAACTCTTCACTTTCTCTTCTCGCGTGGGACAGGGGCTGCCTATGTGGCTTCCGAAAGGCGCGGACCTCAGGGAAAGACTTGAGAATTTCCTGAAGAAGATCCAGAAATCATACGGATATCTTCCGGTAATCACCCCTCATATCGGCAACAAGGACCTGTATGTGACATCGGGGCACTATGCAAAATACGGAAAGGATTCTTTCCAGCCGATACACACTCCGCAGGAAGGGGAGGAGTTCCTGCTGAAGCCTATGAACTGCCCTCATCACTGTGAAATTTACAGGTCGAAGCCGCGTTCATACAAGGATCTCCCTCTGCGTTTCGCCGAATTCGGCACGGTCTACCGCTATGAGCAGAGCGGCGAACTCCACGGGCTTACCAGAGTCAGGGGCTTCACACAGGACGATGCGCATCTCTTCTGCCGTCCCGACCAGCTGAAAGAGGAGTTCTGCAAGGTCATAGATATCATACTCTATGTTTTCAAGACGCTGAAATTCGATGAATACATAGCGCAGGTATCCCTGAGGGATCCTGACAACAGGGAGAAATATATCGGTACTGACGAAAACTGGGAAAAGGCCGAGCAGGCTATCATAGAAGCCGCAGCCGAAAAAGGCCTGAAAACCATAGTAGTTCCTGGTGAGGCCGCTTTCTACGGTCCGAAACTGGACTTCATGGTAAAGGATGCCATCGGAAGGAAATGGCAGCTTGGTACCATACAGGTGGATTACAACCTTCCGGAAAGGTTCGAATTGGAGTACATAGGCAGCGACGGGCAGAAACACCGCCCTGTCATGATACACAGGGCGCCTTTCGGTTCTCTTGAAAGATTCGTGGCAGTGCTCCTCGAACATACCGGCGGAAAGCTCCCTCTCTGGCTGACTCCTGATCAGGTCAATGTATTGCCTGTCAGTGAAAAATTCACGGATTATGCAAAAAAAGTTTGCGATTTGATGAATAATTCCGATATTCGCGCCTCAATTGACGACCGAAACGAGACTATCGGAAAGAGGATCAGGGAAAGTGAACTGCACAGGATACCTTTCCTGGTCATTGTCGGCGAGAAGGAGCAGGAAAGCGGTACGGTTTCCGTAAGGAGACAGGGCGGAAAGGATGAAGGACAGATGAAAACGGAAGACTTCATTGCACTTGTGCAGAAGGAAGTAGCCGACATGCTCTCATAAAAAAGACTATTGCAAAGCGGCGGGGATCGGGATGTATCCGGGGTTCCGGAGATTGCCAGACTTGTTCCGACGGGATCCCTGACCGGAAGTATAATGACTTCGTCGGACAGAAAATTTGGAGGATTTTTTTATCGCAGCGCCATTTAAACCATCTGCGCCTAAATTTACCGGGCCGAGACCTGTCGGTCCTCACGGTGCAGGGCGTCCTTCCGCCAATGGGCAGAGACCGAGGAAGGACGACGACGGATTAAGAATCAATGAAGAGATCACCGCTCCCAAGGTGAGGCTTGTCGGCGACAATGTCCAGGAGCAGGGGATCATTTCTACATCTGAAGCCTTGAAGAAGGCGGAAGAGCTGGGACTTGACCTTGTTGAAATTACTTCAAAAGTAGATCCTCCCGTATGCAAGATCATCGACTACCAGAAGTATCTGTACCAGCAGAAAAAACGGGCCAAGGAGATGAAGGCGAACTCTACGAAGGTGGTCATAAAGGAAATCCGCTTCGGCCCGAATACCGACGAGCACGATTTCCAGTTCAAGCTGAAACATGCCATCGGCTTCCTTCAGGAGGGCTCAAAGGTCAAGGCTTCCGTGTTTTTCAAAGGCAGAGCCATCCTTTATGTCGATCAGGGAGAAAAGCTGCTTCTGCGGTTTGCTGTAGAGCTTGAGGAGTACGGACGTGCAGAGCAGATGCCTAAACTGGAAGGCAAGAGGATGATGATGATGATAGCTCCGGTCAAGAAAAAATAGTCCGGGAAGTCCGGATTGAATATTATTAACAGTAAAAAGTTTAACTATGTCAAAGGTAAAGACCAACTCCGGTGCAAAAAAGCGTTTCAAGCTTACCGGAACGGGAAAAATCAAGAGAAAGCACGCTTACAAGAGCCACATTCTCACCAAGAAGACCACAAAGCAGAAAAGGAACCTGACTCATGTCGGATTAGTCGACAAGGCTGATACCGGAAGGGTCAAAGCTTTGCTCGGACTTTAATCAATCAATTTCAAGTCAAACTTGGAACGCAGTCGATAAGCTCCCTTAAGGGACACTGCCTCCATAAAACAGTTAAATTTTATGCCAAGATCGGTAAATTCAGTTGCCTCAAGGGCACGCCGCAAAAAAATCCTCAAGAGGACCCGCGGTTACTTCCTCTCAAGAAAGAATGTATGGACGGTAGCAAAGAATACCTATGAGAAAGGTCTTACTTATGCCTACCGTGACCGCAAGGCCAAAAAACGCACTTTCCGCGCTCTTTGGATCCAGAGAATCAACGCTGCCGCACGTCAGTACGGTATGACTTATTCACAGTTCATGGGCAAGATCGGAAAGCAGAACATCGGTCTGAACCGCAAGGTTCTAGCAGACCTCGCCATGAATAACCCTCAGGCATTCGAGGCTATCATCAATTCAGTAAAATAGTTCTTTTGATGGGCTGGAAGGAATTTTACCATAACAGATGGGTGAGGCTTGCATTCTGGGCCTTGCTTTATCTGTCGTGGGTGATCTGGCTCGGAAACTATTGGTGGCTGCTCGGACTTGTCGTGATCTTCGACCACCACATTACCCGAAAGGTAAAATGGGCGTTCTGGAAGAAGACCTACAAGGAAGGCGAAAAGCACAATCCGGCGAATGAATGGCTTGACGCCATCATCTTTGCCGTCATCGTGGTGACTTTCATCAATATTTTCTTTTTCCAGGCTTTCAAGATTCCTTCATCGTCGATGGAAAGTTCCCTGATGACAGGGGATCATCTGTTTGTAAGCAAGCTGACCTACGGTCCCAGGATTCCGCAGACTCCGCTTACCATCCCGTTTACCCACAATGTCATTTTCGGCAAGGAGTCCTATTCGACTCTGATCCAGAGTGACTACATGCGGCTGAAAGGCTTCAGGGATGTCAGGAGAGGCGACTATGTGGTCTTCGGATTCCCTAACGGCGATACGGTGCTGACCAAGTTCCCGGCCGAAGATTATTACGCCATGTGCCGTACTATCGGCAGGGAGAATGTGATATCGTATTACGGTCCGGTAAAAGTCCGCCCGATGGACAAGAAGGATCATTATGTCAAGAGATGCGTAGCCGTACACGGTGATACTCTCGAGATACGTAACGGTCTTGTCTATGTGAATTCGGAGCCTCTGGAAGTATATCCGGGAGTGCAGAATTCCTATACGGTGGTAACGGACGGCCAGAGGATAAATCCGGTGAATCTGGAATCTCTCGGGCTCAATACGGCAGAACTCTGGTATGACCAGAAACTGCCCGGGTATCCGTACATGCCTCTGACACAGGAACGGCTTGAAAAGATAAAACAGTATCCGAATGTCGTATCGGTGACACCGAACATCGACGTATATCCTCCTGATGATCCGGATTCCTATCTGACCATCTTCCCGTTTTCGGAGGATTACAAGTGGACCAGGGATAACTTCGGCCCGCTGTGGATTCCCGAAAAAGGGGTGACGGTAAAACTGGACTCCCGTACACTGCCTCTTTACGAGAGGATAATCACAGTTTATGAAGGGAATACGCTTGAAACGGCTCAGGACGGAACCATTCTTGTCAATGGCGCTCCGGCTGACGAATACACTTTCAGGCAGGATTATTTCTTCATGATGGGAGACAACAGGCACAATTCGCTTGACTCAAGATATTGGGGTTTCGTCCCGGAAGACCATATAGTAGGCAAGCCTGTGGTGATCTGGCTGTCGACAGACAGGAACAAGCCGTTCCCGAGGAATATCAGGTGGAACCGCTTTCTAAAATTTGTCTGAAGACTTGTATTTTAGAATATTTTTAGCGATATTTGCAGCCCTTAAAAAGTGGAAAATTTAAAAAGTTATATACAATGGCAAAGGTTTGTCAAGTTACCGGCAGGAAGAGAATGGTAGGAAACAATGTTTCCCATTCCAAGAGGCGCACAAAGCGCACATTTGATATCAATCTGAAGACCAAGAAGTTCTGGTCTGAAGAAGAGCAGAGATTCGTCACTTTGAAGGTTTCCTGCAAGGGGATGAAGAATATTGTAAAGAACGGTTTGGATGCAACTGTAAAGTCTGCACTGAAGAAAGGTTATATTAACATTCTTTAATTCCGAGAGTCATGGCCAAGAAAGCAAAAGGTAACAGAGTGCAGGTAATATTGGAGTGCACTGAACAGAGAGAAAGCGGTGTGCCTGGAATTTCAAGGTACATCACTACCAAGAACAAGAAGAATACGACCCAGCGTCTGGAGCGTATGAAGTATAATCCGTACCTCAAGAAGATGACCCTTCATCGCGAGATCAAATAATCAGGAGGATTGATTTATGGCAAAGAAAGCAGTCGCAACCTTCAGCGCCAAGGCCGGCGCGAAGACTATGGTCAAATGCATACGTATGGACAAGTCTTCAAAGACAGGTGCATACATGTTCACTGAACAGCTTGTTGAAGCTGACAAGGTAAAGGATTTCTTCGCCAAGAAATAATCCTGATCCGGAAAAATATGCATGGAGTGGGATCCGATTCGGGTCTCACTCCTGTTTTTTTTGTCCGCAATGAATCCGCATCGGCGGCTTGAAGCCGGTTTGACGATTTGAAGTCGGAATAATTTCTAAAGTTCTCCGATTTTTCGTAACTTTGTAAGTTTGAAAAACGAATTTGATATGGGGATTTTTGATAAAGGTGTCCAGAAAACAAGACGCAGTTTTTTCGAAAAGATATCCAGAGCGGTGGCCGGCAAGTCGAAAGTGGATGACGATACTCTCGATGCCATAGAGGAGGCCCTCATCGCTACCGATATGGGTGTGGATACTACGTTGAAAATCATCGACAATCTGGAAGACAGGGTCAGGAGGGACAAGTTCATGTCCCTCGACGAGCTTACCGGCATGCTGCATGATGAGATTGCCGCCCTTCTGAATGTTTCCGACGATGCTTCACGGCAGGAGAAGCCGGATCCTTTCGATTTGCCGGCCAGACCGTATGTCGTGATGGTGGTCGGTGTGAACGGAGTCGGGAAGACGACGACCATAGGGAAGCTTGCCTCCATGTTCAAGGCCAGAGGGAAAAAAGTCGTGTTGGGAGCTGCGGACACGTTCAGGGCGGCTGCGGTGGACCAGCTGACTATCTGGGCAGAGCGTGCGGGGGTAGATATAGTCAAGCAGGGCATGGGGGCCGATCCGGCCTCTGTGGCATACGATACTGTCCGTTCTGCCGTAGCCAAGGATGCCGATGTCGTCCTTATTGATACCGCAGGCCGGCTGCACAACCGTGTAGACCTGATGAACGAGCTGACGAAAATCCGCAATGTCATGCGCAAGGTCATTCCTGATGCCCCGCACGAGGTGCTGTTGGTGTTGGACGGGTCTACCGGCCAGAATGCTTTCCAGCAGGCCAGAGAGTTTTCACGGGCTACCGAGGTTTCGGCCCTCGCGGTGACGAAGCTGGACGGGACAGCGAAAGGCGGCGTGGTCATAGGGATTGTCGACCAGTTCAGGATTCCTGTCAAGTACGTGGGAATAGGAGAGGGCGTAGATGACCTGAAGGTCTTCGACAAGCGTGATTTCGTGAACTCGCTTTTCTCCAGAGAAGATTTGAAACAGTAAAACGGTAAATATATGAAGGTATCTTATAATTGGCTGAAGGATTATCTCAAATGTGACCTTAATCCGGAAGAGATAGCCCGGGCTCTGACTTCCATAGGACTGGAAGTGGATGCCGTGGAGGAAGTGGAGCAGATTCCAGGCGGACTGGCAGGAGTAATAGTAGCTGAAGTGGTGGAATGTCAGGATCATCCGGATTCCGACCATCTTCATGTTACAAGGCTGAATACCGGGGCGGAAGAACTTCTGCAGGTCGTCTGCGGGGCTCCGAATGTTGCCGCAGGACAGAAGGTCCTGCTGGCTACGGTAGGGACTGTCCTCGGAGAGGATTTCAAGATAAAGAAGTCGAGAATACGCGGAGTGGATTCCTTCGGTATGATCTGCGCCGAAGACGAGTTGGGGATCGGTTCTTCACATGACGGAATCATGGTACTTGATCCGTCTGCTGTACCGGGTACCCCTGCCAGGGAATACCTTCATCTGGAAAAGGACGCCGTGATAGAGATCGGACTGACGGCAAACAGGGTGGATGCGGCTTCCCATATCGGCGTGGCGAGGGATCTTTACGCATATCTCAAGCTGAACGGGATACCGTGCTCTCTGGATATCCCCGACGTGTCCGCATTCCGCGAAGGTCCGGAAGGGATGTGTTCACAGGCTGACAGTATTGACGGGGCCTTGCCTGTCGAGGTGCTGGCGCCGGACGCAGCCCCGAGGTACACCGGCACCACCATCAAGGATGTGAAGGTGGGCCCGTCTCCGGAATGGCTCCAAAAGAAACTTCTGTCTGTCGGACTCAGGCCGATAAACAATGTCGTGGACATCACGAATTTCGTGCTTATGGAAATAGGACAGCCTCTGCATGCCTTCGATGCCGGCATGATTTCAGGGCATAAGGTAGTGGTGCGCAGGGCAGAGGAAGGCGAGAAATTCATAACTCTCGACGGAGTGGAAAGGACGTTGTCCGCCGATGATCTGATGATAGCCGATGCCGGGAAGCCGATGTGTCTGGCCGGGGTATTCGGAGGGGAAAAGTCCGGTGTTACGGAAGCCACGAAGGATGTTTTTCTGGAAAGCGCGTATTTCAATCCGGTTTCCATCCGGAAAAGCGCCAAGAGACACGGGCTGAGCACCGATGCCTCATTCCGGTATGAAAGGGGAGCGGATCCTCTCATTGCCGTATGGGCGGCAAAGCGGGCGGCCTTGCTGATATGCGAATTGGCCGGAGGCCATGTAACCGGAAAGATGCAGGAGTTTTATCCGGAAAAGATCGGAAAGAAGATCATAGATCTGGATTATGACAGGATAGAGGCCTTCACAGGAAAGAAAATAGGGCATGATGTGATAGAGACCATCCTGGAAAACCTCGATTATGAGTTCATTTCGCGCGAGTTCGATGCGGACGGAGCCGTGAAGGGCGCGAAAGTGGCGGCTCCTTCATATATGGTGGATGTCAGCAGGGAGTGCGATGTGGTGGAGGAAATCCTGCGTATTTACGGCTATAACAATATCGAACTTCCGTCAAATGTCAGAATGTCGGTAACCCCGTCTGCACGGCCGGAGCCGGAGCAGGTGCGCAATGCTATATCCGATTATCTGGCAGCGAACGGCTTCAATGAGATAATGAACAATTCCCTGACGAAGGCTGACTATTATTCGTCTCTAAAGACATTCCCTCCGGAGAAATGCGTAAAGATACTTAATCCGTTGAGTTCGGATCTCAATGTCCTGAGGCAGACTCTTCTGCTCAGCGGTCTGGAGGTAGTGGCGTACAATATCAACCGTCAGGAGAACAATCTGAAACTCTTCGAGTACGGTTCCGTCTATTCGTTCGAGCCTGAAACGGACGGCAAGACGCTCGACTGTTATCATGAGTCGACCGCCTTTTCCATGTTCCTTTCCGGACCAGGGGAAAAATCCTGGAGGACGGGGCAGCACAAGTCCGATTATTTCGTGCTGAAAGGACATATGGAGCAGCTTTTCAGGCGTTTCGGAGGCGATATATACAATATGGAGTATTCTCCGGCGCCGTCGGACATATTCTCTGAGGGTCTGGTATATACCATGCGCGGAAGCAAGTCTCCTCTGGCCGTGATGGGGACCATAGCTCCGGCGCGGCTCAAGCAGTTCGGCATCAGACAGCCTGTATATGCGGCTGAAATCAGCTGGCCGCAGCTTTATGCTCTGGTCAAGAGAGTCAAGATCAGGTACGAGGAAATGCCGAGGTATCCGGAAGTCAGAAGAGATCTGGCCCTCCTGCTGGATGAATCCGTGTCTTATGCCGACCTGCATGCCTGTGCATTCAGGACAGGTAAGAAACTTCTGAAGAGCGTCTCGCTTTTCGATGTCTACAGAGGCGAGAAAATCCCGCAGGACAAGAAACAGTATGCCATGGGCTTCGTGCTTCAGGATAAGGAGAAGACATTGACAGACAAGGATGTGGAGAATATCATGTCCCGTCTGGTCAATACTTTTTCAAAGGAATTCGGCGCTGTTTTAAGATAATGCAGACATGAGCAGGAGACTGTACGCCTTGATACTGGCCTTTGCCTGCCTTCTCTCTGCCGCATCATGCAGCAGGGACGGCCGGGTCATACCTAAAAAGAAGATGGCGGAGATATATGCCGACATGTTCGTGGCTGACCAGTGGATAGGCCAGAATTACAAGGCTTCGAGGGTAGCGGATACATCGCTGTTCTATGAGTCCGTCCTGCAGCGTTACGGCTATACTTCAGAAGATTACAGGAAGAGTGTCGGGCATTATATGGCCGATCCGGATCGTTTCGCCCGTATCCTGCGGAGAACTGTATTGGTGTTGGAAGACAGGATGGAGGAGCACAAGGCGGAGCTGCGCAAGCTCAAGTCGCAGGAAGCCGCCGCACCTGACGTCATGTACGATTTCGACTTCAGCCGGATCTGGATTTTCGATAACGGATTTCCGCGTCAGGCTTCGCGCGACAGTCTCGGATATTTTCGAGGAAAGCAGGAATATTTCATTCTGGATCTTCAGAATCTTGTCAATCCGGTAAAATACGGTTTCGAGACTTATTTCCCTCAGGATTCGGTGATTACAGCAGGATCGCCCGAGCCGGCCGACACGACTGCGGCTGACGATTCAGTGAAAGCGGAGGGGCTTGCAGAAAGAATTTCAAGATGAAAAGGATAGCAGCAGAATATGTCTATACCGGGGTGTCGGATGAACCTGTAAGGAACGGTTTCGTGGAATTTGACGAAGACGGGACGGTGATTTCCGTGGGTGAATCTCCGGAGCCCGGTGCAGAAAAGGATTTCAGGCAAGGCGCGCTGACCCCGGGATTCGTGAATTCCCATTGCCATCTGGAACTGTCGCACCTGAAAGGGAAGTTCAGACGCGGCAGCGGGATGTCCGGTTTCATAAACCAGATAAACGAGCTTCGCGATTCCACTTCGGCTGAAGGCCGGAAGCGGGAAGCTGCGGCGTGGATGGCCGGACTCTGGAATCAGGGTGTTTCCGCCATGTCCGATATCAGCAACTGCGACGAGACTTTTGAAATCAAGGCCGGCAGCCCGTTGTACACCAGAACCTTCCTCGAAGTCTTCGGGACGGAACCCCAGGATTGCGCGGCAGTCATAGCCGGAGTGAAAAAGCTGGCAGAGAAGGCTGCGTCCTACGGGATAGACGCTGCGCCGACCCCGCATGCATGTTATACCATGAGTCCCGAACTGCTTTCCGCAGCTTCCGCCGAAGGACTTGCGGCCGGATACCTTTCCTATCATTCGGAAGAGAGTCCGGAAGAAGAGGAACTGCTGATTTCAGGTACAGGTGCCCTTGCGGACAATTATCACGGTCGCGGTCTGAGTACTCCGCCCGTCACTGGCAAGCCGTCGCTGATATACTTCATAGACAGGCTGCTTGAAGTCCATAAGCCGCCTTTCGACGAGCATGTCCTCCTGGTCCACAACGTATGCCTGACGCAGGAAGCTCTGGATTACGCTTCAGAGTATCTGAAAAATGTCTGGTGGACAGTGTGCCCGCTGTCCAATATATTTATACACAATGCCCTTCCTCCTATCCGGATGATGAGGCGGAACGGACTCAGGATAACAGTGGGCACGGATTCCCTTTCCAGCAACGATACTCTGGATATGGTAAAGGAGATGTATTGCATCCAGAATGCTTTCCCGGATGTTCCTGTCGGGGAAATCATCCGCTGGGCTACATTCAACGGGGCTGATTTCCTTTCCAAGACAGACACCCTCGGCTCCTTGTCCCCGGGCAGGCGGCCGGGCATAGTCCATGTCCGGAATCTCGGCCCCGACGGCAGGCTTACTTCGGAAAGCGTATCTGAAAGGATAATATGAGCGCATCATGCTAAGGTTTGACAATATCGTCTTCGGCCCGATCCACAGCCGCAGGCTCGGTTCATCTCTGGGGATAAATATCCTGCCGGAGAACGGCAAACTGTGCAATTTCGACTGCATATATTGCGAATGCGGATGGAACAAGGACGGAACCGGAGACAGGAACATGCCGTCTGCGGCAGAAGTTTCGAAGGCATTGGAAGCGAAGCTATCCGAATGTGCCGAAAAGGGGACGGTAATTGATTCAATCACATTTTCGGGTCATGGGGAGCCTACATTGAATCCTCATTTTCCTGAAATTGCCGCCATGACAGTGAAGCTGCGTGACCGGCTGTATCCGGAAGCCGAAGTATCTGTCCTGTCAAATGCCACGACTGCGGCGGACCCGAAGATTTTCGAAGCCTTGCGTATGATCGACAATCCGATAATGAAGATAGACGCATCCACTGCGGAAGGCGTGGCTTTGGTCAATCGTCCGACGGGACATTATGATATGGAAAAAATCATTTCGGCTCTGGAGCGGTTCCATGGGGATTTCGTCCTCCAGACCATGTTTTTCAGGGCACCGCAGTTTGATACGGCCTCGGCTGACAATCTCCCCGGCTGGATGGATATCGTCCGCAGGCTGGAACCTCGCGAGGTCATGGTTTATACTCTGGACAGGGAGACTCCGGAAAAGGATCTGACGAAGCTCTGCGTGGAGGAAATGACGGCTCTGGTAAAGCCTCTGATCGACGAGGGGTTCCATATACAGATAAGGGGGTAGGCCATGAGGGTTGTCATACAAAGGGTCAGGAAAGCATCGGTTTTCGTTCCGTCGGAAAATCACGAGGCCTGGATAGGTCCGGGACTTCTGGTCCTGGCTGCCTTCACTGACGGTGATACGGAAAAAGATCTGGAATGGATGGCCGGAAAAGTCTGTGCCTTAAGGATTTTCGATGATGAGGCAGGGGTGATGAATCTTTCCGTCAAGGATACGGACGGGGATATACTGTGCGTAAGCCAGTTCACCCTGTATGCATCTACTGCCAGAGGAAACAGGCCCTCATACATTCGGGCGGCGAAGGCTGGAATTTCCTTTCCGCTTTACGAAAAATTTTGCACACTTCTCGGGGAACATTTGGGAAAGTCGGTCAGAAAAGGTATTTTTGGAGCGGATATGAAGGTCGAGCTTCTGAATGACGGACCTGTAACGATAATCATTGATTCTAACATAAAGGAATAGATATGACTGATTTTATGAAGAAATATGGCTATGTCCCCGACAAGGTGGCCATAGACCACGGATTGGAGAATATCGCCAAGAATGTAGAGAATGTTATATCTCCTGCTGTATTGAAGGACTGTCTGTCGATGATAGACCTGACCTCGCTGAAGACAGAGGATACTCCGGCATCGATCACGAAACTGGTAGAGAAGGTGAATGCCTTCCATGATGCATTTCCCGGATATCCGCTTCCGGCATCCATATGCGTGTATCCGAATTTCGCCGGAGTGGTAAAGTCTGCCCGAAAGTGCGACGATGTCCATGTGACCGTAGTATCGGCCTGTTTCCCGTCATCCCAGAGTTTTCTGGAGGTGAAGTTGAAAGAATGCGAATTGGCCGTGCTGGACGGAGCCGATGAAGTGGATATCGTCCTGTCTTTGTCTTCATTCCTTTCTGGGGACTATGAGTCTGCCGGGGAGGAAATCAAGGCTGTGCGGAAGACCATAGATGACGCGGCATCCTCGCAGGGCAGGAAGGCAGTACTGAAAGTGATTCTGGAGACAGGACTGCTCATATCGCCTGAAGCCATAGCCGATGCTTCTTTCCTGGCCATGGAAGCAGGGGCAGATTTCATAAAGACTTCTACCGGAAAGGTGGCAGTGAATGCCACTCCTGCCGCTGCGTATGTAATGTGCCAGTGTATTGCAAGTTATTATGCCAAAACCGGACGCAAGGTGGGCTTCAAGCCTGCCGGAGGCATTTCCTCTTCTCTCGATGCCGTATGCTACTATTCCATAGTCTCCAGCATTCTCGGCAAGGAGTGGCTGAACAAGGAGCTCTTCCGCTTCGGTGTCAGCCGTCTGGCCAATACCGTCCTTTCGGACATCGAACAGAGGACCGTGAATTATTTCTGAGCCGGACGGAATACGATTGCCGCATGTGGCGGAAGCCGGCATCGGAAATATGAAAAAGCCTCCTGACTTTGAGGGTGATTCCACTCGGGAACAAATCAGGAGGCTTTTACGTACGGATATCAGCTACAGTTTCCTTTTGCACCAGAATGTAGAGGTCATTGTCTCCAGGTTAATGAAAATTTCCAATGATTCTTTGTTTTCAAACATGAGAGATCCTGAACTACCATCGTAGGACCCGAAAATAGAGACTTCGTATTGCGCTTCGGAATCGAGGTCAGCGAAGTTAAGCTCTATTTCTGAGACATTTCCTGTAGCAGGAAAATATTGGGTCATTGTCCCGTCCTCGTCGAAGGATATTATGAAATTGTCGGCTTCGGTATATTCATACGAATAGAATTCTCCCTCAGAATTTTCGGTTATGTCTTTACGTCCGAACCAGTCAGTCACATACCAGTCGCCAGTAAGAAGTGTCCGGTAAGTCTCGGTCTCCGGAGTCTCCGGGGTTTCGCTGTCCTTTTCGCATGAGGTGAACAGTCCTGCAATCAGAATTGCAGCCATGGCAAAAATTGTTTTTTTCATTTTGAAATAAAGTTTAATAATTATTCGGTTAATTTATTTTTCGTAGTCATACAGGTTTTTCACTTCACTGTCCGACAACTGTCTTGAATTGTATATGCGCAGATTGTCCACAGTCATGGAAATGCCGTTGAGGGACAGTTTGTAGCCGCTTTGTGAAAGCTGTCCGCCGAAAATGAATTTGATGCCCCGTCCGTAAGCGTTGAAAGAATTGGTAAACACCTGGGTATCGGCCTGTTCCCCGTCTATGTATAGCTTTACGGTGAATTGTGCGATTCCGGCATTGAAGGATGATGATACCGTTATCATGTGCCAGTCGGACGAATTCAGGGTCTGATGGGAGAAGGAAGGGGTTTCTCCGACTCCCTCATCATAATACCTGTACCAGAGGTCATATCCCGACGGCATGAATGTGAGGTATCCGTCTCTGACGGTAAGGACATGGCTCACATAATCTTTGCCGCTTGAAGACAAATGGAATACATGCCCGTCACCTATCCCCTTTACCCAGAATGAAACGGTAAAACGCTGGTCGTCTATCATGGGCTCGGGAACGGAGAAATAACTTGACGAAGATAATTTCAACGCCTTGGAATCAGCCACGCCGGACGTGTAGCCCGGACTCCCCGACAATGTCGCGTTGGGCGCTCCCGAAACGGTGTTCTTGTTGCTGTTTTCGAAGGTGTACCAGGCATACAGGCCGTTTGTCGGATTCAGACTTTCATCCTTGGGCGTCTTGAAAGTCTTTACGCTGCCGTAGGCTGTTCCGATTTCATTTGTCACATACGCGCGAATGTAATACGTGGTGTTTGCGGACAGGTTTTCCAATGTGCTGGTAAATTCTCCGACTTCATCAGTTTCTCCGAGATTCGAATATTCCCCGTTTTCCAGGTCCGGCTCCGGCGATGTCCCCCAGACATGTCCGTAGGCCGTGACGGTGGCATTTCCAGTGGAGGAAATGGTGCCGTAAGCCTCGGCAGATGAATAAGTGATGTCGTTTATGTCTCCGGTTATGACGGCTGGTTTTTCAGGAAGCCCCTTTGTGGTAATCTCCAGTTGATTGTCGCTGTAGACTGTCCCTACGCTGTTCGTGGCATAGGCCCTGAAATAATATTTCGTACTGTTTCTCAGGTCCGGGGCTACACATTCGAAAGATTTTGATTCCATGGCATCTCCGAGATTGGCGAAATTGTCGTCAATGGTGGGATTCCCTGATTCGTTCCAGCAGAAACCGTAGGAAGTGACTTCGGCGCTGCCTGTGGAAATCAGCATTCCTTCCAGTATGACGCTGTTGTACGTCAGGCTGTGGTATCCGTCAGCCGATACCGACGGTTTTTCATTTATTGCCACGGCCATGCTTACCGGGATGACTTTCTTGCTGCCGTCCACGGTAAATTCTATCGATGCGTCGTAATTCCCCGCCGAAAGTCCGGACCGGGATACCGTCACTGTCAGATAATCCGTTCCGGTGACGACACCCGATTCCTTGCTCAGTTTCAGCCAGTCATTCGAAGACACGGCGGACCAGCTTACGGAATTGCTCCCGGATACCTCCAAAGTCAGCCTGATGGAAGTCTGCACTTTCCCGAAATCCAGAATGTCCGGAGTCACCGACAGCATGTTCCGGGATTTGGACATTACTATCTGTACGCTTGAAGACAGTCCGGGTTTTACTGAAACTTTCTGCGAATGGGTTTCATATCCGGACAGGGTGAATGTCAGCGTGTACTCCTGAATGTCCAGGTTGTCAAACAGGAACTGCCCTTCATCGTCCGTGACCTGGGATGCTCCGGTAGGCGTAAGCGAAACAGTGACTCCTTTCAGAGGCTCGTTTGTCTCCTCGTCCCGTATTATACCGGAAATATTCCCGAATGTCTCCACGATAGGGTCGCTGCATGAAAATGCGAGGGGCAAACACGCAATTATGTATAAGAATATTTTTTTCATGATGTTATAATACTAAAAAGTAATTTTGGCGGCTATGCCAATGCTTCCGTCCAATGACGCTGCCGGAGCAAGGGAGTAGTTCACCTTTCCTGATTTCCCGGTTATTACCCTGAGAGCTCCCGGTGCGGCGGCTGCGTCTATGATTCCATACAGGTAAATCGCTGCCAGTCCTCCGATAAACAGGTTTCTTGCGGTCGAAAATGCGGAAGCCGCCGCAGAATATCTGTGGATGAGATTGATGTCGTGCGTCTGGCTGATTTTCCTGAGACGGTCATGCCTGCTGCTCTCGCACAATACTATTCCGCCGGCAAAAACGGCGGCTCCGCCGAGGATCAGCCCGCCCTTGATATTGGCTCCCTTGTGAAACTGCCCCCATCCGGGAACAATGGCGGACCTCCATGCACCGGCAGCTCCGTAATGCGCGGTTAGCCTTATGTTATCGAAAACCGGAGTAACGTTTATCTTCGACACGGCATACAGTTTTGTCAGACAGTAATCCCCGTTCCCGTTCCTCGTCCAGTATTCGGAAATTTCCTTTACGAACAGTTTGAATCCGGAATTTTTCGTGCTGATTTCCGTTGTACTCGTTATGTCCACTTCCTCGGTCAGTTTCCCGTTCTCCCAGTTCTGGGAGACGGTTTCTTCCGAACTGTGTTCGCTCATCACGATCATTCCGCTTGTCATTCCGGACCGTTCCAGAATCTCCGTCAGGCATTTCTGCCTGGCGATTTCAAGTGTCGCGCCTACAGCATAGGAGGTTTCATAGGAAAACGAATCGTTGGACGCTACCGGAAGTTTTTTCAGCCATTGCGGAGGTATCCTGGATGATGAATTGTGCTGTGCGGATACGGAAAGTGCGACGGACAGCGCCGCCAATACCGAAAATAGCTTTACCATTCCCAGAAGTATTATTCCTGCATGTTTTTCTGCTTGTACTCCTCTAATCCGGATTTCATCTTCTCGATAAATTTCTCCCTGTCGTATTTTATTCCGATGATATTGTCCTGCGACAGCACGTTGTCAAGTTTCTGGGCCATTTCGTTTTCATCAGATTTCATTTCGATACATACGTAGACCTGGATGCTGCCGTCTACCAGATCGTAAATGTTGGTTTTCAGAATGCGTGTGTTCTGGAGTTCTTCCGACACGAACTGGGTCATGACCGCCTCTCCGATGGTGGATGCGGATTTGCTGTTGTTCTGGTTGGCATTCATTTCATAATCCTGCGCGGCGCCTTCAACGGCTACCTTCAGCATGGTCGCAAGCCTGTTGCGGGCATCCCGCTCGGCCTCATTCAATGCCGTTTTCTCCACATAGGAAGTCGCAGTGCCGTAGGCCCTGAGGAATTCCGATTCCGCGTTTGCCAGTTCGATACATGGCTCTGTCGTTCTCAATGTCCTGGCAGGATACATCTGCTGGGAATTCTGTACTGTCTGTCTTGAAGGCCCGCACGACGATACCAATACGGCTGCACTGAACAGCAATGGAAAAAGCAATGACTTTTTCATAATAAGAAGGAATTAGGTAGCAGTACAGCTCCAGCCTGCAAATTGTATAAAATAAAAAGAAAGTGTGGAGCCGGACTTCGTTTATCTGACAGAAGGTTCTGACAAAACCCAAGCACAAATAAACATCGCAAACCCCACACCTGAATGATATGTGTGGGGTAATGATACCGCATACATAGTCATACAGATGATGCGAGTGTTACTTTTCCTTGTGCTTTGTTGAACTGTCAGATTCTCTGTCAAGGATAAAAGCGAAACACTTTCACCAAAATATGTAACCGGTTTCCATATGGAACCGACTGCAAATATAGCGATTATTTTCGATTTGTAACACTCTTTGGAGTTTGCGAATATATATGAAAATGCCTCCTGTCTTTGTCAGAGACTGAACTCAGTCGAAAAGACAGGAGGCATGCCTGATGGTCAGACCTGAAACTATATTCCGAACGAGTACAGGTTGATACCGTCGAAAATGCAGCTTGCAAGACCGAGGACGATGATTCCGGCGAGACAAAGCAGCAGGCTCAGCCTCGTGCTGCCATCACTTCTGAACGTTGCTACCGGAGTGTCGTTCTTGTTGATGAACATGGCCTTGACTATCAGCAGGTAGTAGTAAAGCGAAATCACGGTGTTGATAAGCGCTATGAATACAAGGACGTGGAAGCCCTGCTCGAACGCTGCCGTGAAGATGAAGAACTTCGAGAAAAAGCCTGCGAACGGCGGAATGCCAGCCAGCGAGAAAAGGGCAAGCATCATTATGACTGCCAGTTTCGGATTTGTCCTGTACAGGCCGTTGTAGTCATCCATCCCGACCTTGCCGTCGCTGTTCTGTTCTACGGCAGATATCACGCCGAAAGCAGCCATGTTGGCCACCATATAGACCAGAGCATAGAAAATCAGGGATGTCATTCCGTAAGGAGTGCCGCTGATGACTGCCAGCATTATGTATCCTGCCTGGGAAATGGAGGAGAAGGCCAGGAATCTTTTCATGTTCTTCTGCCTTATGGCAAACAGGTTTGCGACCGTGATGCTCAATATTATGACGATATACAGGAGAGTCTGCCAGTACTCCGTCATTGGTCCGAATACTTTTATGAGGACCACCATAAGGGCGAAGGCTGCAGCGGCTTTGGAGACTACCGAAAGATAGGAAGTGACTGCGGTCGGAGCCCCTTCGTAGGTGTCTGCTGTCCAGAGATGGAAGGGAACCAGCGATATCTTGAATCCCAGACCGGTGAAGAAGAATACCATGGCCATGATCTGGAGCGGACTCCCGTTTATTCCTGCCGCCATGTCATCGAAGTACAATGTGCCTGTAGTCCCGTAGAAGAAAGAGATTCCGTACAGCATCAGTCCGCTGGCGAACAGGGCGCTCAGGATATATTTCGCTCCGGCTTCGGCAGAGTTGTGCCTGTATTTGTCCAACGCCACCAGACATGCCATAGGTACGGATGCAAGTTCAAGCCCGATGAAGAACATCATGAAGTGTCCTGAGCTGATCATGAAATCCATTCCGAGGAGAGTCGAGAGGGTCAGGACATAAAATTCGCCTCTTTTGAATTCCGTGTCTTCGCGTCTTAGCCAGGAGTCCGACTGCAGGAATACGAGCAGTGTGCCGATGGCCAGCACGCTCTTCACGATGCCAGCTACAGGGCTGTAGACATACATCCCTCCGAATATTTCCGCTGTTTCACTATGGTACGGGAATATCGTGCCGGCTATGAACAGGAGCATCAGTATGCACATGAAGGCATGGAATGCCTTGCGTCCGCGTTTCCCTGCGATAAGGTCGTAAAGCAGGGCAGCCACGATCACCGCTATGAGGGCGATTTCAGTGTACATGTATGTAAATATTGCCGAGTAGTCCATGTCAGTTCAGAATATGAGAAATTATAGGTAAAACGCTTTCGCTTATCATGTCGCTCATCCATAGCGGAGCCAGTCCAAGTCCGGCGATGGCTACTATGAGGACTATCACCGCCAGCCGCTCGTCCCATGTGGCGTCGGTAAGTTTCAGATGTTCGGGATTGGTACATGTCCCGTACAGTATCTTGCCTATCAGCCTGAGTATGTAGACTGCGGTGATGACTATCGAGGTGCAGGCGATTATCGTGACCACCCTGTGGAAGGTGTCGTTGTCTGCGAAGGCTCCGTTGAAAATGGTCATTTCGGCCACGAATCCGCTCAATCCCGGCAGTCCGAGGTTGGCAAGACCGGCTATCACATAGCAGACAGACAGGAACGGCATGATTTTCATAAGTCCGCTCAGCTCCCTGATGTCCCTCGTGTGCGTCCTTCCGTATATCATGCCGATGAGGGCGAAGAAGAGAGCCGTCATGAGACCGTGGCTCAACATCTGAAGGACGGCGCCGGTGGCTGCAGTGGTGTTCATCATCAGTATGGCGAAGAGCACCAGACCGCAGTGGGATACGGATGAATACGCGTTTATGTATTTAAGGTCAGTCTGTACACAGGCCGAGAACGCTCCGTAGACTACGGATATCGTCGTCAGTATGATGAATATCCAGCTGAGTTCCTGGGCCGCCTCCGGAAGGAGGTACATGGCTATGCGGAAGCATCCGTATCCTCCCAGTTTCATGAGCACGCCTGCGTGCAGCATGGAGACTGCCGTGGGCGCGGATGCATGACCGTCCGGGCTCCATGTATGGAACGGAAACAAGGCTCCGAGCACGCCGAATCCGATGAAGATGATAGGGAACCATATTCTCTGCATCTCTGTCGGGATATTGTGCAGGGCCGCTATCTCGTTCAGATTCATGGTAGTGGCTCCTGACCCGAAATAAATGCCGAGTATGCCTATCAGGATCAGTGCGGAACCTCCCATCAGCATCAGGGTAAGTTTCATGGCCGAATACTCTTTCCGCCCCGTTCCCCATACCCCGATGAGCAGGTACATCGGAATTAGCGCCACCTCATAGAACATGAACATGGTGAAAAGGTCCACGGAAATGAAGAATCCGAAGACTCCCACGCTCAGGAGGCAGAACCACAGGAAAAATTCCTTAACATCCTTCTCCATTTTCCAGGAAGCGAATGTCCCGGTGAATACTATTATGGCCGAAAGCAGTATCATGGCTACGGAGATGCCGTCCACACCCACTGCATATTCGATGTTGAGCGGCTTGTACCACATGAAGCTGTCAGTCAGCAGCATTTCGGCGGTCTGTCCGTCAGCCCTCATCCCCAGGAAAATGAACACCAGGGCTATAGCCAGTCCCAGCAGCAGGGACGAGCCTGCCACCATGACGGCATGTATCTGCCTGATATTCCTTGAAACCCATAACCCGAGCATCATCAGCAGCGGGATTGCAGGGAAAAGCGACAATATATTCATATCTTGATGTCAGTTAAATCTTTTAGTCCGTTATCAGATGAGCAGAAGTACGATGGTCAGGCACAGGGCGCCGCCGAGGAACCATATCCCGTATTTCTGGACATAACCGCTCTGCATGCCCTTGATGGCCCACGACAGTTTTTCCGCTATCCAGGCCTGCAGGTTCATGAATCCGTCCACCACGTGCCTGTCGAACCATGCAATCGGAGCGGATATGCAGGCGAATATTATCCTGTGAGTGATGAACTGATATATCTCGTCGATATAGAACCGGCGGTAGGCTGCCCGGTGCAGTCCGCTGAATCTCGTGGCAAGACCGTCGGCCACTCTCCTGTCTTCCCTCAGGTACATCCAGGTCGCTAACGCAATGCCTGCAGCTGCCACACAGAGACTGGTCGCTGCCACCGCCCAGTCAATATGGATGTGGTATGCCTGACCGTTGCTGCTGACAAATTCCCCGAAAGGAATCCATCCGGCTGCCAATGTCACTGCAGCCAGGAATATCAGAGGAATGGTCATGGTCATAGGAGCCTCGTGCGGAGTATGCTCTGCGTGGAGCTCCTTGTTTTCCTTTCCCCAGAATATGCTGTAGTACAGTCTGAACATATAGAATGCCGTAAGCCCGGCAATGAAGGTCATTACCCAGCCCATGACCGGACTGAAATTGAAGCAGGCCGCCAGTATTTCATCCTTGGAGAAGAAGCCGCTCAACGGCCATATGCCGGCTATAGCAAGACAGGCCACCAGAAAAGTGATGTGGGTTACAGGCATGTATTTCCTGAGTCCTCCCATCGCTGACATTTCATTTGAATGTACGGCGTGTATGATGCATCCTGCGCCGAGGAACAGCAGAGCCTTGAACATGGCGTGGGTGAACAGGTGGAACATGGAAGCCATGTATCCGAGTCCGCCTTCATGAGGATCGGCCGAGGTGCAGACACCGAGAGCCACTATCATGAAGCCTATCTGGGATATGGTACTGAATGCAAGCACTCTCTTGATGTCGCTCTGCACACATGCCACTACAGCGGCATAAAGGGCAGTGAATGCTCCTACATATGCGGTGACATGCAGTACGGCAGGAGCATATTCTATGAAGAGAGGGAACATCCTCGCTACCAGATATACGCCGGCCACGACCATGGTAGCCGCATGTATGAGGGCGGATACCGGAGTCGGGCCCTCCATGGCGTCAGGAAGCCATATATGCAGAGGGAACATGGCGCTCTTTCCTGCACCTCCGACAAACATCAGCCCAAGGGCAAGCGGCAGGAAGATTTTCGCCGTGCCGATGACTGAAGCATCAGGAGTAAAGGAGAACGAACCTGTATAGAATCCGTATATCAGAATGCCTATCAGGAAGCCCAGATCTGCGAATCTGGTCACGATAAAGGCTTTTTTCGATGCGGCTACAGCTTCTTTCTTCGTGTAGTAGAAACCTATCAGAAGATAAGAGCTGACACCCACGAGTTCCCAGAAAATATACATCTGGAAAATATTCGTGGCGACCACAAGCCCGAGCATACTCATGGTGAAGAGGGACAGGAACGAGTAATATCTCTGGAATCCGGTTTCTCCCTTCATGTATCCGAATGAATAGATGTGTACCATGAAGGATACCGTGGAGATGACCACGAGCATCATCACGGAAATAGGATCCAGAAGTATGCCCAGATCGATCTGGAGATTGCCTCCGAAAGGCAGCCACTCCATGTTCCAGGGGATTTGCGTGGCGTATATGCCGTCGGCATTCCTGCCTGCTCCGAAGAACCGGAAAGCCGTCCAGTAGCTGAGGGCAGCTACGATACCTGTCACAGTCGTGCCGAAAGCGCCTGCCGCCACAGGTTTGAGCCTTGTGCCGAGCAGTCCGATGAGCAGGAAGCTCAAAAGCGGGAGTAATAGTATCAGAATCGTATATTCCATATCTTCGAAATTATTACCACTTCATCTTGTTCAGATTCTTTACCTGAATATTGCGCATATTGCGGTAGATGTTTATGATGATTGCGATGGCCACCGCAGTTTCCGCAGCGCTGATTCCTATGGCGAACAGCGAGAAGAAGAAGCCTTCCAGCTGTCCCGGGAACAGAAAGCGGTTGAATACCACGAAATTGATGTCCACCGAATTCAGTATCAGTTCTACCGATATCAGCATTGCGAGCAGATTTCTGCGAGTCAGGAAACCGTAAATGCCCACAAACATCATGATGGTGGATACTACAAGATAATATTCCATATGTACCATAGAAAATCCCCCTTATCTTTTTCTGGCTATCAGGATGCCTCCGATTATACATGCGAGCAAGAGTACGCTTATCACTTCGAATGGAAGGACATACCCGTATTTTTCAGTGCTCATCAGGGCTCCGCCGATTTCCTTTACAGGAAGCTCGCCATGCTCGAATACCTGATTCAGGAACTTGTGTTTCAGCATGACGAACAGGCATATGCCCAGGGCTGCAAGCGTGGATACGAGCCCCGCGAGGAACTTGCCTTTCTTCAGTTTTTCCGCCTGGTCTCCTTCGCTGGATGTCAGAAGGATGGAGAATACGTACAGGACTGTTATGCCTCCTGCGTAGACCAGCAGCTGTACAGCCCCGAGAAACGAGTAGTTCAGCTGGAAATAGATTCCTGCCGTGCCTATCAGGACGAAAAGCAGATATGTGGCCGCCCTTAATATCCTTTTTGTGGAGACAGCCAGAATCGAGCTCACTACAATGAACAGAGCGAGTACGACAAATACGATAAGATCAAGTGTTATGTTCATATCTATTGCTTGTTCAGAGTTTTGACGAGTTTGCTTCTTGTGAATACCGCGTGTTCGAACCCGGTGGAGAATTCTATTGCGTCATGCGGGCAGGCATTGACGCACAGATGGCAGAACATGCATGAGCCGAGGTCGTACTCGTATTTCACGAGACGTTTTTTCGACTTTCCGGTTTCCGGGTCAGTGACAGTTTCAGATGTGATCTTTATCGAGCCGTTCGGGCAGGCCATCTGGCAGAGACCGCAGGCAATGCACTTGTTGTTCCCGTTTTCATCGTGCGGCATGGTCAGCTCTCCGCAGAATCTGTCGTTCATTTTCAGGGTAGCCCTGTTCTCCGGATAGCATTCGGTAATCTTTTTCGTGAAGAATTCCCTGAAAGTCACTTTCAGGCCGGTGAGGAGGGAGCCCAACCCCCGGAAAATACCTTTTATATAGCTGCTCATGATTAAAAATGCAATTTAAATACTACTACAATGACCATCAGAAGCAGGTTCAGAAGACCTATCGGCACGAGATATTTCCATTCGAGCGTAAGTATCTGGTCGATCCTGAGCCTCGGGAATGTCCATTTGATCCACATCAGCAGCCAGACGATGAAGAAGGCCTTGGCGAAGAACCAGATGAAGCCCGGAATGGCGTCCATCACGGCGTTGAAACCGTCGAGCCCTGGAATGTGGAGAGGCATCCATCCTCCGAGGAATATTGTGGCAGCTATGCTCGATATGATGAAAAGGTTTACGAATTCGGCTACGTAGAACAGGCCGAAGTGCATTCCGGAGTATTCGGTATGATAACCTGCTGTCAGCTCGGATTCCGCTTCAGGAAGGTCGAACGGACCTCTGTTCACCTCCGCATTTCCTGCGATAAGATAGATTATGAAGGCTATGACTGCAGGAATGTGTCCCTTGAATATGAACCAGCCGTCAGCCTGACGCATGACTATCTCGGAAAACTGCATCGTGTCGGTCAGGACCACGATGGTCAGGATGGAAAGCCCCACGGAGAGTTCATAGCTGATCATCTGTGCTCCGCTTCGCATGGCTCCGATCAGGGAGAACTTGTTGTTTGAACTCCATCCTGCCAGCAGGATACCTACAATGCCTATTGATGAAGCCGCCATGAAAAAGAGTACGCCGACATTGAAATCGAGGATTTCAAGCCCGCGGCTGACAGGGATGCAGGCAAAGGCTGTCACCGAAGCTATTATGACTATGTACGGAGCCAGATTGTAAAGCATCTTGTCGGCGTGCCTTATAGTGATGATCTCCTTGGTGAGCATCTTGAACACGTCGCATATGACCTGAATGCTTCCCCATGGTCCCACTCTGTTAGGTCCGAGACGGCACTGGAATGCGGCGCAGACCTTTCTTTCCATATAGATCATTATGATGGCTATGATCACATACAGCAGCAGGAGGCATACGCCGATGACGACGCATTCTATGAATATCGCCAGCGCCTCCGGCATCAGGGACGTCAGCTGAGTGTGAATCCAGTTTGTAACTATACCGAAATCAAACATACCGTGTATCTTTTATCTGTCAATGTCTGGGATAACGTAGTCGAGTGTTCCGCCTATGGCGATCAGGTCGGCTATCTTGGCGTTCCGGGCAATCGTATCGACACAGGCCACAAGAGGCAGTCCTGTAGAACGGAACTTAACCCTGTAAGGATATTTGTCTCCATGACTTTCGATGAATACGCCGAATTCTCCGCGGCTGCCTTCCACAGCCGAGTACCAGCTTCCTTCCGGGAGCTTTATGATCGGTTTTGTCTTCATCTGCCATTCGCCTTCCGGGATATTGTCGATGAGCTGTTCTATGATTTTGAGGCTTTCCTCTATCTCCTTGACCCTTACCATGTAACGGGAGAAGCAGTCTCCGTCCGTAAAGACGATTTCCTGGAAGTCCACGCGGTCGTAGACCCCGTAAGGATGTCTTTTGCGCACGTCGCAGGCCCAGCCGGAAGCCCTTCCCGTACCGCCTGTGGCTCCGAATGAAATGGCATCTTCGCGTGAGAGCACGCCTGTGCCGGTAAGCCTTGTCCTGGCGATGATGTTCCCGGTGAAGATATCATGATACTCCGGCAGCTTGGCTCTCATGTACGGTATGAACTCCTTGACCTTCCTGACGAAATCCGGGTGGATGTCGGCCTGTACGCCTCCTATTGTATTATAGGTCTGGATAAGGCGGCCTCCGGTGGTCTGCTCCAGAATATCCAGTACCTTTTCCCTGTCCCTGAACCCGAGGAAGAATACTTCCAGAGCGCCCATGTCCTGGGCCAGACACGAGATGAACAGCAGATGCGAGTCGATTCTCTGCAGCTCGTCCATTATGGTCCTGATATACTGTATCCTGTCTGAAACCTGCAGACCCATGGCTTTTTCGATGCACATGCACAGTGCATGTCTGTTCTGCATCGCCCCCAGATAGTCGAGCCTGTCCGTAAAGCCGAGAGTCTGAGGGTAAGTGCTTATCTCGCAGAGCTTTTCTATCCCGCGGTGGATGTATCCGCAGTGAGGGTCGATTTTCTTTATGGTCTCGCCCTCGAGGGATACGCAGAAGCGGAGCACGCCATGAGTGGCAGGATGCTGCGGACCTATGTTGATCACATATTCCTCTTCATTGAAAAGCGGATGCCTTTTCAGGATATAGCTTCCGTCTTCAGTCATTTCATAGCTTCTGGAGTCGTCTTCGGAACTTTCGTTCTCCATGTTCAGCGGGTTCAGGGACTGGTCATAGTCCTTGCGTAGAGGATGTCCTTTCCAGTCATCCCTCAGGAAAAGCCTTCTGAGATCCGGATGTCCGAGGAACTTGATGCCGAAGAAGTCATATGCCTCCCTTTCATTCAGATTGGCCCCTTTCCACAGATCATGTACTGACGGCAGACTGGCATTATCCCTGTTCTTGTCCGAAGTCGCTATGACTATGTTTTCGCCTGTCGCCGTGTTTTCGAGGTGGTACACGCAGCCCAGACCCTCTTCGCCCCAGTCCATGCCTGTAAGGCTTCGCAGAAAGTCGAATCCGGCTTCGTTCTTCAGAAATTCGGCAGCCTGTCGGAATGCAGTGACAGGAATCTTGTAAAGTCCGTCACCGGCGTCTGACCGGACTGCGTCCAATGCTGTCAGTTTTGTCTTTATATCAATGATTCTATCCATAAGCAGATTTCTGTTGGCGGTTTCCCGGAAACCGCAATGATACTCTGTCGTTAAACTGCCGGTTCAGGGTTATGCCAGTCCGGATTCATCGTAATCCTTGCGGTCTTCTTCCGTATTCGTGTCGGCCCGCATCATTTTTTCATATTCCTTTTCGCTGATGCCCTTGTTTATGCCGCCGAGGAATTTTTCAGCCTTGACTTTTCTCTGGAGCTGCATCAGACCGTACAGCATGGCTTCCGGTCTTGGCGGACATCCCGGAATATACACGTCCACCGGGATTATCTGATCCACGCCGTTGACCACATGGTAGGATTTCTTGAAAGGTCCTCCGCTTATGGCGCATCCGCCGGTAGCCACCACATATTTAGGGTCGGCCATCTGGTCGTACAGCCTTTTGAGGACCGGAGCCATCTTGTGGGTGATGGTACCCGCCACCATGATGAAGTCCGCCTGTCTCGGCGATGACCTTGCTACCTCGAAACCGAACCTCGCGAAATCATATCTGGCCGCACCGATGGCCATGAATTCGATACCGCAGCAGCTGGTGGCGAAAGTCAGCGGCCAGAGGCTGTTGCTCCTGCCCCATTCTATGACATCGTCCAGACAGCCTACTATGACATTGGTCCCGTTTTCACGGAGCTCCTTCAGCATTTCCTCTATATACTCGTTGTCGTTGAAATCCTCATATTTCATCGACTTGATGTTGACTTTCCTTTTCATATGTCTTACCTGTTTATTTCCATTCGAGGGCGCCTTTCTTCCAGGCGTATGCAAGTCCGAGGACAAGTATCAGCAGGAAGAAGAGCACGCTGACCAGACCGTATATCCCGAGATCCTGGACGACTACGGCCCAGGCGAACAGGAAGACGGTTTCCACGTCGAACATAAGGAAGAGAATGGCGTAAAGGTAATACCCGACCTTGAACTGCATCCATGATTTGCCCCTTGTCGGGATGCCGCATTCATATGGTTCGCTTTTCTGCGGGTTATAGGAGCGTGGAGCGACGGCCTTTGCTATGCCGATAGCCGCGGCTACCATAATGACGGCGATGAGAATTACTACTACTAACAGTATGAAATTCATGGCAATATCTATTTTTATCCTGTATTGTCCGGAAAATTCGCGCGCAAAGTTACGGAAAAATTTCCAAAACACACAGACGTACACGGATAAAGTTTCCGAGCCTGAAAAAAACGGCCGCCGGAGTGCGTACAGCCGTTTTTTTGAAATTAAACGGGTAAAACTTCATAACACGGATAGCTCATTCTACTTTTGCCAGCGTAAACACTCCCCGTCAAGGCCGTAAGGCCGGTACGGGCCAAAATAGGAGAATCATGCGTAATTTGATGGGAACAGTTATGTTGTGCGCGCTGCTGGCGGCGTGTGACAAGGAAGGGATGGCAGGAGACGATTACGCCGGCCTGCCTGCGGGGAACACGGAGATTCCTCACGGTATGATGGTTCTGGGAGAAAAACTGGACAATCCTTACACCACTGAAAACATGAAGTCGGCCTTTGCGGCCCTTTATCCGACGAAATCGAGGGACGCGGTGAAGACCTCGCACCTTTATGTGCGTTTTCTTCCCGAAAACGAAGCCGAGTTCGATATCCTGACGGAAGCGGGGCTGGATCTGGTGGATTATCCGGTGGATTACGAAATCCTCGTGGACGGCGACTATTATCATGATCCGTCCATTGAAGACGGAGAGTTCACATGGCAGTACGCGGTAGTGCCGGAGGATTTCGTTTTTCCGGACATGAGGTACGAGATTCTGGACGAATGCTGCATCACCGAATATGACCCTTCTGTCAGATCGGAAGACGGCATAGACTGGGAGGCGGTGGAAGAGGAGGCTTTCAGGCTTTCAGGGAACGGCGACATGCTGCAGCCGGCTACGAGAGCCGGCAAGGTGAATCCTTCCGGCAGAATCACGATAGTGGACGAACAGGCGAACGGAGGCAAGCCTGTGGGCGTTTCCGGTGTACGTGTCAGGTGCAATGTCTTCGTGAAGATTTCGAATGCCTATACTGACCGTGACGGATATTATACCATTCCGAAAAAATTCTCTGCGAATCCGAAATACCGTCTCGTGTTCAAGAACGAGAAAGGTTTCGCCATAGGCTTCAATCTCATCCTGCAGCCTGCTTCCGCTTCATCTCTGGGAAGAGGTTCCGAAACGGGATTGAGCACGACAATAACAAAAAATTCGGACCGCACCCTGTTTTTCCGTTCTGTCGTGAACAATGCGGCATATGACTACATTACCAGATGCGGGGAAGATGACATGGATCTGACATTGCCTCCGGGCGACCTGAGAATCTGGCTCCTTAACGGACTTGACGCGAGCAGCGCCATAATGATGCACCATAAGGCCATAGTATCGCATTCCCTCGTGAAGAACTTCCTGGGATTCTTCGCTTCGCTCATCGCATACTTTGCCCCCGACGTCACTATCGGGACAGCCGATATGGACAGCTACAGCGATGCCTACAGGGCTACATGCCATGAACTTGCGCATTGCAGCCATTTCTCGCAGGTAGGCCTTGACTACTGGAACAAATACGTGGAGTATATCCTGACTTCATATCTGACAGGAGGCACGACCTACGGCGACGGGACAGGCCAATATGCCGGATATTGCGAAGTAGGGGAGATGTGGGCCTATTATCTGGAAAGCGTCATGTACAGGGAAAGGTACGGCGGCGCCATGCCGCAGTTCGGCACCGGATACTGGTTCAGTCCGCAGATATTCAGGTATCTTGACGACAGGGGACTGGAGCGTTCGGACTTCCTGGCGGCGATGCAGGCCGATGTCACGAGTCTGGACGTGCTTCAGAGCCGCCTTTCGTCCATGCATCCTGACAAGGCCCGGATGATAGATCAGGTTTTCATCAGATACAGATAATATGAAAAAGCTGTTCATACTTGTATTGCTGGTGCTCGTTACCGGGCACCGGCATATGGATGCCAGAAAGTTTTCCGTGTCGACGAATGTCATGGATTACATAAATCTCGGTACCCTGAATCTGGAAGCCTCATACGGCTTTTCGCAGCACTGGAGCCTGAATGCCGGAGCCAAGTTCAATCCTTTTACTTTCAAGCTGAAAGATGACGGTTCGCAGATGCAGAACCGCCAGCAGTCGTATGAAATAGGCGTGCGCCTGTGGCCGTGGCATGTGTTTTCGGGCTGGTGGATCGCGGGAAAGGCCAAATATCAGGAATACAACAGGGGCGGGATTTTTTCCGGCAAGACGGAAGAAGGAGACGGTTTCGGTATCGGCTTTTCAGCCGGCTATTCCTATATGGTGCATCCGAACCTTAATCTCGAATTCGGCCTCGGCCTGTGGACCGGCATTAAAAAATATGCAGTATATGACTGTCCGTCATGCGGTCTCACCCTTGAATCGGGCACAAAGGGATTCATCCTGCCAAACGAACTTCTATTGTCTCTCGTCTATGTTTTCTGATCAGAAAATCCTTGTGCAGATACCTGCAATGGCGGTGGCTGTCCTTTTCATCGCATCGGTCGCCGTATCATGCTCGCCGCTGAAACGGTACACGGATGTTTCCTTGTCCTCGTCCGGATTGCAGCTCTCGATTCCTGACGAGACTTCGGATATTCCTGACAGATTCCCTGTCATGCAGGAAAGCGAGGCCAATGCCGATACTGTCGAAGGACCTGTCATCATGAAAGCCATACGGGACAGTGAAACAGGGGAAATGACTGCGACTGATGTCATCCCGGCATCCAGAGTAGTGGCCAGATTCCGTAATATAGCGGAAAGGCTCGGCCGGATTTCGTTCAGTTTCGATGTCATGGTGCCGCAGGAACTTATTTCATCGGATTTCCAGCTCCGGCTGGTCCCTGAAATGAAGGCAGGCGATGAGACCATTTCCCTGAAACCTGTATTTATTACCGGAGCCTTATACAGGAAGCGGCAGCTGAAAGGATATGAAAGGTACAGGCAATTTCTGGAGTCCATCGTAATCGACAGCACTGCCTTTATCAGGATGGATCAGCTGGAAACCTTTCTCCAGAGGTATTTCCCGGACACTTATGCCATGAAGTCCGATTCCTCGGTGCTTTCCGTCCCTGAAGCCGAAAATCTGTTCGGAGTAAACCAGATGACGGCTCTGGAGCATTATACCAGACAGCTGCGCAAGCGCAGGAATGAATGGAAGATGGAGAACAAGGACAGCATGTTCAGAAAATTAGTGAAAGCGCCGATGGAATACGATGTCAGGTTGGATACTGTCATGTCTTCAGGGGAGGGAAGTCTCATATACAGGTATTCTCACACCATGGCCTCGTCTCCCGGTCTGAAGAAACTCGAAGTGAGTCTGTCCGGAATGGTGTTCAGGGATGGGGTCTGCGTGGCTGAAATGCCGGC
The DNA here is from genome assembly GCA_944323845.1 of uncultured Bacteroidales bacterium. Classification (GTDB taxonomy): domain Bacteria; phylum Bacteroidota; class Bacteroidia; order Bacteroidales; family UBA932; genus Cryptobacteroides. The sequence goes on from CALUUA010000001.1 coordinate 289,614, forward strand.
TCCCGGAAACCTGTCTTTCTATATCAGTTCCCTGTCTTCACTTGCCGACAGCACCCCGCGTTTTCTTTTCAAGGTCATCCAGAGAACAGTTTCCGACCGGACGGTGGCATTTCTGGATTTTGATCAAGGGAGTGCTGTGCTGGATACCTTGCGTGAAGGCAATGCATCTGAACTGGAGCGCATCAGGAAATGCTTTGCAGACATCCGTTCCAGAAAGGATCTGGTTCTGGATTCCATAGAAGTTACTGCTTCATGTTCTCCTGAAGGTTCCTGGGAGTATAATGCAGCTCTGGCAGAAGGCAGAGCCAAGGCGGTGCGCCATTATGTGACAGCCAGGATAGACTGGCTGGATGGTGGCGCTGTCAGATCCGCTTCGGTGCCTGAAAACTGGGATTATCTTCAGAAACTTGTCTTGAATGATACCCTTATATCGGAAGCCGACAGGAAGGCCATACTGGAATTGTCCGGAAGTCCGGACAAAGATATGGCGGAAAGAACGATGGCCTCGATGGAGTCGTACCGGTACCTGCGGGAAAAAATATATCCGAGGCTGCGGACCGTGAAGTTCCACTTCTACATGCATCGTCCTCACGTGAAAAAGGATACGATCCATACAAGGATTCCCGATACGCTATATATGAGAGGTCTGGAGGCTTTGAAGAATCTGGATTACCGGAAAGCTGCGGCCTTGCTTGGCCCCTATCGGGACTATAATGCGGCTCTTGCCATGGCATCGTCAGGATATGACAGTGCGGCCATATCCATTCTTTCCGGTCTTGGGTCCGATGATGCGCGGTCAGATTATCTGCTGGCTGTCCTATATTCCAGAGCAGGCGATTCCGCAAGGGCGGAAGAGTACTTTCTGCGCAGCAGCACTAAGGATCCGGCCATGCGGCACCGGGCGAATCTTGATCCGGAACTGTCTGCAATAGCGGCAAAGGTGATGGAAGATATCGGATATTGAGACACATTTATAATTTAACCATAATTTGTTTTTGACATGAAAAAATCAGCAAGGGAACTTTGTTCCAAAATTGCCGCCATGCCGGCAATCATTGTCGCAATGGCGGCGTGTGAAATGACTGTGGATGTCAGTCAGGACGAAATGTCAGGAGAAAAGATACCGGTAACGGTATCTGTCCCGGTATCCGCGACCAAGGTGACGGAAGCCGTGGGGGAGAATGCGGTAAACGATCTTCAGGTACTCGTTTTCCGGAAAGACGGTGCTCTGGACGCATATTCTTCTGCCGATATAGGCATACTTACTGTGGAATGTACTGCAGGAGAGAGAATTTTCGTGGCGGCGGTAAACGCTCCGGATCTTTCACATATTTCGTCTTTGTCGCAGTTTACGGAAGCCAGATCCGACCTGTCTGACAATGCCGTGGCCGATCTGGTAATGGCCGGTTCCGTATCGGCGACAGTGGATGAGGCGGAAGAGTCCGTGACAGTGGAAGTCTCGCGGTTAGTCGCCCGTGTAGCTGTCCTGAAGATTACGAATGCCATGTCTGCCCCTGCCTATTCGTCTATCCCGATTGTATTGAGAGGAATGTACCTGTCGAATGTGGCGGGGGACTGTCCGTACCTGCATGCAGACGCTCCTACGCTATGGTACAATAAAGTCGGCATCAGGAGCGGCTGTCCTGAACTGCTGTACAGCGGATCTGTGTCATATAGTCTGGAGCAGGGGGCGAGTCATACGGAGCCGAATTATTTTTATTGTTACCAGAACAGTACAGAATATGACAGCCAGTCCGGAATCTGGTCTCCGCGATATACACGTCTTGTCCTGGAAACGCAGATAGACGGCAAGTTTTATTATTATCCGGTGAGCCTGCCCGGGATAGAACGGAACCATACCTATGATATCGAGGAGATCAGACTGACCAGACTCGGTTCGGATGCTCCTGACAAACTGGTGGATACAGGTGCGGTGGAAGTCCGTATCAGGATAGTGGACTGGCAGGATGGAAGCACAGTGAATGTGACCATCTGAAGTTTGACAGGAGAAGTCATGGCGTTTAAAGGGAATCTGCCGTCACGGGTACTGATAACGGCTCTGATGGCAGTGGCTTTTGGTCAGGGATGTTCTATAAAGGAAGACAGGGCATTATGTCCGTGTTCGTTTTTCCTGGATTTCAGCGGAGTGGATCCTGAATTGGCTGAAATGTCGGAAATCCGCATTGAGGCCGCTGACGGCTTTCTGTATTATGATCCGGAAGTTTCCTTCAAGGCCGGTCAGGATAAGTCGGGGAGTGCTGAAGGATTCTTATACGGAGTCAGTGTCCCGAAGACCTCTGTTTCCGTTTCAGTGATAAACGGGGCCGGAGCTTTTTCTTCTTCTGATTCCAGAATTCTGATTCCTCTCGGCGAAGAATGTCCGCCTGTCTACATGCATTATTCCAAGCTGGATTTGCAGGCTGAAACCTACAGGGAACTGGTAGTCCTGCACAAGGATTTCTGTACTATTAATATCAGGATGCTGAAGGACGATTCTCCGTATCCTTTCGACGTTACCGTGACAGGAAACATTAATTCCATAAACGAAGACAGGACGGTGTCTCCGGGAGATTTCTCGTTTACTGTGACTCCGCAGCCTGACGGTACGGCCGGAGTGCGTGTGCCGAGACAGACGGATAATAGCCTGATGCTGCTTATAAGGGAAGAAGACAAGGTGCTGAGGGAGTTCGCATTGGGTGAATATATCGCCGGAGCCGGTTATGACTGGACGGCGGAAGACCTTGATGATGTGGATATAAGCATAGATTACGCTCATGCGGAAATCCATGTCGTGGTGTCAGACTGGTCGGGGTCTTATGAATTTGATGTAGTAATTTGATGAAAATTGATTGCGAATATAAAAATTTGTATTATCTTTGCACCACTTTCTTGAGGCGCAGGTGGCGAAATTGGTAGACGCGCTACTCTCAGGAGGTAGTGCCAGAAATGGTGTGGCAGTTCGACTCTGCTCCTGCGCACGAAAAAAGAGAGGGTGACCCAAAAGCCATAAGGCATTGGAGTCACTCTTTTTTTTTGGGGGGGGGAGGAGAGAAAAATAAAGAAACCGACCTCAAAATTACTTTTGGGTCGGCTTATCACTCGGTTAGGGGGATTTCGCTCCTTCCAGTCGCGGTCACTTCGTGACTTTTGACTAACCGCTTTTTTCATTTGTTCAGGTATCAGTATTTGTTCAGAGGAAGTCCGTTCATTTTCATCCGGACCTGTTTGCGGACATTGGCCAGGACAGCTTCATGCTCTTCCATGCCTTCTTCCGATTTCCCTGCCACATAATCAGGATGCGCAGCCGCGCTGGTCAGGACGGCATCTATCAGGTTTACGATAAATTCCATATCCTTCTCTACCAGTCCTCGCGAGGTGACGGCAGGAGTACCTACCCTTATGCCGGAAGTCTGGAAAGGCGACCTGCTGTCGAACGGTACCATGTTCTTGTTTACTGTGATGTCGGCTTTTACCAGTTCCCTTTCGGCGATTTTGCCGGTCAGTTCGCTGAATTTCGTCCTCAGGTCTATGAGCATCAGATGATTGTCGGTACCCCCTGATACGACTTTATAGCCTTTGGCCTTGAATGCTTCCGCCATGGCGAAGGCGTTTGCGACCACCTGTTTCTGGTATTCGATGAACTCCGGCTGCATTGCCTCGTAGAATGAAACCGCCTTGGCTGCGATACAGTGTTCGAGCGGTCCGCCCTGCACCCCGGGGAAGACGCTTGAATTCAGTATCTGTGACATCTTCTTCACTGCACCTTTAGGCGTGGTGAGTCCCCACGGGTTGTCGAAATCCTTTCCCATGAGAATGATGCCGCCCCTCGGACCCCTCAGTGTCTTGTGCGTGGTAGATGTGACGATGTGTGCATATTTTACCGGATTGCTGAGCAGTCCGGCGGCAATCAGACCTGCCGTATGTGCCATGTCCACCATGAAGATGGCTCCGACGCTGTCTGCAATTCCTCTCATTCTCTCCCAGTCCCATTCCCTGGAATATGCGGATGCTCCTCCTATGATGAGTTTCGGCTTATGCTCCAATGCTTTGCGTTCCATGTCATTGTAGTCGATGAGTCCTGTCACCTCATCAAGCCCGTATGATACGGCATTGTAGAGTATGCCGGACATGTTTACCGGAGAACCGTGTGTCAAGTGCCCTCCGTGAGCCAGATCGAGCCCCATGAAAGTATCGCCCGGCTTCAGGCACGCCATCATGACGGCCATGTTCGCCTGTGCTCCAGAATGCGGCTGCACATTGGCATATTCCGCTCCGAAAAGCTGGCAGAGTCTGTCTATGGCCAGCTGCTCTATCTGGTCTACTATTTCACAACCTCCATAGTATCTCGCTCCCGGGTAGCCTTCCGCATATTTGTTCGTGCATATGGAGCCGAGGGCGTCAAGAACCTGTTTGCTTACATAGTTTTCAGAGGCGATAAGTTCCATGCCGGTAGTCTGTCTTTCTTCTTCTTTCTTTATCAGATTGAAAATCTGAAGATCCTGTTTCATATCATTAAGTCCTTTTATATTCCTGACAAAGTTACTCTTTTTTTGAATTTTATCTACCTTTGTCCGCGGAAGTTTTCCCCCGGATACGGATCCGGGAGCGGAACTTGTTGAAATACATCGTTATGGCTGACAGGAAATTATTGAATATCGAACTCGGCAGAATGACCGCCGAGGAATACCGGCAGGCTCCGGAATCCGGCATAGTCGTCGTTCTGGATAATATCAGGAGCGCGCATAATGTCGGTTCAGCCTTCAGGAGTTCCGATGCCTTCAAGGTAGACAAGGTCTGTCTGTGCGGAATATGTGCCGTACCTCCTTCCGCCGAAGTCCACAAGTCCGCGATAGGGGCTGAGTTCAGCGTGAGGTGGGAACACTTCGACCGCACGGAAGATGCGGTCGGGATGCTCCGGGATGAAGGATATGTCATAGTAAGCGTCGAACAGACGGTAAATTCAGTCTCGCTGGATGACTTTACTCCATCTCCCGGACAGAAGTATGCCTTTATTTTCGGTAACGAGGTGGCCGGAGTGGCTCAGGACATCGTCGATGCTTCCGACTTTTCACTGGAAATCCCCCAGTACGGCACCAAACATTCATTGAATGTCTCGGTCTCTGTCGGAATCGTTCTCTGGGCTGCCCATCGCCGTATTCCGGCCACCGTTCAGGCGGCTGACTGATATCTGCCTATTTCCCGTTCCACTTCAGGGCCTTGAACAGTTCTACCACTACGAGAGGTATCAGGGCCAGTCCGACTACCGTAAGCCACTGCTCGTGACCCATACTGCTGAAACTGAACGCCTCTGCGAAAGACGGCACCAGCAGGACTGCCAGGGAGAATGCTAATGAAGCCATGATGGCGAATATCAGAGGCTTGTTCTCCATAGGATTGAACCTGAAACGAGATTCGGTATTGGAATGCAGGTTTCCTGCATGAACCAGTTTGGCTGCAATAAGGGATGCGAAAGCCATGGTCTGGCCGAGGGATTCTGCGGATACCTCGTTCCCGTACATTTCCATACCCATTCTCTTTCCGATGATGAATGCCGCCAGAGTGATCGCTCCCATCATCACGCCCTGATAGCTTATTCTCCACACCATTCCCTTGTCCATGAACTGTTTGCCTTTTCCGCGCGGACTTTTCTTCATGATATCACGTGCTGCCGGATCCAGACTCAACGCCAGGGCAGGGAAAGTCTCGCTCACCAGATTTATCCAGAGAATATGTATAGGAAGAAGCGGAATACCCATATTCAGGATTGACGCCACGAAGAGAAGCAGCACTTCTCCCAGATTCGTGGAGAGCAGGAACAGTACGGTTTTCAGAATATTGTCATATATCCTCCTTCCTTCCGATACCGCTGAAACGATGGTCACGAAATTATCGTCAGACAGAATCATGTCGGAAGCATCCTTGGCCACCTCGGTACCTGTGATTCCCATTGATACCCCTATGTCGGCCTGCTTGAGGGCCGGAGCATCGTTCACCCCGTCGCCTGTCATGGCTACAATCTCTCCTTTTTTCTGCCATGCCGTCACAATCTTCACTTTCTGCTCAGGAGCAATACGGGCGTAAACCGTATATTTGTCGACATTTTCATCAAATGTCTTCTCGTCCAGCTTTTCCAGTTCGGTCCCTGTTATCGACAGGTCTCCATCCCTGTGTATGCCTATCTTGGTGGCTATCGCCAATGCGGTAGCCTTGTGGTCGCCGGTGATCATTATGGTTCTGATTCCAGCTTCATGGCATTCCTTGATGGCGCCGATGACTTCTTCCCTTTCAGGGTCGATCATTCCGGTCATGCCCGAGAAAATCAGATCCCTTTCGACTTCATCCACATCGGAAGATACACGGTCAGCCGGCCTGTATGCCATGGCGAGCACTCTCAAAGCCGAGTCTGCCATCTTCCTGTTCATCTCCTGAAGTCCGGCAACATCCCCGGCAGTCAGTTTTCTGACACCTTCGGCAGTCTCTATCCCGGTACACACAGACAAGACCTCGTCCAACCCGCCTTTGACATTTATTTGCAGGGAACCGTCCTGCATTCTGTTGATGGTGGACATCCTTTTCCTCGAGGAGTCGAAAGCCACCTCGCCGACGCGCGGACAAGATTCGTCCAGCACGGCTTTCTTCATCCCGTGCTTCTCTCCGAGGTCGATAAGCGCAATTTCAGTAGGGTCTCCGACGCGGGTTATGCCTCCATCGTCGTTTTTCACCTCCTTGGCATCGCAGCACAGGACTGAAATGGTGATCAGTCTGTCAGGATTTCCGCTGGCGGCATATTCTTCCACTACAGTCATCTGGTTCTTTGTCAGGGTCCCCGTCTTGTCGGAGCATATCACAGTAGTACAGCCGAGGGTCTCGACGGACGGCAGTTTGCGGATGATGGCGTTGTGTCTGACCATCCGCCTTACACCCATTGAAAGTATGATGGTGGAAATGGCCGGGAGGCCTTCAGGAATGGCAGCGACAGCCAGCGACACTGCCACCATCAGCATGTTTATGACTGGTCTGCCGTACATTACGCCTATAATGAATATGACGACGCAAATCAGGACGGAAGCCGTTCCTATGACTTTGCCGAGATTTTCGAGTCTGGCCTGCATCGGAGTCTGGGTATCGGATTCCCCTCCGAGCATGTCGGCGATTTTGCCTATTTCCGTGTTCATTCCGGTCCCGGTGACCACGCCTTTCCCTCGTCCGAAAGTGACAACGCCGCTCGAATATGCCATATTCTTCCTGTCTCCAAGCGGAATATCCTCATCCGGAAGGACTTCAGGGCTTTTTTCCACAGGCACCGATTCGCCTGTCATGGATGATTCCTGTATGCTCATGTTCACGGATTCGGTAATCCTGATATCTGCCGGCACTATATCCCCCACTTCGAGTTCCACCAGATCGCCGGGAACGACATCCTCCACGTTCACTACCATGGCTTCGCCGTCGCGGACGACCTTTGCCATCGGTGCAGCCATCTTTTTCAGCGATTCCAGCGACTTCTGCGCCTTGAATTCCTGATAAGCCCCGATAAACGCGTTGAGGAGCAGTATGCCGCATATTATATAGGTATCAAGCAGCCCTTCCCCTGTCTTTACCCCCATGAATCCCGATATGATGGCAGCTACGATAAGGAGGATTATCATGAAACTCTTGAACTGCGAGATGAACATGGCGAAGAATGACCTGCCCTTTTTCTGCACGAGCGTGTTTTTCCCGTATTTTTCCATCCGGGAGGCTATTTCCTCTTTTTTAAGTCCTTCAGACAGGTCGGTCCCCATTTCACGGGCGACCTCTTCTGCGGTTTTGCTGTAAAAATTTTCCATTGTCATTGAATTTTATAAGATACCCTGAAAGGAAATCACCCGCAAAATTAATTGCAGAATGCAGATATATTGTTATGTTTGCAGATGAAAAAATGTGTAAAAAGTCGGATTTGCGGTGAAAAATAACGGAAATGAGAATTACGGGGCCTTTTCAATCCGTCTATGCAGCGGCGGTTCTGCCGTACTGGAGACGGAGGACCGGCGTTTCGAGGTGGCGTCCGGATGCCTGCTGATATCCACGCTGAACCGTCAGCCGGAGACGGTTTCATCTTCGGATGACTACATCGAACGTTCCGTAGCCGTGACACTTGACATGATACTTGATTTTCCCAGCCCCGTGGACATAGATGTCATCAACCTTGCCATCCGCTATCCCTTGCTCAGGCTGGATGACGCCAGAGCCTTACGCATGTCGGATTATTTCGATTTGCTCGACAAGCAGTCCGCGTGCAGCGACAATACTTACCGTCAGGAAATATACAGATCTGTCCTCTATGCCTTGATTCTGGAAATTTGTGACCTTTTCAGGTCAATGGAAACATCCTCGTCCGATATGCCGAAGCCGAGGCAGGAAGCCCTGACAGACGACTTTTTCAAACTGCTGGCCAGACATTACAGGAAAGAGCACACGGTGGGATTCTACGCTGACAGGCTTAACCGCACTCCGAAATACCTTTCGTCGGCTATCAGGAAACTGAGCGGACGCTCAGTTCCGGAATGGATAGCCATAAACCTGATAAGGGAATCGAGGAATCTTCTTAAGACTTCCGACAAGACTGTCCTTGAAATATCGGAAGAACTGAATTTTTCCAGTCCTTCCGTCTTCGTCCAGTTTTTCCGCCATCATACAGGCGTGACGCCCCTGCAATACCGCAAGCGTGTCTGACCCTACTTGCAGACCATGATGTCGAGTATCATGTTGTCAGTGTCCTGCATTCCTACCGACCCTATCTCGCCGAGATTCCTGATGGTCTTCTCGATATCCTTTTCTATGATTCCGTCACTTTCCGGAATGCATATCCCTTCCATGGCCAGAACAGCCGACTGTACAGCGCAGGATACGCCTGAAGCCACTTTCAGGGCGCAGCCTACTTTGGCGCCGTCGCAGACCATGCCTGTGATGTTGCCTATCATGTTCTTGATGGCTGAGCAGATCTGCGGGTAGGAGCCGCCCTTCAGATAGACTATGCCGCAGGCAGCCCCTGTGGACGCTATCACACATCCGCACAAGGCTGACAGCTTGCCCAGATACCCTTTGATGTGGATGGCTATCAGGTGGCTCAAGGCCAATGCTCTGGCCAGTTGCCCGTCGTCCACTCCGTATTTGAGGCCGTAGGCTATTACCGGCATGGTGACGGTAATGCCCTGATTCCCGCTTCCTGAATTGCTCATTGCCGGAAGAGTGCAGCCTGCCATTCTGGCATCGGATGCAGCGGCAGTCATGGCCATTGCGAAGCTCATGAAATCGGAGCCGAAGACAGGCTTGTATTTCTCCGACATTATGGTCTGTCCCACACGCAGCCCGTAGTTCGATTCGAGCCCCTCATGAGCCAGCGCCAGATTCATGCTTTTCGACTCCAGAATGAAACTGATATCATCGGAACCGACCTCATTGACGAAATCGAGGATTTCGCGCACAGTCAGTCCGTAGTCCTGAGTGGTCTTCCCATTGCCGGAGGAATCGGCTCCGGCACTCTGATTCCGGGCGAGGACAGTATCGTCGAACCATGTTTCCACTATGTTGTCATGGTCGTCTTCAATCAGGGCGGACGCCTTGTGGCCTTCCCCTGTCCCTACACAGGCCTTGACATAGAGCTTGTGCGCGGTGTCGGCCAGCGTAACGCTGACCTTTTTGTCCGCCACCAGACTTTTTGCCCGGGCTATCGACCTGTCATCCAGATCATGCAGGACTTCCAGTCCGTACACTGTCTTTCCGCAGACGGCTCCAAGGGCCGACGCGATGTGCAGGCCTACCATCCCTGTCCCGGGAATCCCCACGCCCATGCCGTTTTTAAGTATGTTGCCGCTGACTTCGACATTGATACTGAAATCCGCCGTCATCCGCCATTCTTTTTCCGTGCAGGAGCATTTCTCCTGCAATATTTCCACGGCTTTCGCCACGGCCAGAGCCACAGCGATAGGCTCTGTGCAGCCGAGGGCCGGTTTCACTTCCTTCCTGATGAGTTCTATGATTTCAGATTGCCTTTCAGTCATTGTCTGTCGTATGTTTGGTGAAATATCCTATGCTCGATTTGATGATTCTCTCCAGATCTTCTTCTCCGGTCAGTATTTCGATAGGGAAGCCTATGCATATTGTCTTGTAAGTCCCGGCATCGACACAGACGGCTGCCGGTATGCGGGTGTCGCTGTATCTCAGGAATATGCTCCCTCTGCTGTCTGACGGCGCTATGCCGTCGGGAGCTTCCACGCTGTAAAGTTCCGGATCCGGCCTGTTGTTGAACCTCATCGTCATGCCTGCCTTCAGATCCGGGAGGCTGTCTCTGCATGCCACGGACACGACCTCTCCTGTCCTTCCGGCGTAGTTTGTCACATATCTGTATCCGAGGACGTTTTCCGCGAAATCCACAGATGCCGCCCTGAAGACACTGTCGGTAACGACAGGGAAAACCTTGTCCCAGATATCGGTCCCTATATTCGCTCCAGATACTATCAGGTCTCCGCCGCCGGAGGTGAAAGCCTTCAATGCATCCTGCAATGTTTCCGGAAATACCCTGAAACGATCCGGGATACCTCCTCTGGAGGCGACTGTAACCTGTTTGCCGCATATCAGATCAATGCACCAGATGCCTTCGGACAGTGTGGTATCGCTGCAGAAGGCAGCGGAACTGGCGGAGCAGAACGGGTAGCCTGCGTCCAATACAGCTTTTCCGTGTACTGAAGGATAGTCGAATGTATTGCCGGCGATGACAGAGCCGGCAAAATCATTGAATGACGCCCCGAATCCAGGGCAGTCGTCATTCACCCATTCCAGTTCCCTCCTGTTCTGGTACATGCTTCCCGTGAACGATATGTCCCTGATATACTGGATCCCGCTGTCCAGCCTGTTGTCGAAGCCGGCATATTCCGGATAGTCGAACCATGCAGGCGAGGAGACCCGGTCGAAGTTGTTCACTATGAGCAGGCAGCTGTCCGTCACGGATTTCCTGCTGCTCCATGTCAGTGTGGGCGCTCCCGCGCTCAATGTTTCAGACGGAAAACTTTTGCCGCCTTCGTTGTAGGCGATGATCCTGAAGCTGTATATGTGCCCAGGCAGGAAATCCACGTCCGCGCAATAAGTCCCGTCTTCCAGCCTGTATGCCTGGAGTTCTTCTTCAGGGCCGAAAACCCCGTCGTCTGTCCGTGTCTGCAGGATGAAGCCTTCAGGAGCGGCCGTCGGTTCGAGGCTGTCGAGCGTCTCGCGCCATTTCAGCCTGATCTTGTCTCCTCGGAATGAGGCCGAAAACGAATTGACCGGAAGCGGCTGGACTGCATAATCGCGGCCGTATCTGTTGCTCAGGTATTTAAGCATCCCCTTGTATATGGCTCTGGACACGGTGAACTTGAAAACGGGATCGTGGCCGAGCTTCATATCGGCGAAATTCTGGTGCGACAGGAATTCGCAGAGCATGGACGGGCATGACGGAGTCCTGGATTCCCTGTAGCCTCTGTCCCAGATGAATCTTCTGTTCCATTCCGGGTCGAATTTTTCCCGTATGTCATTCACTATCTGGCTCTGGATCAGGTTTGCATATTCTCTGCTCGTTCTCCTGTCTTCTCCGGACGGAAGAGTCCTTATGTTTTCGGATTTCAGGGTGTAGATGGCCAGAGTGCCTACAGTGGAGTCGTTCGGCGTCGTCCCGGCATCGGAGTGCAGGGCAAAGGCCAGATCGAACGGTATTCCCTTGCCGTCCGCTTCCGGGTTTACCGCCGAGCCGCCGCTCATGTAAGCCACCCAGTCGCCGCGGCACATGAAATCGTCGGCGTAGTCGTTTTTCATTTCATTCTGGCTGAACAGGGTAGTGTCCATTCCGGCCCATTGCAGCCAGTACCTGGCTCCTTCAGTGAAGCGAGGCATACCTGAAGTTTCCGGCAGCGATGCTGGATCTTCCGCGATGTTTCTGGCTATGTTTCCATAACCTCCTCCGATTTTCACTGCATCGGCAGTGACTATGGACGGCTCTTCGGTCCTGTTTTCCGCAGATACGAGATTGTCCAGCATGACGCAGCCGTCAGTGCCTCTGTCGAACTCGAAGGTCCCGAGATATATCCATGTGCTTCCTCCCATTTTCTGATTGACCAGAAATACGGTCTCCCCGCCCATGTGCCGGACTGTGTAATGGGCTGTTTCTGTGCTGTTCGGAAGGGTCTTGTAGGAAATGTACACAGCATATTCGCCCCGCTCCGGAATGTCAGGTGTCCACTTTATACACGCGAATGCCCCTGTGCCTTCATCCAGAGTGGCGCATTTCGCAGCACGGGCCGTTCCCATCAGGAAAGGATTGTCCTCACCGGAATATATTGCCTTGGCATCGGCAAATCCCTCTCCCGCATCTTTCCATCCGCCTTCTTCCGAATATTGCCCCGAAAGGCGCAGGCCGGCAGGGGCAGCCGATGCCTTGAATGTACTGTCCGAGTGGAAATCCGGGTCATTGTCTATGATGATTTCTGTCTTGTTGATGTCGCGTTCGCGCGGCAGCATGACATAGGCTCCGGCATTTTCGAGCATCGGGACCAGATAGGGGAGGACGTAGCCTTGCGTGAACAGGTCTTCCACTGTCTGGAAGAGGCATGGACGCTGCCATTCCCACCTGCCTTCAGCCTGTTCGTAATACAGCCCGTGACTTTGCCACAGGGCGATGTGGCTCCTGTCCAGTCCTTTGGACCATCGCCGGCTTCCTGTTTTCTCCACTATCGGATGCCTGCACGCTCCACGGTCTTCGGTCCTGTATGAAGTGCTGGCAGGGCGTCCGGTGGCCGAAAGTTCCCCTGTCACCAGATCCGGGAGTTTTTCCCCGCGGCTGCTTATCCTTCCCAGACTGTAACGCCGGTACTCCGCAGGGAAACGTTCTTTCAGTTCCCTGCAGAACCATCTGTAATCATCGGCGGTCCATGGCAGGTCGCTCAGGGAGTTGTCGAAATAGAAATCCAGCGAGTTCCCTCTGAGCATCACCGAGTTCAGTTTCAGTTCTCCCATGACGGATGTCCTCATGCGGATGAGAGTGTCCAGAACCTTGCATACAGGCTCGAAGTCATCCTTGATGCTTTTCTGTGCATGGCAGTCTGTCGTGCATATGGCGAGCACGGCGGCGAATATGGCCAGAATCCTTTTCATGCGGTCTTTCTCCTTTTCCTTCTGATGAAGGCTTCATAAACCTGCAGGAGCAGGGCGGCCGACACCAGCCCGCAGAAATCGGCCAGCAGATCAGCCATGTCGCAGCTTCTGTATCCGCTCCATCCCTGAATCAGTTCTATTACGGCTCCGAGCAGGACCCCGGCCGCCACTGACAGTATGCTGAACTTCAGGTATCTCCCGGAGGTATTCCTCAAATGCGGAAAAGCCATGTATGAGACTATGGGCAGGGGGAAAAACAGCAGGAAATGCACTACTTTGTCCATCCGGATGCCCCACAGGTCATTATCCAGACCGATGCTGCCCCTGAAATTCCAGAAGCAGCAGAAACATAATCCTGTAAGATATATGAAAAACAGTATCTTGAACAGTTTACCGCGCATATTTGTCCACTATCTCCCTCATGGCCCCGTACTGGGCTTCGATGCTTTGCAGCAATTTGTACTGGGCATGTGTCCTCACCAGATTATGGCCCGGATATGCGGTCTTGTAGTACAGATCCCCGTCGATGTAGTCCATCAGGAAGCGGAGAACCTGCTCGTAAGTGATGTATCTGGCCGAGAATGCCAGATTCTCGATTTCGGATTCTGTCAGATTCCCTTTCCGCTGCGACAGGTATCCGCGGGTATAGGCCTCGAACATTTCGATGGACATGCAGACGTTGTCAAGGTTCCGGTCGTCTTCCGCGCCGGTGTTCGTGTATGACCTGATGGCATCCCCGAAATCGTTCAGGGAAGTGCTGCTCATGCAGGTATCCAGGTCGATGACGCACAGCACGTCACCTTTCTTGTCGAAAAGGATATTGCTGATTTTCGTGTCGTTATGAGTCACGCGGGTAGGTATTGTCCCGTCCTCCACCTTCGACCAGAACTCCAGCATTTCAGCCTTGCGGCTCTCTATCCATCCTATTTCTTCCGCCAGATCCTTTACGCGGCCGACAGCGTCTTTCTTCAAGGCTTCATCCCACTGGACGAATCTCCACCTGATATTGTGGAAACCTTTGATTGTTTCGTTGAGCGGGGTGGTGAAATCGGAAAGCTGTGCCTGGAACTTGCCGATGCCTTCCCCTCCTTTGTAGCAGAGTTCCGGAGTATCGGCCTTTTCATAAGTCACCGATCCTTCTATGAAGACGCACATCGCCCAGTAGTTCCCGTCTTCATCCCTGTAGTACAGGTTCCCTGCAGGATCTTTCTTTTCGGCTTCCGACATGGTCTGAGGCCTCCTTTTCGTGACAGTCAGGACTTCTCTCATAGGATCCCCGCCTGCCGCAACGACTTTTTTCTTTATGTGTTCGGTGACGAGTTCGATGTTTTTCATCATGCCCGGCACATCGGGGAATATGAGATGGTTTTTCCTCTGGAGTATATATTTCGAAGCCCCTTCGCCTTCGGTCTTCACTATAAAGGTGTCGTTTATGAAGCCAGGTCCCAACGGCTTGATTTCAGTGATTTTGCCTGTCGTCTCGAATTTCTCCGCTAACTCTAGCATTTCTTCTGGTGTGCGTTTCATAGTTTTCAGTGTTATTTTATATCTGTGAATTTTAGTTTCCGGTGATGCGGTTCAGACCGTCCCGATGTCCAGTCTGCCGAAAAATTCCGGCCTGTGGAAATCAGGCTGGGGCACTTCCACAGGGTTCCAGCTCAGGAAGTGCGGATGCGCCGCCTTGTCCGCGCATTTGTAGAAATTCGCCCTGAATGATTCCGGAAGATGACTGCCGTCCGCCCCGATCAGATGGAACGGTATGCATACGGCCGTCTGCCACGTACATAGTTTCCCGCTTGCGTCGTATCTTTTTTTCTCTAATGAAGAGTGCCTGATGATTTCCCCGAGCTGATTTTCCGTAAACATGCGGAAGTCATCCCTGCTCTTCCTCTTCGAGGCGAGCAATGTCCCTATGCAGTTCATTTCGAAATTATAGTATGTGCCGTCCTCCGGATCGGACACGAAAAATTCGCAGCAGCTGTCTTCCCATACCGGCCCGTTGTCCTCGAGAGCCTCGGCCCTGAGGTCGAGCCCGCATACGCGGTACAGAATGACAAGATGGGTCGCACTCCGTGCAATGGAAAAAGAGGCGTCAGGCATATATGGGAAATCGTCCGGCCAGCACACGGTGTCCATGAAGGCCTTGCTTCCGTTTTCTTCCATCGTCAGGCACAGTTCTTCAAACCTCTTCTGTTCCAGATTCTCTATGTATGGTACGGCTATGGTTTTCATTAGGAAAACAGATTTATGCGATATTTTAACAAAGTTAATGAAAAATTTGCATCCGTCGTCATGAAGTCGGCCCAAAATTCTCTTCTTCGCAAACCTCGGAATTTCTCCTTTCGGGCCGGCTTTCCTTTAGAGCGCCTGCATGTCATTCAGCTTTTTGTAATAGCCGTTGAGCTTGATCAGCTCTTCATGCGTGCCCCTTTCCACTATTTCGCCTTCATGAAGGACACAGATTTCATCGGCGTTCTTGATGGTGGACAGCCTGTGGGCTATGGCTATCGTAGTTCTGGTGGTGGTCAGTCTGTCCAGAGCCTCCTGCACCAGTTTTTCGGACTCTGTGTCCAGAGCCGAAGTCGCCTCGTCGAGTATCAGGATAGGAGGGTTTTTCAATATGGCCCGGGCGATGCTTATCCTTTGTCTTTGACCTCCGGAGAGTTTGCTGCCCCTGTCGCCGATATTGGTCTCGTAGCCGAGTTCCTTTTCCATGATGAAATCATGGGCGTTCGCTATTTTGGCAGCCGCCACTACCTGCTCCATGGTCACACCCTCGACTCCGAATGCGATATTGTTGAAAATGGTGTCGTTGAACAGGATGGCTTCCTGATTCACATTGCCGATAAGGCTGCGCAGACTCTTGATTTTCAGATCTTTTATATTGTGCCCGTCTATGGTGACTTCTCCGGATGTGACGTCATGGTATCTCGGCACGAGGTCCACGAGAGTCGATTTTCCTGATCCGGATTGCCCTACCAGGGCAATGGTCTTGCCTTTTTCCACCGATATGTTTATGTTTTTCAGGACGGTCTTGCCTTCTTCGTATGCGAAATATACCGACTTGAATTCGATCTTGTCGTCGAATGACTTGATGTCGTAGGCGTCGGGTTTCTCCTTGATGTTGTTTTCGGCTTTCAGGATCTTGTCCACCCTTTCCATTGACGCCAGTCCTTTCGGAATGTTGTATCCTGCCTTGGCGAATTCCTTCAGCGGATTCAGGACACTGTAGAGGATGACCATGTAGAATATGAAAGTAGGGGCGTCGATAGGCGATGCTTCGCTCAATATGAGCGTGCCGCCGAACCACAGCACTATCATGATCATGACCGTGCCGAGAAATTCGCTGACCGGGTGGGCAAGAGCCTGTCTGACAGCTACCTTTCTGGTGGCCCTGCGGAGCTCGTTGCTGACTTTCAGGAATCTTGCGGACATCTTCTCTTCGGCTATGAAGGCCTTGATGATTCTCAGTCCGCCGAGTGTCTCTTCCAGCTGGGACATGGTGTCGCTCCATTTTCCCTGTGCTTCCAGAGACTGTCTTTTCAGTTTCTTGCCGATTGCGCTCATTCCCCAGGCCATCAGAGGGACTACGGCCAGCGTGAAGAGGGTCAGCTGCCAGCTGGTGACAATCAGCGTCCCGAAATAGAATATGATCAGTATCGGGTTTTTGATGAGCATGTCGAGGGAGCTGGTGATGGAGTTTTCCACTTCGCTGACATCGCCGCTCATTCTGGCTATGATGTCTCCCTTGCGCGACTGCGAGAAGAAACCGAGGGGGAGGGTGATCATCTTGTTGTAGACCTGTACTCTGATATCCCTGACAATCCCTGTGCGCAGAGGGATCATGATGGCGGAAGACCCGAAATAGCACGATGTCTTCAGGGCTGTCATGATTCCGAGGAAGAGTCCCAGCATGAGCAGGGTGACGGAGCCGCCGAACTTGTCGATGAGCTGGGTCACGTAATAATATGCATTGTTCACCGCCAGCTCCTTGAATCCCATTCCCGCAGTGTCCCACGGTATGAATTCATAGACTGTCGTGTCCATCTTGAAGAGTATCTGCAGGATGGGTATTATGAGGGTGAATGAGAATATGTTGAAGACGGCGGAGAGGATGTTTAGTATTACCGCCCCCACCAGATATAGTCTGTACGGCGCCACGAAGCGCTTCATTACTTGCCAGAATTCTTTCATAAGACCGTCGTTCCGAATAAGAATGCAAATATACTCCAAAGTATGATTGCCGGAGGCAAATTTCGGAAAATTTCGTATATTCACAACATATTTTGCTGATAGTGACATTATGGTGCCGGATTGCATCTGTATGTCGGACTTGAAATGCAGTTTAAATATGGAAACCATGAAAAGATTTGTCAAGATCATTGCAGTTGCGGCAGTCGGGATGCTGTCGGCGCTGAACCTGCCGGCCAAGAACGGCGTGGAAGTCGGTTATCTGAATTCTACTTACATGACGAAGACCGATTCTGGGGAATCCGGCAAGTCGGAAGCCATGAGCGGGTTCTATGTGGGGCTGGTAAAGGATATGAGGCTCTTTGCCGGGCTTTCCATCCAGCCTGGCCTTTATTATTCATTCCTGAACAGCACATCCAAGAATGAGGTCCCGATGTTCAATCTGACGAACAGTTATACGGAACACGGCCTGAATCTGCCTATCCACATCAAATACACCTTCGACATCGTTCCTGCTTTCGGGGTTTATGTCTTTGCCGGTCCTACATTGTCTCTCGGTCTGGCTGCCACTACCAAGATGTCGGTTACCGGTGATGTGCTGGGAAATCAGGTGAACGGAAGCGTCCAATATGACAGCTATACCGGAAAGCTGAAATCCGACAATATTTCTGAAGAGAACATGGATCGTATCAACGAATACATGCCGGACAGCCGCATGAACAGGTTCGATGTCCTCATGGGCGGAGGCGTAGGCCTTAACTTCATCAATTTCATTACGGTAAAGGGCGGGGTAGACTATGGCCTGCTGAACAGGTTCAAGGGCGACCTCGCGGAGACCGGAACCATGAACCGCCTGCAGTTCTATGTTTCCGTGGGCATCATGTTCTGATGCCGGAGGGGATTCTTCCTACATTCTGTAAGGCGGTACCGTGCCGTCATCAATGAGAGTCCGGAGCAGGGCCAGATAATTGTCCGCATGTTCCGAACCTGGAGAGCCGAAGGTGACATTTATATCTTCAAGGGTATAGTCACCTTCCTTTTCTTTTATAATGTATGACGTGAGGGCTTCTTTAGTGCCCGGGGCTTTTTCCCTATCCTTCCTTTTCCTGCAGACATCGCATGTCCCGCAGTCGCCGCTGTCGGATTGACCGAAATATTGCAGCAGGTAACGGCTGCGGCAGACATCGTTTTCAGATGCATAGCCGGTCATGGCATCCACTCTTTCTGTCCATGATGCCTTGAGCTTGTCCAGCCGTTCCGGCGACAGGTGTACGTTTTTCGGGCGGAGACGGTCTTCCTTGAGGTAGAGGACCGATGAATGGTCGGCCGGGATATATCTGATGATATGCTCCAGGGAGAGGGCGTAGAGTATCTGGCGGAGTTCCGGTATGCTGACGGAAGATCTGGATGATATATAGTCCTCGTCTATCCGCACGGGATAGGAGAATAGTCCTGAATATGACCGCATGATGTTTTCCAGCACCGTCTGCTGTTTCATGTCCGGTATGATGATGTCGTAAAGTTCTTCTCTTGAAGGTATTATCTTTACTCTGGCCTGGATATCAGCATCTTCCATGAATACCCAGTGTCCCTCCCGTTCGATGTATTTCATGGCGTTGTATGCCGATGAGGAATTCAGCCTGAAACGCCTGCAGAAATCCATGATGTCGAACTTGATTTCCCGCCCTGCTCCCGATTCGTATGGTATGCCGGAAAATACATGCACCTTCTGATATATGTCCTCGATATATCCGATGTCGGGAAAAGAGGTATTCGCTATCTGCTTGAGCTTGCGTGTGTCGGTATTGTTCCAGAGCAGGACGGCGTATGAGCGTTTTCCGTCCCTTCCGGCCCTGCCTGCCTCCTGAAAATACGCTTCCGGGCATTCCGGCATTTCGAAATGGATTACGAATCTGACGTCAGGCTTGTCGATTCCCATGCCGAACGCATTGGTGCAGACCATTATTCTCGTCTTTCCGGATTTCCAGTCTTCCTGTCTGGCTGTCCTGATCTGGTGGGAGAGTCCTGCGTGGTAGTATGAGGCCGAAAGGCCGGAATTTGTCAAGAATGCTGCCAGTTCTTCGCATTTTTTCCTGTTCCGGACATATACGATTCCCGTGCCGGCCACGGAGCGGCAGATGTTCAGCAGCTGTCCGAGTTTGTCTTCCCTGTTCCTGACGATGTACGAGAGATTCGGACGTTCGAATCCGGATTTGAGAAGCAGTTTTTCCCGGAATCCCAGCCTTTCCATGATGTCGTCGGCGACTGCAGGTGTGGCTGTGGCGGTCAGGGCGATGACGGGAGCGTCGCAGCTTTTGCGTATTTCCGCTATTTTCAGATAGTCAGGGCGAAAATCATAACCCCACTGCGATATGCAGTGAGCCTCGTCCACGACTATATAGCTGACATTCATTTCAGTCAGCCAGTTTCTGAAAAGCGGGGTGGACAGACGCTCCGGAGACAGGTACAGGAATTTGAAATCGCCGTATGCGGCATTGTTCAGCGCAGTCTCGATTTCCCCTCTGCTCATCCCCATATGCACTGCCAGAGCCTTTATGCCCCTGTCGTTGAGGTTCTGCACCTGATCTTTCATCAGGGCTATCAGCGGAGTGATCACTATAGCGATGCCCTCCTTCATCAGTGCAGGAACCTGAAAACAAACAGACTTGCCTCCGCCGGTAGGCAGGATGGCGAGAACGTCGCGGTTTTCCACGGCGGCATCCACTATCTCTTCCTGCATGTTCCTGAAGGCGGTGTACCCCCAGTATTTCTCCAGCACATCTATCGCTTTCATTCCTATTCCCATTGGCACATTTTGTGCAGACAAACGGCGCGGTTTTTCCGGCTCATGCCGGCTTTTCCGGACATTTTCTGCCTGTAAAGGCAAAAATAATAATTATTCGGCTCTAAAATTTGTCCGCTCGTAAAAATATTATATTTTTGCACGGATATGCCAAAGAGTAAACTTTAAACTTTTTTATATTATGAGTAAAATTGATTTAAGCAAGTACGGTATCACAGACGTGAAGGAAATCCTTCACAACCCGTCTTATGAGGTCCTCTTCGAGGAAGAGACCAAAGAAGGACTTGAGGGCTATGAGAAAGGTCAGGTAACTGAACTCGGAGCTGTCAATGTGATGACTGGTATTTATACCGGACGTTCTCCTAAAGACAAATTCTTCGTTTACAACGAGGCCAGCAAGGACACCGTATGGTGGACTTCCGATGCATACAAGAACGATAACAAACCATGTTCAGAAGAGGCCTGGGCCGATCTGAAGGCAAAGGCAGTGAAGCAGCTTTCAGGCAAGCGTCTTTTCGTGATGGATACTTTCTGCGGAGCGAACCCTGCTACCCGTCTTAAAGTGCGTTTCATCATGGAAGTGGCATGGCAGGCACATTTCGTGAAGAACATGTTTATCCGTCCTACGGAAGAGGAACTCGAGAACTATGGCGAGCCTGATTTCGTGTCATTCAATGCAGCCAAGGCAAAGGTCGAGAACTACAAGGAACTCGGACTGAACTCCGAGACAGCCACTGTCTTCAACCTCAAGACAAACGAGCAGGTAATCCTGAACACCTGGTACGGCGGCGAGATGAAGAAGGGTATCTTCTCCATCATGAACTATCTGAACCCTCTCCGCGGCATCGCTTCAATGCACTGCTCGGCAAACACTGACAAGGAAGGCAAGAGCACTGCCATCTTCTTCGGACTTTCCGGAACAGGCAAGACCACTCTGTCTACCGACCCTAAGCGTCTCCTTATCGGTGATGACGAGCACGGCTGGGACGACAACGGCGTATTCAACTACGAAGGCGGCTGCTATGCCAAGGTCATCAACCTCGACAAGGAAAGCGAGCCTGATATATACAACGCCATCAAGAGGGATGCCCTTCTGGAGAACGTGACTGTAGATGCAAACGGCAAGATCGATTTCGCAGACAAGAGCGTTACCGAGAACACCCGTGTATCTTACCCTATCGACCATATCGAGAACATCGTAAAACCGGTTTCCAAGGGTCCTCACGCAAAGCAGGTCATCTTCCTGTCAGCCGATGCATTCGGAGTGCTTCCTCCGGTATCTATCCTGACTCCGGAACAGACCCAGTACTACTTCCTTTCAGGCTTCACCGCCAAACTTGCAGGTACCGAGCGCGGAATCACAGAGCCTACTCCTACCTTCTCTGCCTGCTTCGGTGCAGCGTTCCTCTCACTCCACCCGACCAAATACGGTGAGGAACTCGTGAAGAGAATGAACGCAGTGGGTGCAAAGGCATATCTTGTAAACACCGGCTGGAACGGAACAGGAAAACGTATTTCCATCCGCGACACCCGTGGAATCATTGATGCAATCCTCGACGGATCCATCGAGAAGGCTCCTACCAAGAAGATCCCTTACTTCGACTTCGAAGTGCCTACAGAGCTTCCTGGAGTAGATCCTGCCATCCTCGATCCTCGCGACACATACGCTGACGCAAGCGCATGGGATGCAAAGGCAAAAGACCTTGCAGGCCGTTTCATCAAGAACTTCGACAAGTTCACTGGCAACGACCTCGGCAAGTCTCTCGTCGCAGCCGGTCCGAAGCTTTAATTAGCCGGATTAAATAATAAAAGGCCGACCCCAATTTTGAGGTTGGCCTTTTTTGATTTAAACAGAGGCTGCACACTCCGCTCGAAATAATATTGCACGGTTACCGTGCAACTTTTTGAATGTCGGACATCATTTTTTCGTAGAACGGCTGAAGTTTGAGTGTGCCGCATTTGTGAGCCTCGTAGGCTGCCCGTTCTTCCTCGCTCATTACATTTTCCGAATACAATTTCCAGAATCCGTCATCCATCCGGCCTTCCCGGCAAAGACGGCCGAGTTCTATGGCTTTTCGGCACCTCGTCCCGAGCTTTCCGAGCTCTGCGAGCCACGGCCTCAGTTCTGCAAGCAGCTTCCGGTTCGCGCATTTTTCCTCAAGAATCGACGGCACCTGCTCGATCGCCATGCATTCACGTTCAAGAGCCTCTGCAGCATCATCGGTCCACGTGTCGAGGGTGAATGTCCGGGTTTCCCAGGATTCGTCCCTGCGGTATCTCGTTTCCGTGTCGCAGGAATGAATCGCAAATCTGCGGTACGCTTCGGCGGCTTCCGGCATAGCAGCCGACAAAGCCCGTTCCCAACTGTCGAGAGGATTGTATCCCCCTATATTCCACGTATAATCAGCGACACTGTACAGAGCGAGTTTGGAGGCTTCGCCATGCTCCATGGGATTGCTTACGAAACCGGAGACATCGTCAGCCGTAAGAGTCGTGTCCAGCCCATACACAGGACCCTGAAGGATATATTGCATGGCATAGTCCGTGACAGGATAATTCCACCAGAAATACGCCGGCCTTCTTATCCTCTGTCCGATAAAATCGAGAGTCGAGGGCGTAAGGTCGCTGCAGATGGCGTCTCCAGTCCAGAAAACGGCAATTTGAGGGAAAAGTGTCCTGCCGTATGTGAAAAGGCTTCCGTTTTCCGACGGATCCGACCAGTATTTATTGTAATCCGTAGGGCAGACCATAAGAGGAGCCACGTCACCTTTTGCATTCACGAAATCCTCCGTCAGCCTGTTCAGAAGGCCGGTCTGCTTGGCCGCGTCAGTCCCTTCGCCTGAAATGTCATCGAAGAAAACGGCGAAATGACGCACTCCGAGATCGTACATCAGGCCGAACTTCTTCACGAGCAGGGCATAGTCCTCTTCATTCCACTTTATGTCCTGCCCCGGATGTATGGCCCAGACAAAGTCCACCCTGTTGCGGCGACAGGCCTCTATCAGCTGCACCAGATTCTCCGCTTCCTTTTCCGGATATGGCTGTCTCCAGCCCGGACAGCTGTGATACGGGTCATCCTTAGGTCCGTAGATATAGGTATTCAGCTTGTATTTGCCGCAGAAATCTATCATGGACAGCCGGGTCTGATGCGACCACGGAGTGCCGTAGAACCCTTCCACAATACCCCTGCTCCGCATGTCCGGATAATCCCTGATCACGATATAAGGCAGGCTCCCGCTCCGTGCTGCAGGGCTTTCCAGAATCTGTTTCAATGTCTGGATACCGTAAAATGCTCCAGTACCGTCATATCCTATGATTGTGATTTCCTTCGGGCCTGCTTCGAGAAAATAGGCTCCCGATACTGGTTTGACGCCGTGTCTTGCAGCCTTCCCGCTCCCGAAGTCCACGGTTATTCTGATCCTGCCCTTTCCGGCAAAGGAAAGCCCGTCCGGAAAAGCATTCTTCCTGTCAACAATACGGAATCCTTCCCCGATATTCAGACTCCCGGTCCAATCCACCCTCATCTCATGCGGCGTGGGATTTATTATCAGACCTTTATGGTCTATCTTATGCCCGGGCACAGGATTTACTGTCTGGATTTCCGACTGCTGGGCGGACAAATCCGTTTCCTGGGCAAAAGCGCCGATACAGGACATCAGTGCAGCGACGGCTCCTGATATCAATATTCTATTCTTCATCATCATAAACTTTTTGTGCCGTGTCCGCCGCTATCTTATGAAATCAGGAAGTCTGTAGTTGATATCCTTTTCATCGAGAAGTGCCAGATGCTGCGGAAGCCGGGATATGAACCCGTTCCAGTCATCGGCCGTTCCCCATGCCAGTTCGGCAAAGGCATAAAGGGAAGGAAATATGTGATAGCTCAGCCTGTCTTCGTAGCATATCTTCTCTGTAAAACATGCCGCCTGATAGCCTGCCAGATTGCTGTTCACCATACCCGGGAAAGAGGTGCCGGTATTATACTCGTACAGGTTCTTCAGCTGTTCGTCGCTGACATCGGCGCTCAGATAGAAGTGCTGCCACTCCATGAAAACCAGAGGATAGCCCATCTGGGTGATGGAAGCGGCCTGCTGCGGCTCCCAGTCCCGCCAGAAAGTGTAAATCACATCAAGAGGCTTGTCGGCTCTGAAGGCATCATCCCAGGTCATCACCTCCAGACCTTTTCCTGCAAGATGCTCTGCCACACGCTCCAGAAAATAAGTCCAAAGTTCGGTTTCATCGCCCTTACGATAACCGAGTTCTTCCAGTTTCTCCTGACATACCGGACAATCAGCCCAGATTCCGGTTTCCACCTCATCCCCGCCGATATGGAAATGCTTGCTGCCGAACACATCTGCCACCTCATCCATCACATTCCTGAAAAACTCGAAGGTGGATTCATCGCCCGCACACAAAGGATATGAAAACTCTTCGCCCCAGCCTGTCTCGCCGGTACAGGACAGTTCAGGATATGCATCAATGGCAGCTGAAGAATGGCCCGGAACATCTATTTCCGGAATCACCTCTATTCCACGCTCTGCAGCATAGGCCACCAGCTCCTTCATCTGTTCCTGAGTGAAACAGCCTCCGTATTCCGTACCGTTTCTGATGAATTGAGGGTCGATAAAGGCGATGTTGTTCCTCTCCATGTCCTCCAAAGGCCTCCAGGCACCGGTCTCGGTGAGCTTCGGATATTGCTTTATTTCGAGCCTCCAGCCCTGGTCATCGGTGAGATGCAGCTGCAGTTTGTTGATTTTGTAAAGCGACAGCAGGTCTGTAAGCGTCTTCAGATAGTCGAAACCGAATATGTGGCGTGCCACATCCACCTGAAAACCCCTCCATGACTTAGCAGGTGCATCCTCTATCTCAAGGCAAGGAATCTTCCCGCCTGACGAATACATGAGAATCTGGCGCAGGGTCTGGATGCCCCAGAGAAGTCCGGCATCGTCTCCATACCCCACGGTGCAGCCCTCCTCGCCGATGGAAATGGTGTAGCTTTCCGTTTCCATGGATTCGTCCTTCGCGATTCTTATGAACGCGCCTTCGTCCGCTGCCGGGGACACAGTCCGGCCGAGTGCCGTAATCGTCTCCGAAAGAAGGTTCAGAGGACCTCCGGTCAATGAGGTCGAGACCGTAATGCCGTCCGGCAGGACGATATCCGAAGTCCCGTATGTCAGTTTTTCCGGCATAGGAATGACGGACACCCGGCTGACAGCGGCGACAGAGCCGCCGCCGTTGCCGTTTTCTCCGGAAATCTTTTCCGTACAGCCGCATGCGGTCATCATTGCCGCGATGCAGGCAAAACAGATACAGTAAATATTTCTCATTTCAAATAATTTGCTCAAAACAGTGTCGATTACAATCTTTCCAGATTCACGACTGCAGCAGCCGTTCCGCCGGATATGTCGATGGTGATTCTGTAGTATCCGGGCACGAAATCGCTGTCCCGGACTCCTCCGGAGGAACTTGTAGGCACTCCGTTTTCATCGACGTTCGGATATTCATAAGTGCATATCCCCCTGGTGTTGGATGCGGAAATATGGAACCCGTCCGAGTCTCCGGTGATATTCGAGGAATTTGAAACCATCGCGTATGGCGTGCCGTTCCTGTCGCTTGTGAAACCGATATCCTCACCGGCCCACTCATGAGTATTGTTGATATAGACAGTGGCCTGATAAACGTTGTCGGAAACCTTCACCGCATATCCTGTCCTCAGAAAATCGGAACCCCATCCGCCGGAATTATAGTCATCATGCCATACGGACGCACTTGTAAAGCCTTGTCCGACAAGCCAGATACAGTCAGGAGCCGTATCATCGGCCCTGAAGACCCAGATGTAGTTGTACTTTGCGGAGTATATCACATCCCAGCTGCCGGTTTCCCTCAGGAAAGTGAGTTCTCCGGTGGAGGAATCATAGCTGAAGAAATCCCTGTTGTAAGCCTGGGAGATGTTGTCTATTCCGTTCACAGTCACTTTCTGTCCGTTTTCGAAATACACCGGAGAGGCATATGCCCCATCAAGGGATGCGTTCTCGTCGAGCTTTATGCCGTTAATATACACACCTTCGAGGATATTCGATGTCACTGCGAAAGTCAGGGTATTGAAATAGATGTTCGAGACATTCGCATTGCCGAAATTCAGGACAAATCCGTTTCCTTGTCCGTTTTCAAGCACGCCGGCAACACCGGTTACCGCAGAATATCCCCACACGAGACGGGACTCCGCGAGACTCTCGGATGTGGAAATCCAGGCAGTAAGATTCCCCGGGAACTGCGAATCCGGAGTGGAATACTCGTACGGATTGAGAGCCGAACGGGTCATCTCTACTGTCCGGTCTCCGTAGTGGAGATACAGGGTAGCCGGAATCTCCGGCCTTGTGATGGTGAACTCCACTGTATCCCGGCATTCCTGGCCTGTCCTGTTCATAACGGAAAAGACCAGGAACGCGTCGCTGTCCTCCGCGAAATTGGAAACGAAGGGCACATGGAAACGCTCGTCGGTGAAACTGTAGTCTTTTCCCTGCAATTGTCTTGAATCCGAACTTATTATCTCGTCATTGCAAATAAGCTGCACATTCATTCTTATTATGGACACGGCATCGTCATGGATGTCGGCGGACCAGCTGATGTCGCTGGCAGCTTCGACTTTGCTCCCTGCCGAACAGCTTAGATTCATGATTTCCGGAACCGTATAGTCCTGCTCGACGAATTCCTGCCTGCACCCTGCAGCCATTGAAAGAGCCAGAAGAGGCAACAGAAGATGAATTTTTTTCAAAATATGTATTCTTTTCATGTCAATATCGGATTAATTCCAGAAAGGAGCCTGGACCAATGTAGGATCCTTGTCTATTTCGGACTGATGTATAGGGAACCAGTAAAACTGTTTCTTGTACACCCTTGTCAGATACTGGGTCCTCTTGAAGTAGGAATCAGGGTCACTCGGATTGTCGGAAAGCGAGGTTCCCGAAAAATTCATCCCGTACATCGGCTGATTGAGCACGTCTTCGGCCTTTTTCAGACGTCTGAGATCAAAATATCTCAGGCCTCCTTCACAGCAGAGTTCCACCCGCCGTTCCTTGTAGATGGCCTCGCGGACATTGTCCTGACCTTCGAGAGGTATTCTCTGAAAACCGTTATTGTCGGTTCCTGCAGGGACTCCGGCTCCGCAATATTCCGGTATTCCGGCCCTTTCGCGGATATAGTTCAGATAGATGAGGATGTCCTGATTTCCCGGATCGCACTCGTTAAGAGCCTCCGCATAGTTCAGATATGCTTCCCCGAGCCTGTAAAGGATCCCCGGACAGTAAGGATATTGGCCTTCCCTCGCGTTCATGTCCAAAGATACACGCTTTCTGTTCAGATATCCGCCCTGCGGGGCGTCATGGGAAGGTCCGCCGTCCACTTCTCCGGACAGAAATAGCGTCTCTCTTCCGGCCTGATGATACCACTGTCTGTTCCACATGACTGTAAGGTAGAAACGCGGCTCACGGTCCACGTACATATTGAATGTGCCTGCATCCGCCACCTGGTTGTATGTGGCTCCGTCACTCCGGACTTCATTCACCGTGGCATCCGGGCAGTCCCGGTAAAGGTCGAATTTCGTTTTCCTGATGTCCGGTGCGGTCGAAAACCCTCTTTCAGAGTAACCGGAAGCCTGATTAATTATCGGGGAACCGTAATTCCCGTCATATCCCGTAATCGGAGACGTGCCGTCCTTCATGAAGAAGGCGTCTACAAGAGTCTGGGTTACGCCAAGTCCTCCGTTCCCGGATGCTCCGCGCGGGGCGCAATGGTCGTCGAAACTCTGATAGTTCCCGTCCGGACGGACGAACAGTATTTCCGGATTGTTTCCTCCACGTTTCATGTAGACATTGTAGCAGGACATGAACGGGTCGAGAGAACCGTCAGTATTGTAATCCTTGTTCAGTGCATGACCTGCATTGTGCGCCGCGTCTATGAGTTCCTTGCAGGCCGTAGCGGCGCGTGTCCATTTCTCCGGGTCATAGGAGGTATTGAACCTTTCCTGTCCGTCGTCATTGGTATAACCGATATACCATTCATTCCCGTTCACCAAAGGGCTTGCGGCAAAAAGCAGCATCCTCGCGCGGACTGCCAGACACATGATGGAAGTGGCCCGGCCGTACCATTGGGATGAAATATCGAGCCAGGTATCGGGCAACACCTTGGACATTTCCACAAGCTGTCCGTCTATCCAGTCCACCATCCAGTCGAATGTCTTCTGCCCCCTCATCAGGTTCGGGGAATCCACGTCCGCCAGACCGTCGAAAAACGGCACTCCGCCGTATGCCTCGAGCATGAGCCAGTAATAATATGCTATCAGGAAACGGCATTCGTTTTTCATGGTGGCCACATCCTCTTCGGACAGATCCTGATCCGGCAGTGCGTGTGCGTTTTCTATGAAAATATATGCGGAACGGATGCGTCTCGGGCAGTCGCTCCAAAGTTTGGCGTTCCAGTCGGAATCGGTGTACCATTCCCCGGTACGGAAAGGCAGAGCTATCCAGTCGTAATCGCTCCAGCGCTGCGACGGGTCGAGGTCATCGCCGAGGAAGTCATAACCATAGTCCATGAGCATACCGAACCACGGATCCGGAATCTTGTTGTAGATACCTGAAAGCCAGTCGTATGTCCTGACCCTGTCGTTGAAGACCATCTCGAGCGTAAGGGTATCGTCCGGAGCATTGTCTATGAAGTCCGCACAGGAGTTGAGAGAAAGACAGAGGCAGAAAGTGCCTGCAATTTTTATGAATCTGTTCATCATGAATATCCTATTCTGTTAAAAGTTGATGTCAAGACCGATGGAAACTGCCTTCATTATCGGATATTTCGACCCTGTCGAAGTATCCAGTTCCGGATCCCACAGATTGAACTTGGAGAAGGTCAGGAGATTCGAGCCTTTCAAGTAAAGCCTTACGCCCTCGATGCGGGCCTTGCTTATCCAGCGCTCCGGAAGCGACCATCCCACCTCGATTTCCTTCATTCTGAGCATGCTCATATCCCTGAGCCACCAGGTGGAATTCTGGCTGTTGTTCGAATTCTGTCCGTATGTCAGACGAGGATAGAACACATCCTGACTCTGGTTGTCTACAGTCCACCTGTCGTTGTAGTTGGAGAAGATATTGCCGGTCACGCCCATGGTCGAACCCGGCAGGAAACTGCTGTCCGGGCCTCCGAGGAAACGGTAGGTTTTTCCGTTCCCCTGAAAGAACACGTTGAAATCTATTGCCTTGTATCGGAGAGTAAGTCCGAACCCATATACTATTTCAGGGTTTACCGTGCCTCCCATGGCTATCTCGTCCATCGAGTTCACTACACCGTCTCCATTCACGTCCCGATAGCGGATGTCGCCGGGTCTTAAGTTGGTGCTGAATGCTTGTTCAGGTATGCCGTCCTTCAGCACAAGATTTCCGTCCGGACCGGTCACGAAATCATCGTAAGTGAACAGGCCTATGGCATCGAGACCGAACAGTTCTCCTACCGACCTTCCGGTTTTCTGGCGGTTCGTACCCTTTACACCGGGAGCTTCATCCTGTTCTATGATGGTGTTGTGGGCGTATGTGAAGGTGCCCCGGAATCCTACATAGAAATCTTTCGAGAAATTCCTCATCCAGCTGAGGGAAAGTTCCACTCCGGTGTTGTCGACTTTACCGTAGTTTTCCCACGGGGTGTACCTGAATCCGGCTGCTGTAGGTATGTTTTCCCTCTGCATGAAAATGTCGCGGCGCTGCTCCCTGAACCAGTCTACCTGCAGGTTCACCTGATTGAAAAGCCCGAGGTCTATGCCTATGTTGAGCTTCTCCACAGTCTCCCAAGTCAGATCCTCCACTCCGTATTCTCCTTCGAAACGGGAACTGTATGAATTGTCGTTGTCCACTCCCCAGTTATAGTATCCGTCCGTATCAATGGTGGACAGGAAGGCGAAGCGGCGGCCTGCGAGCTGGTCATTTCCCGTCAGTCCCCATGACCCCCTGAGTTTCAGCATGGAAAAGATATTCTTTACTCCGGCCATGAACGGTTCTTCGGAAATCACGTATCCCAAGGCTACGGACGGGAAAAAGCCGAACCGGTGTCCCTTGGCGAAGTTCTCGGAGCCGTTGTAGCCGAAATTGAATTCCGCGATATACCGGTTTGCATACGTGTAGGATGCCCTTCCGGCAATACCCATTCTCCTGTAAGGGACCACGCTCCCGTCGTTGTAGTCTCTCTGGTTGTAAAGGAACATGCCAGCGACCGAATGCTTTCCGAAAGACCTGTCATAGAAAAGGTTCGCTTCGAAATATACTGCCTTGTTCCCCCATTCCGTCCCTGGGGAAGTATCGAGGAATTCCTGGCCGTCTGTACCGACGGTAAGCATAAGATTCCCGGCTGTGTCACGGGTCGTGGTCGGTTGGTAGTAGGTAGGAGTGCGTGTACGGTCCACCCATGAATTGGCGAAGCGGTCGAAAGAGAACAGAGCCTTGATTTTCAGTCCTTCCGTGATGAATTTCAGATCCTGCTCCACGGAAAAGAGCGATTCAATCTTCGATGACGACCCCTTGCTGTAGCCGGTCTGGGTCACTTCGGCCCACGGATTTATCCTGTTGGTCACGCGCACGTTCCTGCCGCCTGAATACTGTGTCGGGTGCACGAACGGCGGGGTTTCGAATGCCTCGTTCCATATTTCATCGACCGAAACAGGTATGGTGTTCGTTTCCTGCAGGTATCCGCCCACACTGATGCCCACTACCGTAGTTTTGGTGACATTGATGTCCACATTCGACCTTATGTTATATTTGTTCAGCCTTATTCCGCCCTTCCAGCTCATCGCAGGATCCGACTCCATGATGCCGCCTTCGCGGTAGTACGATGCCACGAAAGCATATCTGAGGATGTCGCTTCCGCCGGTAATCGTGATGTCTCCCCTTGTGTTGTTGGCGGCGTTTTTCGATATGGCGTCCACCCAGTCGACGCTCGGATACAGCTCCGGATCGGTCCCGTTTCTGAAATTGTCTATGTAAGCCTGCGTGTACAACAGATTCTGGTTCCCGGCATCGAGGTACAGTTCATTCATCAGACTCAAATAGGCCGATGAATTGATGTACTGCGGCAGCTTGACCGGGGAGGTGAATCCCTGTTCTACATGGAAATTCACTTTCGGCTTGCCGAGCTGGCCGCGCTTGGTCTGGACCAGAATCACTCCGTTTGCGCCGCGGACGCCGTAGACGGCACTTGCCGCAGCATCCTTCAGCACGGTAAACGACTCTATTTCAGCTGCCGACAGGTCGTCCAACGTCCTTTCTATACCGTCCACAAGCACGAGCGGATCTCTTCCGGTACTCTGGAAAGATGATATGCCGCGGATCCAGAATTCGGAATTATCCCGTCCCGGCTCTCCGGAACGCTGCACAGCTATCACTCCTGCAAGCTGTCCCGCAAGGTTGTTCGAGACGGCACGTGTGGAGCCCTGCTGGAGGATTTCAGGATTCACGGAGGTGATGGAACCCACGACAGACACTTTTTTCTGGTTGCCGTAAGCCACCACGACGACCTCGTTCAGGTTGTCGCTCTTTTCGTGCAGATTCACATTGATGTTTATCTGAGTGCCAACTTTCACTTCGGCTGTCTCGAATCCGAGGCAGCTGAATTCCAGAACGGCGTTTCCGTCGGGCACTTCGATGAAATACTGCCCGTTCTCGTCCGTAAGAGTACCCTCCGATGTGCCTTTGATAACTACTGCCACGCCTATCATGGGTTCCTGCTGCGAATCCCTGACAATGCCGTTTACAGTGATATCCCTGTCCTGACGGACAATCATATCGTCCGCCGCATCAGCCGCACCTGCCGGCAATGCCGACAGAAGTGCGACAACGATGATGGTGACCAGAAACGGCAGTCCAGAGAGCCGTTTCGCAAATATTCTTTTCAATTTTCAGTAAATTTTGTAGTATATGTGTTTATTAACAGATCTCTCGAGATTGCTTCCGTCTTCTCTCGGGATGAAAACGGTGCTCGCCTGCATTGTCCCGGGAAAAGTCGTCAGAGCTGAGGGAATACGGTGACACGGAGTTCGGTGCTCCCGTACGGCACGAGGTCTATGTATTCCGTTTCGCTGTCCTCAAGCGGAGTCACCTTGTCCGGCTCTGGAAGGACAGGCGTGAAGCCGCCTTCTTCCATCTCCCACGCTATCCTGCGAACCGGCACCCTGATTTTAAGGTTCACGCTTTCGTCATCGAAAGGATAGCCCTCAAGCGGGGTTTCGATCACTTCCGGAGAGAAATCCCCTGAGGTGCAAAGCGCGTAGTTCCACGGACCGGCCGGCGTGATGCTCCAGCATTTGAACCTGTCGTCTCCAGGGACCTTTCCGTTCATGTTAGAATACACCTTGTCATCCTCCCTCATGGTCTGAGGCACGGCATACGAATACACGAGCGGGCCTCTTTCCACATACACGCCTTGATTCTCCACCGTCTTCACTTCCGTCTTCATTCCGAAGCTCAGGGTGATGACATCTCCCGGGCGGAACTTCCTTTCGACCGATGCGAACGTCCCTTCAGGAAGACTCTTTCTGTACGGTTTTCCGTTTATTTCCATCGAAGCATCGTCGCACCATTCCGGAATCCTGAACATAAAGGAGAAACGTGCGGCCTTTTCAGGCTCGAAGACGAACCTTATTTCATTCCCGAAAGGATAGCAGGTATCTTCCGTGATACGGCAAGGTGTGCCATCCGGCAATGTCAGATTCACTGAAGACGGGCCGTAGAGCGCGGCCGCTACTTCGCCGTTTCTGCCGCGCATCCACATTCTCGACACATAGTTCGGCATGATGCGGTGCACGTTTCCGGCGCAGCATTCCGTCTGGTGAGTCGGACGGTATGCCATCCATGTACTGCCGTGGAAAAACTCGTTATGATTGGAGGTTCCCGTAGCTATGACCTGGTTTACCGAAGAAAAATACTGGAGAGAGCGGAAATCCTTGGTAACTGCGCCCGGAGCTGCGTTGAAAACTGCCTTTTCTATCCGGTCGGCCCATTCCGTCTCGCCTGTAGCCATAAGGAAATATCCCAAGGTCCAGGTCATGTCGGTTATGTCGCAGGTCTCGTGGCTGTTGATGACATTACTGTTGCCTACCAGAAATTCCGCGCTGGCATTCACACCGTCTGGAAGCAGATGGTCTCTGTCCATGTTGACAATGACATTGCGGGCAAGGTCGAGGTACTTCTCGTCACCGGTATATCCGTAGAGCAGCACCGGAAGTTTCAGTTCTTCGTTGAAAGTCACGCCGTGCATGTTCGGGATAGTATCCGCTGCACATGCCTCAGGAGTCAGGTCGCTGAATTTTCCTGCATTCCATGCCGTCACCGCCCTGTCTAAAAGTTCCTGATTCCCGGTTCTTGCGTATGTCCAGAGCATACCTTCTATACTGGTGATGTTCCTCCAGTCCTGAAGTTCGTCCATACTGAAGGTCAGATAGTGTCTGGCAAGTTTCTGCGGAATATCGCCGTCTCCATGCACGTCGCAGTAAGCCTGCACGGCCCTGAAAAAGACAGCCATAGGCCACATCGAAGCATACGAGAAGCTGTTGTGGGGCAGACGTCCGTTCTCGTCAGCATGGCTGAAAGTATATTCGATACCTTCCTCGGCCCTGTCGATCAGAACAGGGTCGTCGAGCAGGTAGCCGAGACGGATAAGGCCGTCAGTGTAGTAGGCTGTCTGTTCGTAACGCCACCAGTCATCTCCGTGCCCCTCCGTGTTCCGTGCGATGTCGCCGTTCCAGAGTTCGGAATCGTAGGGATAGGACATGGATTCCGGCACGCCCGTCATTCCGGTCTGCTGCCTGTGCAGGAACTCCTTTATCCAGCCTTCAGGATGGATGTTGTCTATAAGGCCATCACTGAAAACCGAAAATGGGGGCTGCTCCGCAGCAATGTCAGTGCCTTTTCCTGTGCAGGATGCCAGAAGGCAGACGCAAATGAATGCCGCAAGCGGCAAAAATATTTTTTTCATTTATTTCTATCGTTGTTTCAGTATCATGTGTATTTATGCAGATCCTTCGACTTGCTCGGGATGACAAAAAAGGTTCAGTCGATCTTTTCGGCTGACATTACTGCGGTCTTCGCATCGTGGTCGACGGTGAAGGTGAGGCGGTAGTAGCCTGGGTAAGCTGCATTCCAATTAACCGTAGGAACATTATTGTCCATAGCTGTTGATATATATTCTTCAGAGCCTTCTCCGGCCGTAATCGTGTAATATATCCAGTCTGCAGAATCATCGAATCCGATCAGTTGGAACTGGGAAATATATTCATCATTTTTCCAAGCATTGGTATCGCTGAAATAAATTGCAGAACTGTACTGGCCATCAATGTTTTTAAATATCCACGGAGTCGAGACGACATATTTGTTGCCTCTGTCCATTTGCCAGCCAATGCCGTCGAGCGCAGTTGTCCATTTTGGAGCCTGTGTCAATCCGTATCCGTTCATGTACAATACTTTCGACTTATCATATCCGTCATTGGCCATCCAGATATACCCCATTGTGGATGAATAGAATACATCAAGTGACTGTGTTTCTCCAATATAAGTCACGATACCTGACTCATTGTCATATTCCAGAAAGTCCCGGTTATAAATATCTTCTATATCATAAATTCCTGAGAATTGAATTTCTTGTCCATGTACAAGATCATCAAACCAAACGCCGTGATTTGTTCCTGAATTATCCCAACACGATGCCATTATGTTATCTTTAATATCCTTGAGTTCTACACCGTTCATCATTGGTCTCTCATCCACATCCACCGAGGTGTTGTAAACGCCGCCCTGTCTGAAATCCAGTTCTTCGTTTGCAGTCTTGTTGAAGGAAAGCACGGAATTCGCCCTCGTTTTCACTGTCACGATGATATTGTTTCCGGCAGGAACCTTGAATTCCGGCACGATGACATAGAATACTCCGTTTCGGCCGGCGTCGATAGTACCGTTCTCTACATTCAGCACAGCCGTACCGGAATTTTCCGTACCGTCAGCCACAAGCCTGCCCTGAGCAAAGTCCACCTTGAAATTTCCGCCGAGCACCGTTCCCTCCACATCAGTGGAAATCTCTATTCCGGAAATATCGATGGTCCTGCCGCTGGTATTGGTCACGTTAACCGTTATGACGGATGTCAGATGCGAAAGAGTGACATTCGGAGACTCCATTCCTTCAGCCGTAGTCTTTCCCGCCAGGAAACCTTTCACATGCGAAGCATCCGATACGCTCTTCTGCACGCCGCAGTCTCCGTACGGCAGACTGACGGATTCAAGAGTCACTCCGTTCTCATCCAAGGATGTAAATCCTTCATAATAAGGATAGAACACATTGTAATCGTATTCGATGCTTTCCTGCGGGGTGAAGTCGGAAGTGGTGAACACGTCGCCTTCTCCGGCAGCCTTTGTGAATTTCACATTCCTGCCGTCCACAAGTACGGTCAGCTGATCAGTCGCTTCCCATTCCACACCGAAAGGAGGTGTGTACACGGTTTTAGTTCCTATACCTGCCGTAAGGCTGAATCCGCCGGCTTCGGTGTTGTCCTTGGTGAAAGGTTCTTCTGTCTGAGTACATGCTGCAAACAAAAACGCAGCTCCGAACAAAGTGTAAATTATCTTTTTCATAATGTCAGTCTTTTAAGTTTAAAATTCAAAACTGCGGTCCGGATCATAATCCGGTGCTTCGATTCCCGAAATCGCAAAACCGTTTTCCATGATGGTCTCGAATCCGACAATTTCCGGAGATTCGTACACCAGTTTTTCATTCTGTTTCATAATACCTTGATTTTTAGTGTCATTATATAAAATTGTATCAATATCCTTCATTCTGGACCAGATTTTCATTTATGTCTATCTGGTTCTGCGGTATCGGCATCAGCCTGTGAAGGCCGGACGCATCAGCGACTATCGGATTACCGTATTTGTCGGTCGCCTCGCCCATCACTTCCTCCATTCTGTCGTTGCGGATCAGGTCGAACCATCTGTGCCCCTCCATATACAACTCGAGCTGTCTCTCGTTTTCCACTGCCAGACGTGCCAGGGCAGCATCCATATTTTCATCGACAGGTGCCGCACCTGCCCTGCTCCGGATGTCGTTGACAATGGCGATGGCTTCCTTCGGCCTGCCGAGCTCCACCAAAGCCTCGGCTTTCAGCAGAAGAATGTCGGCAAGTCTGAGCAGAATGATATTGGACATCCTCGACCTGATTTTGTACGACAAGGGATAGTTGTCGGCAGGATAGTAGATGCTGTACGGTACTTCTGTCCAGAAAACCGATGAAGCATAGCGGCTGTCCGACTGCTTGTCGAATCTTGCCAGCAAATCGTGGGACGGAGTGCAATACCTTCTCCATGAAACCGAGACTTCTCCGTCCTTGTCCGTGAGCAGAAGCCTGTAAGCCCAGTTTTCCATAGACCCTTTGCCGAAGGAGATCTCGAAGATGCTCTCGGTCGAAAACTCCCCGTCAGGCTGCCAAAGAAGATCAAAATCCCCGACTAACGAATAACCTTCATCCATGACCTTGTCGCAATCCGAAACTACAGCGGCGTAGTCCCTTCCGGATTTCTCGCCCATAGTGGCCGAAACCTTGGCCCTGAGACCGTATGCCGCCCCTTTGGTAGCATGGAAACAACCGGAACCGCTGCCCGGAAGGGACTCGATGATGCTGTCGTCGAGGTCATCGAGAATCATGGCATAGATGTCTTCAGCCGGGGTTCTCTCCGGATAGACAGCCGGATACCATACGTCCTTGTCGGAGTCTGTCAGCGAGGTGACAATGCCTGTAGTCACGGGAGCATCGCCCCAAAGTCTGACTATGTCGAAGTATGCCCAGGCTCTGATGAATTTCGCTTCAGCCACAATCCTGTTCCTCTGTGCTCGCGTTTCCTTTTCATCCTCCATAAGTTCTGCCCGGGCAATCACGGACGAGGCTGTTCCGGCCAGCTCGTAATACTGTTTCCAGGAAAGGGCTATGACACTGTTCGTCGGAGAAACCGAGAGCTTGTCGAACTGCTCTTCGTTGACTCCGTCCCCTCCCACATAGCAGTTGTCCGTCATCACGTCTCCTATCAGGAAAATGTTGAACTGATACAGATCAGTCATGAATCTGGAATAGGCCCCGTTCAGGGCTGATTGGGCTTCGCCGATATCCTTGAATCCGGTTACCTCGCCGCCTGCCGGAGCCGTGAAATCCGACAGGGGAGACTCGTCAAGAAAGTCGCCGCATGACAGAAAGGCTGTCTGCAACAGCACTGCCGATATGATTCTTGCTATCCTGTCCATACTCTCAAAAATCCAGATTTACGCCGAACACCACAGCCTGCGATTGAGGATAGGTGCCGTAGTCTATTCCCTGGGCGATGCTGCTCGCCCCGTATGCATTGACCTCAGGGTCATAACCCGAGTACCCCGTGAATGTCAGGATGTTCTGGGCCGTCACGTAAATTTCAAGTCTGGAAAGTATTTTCCCGAGCATCTTTTCCGGAAAGGAATATGACAAGGTAAGGTTTTTCACCCTCAGATAGCTGCCGTCTTCAATGAAGCGCGACGAATTGCGGATATTGTCCACGTTTCCGGACCTCGGGATGTCGGTAATGTCGCCAGGTTTGCGCCAGCGTCTGAGGACGGCCGTGGACTGGTTGCGGAAATCAATCATCCCTTCGGTCTCTATTCTCGAAGCATTGAATATCTCGTTCCCCACACTTCCCTGCAGCAGGATTGAAAGGGAAAATCCTTTGTAGCTGAAATTATTCGTCATTCCGAATGTAAAGTCCGGCTGGGCGCAGCCTATGACCGTCCTGTCTTCCGGACCGATGGAGCCGTTGCCGGAGATGTCTCTGTACACTATGTCGCCAGTCGCGGGATCCACGCCTTCCGACACGTAGCCGAAGAATGAACCGAGAGGCAGCCCCTCGCGAAGAATCACCATCGGCTCCCGCATGAAATAGGATTCGCAGGTGTAATATTCCTGACCGAAAGGCAGCTTTATGATCTTATTGTCATTGAATGAGACATTCAAATCGGTAGTCCACCTGAACTTTCTGTCGAAGTTGATTGAGGAGACGGAGAATTCGATTCCGTTGTTCACCATTTCCCCTCCGTTGGATGTGGTCCCTCCGGGGTAGTTGATATTGTCCGGAAGGACGATGTTCACTAACATGTCGGTCGTCCTCTTATGGTATGCATCAATGCAGAAGACGAGCCGGGACTTGAACAAGGAAATGTCCGCACCTATATTGAACTGGGAAATCTTTTCCCAGATCAGGTCGGGATTCCCGAGAATGTAAGGGTAGAGACCCAGTCCGGGATAGCTCTGGTCTTCGTCAGGGGATACATGAGCTGTCCGGTAGTGTGTCAGATAGGAGTAGTTTCCGATTCCGGACTGGTTGCCTGTCATACCCCAGCCCACTCTCAGTTTCAGATCGTTCATGAGATCCGAAGCCGCGGACATCCATTTTTCGGATGAGATTCTCCATGCGGCGGAAACCGACGGAAAGAAGCCCCACCTGCCGCCGTCGGAAAACTTAGACGAACCGTCGGCCCGGAAATTGACCGTCAGAAGGTATCTGTTGTCGTAGCCATAGGTGATGCGGGAAAAGAAAGATGCTATGCTCCAGACAGTGGCCGCTGACCATATCGCATTCTCGTCGAACTGGTTGGCAGCCGATATGGAATGAATCTCCCCATACCCGCCGGCAAGGTCATATCCGGATATGTTGTTTCCGTTCCAGCTGGCTCTCTGGACAGCGGAACCTGCAAGTGCGGAAAACGAATGTACCCCCCACAAGGTTTTGTCGAACGAGATGACATTTTCGAAAAGCCACTCGAAATTCCGGGAGTTGCTTTCAGACACCATGCCGTTCACTGCCCTGCCGTCGGACGTGGAGACAGGATCGAGATAATAATCGTGCCTCAGGTTGGCAAGGTCCACTGAAAACGTGCTCTTCAGCTTGAAATTCTTCAGAAAACTGAAAATGAGGGACGCCGCTCCCGTGATACGGTCAGAATAGCCGAGCATGTCCGCAGCGTTCGCCGCCATCGGGTTGAGGATTCTTGCCCCGTAGGCATCCTCGTCGTACCTGTCCGGGTACTCGGAATCCCAGATCTGCATGAAAGGCGGTGTGTTCACGGCAGCAAGTATGGAACCTGATCTGAGTGAGCTGCGGCTGTCATATACGGAACTTTCGTAATTGTGGGTATAGGAAAAACCGAGATTCACCGATATCCATGGGAAAATCTCGCTGTCGAGATTCGCCCTGAATCCGCTTCTCCTGAAATTAGCCTTGCGGATGATGCCGTCTTCTCCAGTATGTGTTATGGAAGCATAATATCTGAGCCTGTCGTTCCCGTTCGAAAACGAAAGCTGATAATTCTGGTTAAGGCCTGTCCCGAACAGCACGTCGTTCCAGTCTGTGTAGCGGGTTTCGGTTTCGGGAATATTCGGAACGGTGGAGGTAATTTCCGAAAGTTCGTTCATAAGCTCCTTGTACTGCTCCGTATCGAGGGCTTCTATGGTTTTTCCGAGCATTGAAACTCCGGCGTATGCCTTGAATTTAAGGGAGGGCCCGCCGGATTTTCCGCTCAAGGTATTGATGATGACCACTCCGTTTGCCGCACGGGCTCCGTAGATGGCTGCCGATGAAGCATCCTTGAGTATCTGGACAGATGCTATGTCGTTCGGCGAGAGATTCGAAATGTCATCCGTCGGAATCCCGTCGACCACATACAGCGGTTCGTTGCTTGCGTTGACAGATGTCGCACCCCTGACTCTCACCGAAAGCGGCGTTCCGGGCATTCCCGAAGGCTGGAGTACCTGCACTCCGGAAGCCTTTCCGTAGAGAAGCGAAGCCACGGACACAGCCGGTCTCGTATCCGCGTCATCTACAGGGACTATGGAGACGGATGTGGATATGTCTTTCCTTTTGACAGAGCCATAGCCGATGACGACCGATTCTTCAAGTATCTCGACTTTTCCGCTGTCCTCCCGGGAGAGGGATGCCTCCTCTTCAGAAATGGCTTCCCCGCTTTGCGGAAAGAGAATAATCTGGCTGCCGATAATTTCGTACTCCAGTCCGCTGCCTTCCATAAGTCTGTCCATCACCTTCCGCAGCTGGATGCGACCGGACCTGAATGTGACAGTCCTGCGCATATCCACTGTTCCCTCATTGTAGGCAAAGGTATAGCCGGTCTGGCGCTCGATTTCGTCCATTGCCTGCGCTAGGCTTACCTGACGGTCGGGGAAAACGATATTCTGTGAAAAAGACAGAAGAGGGAAAGCGAGGAACAGCACCGCAGCCGCAAGACTTCTTGCCGCCACGACATACCGTTCTCCGAGAGTTTCCGACAGTCTTATGTTTTTCCCGCTTCGCATCGTCGTTTCAAGTTCAGTACAGATATACCTTACTGCCGTCGACCCTGTATTCCATCTCAGGTATCAGTTTTTTCAGGATATCGAGAATCTCCGTCAGGGTCTGGGATTTGGAAAACTTTGCCGTTATCCTGGCATCGGCGAATTTTTCGTTCTCAGGGCAGTCTATCGAAACGCTGAAAGTCCGTTCCAAAGTCCTGATCACTTCCTTTATTCCCGCACCCTTGAATTCCAGGATACCGTTCTTCCATACGCCGACATTCTCAGGATCTATGCTCGCAAGAGCCGATTCGCCGGTGCGGCTGTCAATGACAATCATGTCAGACACTTCCAGAATAGCGGCATCGGATTCCGGGAAACCGGCCCTCCTTACGGCCACCCTGCCTTCAGCCACCGAAACCGATGAACAGTCGTCTCCAGAATAAGACTTTACATTGAACACCGTTCCGAGAACAGTCGTCTGCACTGAAGGTGACTTCACTATGAACGGTCTGTGAGCGTCTTTCCTTACATTGAATATCGCTTCCCCGTCAAGGCTGACTTCCCTGACAGAATCAGGAAATTCTTCAGGAAACACTATCACTGAGCCGGAATTAAGCGTGACCGAGGAAGAATCTGGAAGCATGACCGTGGATATCTGCCCGAAAGGGACCGTGATTTCGGCCAGAATCGGACCTCTCTGCCTGCTGTCGGAGACGAACTTGAAAACGAGCGCCGAAAGCAGCGGCAGGGCAAGACAGGCGGCTGCCGTCCACACGATTCGCCGGATCCGGACTTTTCTGTTTTCCTCCGGAAATATGGATGATGAAACTTTTTTCCATGCCCTTCCGGTATGAGCCGATACAGGAACAGTGTCTTTCCACAGTTTTTCAAGTGCATCTTCGGTTTCCGCCCTGTTCTCTCCTTTGAGCAGCCAGTAACGGAACAGCGGATAGAAAGCCTCCTTGTTTTTCAGAGAGGTATAAAGAGTGATAATCCGTCGGGGAATGTTCATTTCGAATCCTGTTTTCCATAAAGACGGGAAAACGGACGTCCGTACCCAAAAAAATCTTCAGAAATTGCATGTCGTGCCTAAAAAGACAAATAACGACAGCATTTTCTTCAGCTCGGACAAGGATAGATGTATCTGGTTTTCAACGGTTTTCCTGCTGATGCCGAGACTTTTTGCGATATCTTCGTTCGAAATGCCGTCGTAGCGGCTCATCTCGAATATCCTGCGACGTTTTTCCGGCAGGGTGCTGACAAACATCCGGATCAGAAATTCCTGTTCCATGGCCAGAAATGCTGCGTCCGGTTCTTCGCCCGAAGAGATGATTTCAGCCAGTTCCACCGGCTCTGAGAAATTCCGGTCTTTTCTGATATGGTCCAGTGCGGCATTCCGGGACAGGACGTACAGATACGAATCGAGAGACCTGATATCACGGATTGACACTTTCTTTTCCCACAGTCTTATGAAAACCTCCTGCGCTATGTCTTCAGCATCCGATTCCGAATGTACGAGAATGGAAATGAAATTCCGCACCTTTCCGTAATAGAGGCGGAATATCCGTTCATAATCTTTCCTGTCTGCCTTCAGCTTTTCCACTTTTATCGGATAAGACGAGAGTTATATCCCGACAAAGTTAAGAAACTGTTATAAAATATATGATATAAAAATTCAAAACAGTTTCTGAAATTTTCCCCGAATCTGCATTGCCGGCAGGCCCGCGACGGAAAATCTTTCAGGACTGACTGGTCATCGCGTTTTTGATGTCAATGTGTCAGGATTGCGGCGGCAGTCCCATACTGGCAAGGAGCATTTTCAGCCACTTCCTTCCGTGCCTCCTCTATCAGTTTCTCTCCAAGCCACAGTTTGTTGTCTGCATTGAGAGACATTGCCTGTATCATTTTCCACAGGCTGTTTCTGCTCATTGAAATGGTCGCTTTCATATTCCTTATGCTTTATTATCGCATATATACGCAGAAACCGAGAGTAATGAAAATGAACTTGTTCAATTTTCATTACCGAGGTGCTACAGTATATGTGACACGTCAGTGTCAAATATAGTCAGAAACTGAGTGCAAAGGAAATAATTTCCTTTGCCGAAGTGCTACAGTATATGTGGCGCCGGGGGTAGGAGGATATGCTCCACGAAAAAAGGACGTCATTGACGTCCTTTTTTCGTGGAGCTGGGCGGACTCGAACCGCCGTCCAAACATAGCACCAGGCAGCTTTCTACACGCTTAGTCTTTCTTTGATTGTCGGCCGAAACCTGCCGGAAGACAGGCCAATTCCGGCTTATCCTCGAAATCTTGGCAGGGGGTAGAGGAGTCGCCCTGTGCATCCGGTTTGGATGATACCCCATATTCCGGACATAACCGGCCTAAAGCCCGGAGGGATACTCGTCGCGACCGCAGCCTTGGCGGCCGGCGATTAAGCGAGACTACTTGGTAGACTACGCAGCGAGTGCATAAGAGTTGTTGCCAACTAATTTTTCGGAAGCTGAGATTAACGGGCAAACCTCCCACGCCCGGCGTGCTTACCGTCCAATGTCATATGCTGTCAAAACCAAAACAGCCCCGGATGGTGTGCATAAATATTCTTCTGCATTTATATTATACGTCTGCAGAAATCTTTTGTTTCATCGCAGATGGAAAAATTTTGCAGAAAAACTGAAAAAAATTTGCAGAACAATATTTCTTATGTATCTTTGCAATCCCATTCGGGAAATGAGTTCTTTCACAACAAGCCAAACAAAGTATTTTGCGGCGGGAACTTGCAGTTACTGCCCGAAAGGCAAGGTTTAGACGAAGTTTATTTTGCGGCGGAAACAAGGCGGACGAGCGAGGACGAAGGGAGTTACCTTCCGGTAATGACCGACGGACGATGCGCAGTCCAACGCAGTTACCGCCCGAAAGAAACAAGTATAAGGGAGCTTAGCTCAGTTGGTTCAGAGCGTCTGCCTTACAAGCAGAGGGTCGGGGGTTCGACTCCCTCAGCTCCCACAAGAGGGTGGTCAAAAAGGATTTTTGGCCACCCTCAAACGTCTTTCTTCGAAAGACTATACCCTTCTAAATCCCCTGCACCCCTAAGTAGGAGGATTTCGCTCTTTCCAGTCGCGGTCACTTCGTGACTTTTGACCCTTCCCCTTTTATTGGACGGACATGGAATTCATAAACATTATAGACTATATTGGTACATTCGCCTTTGCGATCAGCGGCATAAGACTGGCAGCCGCAAAGAATTTCGACTGGTTCGGCGCGTATGTCGTGGGGTTCGTGACAGCTGTGGGAGGCGGTACCCTCAGAGACCTGATGTTGGATACCACTCCGTTCTGGATGGAACACCTTTCCTATCTCATAGTGACAGGTCTGGCATTGATCTTTGTCCTCATATTCAGGAAATATGTTGTCCGGCTGGACAATACATTCTTTATTTTCGATGCCGTAGGTATAGCATTGTTCACTGTAGTAGGGGTCGAAAAAAGTCTGGAAGCCGGATTCCCTGTCTGGGTAAATGTCATAATGGGCACCATTACCGGGGCCGCGGGCGGAATGTTCCGCGACATTTTCATAAACGAAGTCCCGTTGATTTTCAGAAAAGACATATATGCGATGGCCTGTCTGCTCGGAGGCATAGTCTATCATCTGTGCCTGTGGCTCGGACTGGACACTGTCCTGACTCAGTTAATCGCGGCTGTATCCGTATTCCTGATCCGCGTGCTGGCCGTCCACTTCCATATAAGCCTGCCTGCCCTGAAAAGCATTGACCAGACTGCGGACAGGGGCGACGACGGTTCTGTCAATCCTTCATAAACTCACAGCACCGTTTTTTCAGATCTTCCGCAAACGGTTTCCAGCCTGTTTTGTTTTCCGGATGATTTTCTGCCGACAGCTTGCCTTTCAGGCTGAACAGGGGTTTTGCCCCTCCCTTTTTCTGAATTTCCACCACATTCAGAAAATCCAGGATTCCTCCCATCCTGCAAGCCGATTCCGGAATGTCATTGGCCATTTTCAGGAAGATGACG
Organism: uncultured Bacteroidales bacterium; assembly: GCA_944323845.1. Classification (GTDB taxonomy): domain Bacteria; phylum Bacteroidota; class Bacteroidia; order Bacteroidales; family UBA932; genus Cryptobacteroides. Next base: position 334,162 of record CALUUA010000001.1, read on the forward strand.
GGAGTTTCCAGCCCGGTGCAGGGAAGGGCGCAGTGAATGCGTGAGGTAATCACCAGTTTCGCCCTGGAATACAGCCTGACCAGCCGTTCCGCCTCTTTAAGCCTCCCGAAATCCGAAGTGAAGCCGTGATTGTAGTACGCGTTTGACTGGGAGATGTATTCAGAGCCCATCAGAACCTTGCGTGAAACAATCTTCGAATATAGCCTGTGATATAGGGACATGTTGATGTATCTCCTGTACTTCCTGTTCAGACGGCCGGGGCGGTCTTCTTCGATGAACAGATCTGTAGTTTTCAGCAGTCTGCATATGTCGTAAATGTGGAATATGGAATACAGCAGCTGGCGGATATCCTTAACTCCTCTCTCTTTCGGAATAATAGGATCGACGATATAGGTTTTGTCGTCCTTTTCATCGCTGTGATATTTCATGCCTAGAGTAAGTGTCAGACAGGCTGAAAACCATGTCCTGATCCCGCAGTTCCCGAGAAGTTCTTCAGTGAATTTGTCCCGGCATCCTACAGGCTCGTGTTTTTTCAGCCAGGCCAGACTCCGCTCTGCAGTGAAGAAATCCTTTACCGCCGAGCATATGTGAAAGGACACGAGCAATGGTCTGATCCTGTCTGTCGGCGGCCAGTGTTCCGGTCTATGCATGTACCATCCGTTCATGATTACCTTTGCCTCCTCTCCTTCATATTCATCGAGTTCTTCCCTGTCGATGAAGCCGTCGATCTGCGGATAATACTGCGAAGCCGCAAGAGCCTGGATGTAGTCTCCGATATTCCTCGTCTCTATAAACGGGACTTTGTTTACTGAAAGTAATTTGTATTTCATGAAAATGTCTTTGGCTGTCCCATGATGTCAGGAACTGTAGAACCTGAATCGGACTTGTCCGGCAAAATTAATAAAAATAATAAAAAGGGATGAATCTATTTTTCCCCGATCAGGATGCCGAGGTGCAATTTCCTCAACAGCCATATCATCATAAGGCTCACGCCAATGCTGATGACAAACTGGAGCGGGACGTATAAGTACGGCGGAAGACAGCTCAGGTACCGGTATCCCAGATACAGGACCGGCGAATGGAACAGGTATATCCCGAAACTGTTCTTGTCAATCCATTTTGTCAGATTTCCGCTGCGGGAAGGGATGACCAGATACAGGCCGATGACAAAAAAAAGCTGATATTATGCCGGAAGTCATATAATTGCGGATATCCGTATCGAATACGCATACCATGACTACGGTGCCGGCTATAATCAGGTATGAAAGGACAGTCGCGAATTTCTTCCACCCGCTCCCTTTTATCTTTTCCATCAGGCCGGAGAGATTCAGGTAGTAGCCCAGAAGGAAGAAAATCAGGTATTTGGCGATGTTGCTTATCTGGAAATCCCCGGGCAGCCTGACATACAATGCATATAAGCCTGCGGCAATGAAGGGAACGACCCATATGGCCTTCCTGTGTGTTTTCAGCAGAAGGTATGATATCAAGAACAGGAAAAACAGGACAGGCAGGAACCACAGATGACCGCAATCCTTCAAGGTGAAAAAGGCTTCCCAGATCTGGAGTATGTTCTTGTCTGCGAAACCGTTGTATCGGGCAATCGCCCTTAACGGAATCTGCCACAGCATGCCTGTGGCAATGAACGGTATTATGAGACGGCAGGCCTTGTTCAGGATGAAGTGCCCGAAATCAGAGACTTTATGGATGCTGTAATAAAAACAGAATCCGGAAATGGAAAAGAAGAGCTCCATCTGGAACAGGTTGATCAGTCTCTTGACAGATACCAGAAATCCTGAAGGATACAGACTCTCATATCCCATCGGCCTGCTCCATGCCGGATCGAAAATTATGATGCAATGTCCGATGACGACTATAAGGACGGCAAGAACCCGGAGGTTGATTATTGCTTCATTGCGTGCAGCCATGTATGCATGTAAACTGTTAGTTTCAGGTTTATTCCAGACTATTCCTTCCATGATTCCGGCAGAAAGCCTTCCAATTGTACCTGATTCTCATCAGGCGGCTGAACTCTTTGTATGACGAGGTCTTGAATGCCAGAGAGAACGGTATCGCGGCCCGGAGTTCTTCGACCTTTTCCATCTTTTCCTTGCTGTCTGCGTATTCTATGCAGCCGACAAAGTTTATGACGAATGTCTTTATGTTATATCTGAATATCCGTCTCTTTTCGGCTGGACTGAATCTGCCGTATCCGTTTATGAATCTGATTCTTTCCAAACTGGCAAGGGCGAAGTCGTATTTTTTCCTGAATCCGGGACTATGGCAGATGCTTGCCGGCCTTTGGATGTAACGGTACAGGGACCGGGCGATATGGACGCATCCGCCTGTCGCGGCATCCACTATCCGGTAAGTGGTAGCATGGTCTTCAAAATATCTCCCTACAGGAAACTTTATGTCGTCAAACAGCCTTTTTCTGCACATCATCACACAGGCGGAACTGCATATATGCTCCTGAAGAAGCTCGGAAAGCATTCCGGCCGAAGTGTAAAACCGGGTTTCTCCGGTTTCCGGATAGTTGTATTGCGGAGGCCTGTCAGGATAGTCGATGACATAATTGCAGACAGCCAGGTCTGCACCATATTTTTGTATGCCGGCATACATGGCTGACAGCATGTCAGGTTCGATAGTGTCATCGCTGTCGATGAAACATACGTATTCCGCTGATGCAGCTTCTATCCCGGCGTTTCTCGCCAGAGACAGGCCTGCCGCATCCAGTCTCAGAAGACGTATCCTGTCGTCAGTCTCCGCGAGTTTCCTGCATATATCCCACGAGTCATCGGTGGAAAGGTTTTCCGACAGTATGATTTCGATATCGGTCAGGTCTTGTGCTTTAATGGAGTCAACACATTTCTGAAGGTATGGCGCGACATTATGCACCGGTACTATTACGCTTACTAAAGGCATTTGGATAAAGTTTCAGCAATGGACGGAAATGAATATCATTCATGGCAGCTATTCCGCTGCCGGCAAAGATACGCAAATTTCATCGTAAGGAAAAAATATGGAAGAGGGTGTTCCACCCTCAAACGTCTTTCTTCGAAAGCCTGGACCCGTCTAAACCCCCTGCGGCCACATATACTGTAGCACCTCGGTAATGAAAATTGAACAAGTTCATTTTCATTACTCTCGGTTTCTCACTATATTTGCCGAAAGCTACGTTGAATTGAATCGGACTTGCCGGTATGGCAAAAATGTTCAGATAAATTTATGTCCAGAATACTATTTGTATTGAACACATATCCCGGACAGGGTGGAGTGGAGACGGTTACGACAAATCTGATAAGGGGATTCGCACAGTATTGCGCAGAACACTCTGTATATGTTCTGGCATACGATAAGGTGCCCGGCATGGAATTGCCGGGCAATGTGCGCAAAACGTTTTATTTTACGGAAAAAAGCAGATCAAGAATATCGGAAGCGAACGTTGCCTTGTATAATAAGATTATTGCGGACTATGGGATTACGCATGTCATAAATCAGGGAATGTACCCGTTTCTTACAAATATCGTATTGAACGATAGTATGAATCCCGACGTTAAAGTGATTTCATGTCTGCATGCCATGCCGTCATATCTGGAAGAGGATTATTGGTCCACGCGTGCGGCAAATTCCATTAAAAAACTGACACTCCGCCTGTTGTGCCATCTCGGGCTGAATTTCTCATATAATAGATTCATGAAAAAATACATTGCTGGATACCGTAGGGCCGCAGAAAAAGGTACAAAAGTCGTATTGCTATGCAATGATTATATTGAAGAATTCTGTTCGTTATATAATATACCGGAAAAATTCAGGAATAAAATATGCGCCATCCCCAACCCGCTTTCTCAGGAGTATTCAGAGAGGATGGCAGACAAGGTCTTGGATAATAAGGAAAATATACTTCTTTATGTAGGACGGCTTTCCTATGAGAAGAATCCGTCTCTGATAGTGGATGCATGGAAGCTCCTGCAGGACAGAATGCCGGACTGGAAATTCTTGATTGTCGGTGACGGACCGCTGCGAACGGAAATAGAACATAAGATTAGCAGGGAAAATATCCGCAGGATAAAGATGGAAGGTTTTACGCAAACTCCATCCGAATATTACAGAAAAGCGAAGATATTGATTCTGGCATCAAAGTATGAAGGATTCACTATGGTATTGCTGGAAGCACAGAGATTCGGCGTGATACCGGTAGCATATCCGTGTAGCGCCGGAGTCGGGTCTATAATTTCTGACGGGGGTGGGATTGGAATAGAGTCTCTCTCTGCATCTTCTATAGCGTCTGCCGTTTGTCAGGCAGCAAGTTCGGATTTGAAGATGCGTGACTTGGCTGAGTCTGCCTTGGCGAAGTCGAGGAATTGGGAACTGCCGGCAATTGTCAGCCGGTGGATGAATCTTTTATCATGAATCTCCATCTCATGAACTATAACAGACTCGTGCTCTCGGAAGAATTCTATTCGAGGTTTCAGGATTTCGGATATATTCTGATTTACCAGCTTGACGCCTATGTCTTTTCAGACGAACTCGATTTCTGGGCAGGGAAGGGTTATGACTATATCGGAGCCCCGTGGATTCCCATGAAAGACAAGTATCTGACTCCGGCAGGCCGGCTGTGGCTGGACATATCCTCCCGTCTGCGGAAAAGCGATGGCAGGCATACACATAATTCATTCTTGTACCATGTCGGCATAAGACTGGGACAGTACTGAATCCAGACATTTCTCAAGGTATGCGCAAGTGTTGTGGACAGGGATTATTACGCTCAGACTTGCCATAGGTGTTCTTCTGTTGTGTTATGGATTATAATGGATGCAAAGATAAAGTTTATAATACTTTCCTCCAAGTCATGCCCGTTCAGGAAAATTTTATTCATGAAAAACATTTGCATTGCTCTCGGCTTCTCACTATCTTTGCCGGATAGATATCCGGACTAGGCTTTGAGTGAGAACAAGGATGATTGTTTTTGACTGTGAAATAATGATACACCCAAATACGGGGCTGAACTCCTTCTGTGCCAATCTCGGAAGGTCTCTCCTGAAAGAGGCATCCGATATCGGGCAGGAGATGTCCTTTATGGTGAGGAAGCCTCAGTCGGGATATTTCGGGGACGGATGCAGCTACATTGTTTATAAGTCAATGTACAGATATTTTGATGTGCTCCGCATGTCCCGTAAGGAGTGCTGCCTGTGGCACTCGGCATTCCAGTTCCCTAAGGTTCTGCCTAAGGGTGTCCCGACAGTAATGACCGTCCATGACCTGAATTTCATGTATACGGACACCGGCAGGGAACAGGCAAAAAGGAGACGCAGAGTGCAGAAAGCCATAGACAAGGCGTCAGCTGTAGTAGCCATCTCCGAATATACTAAAAGGGATCTTGAGAGATTCATGAATCTCGAAGGAAAAAATGTCCATGTCATTTACAATGGCTGCAACCGGTATTCCGGACTGATACTCCCTCCGTCATATAAACCGGGACATGAGTTCCTGTTTACGGTCGGGACCCTTTTCCCCAAGAAGAATTTCCATGTCTTGCCATGGCTGCTGCAAGGAAATTCATATGAGCTTGTCATAGCCGGGATCAGGACGGCCTATGAAAAAAGAATACTGGAGGAGGCGGCTGCCGCAGGTGTTTCAGACAGGGTGCATGTCGCCGGAGAGGTGGATGAAGCGGCAAAGCATTGGTATCTTGAGAATTGCAGCGCGTTTGTCTTTCCTTCGCTGGCAGAAGGTTTCGGTTTGCCTGTCCTTGAGGCGATGTATTATGGAAAACCGGTTTTCCTGTCTACCAGAACGAGCCTCCCTGAGATTGGCGGAGACAAGGCTTTTTATTTCAGTGACATGTCCTCTCCTGAAATTATGCAGGCTGATTTTGCCGAAGGCATGAAAAAGTTCCGGGAAGGAGCGGTTTCTCCGGATTCCATAAGAAGGCATGCCGAAATGTTTTCCTGGGATGCTGCCGCCAAAGCATATTGTAATCTGTACCGTCAGGTTCTGCGGTCAAGGTGCTGAAATTTTGAAAGCCTATGGAAAGACGGGACAGTATAGCTATAGTGATACCGGCATATAAGTCTGTTTTCTTCAGACAGACATTGGATTCTCTTGCATGCCAGTCAGACCCTAGATTTACAGTCTATATCGGTGACGACTGCAGTCCGGAAGATCTCCGGTCAATAGCGGATGAATTCAAGGACAGGCTGGATCTGCACTATTTCAGGTTCAGGGAGAATGTCGGCGGCAGAGACCTTGTCTCCCAATGGCGCAGGTGTGTGGACCTTGCAAGGGATGAGAAATTCATATGCCTGTTTTCCGACGACGACATCATGGAAAAGGACTGTATGAGGCAGTTCCGCCTATGCCTTGAAAATAATCCGGATTATGATGTCTATCATTGGAATATCAGCATTATTGATGCATCTGGAAGACACCGTAAAGAAACTCCGGACTTTCCAGACTTTCTGTCCTCGGCAGATTTTTTCAAAAAACTTTATTCAGGGAAAATCGATGCCAGAATGCCTGAATTCATATTCCGGGCTTCTGCCCTGAAAGATCAAGGCTTTGTCAGTTTTGACTTGGCCTTCAGGACAGACAATGCAACAGTTATGGCAATCGCGGCAAGGAAGGGCATATGTTCCATTCCGGGGGAAAGCCGTGTGCTATGGAGGGACAGCGGGATCAATATCTCTTCATCCATGGATACTGCTCTTGCAGAAAGGATGGTCAGAGCCAATTCCGAGTTTGTCGCCTGGACCGAGAAATTTTTCTCTCAAGCCGGTGCCAGATATCCGTTAAGCGGCAGAAGACACCTGAAGTTATATCTTATGGAGCTGGTGAAACTGTATCCGGCGTATACGGGGAGGGATATGGCAGAGTATCTCGGAAGCATCGGAAAAATTTCAGGAAACCCGCTCTGCAAGATGGTGGCAGGACTGTATCTGAAGAAACTGCTGAGACGCAGGATAAGAAGGCTGGCAAAACATTCAAAAGGTTAATTCAAGCAGGATGGAAAATACGATGAAACTGGTTTCTTTTGACATATTCGATACGACGCTTGTCAGAAAGTGCGGGGCTCCGGAAAATATATTCTATCTGCTGGCAAACAGGATTTTCGGCAGTTCTGATAAATGTGCGGCATATCGGAACTCTTTTTTTCTGTGGCGTAGAAAAGCGGAGGGCCGGTCTGGGCGCAGGACAGGACGGTTTCTGGAACTTGTCAGAAAATAGGGAGTTCTGGAAGACTTATATTTTCTGATGCTCTTCTGACGGAAGCGACGGGGCGGATTCCAGTCCCGGGATATCATCCAGATCAGTCAGCTGCGGCAGCGGATTCCTGTCGCTCTGCCGCGCCCCGAGTTTCTGCAGCTTGCCGCAGGTCTGGAGAATGCTCTGACCTTTCGGCGACAGCTTTTTTCCGGCCTCTTCGTATGATTCGACCGCCGAATTGAGGGCCTTGCCGAGTGCATCGTATTTTTTCATGAATTGCCCTACTCTGTCCAGCATCTCGTTTGCGAGAGCATAGACCTTTTCATGGTTCTGCGCCTGGGCTATCTGTGTCCATGTCAGGTTTATGATGCGCAGCGCTGCGAACAGGGTCTGTTCGTCCGCTATGAAGACATTCTGTTCCATGGCCCTCCTCCACAGGTCAGGTTCGGCATTCAGGGCTGTCCACAGTGCTCCGATATGAGGGACGAACATAATCACATAGTCCATTCTGACTTTCGGCGGCTGGATATAGGATGAGTAGTCCTTGGCGGACAATTCCTTTACATGCTTCCTGATGCTGTCGAGGTGGGCGGCGAGAAACCTCTTCCTGTCATCCTCGTTTTCGGCATTGACATAGTCGGCGAATGCTGTCAGAGACACCTTGGAGTCTATTATGACATCCCTTCTGGTATCCAGATGCAGGATGACGTCCGGACGCATGATGCTGCCTGAATCTGATTTTATCACATGTCCGGAGGCGTCTTTCATGACGGACTGGATGTCGTAGTGTATCCCTCTGGTAAGGCCTTGCGACTCAAGAAGCTCGTCAAGCACTCTTTCACCCCAGTCTCCCTGCATCTTCGCCCCGTGCCTGAACACTCTGGCCAGTTCGTCCGCACTCTTTTTCGCCGCTTCGCTCTGCCGCATCATGTTTTCTGCCGTCGTCTTGAGCGCGGCTCCCATTTCCGTCTGTTTCAGGGTGCTGTCATCCATGGCTTTCTTCATCTTGTCGATGGTCTCTTTCAGCGGGGTGACGATTTGCCCCAGATTGGCGTTGCTGCTCTCCGCGAATTCCTTCTGCCGCTGGCGGAGCATGTCATCTGTAGCCGATTTGACCTGGGCGGAAACCTTCTGCATGGTCTCGTCGAATCTGGTCTGGAGCGCCTTCATAGCCTCTTCATGCCGCTTTTCCTGAGAATCAAGGATTTCCCTGCATGACTTTTCCTTGGCATCCAGAGCCTCTTTCATGGCTCTGTCCTTCGCATCCAAGGCATCGCCGACGGACTTGTCCTTTTCCGCCAACTGTGCCGACAGCACCTTGACTTCCGTTTCCAGAGGTTTCCTGCCGAGCCGTGCAAGCAGGTATCCGATTCCCGCGCCGGCTGCCATACCTGAAAGCAATATCAGAATTGTATCCATGATTTCCGTTTTTAGATGACTGGTCAGCAAAATTAGAGAATTATTCCGGATAATTTCATATTTTTGTAACGCATCAAAACTTTATCTATGGTAATATTCGACTGCGAGAGGATGAAATACCCCAATACAGGGCTGTATGTTTATTGTGACAATGTCGCCTCCTGCCTTGTCCGGCAGAAAGACAAGATCAATGACTCGCTGTGCCTGTTCGTCCCTTCCGGAATAGCAGGGCGCTGGGGTGACGGGGTCTCCTATCGGAAACTCGCATTCTCCGACAGGTATTTCCTGCATTGTGGAAAATCCGTCCGCATCTGGCATTCATCCCATCAGCAGACTGCTTACGTCCCTCCAGCAGGCGTCATGCAGGTGCTCACCGTACATGACCTGAATTTCCTGTATGAGAAACCATTGCGCAAGCACAGGGCATATCTGTCAGCCTTGCAGAAGCAGATAGACAGGGCAGATTACATCGTGACCATATCCGAAAGTACCAGAAGGGACCTTATGGACAATATTGATGTCAAGGAAAAGCCTGTGGAGGTAGTGTATAACGGACTCAACCAATTTGACGGGGATATAGTCCCTCCAGTATCCAGACCCTCGGGTCCGTTCCTCTTCTCGGTGGGTACCGTGCTGCCGAAAAAGAATTTCCATGTATTGCCGGCTCTCCTTAAAGGGACTGACTATTCTCTGATCATAGCCGGGAACCGCTCTCCTTACGAGAAGAAAATCATGGAGGAAGCTGCCAGATACGGGGTGGAAGACAGGGTTTTCATCATCGGCCCAGTGACTGAAGCTGTGAAATACTGGTATATCAAGCATTGCGAAGCCTTCCTCTTCCCGTCGGTAGCCGAAGGTTTCGGACTTCCTGTGATCGAGGCGATGTATTATCAGAAACCGATATTCCTTTCGGACAGGACATCGCTTCCGGAAATCGGCGGAAACCATGTCTTCTACTTTGACCATGACTTCGACCCTGACACGATGACAGTCCAGTTCCGCAGAGGCATGGAACTCTTTGCCAATGGCAATGTGGACTGCGGACTGATGCGTCAGCACGCCCTCGGCTTTTCATGGGAAAGGACGGCCCGCAGGTACATAGGCATATACAACACATTGCTTTCCTCTGTCAGCCGAGCAGCTTCTCGACCCAGTGGAAAATCAGAATGATCCTTTTCCTCAAGACTCCGGTATCCAGAGTCCGTACAGTATCGTAGGTCTTGAACGTGTTCATCGTAATGCCCGAAGTGAAGAACACCGCCGGTATGCCGTGGGATGAGAAATTCTTCTGGTCTGACAGACCGTAGAAAATCTCCGTGAATCTTTCGCTGCCGTAATAACTTTCCGACAGTTCCAGATGCGTGCCGTAAAACCGGTTGCATTGCGACAGCAGCTTTCTGTCCGAAAAGGGGAGCGTATTGCATCCGAGAGCGATAAGATAATCTTTCCTGCCGGAGTCCAGAGGCGCCAGCGAACTTCCTATCTGCTCGATGTTGGCCATCGCATATATCTTGTCAGGGGTGACAGGCAGACCCGACAGCGGATCCTTCAGGTCTCCGTTTTCCAGCATTTTCCAGAAGCCTGCCGATCCGGCCATGTTCATCTCCTTCGCATCGAATGCCACGAATATTATGCTCCTGCCGTATGACCTGCCTACCGATTTCATGGCAGAGAACATGTCCGCGAGATTGAGCAGAGCCGCCACTCCGGAAGCATTGTTGTCCGCCCCGGGGTACATTTTCCCGCCGAGGATTCCCAAATGGTCATAATGCGCCCCTATGATTATATAGGAATCGCAGGGTCTGGTGCGGGACCCGGGAATCATCCCCACTATGTTGTGTCCCACAATGCCGTGACCTGCGAACACATGTTTGGCATATGTGCTGTCGAACGGCATCAGACCGGCTTTCCTGAACTGCCTGATAATCCAGAAAGCGGCTTCCGTCCCTCCTCTCGTGCCGGCCGCCCTGCCTTCGCAAATGCTGTCTGTCAGGAACTCCACCTGCCGTTCCAGTTTATCCTCCCAGACCAGATTATGTGCAGCCGTATCGTTCGTTATCCAGAAATTCTGGCCATGAAGACGTATGTCCGCAGCTGACTGTAACATACAGGCCAGCATGAGGCAGAGGAAATATTTTTTAGTCATTTTCTTTTTTACAGGCATGATAAATGCTTATCTTTGTCGCTTCGACAGACCGGAAATTCCGGCAAATTTATAAAAATTATGATATTGTCCGGAAATTTTCCGGACAATGTGGACAAGAAACAGGTTTGGGCGGTGGCTGCTGCGACAAGGAAAATATTGATGGCTCTCGTGCTGTCTTTCGCGCTTCCGGCGATGGAGGCGTGGGCGCAGTACGACACCAACGTATTCTTCTTCAGAGGAAGGCAGGCAATTATGGACGGAAAATATGCCAGCGCCATCGAGAACTTCAATATCCTCGCCTCCCTCGACTCTACAAACTACATGACATACTTCTTCAGGGGTATTGCCAAATACAATCTCGGGGATGTGCGGGGTGCGCACAGCGATTTCAATACTTCCGTGCGCCTGAACCCCGTATTCACTTCCGGCTATCACTACAGGGCCATCACGTCCAGCCGGGCCGGAAATTACGAGGCGGCCCTGAATGACTTCGAGAAGGCTATCGGACTTCGTCCCGGTTTCACAGGCCTGTATTTCAGCCGCGGAGTCACCTACTTCCTGTCCCAGCAGTTCGACAAGGCCGTCAATGATTTCAACCGCTATATCCGCAAGGAGCCGAAAGATCCGTCTGCCTATCTGAACAGGGGGGCGTGCTATCTTTTCCTCAAGGATACCGTAAGGGCTCTCGATGACTACAACAAGGCCATCAAGCTGGACAGGTTCGACCCGGAAGGCTATGTGAGAAGGGGCAGGGTATATGCCTCGCAGGGCAAGTACGGGCAGGCGATTTCAGATCTGGACCGGGCCATAAGTCTGGACACGTCCAATACATTCGCTTATTTCAACCGCGCTATCATGCATTATGAGATGCAGGACTACATCAGCGCGATGGCGGATCTGGACAGGGTGCTGAAAGACGAGCCGGGGAATGCCCTCACCCTCTATAACCGCGGCCTGATAAACGCACAGGTCGGAGAGTATGAAGCGGCGTTGGCGGACATGGACAGGGTGCTGAACATAAATCCCGAGAATGTGCTGGCATATTTCAACCGCGCTTCCGTCTTCATCGAACTCGGAAGATATCAGGACGCGCTGGAGGATTATGACAGGGCCATCGCGCTATATCCCGATTTCGCGAAGGCCTATATGAACAGGGCGTATGTGAAAAACCTTCTCGGGGACTATGCTTCTTCGAAGAAGGACTACGATACCGCTCAGGCCAAAGTGAAGGAATACAGGAAAAAGAATGTGTCCGGAGAGGCCTCTTTCGCGGATACTACCAGAAAGTACAATGCCCTTCTGGCTCTGGATGCTGACTTCGCGCAGAAGGATTTCAATGACGAGCTTCTTCAGCACCGGGATATCGATGTGCGGCTGAAGCCTCTGTACCGCTTCGTGCTGGCGGAGCGGAAACCTGATATCCAGTATGCGCTGGAACGCAGATATGAGAACCCGCTGCTCCGCAGTTTCATTGATGCGGCTCCCGTAGGCATGGCTCTGACCAGTTCGGATACTCTGAATGCGGATGATTCCCTGATAAGCGCGGCGGAGCGGCAGCTCTACGGTACCGCCGATGCCGGCGCCATGAACAGCTTCGGCAGGGCGCTATATGAGACCTGTACCAGACAGTTCAACTCGGCTCTTTCCTACTATGACCGGGCTCTGGACACTTCCGGAAATTCCGGTCTGGGGCGGTATTACAAGTCATTCTACTATATGAACAGGGCCGTGTTGAGGGCGCAGATGATCGAATTCATATCGTCTATAGAAAGCAATGTGCAGGTCCTGACCATGGACGATTCCGGAAACACCAGAGCCCGTGTCCGTGATCAGATAACCCATCAGTACGACTATTCGGAAGCCATTTCGGACATGAAGGCCGCCGTGGATATAGTCGGGGACATGCCGTATTTCTGGTTCAATCTCGGAAACCTTTACTGTCTGGCTTCCGAGCATATAAATTCCATAGACAGTTATACGAAAGCCATCGACCTGTATCCGTATATGGGAGATGCATACTTCAACAGAGGCCTTGTCCTTATATACCTGAAAGATCGCGAAAAGGGCTGTATCGACCTGTCCCGTGCGGGGGAATTGGGTGTGGCCGGGGCATACAGCGTCATTAACAAATATTGCGAAGAAGATAACTGATTGGGAGGATGCTGACGGATGTTGAGATTTTTTAGCCTGTCGAGCGGCAGCTGCGGAAACTGCTATTATCTTGGGACCGAAGATACCGGGATACTGATAGATGCCGGCGTGTCGCTCCGGTCTGTAAGCAAAGTCTTCAAGGCCAATGACGTGGATATGGATTCCGTTTGCGGCATACTTGTGACCCACACCCATCTGGATCATGTCAGGTCGCTCGGTTCGTTCTGCAAGAAACTGCACAAGCCGGTCTACACCACGTCCACGATAGCAGGGGCCTTGGCCAGACACCGGGCCATAGGGGATACCTCAGGGCTCTGCCGGGACATAACGCTGCCGGAAACCGCGTCCATGCTGACCGGAATCAAAGTCCGGACTTTCGAGGTTCCCCATGACGCAGTCCAGACAGTGGGATATTCCATCGAAATGTCAGGGCACAGGTTCGTGATCATGACAGACATCGGAAGGATGACGGATGAAGCCATGTCTTATGCCGCAGAGGCGGATACCCTCGTCATAGAGTCTAACTATGATATCGACATGCTCATGGCAGGTCCGTACACCTATGATCTGAAAATGAGGATAGTCCGCGGGAACGGGCATCTGAGCAACGACGAATGCGCATCCTCCCTTAAGAGGATAGCTTCGGCCAATCCCGGGCTGAAGAACATCTTCCTGTGCCATCTGAGCGAGAACAACAATACTCCCGAGAAGGCCTATGCCGCATCGTCGCAGGCTCTTTCGGAAGCAGGTGTCCCTGCCGGGACAATACAGCTGCGCTGTCTTCCCCGCCGATTCCCGTCTCAGGTATTTTTTCTTTAACAGTTCCGGGACATGAACCGCAATCCGACCATAATAGACATAGCCAGAAAGCTCGGACTGTCCAAGTCTACAGTGTCCAGAGCCTTGGCCGGAACTCCGGGCGTCAAGGAACAGACCCGTCAGGCCGTTCTGGACATGGCTGCCGCCATGCACTACCGTCCGAATTACATGGCCAGGAACCTGACCAAGAGCCGGACACGGATCATAGGCGTGGTCGTGCCTGAATTCATCAACTCTTTTTTCCCGAGAATCATCATCCAGATACAGAATGTCTTCGAAAGTCGAGGATACAGCGTCCTTATCACCCAGTGCGACAATTCATGGGAGGCTGAAAGAAGGAATCTGCAGCTCATGGAGGACAGTATGGTGGAAGGCATATTGATTTCGGTCACTTCCAGCGGGAAAAATTCCGATTACTACCGGACGCTGATTGCCAAGGGTACGCCTCTGGTCTTCTTCAACCGGTCTGACAGTTCCGTGGATGCATCCAGCGTGACGATAGATGATTATAAATGGTCGTTTTTCGCTACGGAGCACCTGATTTACACCAGAAGGAAGGCCGGACAGGAACGTCCCCGAATCATGCATTTCCGCGGACCTCTCGACATCGACTTGTCTAACAGCCGTTTCCGCGGCTGGTCCGATGCCTTGGCCAAGCATCATCTGGGACCGGAGGCCGGGGATGCAGTGATGGCGAGGGATATCACCAGAGAGGAGGGGTACAGGCTCATGTCGGAGATGATAGGGAAGGGGACTGTTCCCGATGCCCTGTTCTGCTTCAACGATCCTCTGGCAGTGGGAGCCATGAAGGCCCTTCATGAAGCGGGTATAGTCATTCCTGACCGGATTGCGGTCATGGGATTCTCCGAGTCCCAGTCGGCATTGGTCGTGTCGCCGGAATTGTCTTCCGTGGCCCAGCCTCTGGAGGAGATGGGGGAGACGGCGGCGAGGCTGCTGCTTGCGAAGATGGAGGCTCCCGACTCCGAGACCGTGAGGGTAGTGCTTAATGCGTCTTTGAATATCCGGGGTTCTTCTGATCCGGAGTCACTGTAACGCGTTTCGTTTTCTACTGTTTTTTGGGAACGGTTGCAAATTTTGCAACCGTTCCCAAAACGCTTTTTTGAAATTTTCGGCGGCCTTGCGGAGTATCGCAGGGATTATAGTTTTAGATTTGTTCCGGCACATGTACCGTACACTTATTTTCCATTAATGTTTATAGTCTATGATTTCTGCTGGATTTGAGAAGAAGCGTGACTTCAGGAAAGTCGGACTTGATGCGGATCTGGTCGTGGGCGGGGGCGGACTGACCGGCGTCTGCTGCGCCATCGCAGCAGCCCGCGACGGTCTGCGGGTCGTCCTGGTACAGGACCGCCCCGTGCTGGGAGGCAATGCCTCCAGCGAAGTCCGCCTCTGGGCCCTCGGCGCCACCTCCCATATGGGCAACAATAACAGATGGTCCCGCGAAGGCGGCATCATTGATGAAATCCTCGTCGAAAACACATTCCGGAACAAGGAAGGAAACCCCGTCCTTTTCGACATGGTCCTGATAGACAAGATCCTGTCGGAGAAGAACATCACCCTCCTTCTGAACACAGTCATCCATGAAGTCTCCAAAAAAGACGCCCGCAATATCGCCTCCGTCACAGCCTTCAACCCGCAGAACGGAACGGAATACCGCATCACCGGACGCCTTTTCGCAGACTGCACCGGCGACGGCACCATCGGCTATCTGGCCGGGGCATCCTACCGCATGGGCGCGGAAGACAGCCAGGTCTACGGCGAAGCCTTCGCCCCGGACAAGGAGACATACGGAGAGCTCCTCGGCCACAGCATCCTTTTCTATACGAAAGACACGGGCAGACCCGTAAGATTTACCCCGCCGGACTTCGCTCTGAAGAATGCGGGGGAGTGCATATCCAAACTGCAGGATCCGCAATACTTCGTTTCCGGACAGCAAGGCTGCAAATACTGGTGGCTCGAATACGGAGGCAGGCTGGATACCGTCACCGACACTGAAAAAATAAAACTGGAACTTTGGAAAGTCGTCTATGGAGTCTGGGACTACATCAAGAATTCAGGCAAATTCCCTCAGATGGATACCTGGACGCTGGAGTGGGCCGGCCTCTTCCCCGGGAAAAGGGAGAGCCGCAGGTTCAAGGGACTTTACACCATCACGCAGCAGGATCTTATAGAGCAGCATCACCATTACGATGCCGTGGCCTACGGCGGCTGGGCGATAGACCTTCACCCTTCGGACGGAGTCTATGCGCCGGGAAAAGCCTGCAACCAGTGGCACAGCAAGGGTGTCTACCAGATACCCTACCGCTGTTATGTCACCCCTGACCTGGACAACATGTTCATAGGGGGACGGATCATGTCCTCCAGCCATGTGGCCAACGGGTCTACACGAGTGATGTGTACTGCCGCCCTCGGCGGTGAAGTGATAGGCAGGGCCGCGGCACGCTGCATACATCAGGGTCTTTCTCCTGCAGATATGGTGCTTCCGGAAAATGTTACATCCCTCCGGCAGGAGCTGGTCCGCAACGGAAACTTCATTCCCGGAATCGACGCCGGAGCTATCGGAAATCCTGTGAGGAATGCAGGGATTTCGGTATCGTCGGAACTGGAACTGACCGTATTGCCGTGGGACGGCACATGGTTCAGACTGGACTATCCGGCTGCCGAGCTGATTCCGGTGGAGGACAGGGTGCCTACTGTGAGCCTGACAGTGGAAGCGGACGAGGATACCGTGCTGGAAGTCGGACTGCGGAGTTCCGTGAGGAAAGAGAACTACACCCCGGACAGGACAGACAGCACGCAGAGGATATGCCTGAAAAAAGGAAGCAATGAGATTTTTCTGGATTTCGGCTTCGCCTATGAATCCCCGCGTTATGCATTCATCTGTTTCATGACTAATCCGAAGGTAAGGATACCCTTGTCATCGAGGCTTGTCACAGGTCTGGTCTCAGTGTATAACTACATGAATCCGGCCGTGTCGAATTTCGGCGCCCAGAATCCGCCGCCCGGAATAGGTGTGGAAAGTTTCGAATTCTGGTGTCCGAAACGCCGTCCTGAAGGCCGGAATATCGCCATGAAATTCGGCCCGGCTATAGAAGGATTCGGAGCGAAGAATCTTCTGAACTGCTTTTATCGTCCGTACATCGGGACAAACGCATGGGTGCCGGCTGTGGATGACAGGTCTCCGGAAGTCGTGCTGGAATGGCCGGAGCCTCAGGAATTGTCGGGCGTGCGCCTTTTCTTCGACACCGATGCCGACCATGCCATGGAGTCTGTACAGATGGGACATCATGAATCTGTCATGCCGTGCTGTTATCGCGGCTTCCGTATTTTTTCGGAAGACGGCAGGGAGGTGGCGCATGCCGAAGACAATCATCAGACGGTCGTCACGGCCGTATTTGCCGGACCTGTCAGGACATCGAGGCTTTCTGTCGTGCTGACACGCCCTGAAGGCGATGTGTGTCCGGGACTTATGGGTATTTTAATATTGTAATATCAGTTCATATGGGAATCCTTGATTTCATAACTATCATTCTTTTTTCAGCCGGAGTCCTGATTACGGGGATATCATTCTCCCGCACGGGAAAGGATATGAAGAGTTTCTTTGCAGGAGGCGGAGATGTACCCTGGGCCATGAGCGGTCTCTCCCTGTTCATGGGCTTTTTCTCTGCAGGCACATTCGTGGTATGGGGTTCCATAGCCTATTCCTATGGTCTGGTGGCCATTGTCATACAGCTGACCATGGCTGTCGCCGGATTTGCCGTAGGCACCTGGATTGCCCCGAGATGGCACAGGACGCATAATCTGACGGCGGCGGAATACATTACCGAACGTTTCGGGACCAATACTCAGAAGACTTACACCTACATCTTTCTGGCCGTATCGGTTTTCACGACCGGTTCCTTCCTGTATCCGGTGGCAAAGATCATCGAGGTAGCGGCCGGTATCCCTCTGACTACATCAATTCTGGTACTCGGCGCATTGAGCATGATCTATGTCGCTGTCGGAGGCCTGCGCGGAGTGGTGGTGACAGATGTGCTGCAATTCGTCATACTTTTCGCCGCACTGATCATAGTGATACCGCTTTCTTTCGGGAAGATAGGCGGGGTGGAGACCTTTTTCGAAAGGGTGCCGGAAGGTTTCTTCCATCTGTTCGAAGGCGAATATACTCCGGGCTTCATCTTTGCGTTCTGCATTTACAACATGTTTTTCCTCGGAGGGAACTGGGCATATGTCCAGCGTTACACTTCCGTGAAGACGGAGAAGGATTCGAAGAAGGTAGGCTGGCTTTTCGGAGCCTTGTATCTGATAAGTCCTGTGCTATGGATGCTGCCTCCTATGATATACAGGGTGTTCAATCCGGGGCTTTCAGGCCTTGAAAACGAGGATGCCTATCTGCTCATGTGCAAGGAGGCCATGCCGGCCGGAATGCTCGGCCTCATGCTCGGAGGGATGATTTTCGCTACAGCGAGTTCTCTGAATGCCACTCTTAACATTTCGGCAGGGGTGTTTACGAATGATATATTCAAGAGGCTGCGCCCGTCTTCTTCCGACAAGACGCTTATGAAGGTGGCGAGGATTTCGACCCTCTGTTTCGGAGTGCTTGCAGTGGTCGTGGCCCTTCTCATCAAGTCGATGGGCGGAATCGTGAATGTGGTGATAAGCGTGGCCGCACTCACGGGGGTTCCGATTTATCTGCCTGTCATCTGGTCGCTTTTCTCCGGACGTCAGACGTCCCGGACCATACTCGGCGTGACTTTCTCCACTCTGGCCATCAATCTTTTCTTCAAATTCGTGACCCCATGGCTCTTCGGTTTCTCGCTTGACCGTGAATGGGAGATGATGGTAGGGGCGGCAGTGCCGGTGATTATGCTGGCTGTCATCGAAATAGTGCTCTGGCGCAAGGGCCTGTCCGATCCGCGTTATGAAGAATATGTCTCTGTCAGGAAACAGCGTGTCGTGCAGATGTCGGATGAAGAAAAAGAGGCTGCACGTCAGACCGACCGTTTTACAAAAAAGGTCTTGGGAACCGCACTTGCGGTTTCAGGAGCTGTGATCGTGGTTCTGGGTATCCTTTCCGGTCAGGACTGGGCTGCTCCTGTTATAGTCGGGGCCCTGATATGCATAGTCGGTCTGTCCCTTGTGATCAAGGCACGGAAACAGGCTGCCTTGCTTGCCGCAGCCTTGTCCGTATTGTCTTTCGAAGACAGTCTGAATGCACAGGATATGACTGATGAAGAACGCATTGCGGCATCGCAGGGAGAATCATCTCCTCTGCTTTATACGGTAAAAACCGATGAAGTGCATCTTATCGGACCCGGAACATTCTGCGACGGGAGGGAATGCACTGTCCGCGCAGGACTTGGAACCTTTTTCGACAAGCTACGTGAAAACAGGGAAGTGACGGTCGCCTTTATAGGCGGAAGCATCACGCAGGGGGATTTCTGTTACCGTCAGCAGATTTCGAGATTCATGGAAGAGAGATGGCCGCATGTCCGTTTCAGATGGATCAATGCCGGTGTCGCCGGGACAGGTACCGATCTCGGGGCGTTCAGGATAGACTCTCAGGTGCTCGGATATGATCCTGATCTGGTCTTCATGGAATTTGCCGTCAACGGCGGCTATGCCCCCGGAATGGAGGGCATGATACGCAAGACTATATGCCACGACCCTTCTGTCGGAATATGTCTGCTCTATACCGTCAAGTCGGGTCAGACTGAAATCTATAGCCGGGGAGATGTCCCTGAAGGTATAAAGACTCTGGAGACTCTGGCTGAATACTATGATATTCCGTCTGTACATCTCGGAATGGAAGCCACCATGCTGGAGAAGGAAGGCCTGCTGCTCTGGGCAGGAACGGAGGAGGAAGCCGGGGACAGGATTCTGTTTTCGAGAGACGGGATCCATCCTCTGGCTTCCGGCGGGGATATCTATGCAGCTGCCATTGCCCGCGCCCTGCTGAAAATCCGGGAAACTTCGGATGGGGGAGAATATGTCTTGCCGGAATCCCCCATGTACGGGAGCAGATGGGACGATGCATGTATGTACCGGCCTGCTGACATCGCTGTCTATGACGATGGCTGGAGGGTGGCTGGGGTCGCTGACTGTCCGTATCTGAAGAAATTTTCCGGATGGTTCGATACGGTACTGACCTCCGGAGAGAAAGGGTCTTCATTCAGCTTTTCGTTCGAAGGCGACATGTTCGGCTTTTTCGATATCGGAGGGCCGGAGGCCGGCCAGCTTGAGATTGTGATAGACGGCAAGCCCGTAAAGCTGGAAGCATGTCAGGACGAAGGATTCCGCTGGTGGAAGGCCGGCAGCGAAGGGGCGGATGAGCTGAACCGTTTTAACCGCTGGTGCAACAACCGTTACCGCGGCCAGCACGATGTCATCGGGGTACCTTTCGGGGTGCATCATGTGACTGTCAGGATTTCCGGGACAGATGCCGACAAGAGGTCCATCCTCCCTGTCACTGCCGACATAGATGCCCATCCTGAACGATATGCCGAGTCTGTGATATGGCTCGGAAGGATTCTTTTGCGCGGAAAGCCTGTCGGAGAACTTCCTGTTCCTGACCGGATCTGATTATTTTGCTTTTTCTTCGGTTTTTTTCTTTTTCCGTCAATCTCTTTTTCTTTTTCTGAATATTTTTCCTGACGGGTTGAAGTACTTTTGCTCCAGGCAGCGATGTTGCGGCCGGAAATATGTTTGGAAAATGAAAAGAATGGAAAACTGTATTGTCGCAGCGGTCCTGCTGCCTGTCCTGCTGATTCCGGGACTGTCGTGTAAGAAGGTGACGGGGGTGCCGGAGTCTGACGGGGTTCTGGTATTCCGGTTTGACGGAAATCCCAGAGAGTTGTCGAAGGTCTCGGAAGAACTGCCGGATACCAATGATTTCCTTATAACGGTGAGCGGCGAATCCGGAGATGTCGTTTTCGACGGGGTTTACTGCGATCTTCCCGAAAAGCTGGAAGTACCCTCCGGCAGCTATGGCATTTTCGTGCGCTCGGAGGATTTTGAAGGACTGCGGTTTTCAAGTCCGCAGTACGGAGACGAACAGTGTGTCGTAGTCCCTCCCGGAGGCGTCATGACGGTCAGTCTCGGCTGCCGGCAGATAAACTCAGGCATCAGGCTTTCCGTGTCGCCGGATTTCCTGACCGCTTATCCTGACGGAGTGCTGTTCATAAAGGCCGGAGACAAACGCATAATGTACGGTTATACTGAAAAACGGATAGCATATTTCAGTCCGGGATCAGTGTCGCTTGTGCTGTATGACTCGGGTGAAGAGACCGTCTTGCTGACACGCACGCTTGTCTCGCAGGAAATACTCACGCTGAAGGTGTCGGTTTCTGCAGCCTTGTCTCCTGAACGCAGGGGGATAACTATAGACCTCGATACATCCAGAGTATGGACTAACGAGACCTTTATGCTCGGGGAAGAGGATTCGAAAGGCGCATCTTATGAGAATGCCCTGACAGTCAGTCAGGCCTTGGCCAGCATCGGAAGAGAGGATGTCTGGGTGTCGGGATTCATCGTAGGCGGAGATCTCACTTCGGCGAACGCTTCCTTCGCCCCTCCTTTCAAGTCTGCATCGAACCTCCTTCTCGGGCCACGGTCCGCTTCCTCTTCGCGTGAAAACTGTATCGCTGTCCAGCTGTCGGCAGGAGAAGTCCGCGATGCGTTGAATCTGGCCGAGCATCCTGATATGCTTGGCAGGCTTGTCTGCCTTAACGGAGACATCGAGGGGGCGTATTACGGAATGACAGGTCTTAAAAGCGTTTCAGATTTCGTCCTGAAATGAAGACTGGATAAGCCTGAATGTTTTAAATAAAGACAAAAAAAGACCGGTTCGAATCGAACCGGTCTCTAATTAATTTTTACTGCTCGTCAGGTCCCTGATTGTCAGGTCCGTTCTGAGGTCCCTGCGGCCCTCCCTGGAATGGTCCCTGAGGTCCGCCCTGCTGTGCGCCGGCAGCCTTGGCCATATCCTCGGAAGCTGCGTGCCATGCAGACTCGAGTTCGCTGTTGTACTTGTCGATATCTGCTATGTTCTGGTTCTTGACAGCTTCTTTCAGACTGTTCAATGCGGATTCGATTGCGCCTTTCTTGTCGGAAGGAATCTTGTCTCCGTATTCTTTCAGATTCTTTTCAGTCTGGAAGCACATGGCATCGGCATTGTTGATTTTGTCGACTCTTTCCTTCTCGGCATTGTCGGCAGCCTCATTGGCCTTGGCCTCGTCACGCATCCTTTTGATTTCCTCTTCGCTCAATCCTGAAGAAGCCTCGATCCTGATGTTCTGCTCCTTGCCTGTAGCTTTGTCCTTTGCCGATACGTTCAGGATGCCGTTTGCGTCGATATCGAATGTAACTTCGATCTGAGGGACACCTCTAGGCGCCGGAGCTATGCCGTCCAGATGGAATCTTCCGATTTCCTTGTTGTCCTTGGCCATAGGCCTTTCCCCCTGAAGAACATGTATTTCTACAGACGGCTGGTTATCGGCCGCAGTCGAGAATACCTGTGACTTTCTGGTAGGTATGGTCGTGTTGGATTCGATCAGTTTGGTCATTACGCCGCCCAGAGTCTCGATACCGAGTGAAAGCGGGGTGACATCCAGAAGAAGCACGTCCTTCACATCGCCGGCCAGCACACCGCCCTGAATGGCTGCACCTATGGCTACCACTTCGTCAGGGTTTACGCTCTTGTTGGGAGCCTTGCCGAAGAATTTCTCCACGATGGCCTGAATGGCAGGAATACGTGTCGAACCGCCCACCAGCAGGACTTCATCTATATCCGATGCAGTATATCCTGCGTCTGACAATGCCTTGCGGCATGGCTCGATGGTCCTCTGGATGAGGTCATCGGCGAGCTGCTCGAACTTGGCTCTCGTCAGGGTCTTTACCAGATGCTTAGGAATACCGTCTACCGGCATGATATAAGGCAGGTTGATCTCTGTCGAGGTCTGGCTGGAAAGCTCTATCTTCGCCTTTTCGGCGGCCTCTTTCAGCCTCTGAAGCGCCATAGGGTCTTTCTTCAGGTCTATGCCGCCGTTTTCGGCCGCAAACTCTGATGCAAGCCAGTCTATGATCACCTGGTCGAAATCGTCACCTCCAAGGTGTGTGTCGCCGTTGGTGGACTTCACTTCGAATACGCCGTCGCCGAGTTCCATGATGGATATATCGAATGTACCGCCTCCGAGGTCGTACACTGCGATCTTCATATCCTTGTTTTTCTTGTCAAGCCCGTATGCCAGAGCGGCTGCCGTAGGTTCGTTGATGATACGTTTTACATCCAGTCCGGCGATCTTTCCGGCTTCCTTTGTAGCCTGCCTCTGTGAATCAGAGAAATATGCAGGTACAGTGATGACGGCTTCCGTTACATCCTGCCTCAGGTATTCTTCTGCGGTCTTCTTCATCTTCTGGAGAATCATCGCTGAAATCTCCTGCGGAGTGTATAATCTTCCGTCGATCTCCACCCTCGGGGTGTTGTTGTCGCCGCGGACCACTTTGTAAGGTACTCTCTCCACCTCCTTGTTCACCTGGTCGTAAGTCTCGCCCATGAACCTTTTGATGGAAAACACTGTCTTGTGAGGGTTGGTAATGGCCTGCCTTTTGGCCGGGTTGCCGATTTTCCTTTCGCCGCCGTCCGTAAATGCGACCACTGAAGGGGTAGTCCTCTGACCCTCATTGTTGATGATAACGGTAGGCTCGTTGCCTTCCATGACTGCCACGCAAGAATTGGTGGTACCCAAGTCAATACCGATGATTTTTCCCATAATATCGTTTCTCCTTTTTAATTATTTTCCTTTTTTGTCCTCCGGACAATCCTGATGACCTTCGGACAATGTTCTTATGATAATCTGTCTGCCGACCTTCCGGACCCCTTGTCCGTTCAGGAGGACGACTCCCGAATATCGAAACCTGTGCCAATCCTCGGGAAACCGGAAAATCTGACAAAATGTCAGTCCGGAAAGGAATCGCAAACTTGTTTGCATCGCATCCTCCTTCTTCCTATCTTTGCCGAAAAACCAGCGATGCTATACAGAACATTGTCAGACGAGGAATACAGGGACGCCGCAGGGCGCATTTTGTACGAAGACAACCATCTGCTTGTGGTGAACAAGAGGGCGGGGGAGATAGTGCAGGCTGACAAGACCAGCGACGAGACTCTGACAGATCTTTACAAGGCCTTCATTGCCATGCGTGACTCCAAGCCGGGCAGTGTCTTTGTAGGCGTGCCTCATCGTCTGGACAGGCCTGTAAGCGGAATCACCATGCTTGCCAGGACTTCGAAGGCTCTGGCCCGTCTGAATGAAATGTTCCGGGAAGGAGCCATACATAAATATTATTGGGCTTTGGTATGTGCGGAACCTCCGCAGCCTGAAGGAAAGCTTTCCGGCTATATTTGGAGGAACGAGGCAAAGAACAAGTCCTACATGTGCAGACCCGGAGCCCTGAGAAAAGATGCCAGACTGGCGGAACTGGAGTACAGGCTCCTGTGTCGGACTGACAGGTATTGGCTGCTGGAAGTGAAACTGCTGACAGGCAGGCATCATCAGATCCGCTGTCAGCTTTCGGATATGGGCTGTGTCATAAAGGGCGACCTGAAGTACGGCGCTCCGCGTTCGAATCCTGACGGCTGCATCAACCTGCATTCGCGCAGGGTGAATTTCGTGCATCCGGTGCGGAAGGAAGAAATGACGATAGAGGCGCCGTTGCCGCATTCGTGGGACAGGCTCATTCCTCCTGATGCGGCTCTGACGTATTGACTGCCTTGTTGCCCCATTCCGAATACGGGTGGACCGAAAGCATTGAATTATAGTATCTGCTGTCTCCGGTGACTTCCTTTCCGAGCCACGAAGGTGCGGTAAAGTTCTCGTTTTCCGAAGCCAGTTCTATCTCGGCCATGACAAGACCGTCGTTTTCCCCATGAAATTCATCGACTTCGAAAATCTTTCCGTCTACGGGGACTATGTACCTTGTCTTGTCGATGATTCCGCTGCGGCACAGAAGGAAAAGGTCGCGGGCGTCTTCTCCTGAGATTTCCTTTTCCCATTCGTACCGGCTCATCCCGCTTGCGCTCCCGGCTCCCTTTATCGTCAGAATACCCTTGTTATCCCACAGGCGCACTCTGACAGTCCTGCCGTTTTCCTTGCAGATGTATCCTTGCGTGAGCCTGTGGCTCTCCGCAGCCATAGCCTTGTAGGACCCGTCCTTCACAAGGAATTTTCTTTCAATCTCTATATTCATATGCAGTTACATCATATACGATGACATGTCAATGCCTGCGGCAATTCCTTCCCTGATCTGCGTGGAAGAAATATCCACCGTCGGGGCATCTTCCATAAGCAATATCCTGTATTTTTCCCCGGTACAGCTTCCGCTCCCGTCCGGATCCGTCCGGCATTCCTTCAGCAGCCCGTCCCGGACTGACTTCATGTCATATCCTTTTCTGGGGTAGACTGCCACACCGTAGCGGCAAAGGATTTTCCTGTAGTCTTTCCATTTGCAGATATCCTTCAGGTTGTCGGCTCCTATGATCAGGGTGAAGTCGTTTTCCGGTTCCCTTGCCTTCAGGGCGTCGAGTGTCCTGATTGTGTATTGCGGGGCGGGAAGATGCAGCTCGATATCGTCGGCCATGACTTTCAGCCCGGGATGTCTGGCCAATGCGGCGACTGCGTTCCTGAACCGTTCTTCTCCGGTTTCGGCTTTCATGTAGCCTTTGAAAGGGCTTTGCGGGGACACTATCAGATATACCATGTCGAAATCCTGCCTGCATGTCAGGTATTCCATGATGGCCAGATGCCCGATATGAAGCGGATTGAATGTCCCTGTATAAACGGCTATTTTCATCGGTCGCTTTCCGTATGTCATTTCCCGTCCGGCCTGATATCCTTGCGGATGAAGTCGCCCACAATCTTGTCCGCTTCGTCGAAAGCTTTCCCGAGCTCCTCGTTGACAAGGATGAAATCGAATTTTCCCCGGGCGAATTCTATTTCTTCAGCAGCCTTTGCCACCCTTTTGTCTATGGCTTCCATACTGTCTGTGCCTCTGTGCAGGAGACGTTCGCGCAGGCATGAGACTGACGGAGCCTGAATGAAGACTGAAAGGGCCTGCTCCCTGAAATATTTCTTCAGATTGACGCCTCCTTTTACATCCACGTCGAAAATGATGACATGCCCTTTTCCCCAGATACGGTCCAGTTCGGATTTCAGCGTCCCGTAGAATGAGCCGGAGTACACTTCCTCGTACTCCACGAATTTGCCTTCGGCAATCATCTTCCTGAATTCCTCTTCCGAATAGAACCAGTATTCCCTGCCGTTCTGCTCATTGCCCCTCGGGGCACGAGAGGTGGCGGATATGGAAAATTCCAGTTCTGGATACAGGCTCAGGATATGATTTACGATAGTGCTTTTTCCTGATCCCGACGGGGCTGAAAATATTATGACCTTGTTCTGCATAGACTCTTGCTTTGATTTGTCCGCAAAGGTAAGACAATTATGCAAATCATTTTCCCCGTTTATGAGAAATAGTTTTTTCTGTTTCGATTATTCCGAAAAATAATTAATTTTGCAAGGATTTGGGTCTGGGAAAATATTGCCGTACCTGGCACATTCCGGATTCATTGAGGATATGAAATCATTGTATTAATATTAAGGTTATGGTATCTTACAAATCACTCGGTCTGGTGAACACCAAAGAGATGTTCGCCAAAGCCATCAACGGGGGTTATGCTATCCCTGCCTTCAATTTCAACAACATGGAGCAGCTTCAGGCTATCATCCAGGCTGCTGCAGCTACCAAGTCACCTGTGATTCTTCAGGTTTCAAAGGGAGCGCGCAATTATGCTAACCAGACACTTCTCCGCTACATGGCAGAGGGTGCAGTAGAATATGCAAAGGAACTCGGCTGGGAAAATCCTCAGATCGTCCTCCACCTCGACCACGGCGATTCATTCGAGCTCTGCAAGAGCTGCGTGGACATGGGATTCTCATCAGTGATGATAGACGGTTCTCACCTTCCATACGATGAGAATGTGGCTCTGACGAAAAAGGTAGTGGAATATGCCCATCAGTTCGATGTGACAGTCGAGGGAGAACTCGGTGTACTGGCAGGTGTGGAGGATGAGGTTCAGGCAGAACATCATACTTACACAAGGCCGGAGGAAGTGGTGGACTTCACTTCGAAGACAGGCTGCGATTCTCTCGCCATCTCCATCGGTACTTCGCACGGCGCCTACAAGTTCAAGCCGGAGCAGTGTACACTCGATCCTAAGACCGGCCGCCTTGTCCCTCCGCCACTTGCTTTCGATGTCCTCGACGGCGTGATGAAGGAACTTCCGGGATTCCCTATCGTTCTTCACGGTTCATCTTCAGTTCCTCAGGAATATGTGGATATGATCAACAAGTTCGGCGGAAACCTCGAGGCTGCTATCGGTATTCCTGAAGAGGAGCTCCGCAAGGCCGCCAAGTCTGCTGTCTGCAAGATCAACATCGACTCCGACTCACGTCTGGCCATGACTGCGGCTATCCGCAAGGTCTTCGCCGAGAAGCCGGCAGAGTTCGACCCGCGCAAGTATCTCGGTCCTGCACGTGACGAGATGAAGAAGCTTTATGAGCATAAGATCATTAATGTGCTCGGGTCTGACGGTAAGGCTATTTAATTGCCTCGGATTTATTTTTTATAATTATTGAGGGAGGTATTTTTCGGGACAGAAAAAACAGTCCCGAAAAATACCTCCCTCAATGCAATAATGTCCTGCGGCAATTTTATTTGGACGCTGGGAGGAAGGACAGAAAAAACAGTCCCGAAAAAATACCTCCCTCAATGCAATAATGTCCTGCGACAATTTTATTTGGACGCTGGGAGGAAGGACAGAAAAAACAGTCCCGAAAAATACCTCCCTCAATATAAATGTTCGGCGACAATTTGAGAACATAATCAATATATGAATTTATGGAACTGAAAGAGATTCTGGAAAAGAGAAGAAGCATCAGGGAATACGCCGAAGGCGGAAGACTTACTGCGGATATGGTGAAGGACTTCGTGACGGCAGCTCTGGAAGCGCCATCGTGGAAAAATACCCAGACGGCACGCTATCATGCTGTCCTGTCTCAGGATATGATACAGAAAATCAGGGAAAAATGTTTCGGGTCATGGAATTTCCGGAATACCGCGAATGTCCAGGCTCTCGTAGTGACCGCATTCGTGAAAGACATTTCAGGATACCGGAAGGACGGCACGCCGGACAATGAACTTGGAAACGGCTGGGGAATTTATGATGCAGGTCTCCAGAACTCCATTTTCCTGCTGAAAGCCGCTGAAGCCGGCATAGACTCCCTCGTCATGGGCATCAGGGATGCCGCCCTCATCAGGGAACTTCTGGAAATCCCTGAAAACGAGGAAATCCTCTCTGTCATCGCCTTGGGCGAAAGGGCGGTGACTCCGGAAAAGCCGCTTCGCAGGCAAACTGACGATGTTCTGAAATTCTATTGACAGTGAAAAAGATGAACAGAAGTCTTCTGGAAAACCCCTCAGGCACTGTTCCTTCCGGACAGCCTGTTCCTGATTCGTATGTAAGACAGCTCGCGGAAAGGGTTTCCGCCACATGCGAAGGCGTTTCCGAAGCGGAGGCAGCCGCCCTTTCGTCAGCCTCGGATGAACCCCTGTACGATGGAGCGGCCATGATTACCCGTTCATGCGCCTCCCGTAAATTCGACACTTGCTCCATAATAAACGGAAAGTCCGGCCGCTGTCCGGAGGACTGCAAGTGGTGCGCCCAATCCGCACATTATCACTCACATATCGCTGAATACCCTCTGGTGTCTACGGCCCGTCTCGTCGAGGCTGCCGCCCTGAGCCGCAGCCATGGCATCGGCCGCTTTTCCATAGTGACGAGCGGAAGACGCCTCAAGCCGGATGAAGTCAGCGCACTGTGTTCCTCTGTCCGGGAAGTGGCTGCAAAAACCGGTATGAAACTCTGTCTTTCGGCCGGTCTTCTCGATGAAGAAGATCTGAAGGCTTTCCGTGAGGCCGGCATTTCCCGGTATCATTGCAATCTGGAAGCCTCACCTTCATGTTTCGGGGACTATTGTACCACTCATACGCAGTCCGAAAAGGTCTCTACTCTGGAAGCCGCCCGGAATGCCGGCATGGAGATATGTTCCGGAGGCATCATAGGCATGGGGGAGACCATCATCCAGCGCATAGGACTTGCTTTCGCCCTGCGGTCGCTCGGTGTCAAGTCAGTGCCAGTGAACATATTGTCTCCGATTCCCGGCACGCCTCTCGAAAATGTCCCTCTTCTCCCGGAAAAGGAGATTCTCCGCACCATAGCGATATTCCGCTTTATTCTTCCTGATGCGGCCTTGCGTTTTGCAGGCGGCAGGGCACGGCTTTCCGACAAGACCACTCTGGAGGCTTACCGTATCGGCATCAATGCTTCTATCATGGGAGACATGCTTACCACGGCAGGGGCGGATATCGGAAAAGATATGGCCCGCATCCATTCGGCAGGCTATATC
Organism: uncultured Bacteroidales bacterium; assembly: GCA_944323845.1. GTDB lineage: Bacteria > Bacteroidota > Bacteroidia > Bacteroidales > UBA932 > Cryptobacteroides. The sequence goes on from CALUUA010000001.1 coordinate 363,439, forward strand.
CTGTAACAACATTACAGCCTGAACGGCAGGGGAGAAGTAAAGGTCAGCATTTTTCCCGTATGGGGATGCCTGAAAGCCAGAGTGGCTGCATGGAGAGCCAGCCGCCCGAACGGATTCGCCGAGGCCCCGTATTTCCTGTCTCCGGCTATGGGATGGCCGATGGAGGACAACTGTACGCGTATCTGGTTTTTCCTGCCTGTCTCAAGCTCGATTTCCAGCAGGGCGAATCCCTTTTTCTGCTCGATGACCCGGTAATGTGTGACAGCCCTCTGCCCTCCGTTGTCCACCGCAGATGAACTCATCTTCAGCGATTTTGGATTTTCCTTCAGCCAGGAAACTATACTGCCCCTGTCGCGGGTGAAATTGCCCTCGCATACGCCTAAGTACTTCCGTTCCACCACATTCTGATTCCAGTTTTCCTGAAGCAGCCTTTTGGTATGTTCGTCCTTGGCGAAGACAAGCAGACCGGAAGTGTCCCTGTCGAGCCTGTGGACTATGAAAATGCGCCCGCCGCGTACTTTCGATTCCATGTAGGAAAACAGTGTCGAATATGCCGTGACCTCATTTTCCCTTCCTGTAGATATGGTCGGCAGCCCGTTCTTCTTGTCGGCGACTATAAGCCATTCGTCCTCGTAGACTATTTTCAGGTTCCTGTCTTCGAAAGAGGCCTTCCTGTTCGCGTTCACATCTATCCTGTCCCCCGGATGAAGCACATGGTCATAAGCGGTGATGACCTGACCGTTCACCGAGATGCGCGAATGCGTCAGCAACGCCTTTACGGCAGTCCTGCTTTTCGGTGCAAGTGCAGTGTAGAGATACTCTAAAAGCGGAGCTTCGTCCTTTACTCTGATTTCCATAAGACAACGGTTTCATTGGGGTGCCTCCGGCAATATTCCCGTATTGCCCTCGGGCAATGCAAATGATGCCTTCGGCAATATTCCGGCGCAGCCGCAAATTTACAACTAATTTGCCGTTTTTAATCCATAATTTTGCAGTGTCTCCGGAGGAAGTGCAATACCGGCGATTATGAATAATATGGAAAACGGAAACATTGTCCGGAACGGACACCATCATCATCACATCCCGCAATCGGTCAGCGGCATTTTCATCTTATGCATTGTGCTGAACCTGCTTTTTGTAGTCATCGAGGCCTGTGTGGGCTTCGTTTCAGGTTCAGTAGGACTCTTGTCCGATGCCGGACACAACCTCGGCGATGTCTTCAGCCTGCTCATAGCCCTGCTTGCCATAAGAATGGCCATGGTGAAGCCGGGAAGGAAATTCACATACGGGTACAGGAAACTGACTGTCATGGCTTCTCTCCTTAATTCCGTCATATTGCTGGTGGCGGTAGGTGCAATCATAGCCGAAAGCATCGCGAGGCTGGATCATCCTCAGGAAGTGTCGGGAGCCGCCATTTCGTGGACGGCAGGAGCAGGCATAATAATCAACGGCTTTACCGCGTGGCTGCTGATGAGGGATCAGAAGAAGGATATGAATGTCAAGGGAGCCTTCCTGCACATGGCTATGGATACTTTGGTCTCGGCCGGAGTAGTGATATCGGGGATTGTCATAAATGCGACTGGAATCCTTTGGATAGATGCGGCCGTGAGTCTGCTTATAGCGGCAATCATCCTGATTTCGACCTTCAATATGCTGAAAGAGAGCTTGTTCCTGTCAATCGACGCTGTGCCTGAATCAGCGGATATTTCCATGATAGAGAAGGGGCTGTCGGGGCTGGACGGTGTCGTGGAATGGCATCATCTTCATGTATGGCCCATGAGCACGACGGAAAATGCGGCTACAGTCCATCTGGTGCTGGAAGATGTCAGCCGGATGGAAGCCGTAAAATCCGAAGCCCGGTCGGTGTTCCGGAGTGCCGGAGTCTGCCACTGCACTATAGAATGCGAGGAAAAGAACAGCCGTTGCGAAGCATGTGAATGCCATTGAATGCCCTCCAAATGCCTTCAAAGGCCTCTTGAGAAAAATTTTTTGGTGAAATAAGACGGATGCATTATCTTCGCAAAATGTATTGAAACCTGATTAAACCAAACCAAAACCTAAACCATGCCAATTCAAGTGAAGAAAGTGTCGTCCAAAGGAGAGATGCGCACTTTCATAAATTTTGCGAACAGACTGTATAAGGGACATCCGTATTATGTGCCGAATCTTGTATCCGATGACGCCGCTACGCTGGACAGGAACAGGAATCACGCCTTCGAGTTCTGCGAGGCTGAATATTTTCTGGCATATAAGGACGGAAAGGTGGCCGGAAGAGTGGCTGCCATCATAAACCATAAGGCCAATGCTGCCTGGAATGTCCGTCAGGTGCGATTCGGTTGGGTCGATTTCATAGAAGATATAGATGTGCTCAAGGCGCTTGTCGAAGCGGTGTCGGTGTGGGGCCGCGAGAGAGGCATGACTGATATAGCCGGTCCTCTCGGCTTTACCGATTTCGATCCGGAAGGTATGCTGGTAGAGGGCTTCGACAGGCTGGGAACGATGATTTCCATTTACAATTACGAGTATTATCCCGCATTCTTCGAGAAATTAGGTTTCACGAAAGAGGTGGATTGGGTCGAATATTTCATAAAGGTGCCGGAAACCTTGCCTGAAAGATATGCCAAGATGGGGCAGCTTGTTCTGGAGAAGAACAGGCTGAAAATCAGGAAACTTACCATGTCCGATATCCGCAAGGAAAAATACGGGCACAAGATGTTCCGGCTCATTAACGAGTGCTATAAGGATCTGTACGGCTATTCGCTTCTGACAGACAGGCAGATGGACCAGTATGTGAAGCAGTACCTTTCATTCATCGACTTGAGGATGACCTCTTTCATCGAGGATGAGGACGGGGAGCTGGTAGCGTGCGGAATCACTTTGCCTTCCCTTTCCCGCGCACTCCAGAAGTCCCGCGGCCGGCTGTTCCCGTTCGGCTGGGCGCACTTGCTGAATGCCCTGTATATGAAACGTTCCGACACCTTCGACCTGCTTCTGGTGGCAGTGAAGCCGGAATACAGGAGCAAGGGTCTGAATTCCATAATGTTCTGCGACCTTATCCCGTCGCTTCAGAAACTCGGATTCAAATATGCCGAGAGCAATCCGGAGCTGGAGACCAACACCAAGGTCCAGTCTCTGTGGACTACTTTCGACAATCAGATACACAAGAGACGCAGGGTCTATGCCAAGCCGCTGTAACGACAGTGCGCTTTATTTCCTTCCGTTGATTCTTCCGGTATAAAGTCCGTCGATGATGCCGTCTGCAAGTCCTATGACAGGGACATAAATCCAGACGGCTTCGGTTATGTCAGCGATGGTGAGGAATATCCTCGCTGCGGGCACGATGACATCGGCCCTGTCCGGTTTCAAGGCATATTCCTCCATGCGCTCTTCTACGGTCAGATCTTTCAGTTTGTCATATATTTCATGCAGTGAAGCCACACTCATGCGCGAGTAGCGGCTGTCCCTTCCCTTGACCAGTTTGATGAGCTTGTTTATGTTTCCGCCCGAACCGATGATGTTTATTCCCGGGTAGGACAAGACGAGATCCTTCATGTCTTTTGACAGTCTTTCCCACTCACTTCCGGCCACAGCATCGTTGAGGATACGGACGGTGCCGATATTGTACGAGCGGGAGCATACCAGTTCTCCGTCTGCCAGAAGGTTGATTTCCGTACTGCCTCCTCCTACATCCACGTACATGAAATTCCCTTTCCTGCCTTTCATGTATTCTATGTGGTTGTTGTAGATCATCTTCGCTTCTTCCTGCCCGTCTATGATCTCTATCGCTATCCCTGTTTTCTTTTCAATCGTCCTGATGATTTCCGGTCCGTTTTCCGCATCGCGCATGGCTGAAGTGGCGCAGGCCCTGTATGCAGAGACCCCGTATATTTTCATCAGGTTCTTGTAGGCTTTCATCAGCCTTATCATGTTCTTTTCCTTCTTTTCCGAGATTCTTCCGGACGAGAACACGTCGAAGCCGAGACGGAGCGGTACACGAAGCAGAAGTACCTTGCTGAAGTGCGGGGTTTCCGGGCTGTCGAGCTGTTTGACAAGCAGCCTTACGGCGTTGGATCCGATATCTATGGCAGCATAAGTCACTGCATCTTCCCTGTAGTTTCCGAATTCTTCTTCCATATCTTTCTTTTTATTTTTGCTTTGAAGTCATGATTGTTTAATGCAGGCATTGTCAGGTTACCTGTTCTCATTATAATAATCATACAACGCCTGTTGCGACCCCGTCTCCAGCGGCTCATCGCATGTCCACGGGAGATTCTCACCGGATCCGTCGACCAGACGCCCCTGACGTACATCCCTGAGTCCGTACTCCACTATCCTTTTCATTTCAAGTTTCAGCGTAGGATCATAAACCGGGGCGATCACCTCTATCCTGTTGTCCAGATTCCTTGGCATCCAGTCCGCAGATCCGATATACACTTTCTCCACCCCGCCTCCGGCAAATACGAATATCCTCGAATGTTCCAGATACCTGTCAATGATGGCGGATACCCTCATGCGGCAGTTCTCCGGCAGATTTTTCGTGACCAGGGAACAGTTTCCTCTGACCAGAAGGTCGATTTCCACGCCGGCTTTGGCGGCTTCATAGAGCTTGGCCACCATGGTCTCGTCAGTGATGTGGTTTATCTTTATTTTTATATATGCGGGCTTTCCGGCTTTCCTGTTTTTGATTTCGGCATCGATCAGGCTGAGAAATTTCTTTTTCATTCCGTTAGGAGAGACAAGAAGTTCTCTGAAACGGACTGGAATATAAGGCTTTTCTATGAAGGAGAACAGCAGGTCAACGTCTGAAGTGATGCGCTGGGATGCAGTCATCATGATGCAGTCCGTGTATGTCCTCGCATTCCCTTCATGGAAATTTCCTGTGCTGACACAGGCTATGTCCGGACCTTTTTTCATTCCGATATGGACTACCTTAGAGTGGATTTTGAGTCCTTCCACACCGAAGATGACCTTCACTCCGGCATCCTGGAGCTTCTGTGCCCATACCATGTTGGATTCCTCATCGAAGCGTGCGAGCAGTTCGATGACAGCTGTCACTTTCTTTCCGTTTCTGGCTGCACCGATGAGGGCCTTGATGACTTTCGAGTCCTTTGCCAGTCTGTAAAGAGTGATTTTGATGCTTTTGACATTGCTGTTGAGGGCGGCTTCATGGAGCAGTCCTATAAATGTCGAGAAACTGTGATAAGGCACATGAAGGAATCGATCCTGTTCCTTGATTTTCTGCATTATGGTCCCGGATTCCTGGAACGCTGTCTGGATGATCTGCGGCATCGGTCTGTATTTCAGATCCTTCCTGCCGCAGTCGGGGAATTTCATCAGATCCTTGTGGTTCTGGTATCGTCCTCCCTGCATCACGGTGTCACTCAGACCCAGATCCAGTTTCCCGATCACCCGTTTCAGCAGATCCTGAGGCATGTTGGCATCGTAGACGACTCTCAGTGCCTCGCCTTTTTTTCTGGTCTTGAGTCCTTTGGATATTTTCTGCAGGATGCCGCTTCTCTGGTCGTCATCTATCTCCATTTCGGCATCTCTGGTGAACTTGAATGAATAGGATTCGAATGATGAATAGCCGGAGCCGGCGAATATCTTCGGCAGCGAGCATCTGACAACGTCGTCCAGATACATGATGTAGCTTTTCCCGTCCTTGTCAGGAAGTCTGACGAAACGTCCGCAATTCTGTACCGGCAGTTCGAAGAACGCATATTCATACGCAGGGTTGCCCGCAGCTGTGGTCTTGACGGCTCTGACAGCATGATATATGTTCTGGTCGGATTCGTAGTCCAGATGTTTTACCGAGGCGAATCTGACAGGCACTATCAGCCCGTCTATATGGTCGGAGTAGTACGAATGGATGAATTCCAGCTGGTCTTCGGTCACATCCTTGTCCGAGATGAGGCAGATGTTCTCTTTGCGCAGGTCTTCGTACACCTGATGCACGCCTTCTTCATATTCTTTCTGATACCTGGCGTTCAGTTTCGATATCTGCCTGACGATGGATTTGGCTTTGGCGGCTTCCTTCGCCCCCTGCTTGCCGTCCCATTCCGCTATCCTGGTCTGGGATGCGACCCTGACGCGGAAGAATTCGTCCAGATTGTTCGAATATATACCCAGAAACGACAGTCTTTCCAGCAGCGGAACATCCTGCCTGCATGCTTCCTGCAGTACTCTTCTGTTGAAGTACAGCCAGCTGATGTCTCTTTCCACGTACGGAATTTTCTTGGTTTTGGTAGCCATATGCAAGTGTGCTGATTATAATTTTGTAAAATAAGAAAATTTCCGTTAACAAATTGTTAAAAAACGGAAATTCTTGTTAAAAAAAGAAAAATCGTTCATTCCGATATCAAAAAATACCCGGCATCGGCATATGTGATTCGTGTTTGTATTATTTTTACATTCCAAATTCAGAAAACTATGTGTGGTATAACAGGATATATAGGATACAGGGAAGCATGCCCGATACTGACGGAAGGTCTCAGACGGCTTGAGTACAGAGGCTATGACAGTGCCGGCATCGCTCTGATCGCCGACAACGGCGGACTCAATATTTATAAGGAAAAGGGCAGAGTCTCCGATCTTGAGAACAGTATGGCCGGGAAAGATACCTCGGGACACATCGGTATTGCCCATACCAGATGGGCTACCCACGGCGAACCCTCTGCAGTCAACGCCCATCCTCATGTATCTTCTTCAGGACGCTTTGCGATAGTGCACAACGGCATCATAGAAAATTATGCAGTCATCAGGAAAAATCTGGAACAGAAAGGCTATGTTTTCAGAAGTTCCACCGATACGGAGGTTCTGGTACAGCTTGCAGACTACGTGGCATCCCTCCAGGATTCGGATACGGTGACTGTGCTGCAGAAAGTGCTGTCCGAAGTCGTAGGAGCCTATGCCATAGCATTGCTTGACAGGGAACACCCTGACAGACTGTATGCTGCCAGAAAAAGCAGTCCTTTGGCAGTAGGTATAGGTGACGGGGAGTTCTTCGTCGCCTCCGATATCAGCCCGATAGCAGGATATACTGACAAAGTCGTGTATCTGGATGACGAGGAAATCGCCGAAATGCACTGCGGAGACAGTCTCCATGTCGTGAATCTGGCGAATGTGGAATGCCGCCACGAAATCATTACGGTGCCGGAAAACCTTGGCAAGGCCGGGAAAGACGGTTTCGATCACTTCATGCTGAAGGAAATTTTCGAGCAGCCCTCGTGTTTGACTGATTGCATGAGAGGCCGTGTCGATGTTGCCGGAAAGACGGTGACATTGTCCGCCGTGCGTGAGCACAAGGACAGATTGCTGGCAGCGGAGAGGTTCATCATCGTAGCCTGCGGGACATCGTGGCATGCCGGTCTCATAGGGAAGCAGATGATCGAGAGTTTCTGCAGGATTCCTGCCGAAGTGGCATATGCTTCGGAATTCAGATATTCGAACCCGGTAGTCGGAAGTTCCGATGTAGTCATCGCCATTTCCCAGAGCGGAGAGACCGCAGATACTCTGGCGGCCATAGAACTGGCCAGGTCGAAAGGCGCGTTCATATACGGCATATGCAACGCCGTAGGGTCAAGCATACCGAGGGCGACCGATACCGGTTCCTATATTCATGTAGGGCCGGAAATCGGCGTCGCCTCCACGAAGGCTTTTACCGGCCAGGTGACAGTGCTGGCGATGCTGGCCCTCGACATCGCGAAGGAAAAAAATACGATCGATGACAGGACCTATGCGGAAATGATAGAGGAGCTGGCGACCATCCCCGAAAAGATGAGGGTGGTCCTCCGGACCAATGACAGGATAGCTTCGCTGGCGAAGATGTTCACTTATGCGAAGAATTTCATTTATCTCGGCAGAGGCTATTCTTATCCGGTGGCTCTGGAAGGTGCATTGAAACTGAAAGAAATATCGTACATACATGCAGAAGGCTATCCTGCAGCCGAGATGAAACACGGACCTATCGCGCTGATAGATGAAGAGATGCCCGTGGTGATTATCGCTACGCACAATGCCCTGTATGAGAAAATCCTGAGCAACGTGCAGGAAATCAAGGCCAGGAAAGGCCGTGTGATAGCGATTGTCTCGGAAGGTGACAGTACTGTCAGTGCCATAGCTGACACGGTGATAGAAATCCCTGAGACCGTAGAATGTCTTGACCCTCTTCTGGTTTCAGTCCCGCTGCAGCTTCTCGCCTATCATATTGCAGTCTGCAAGGGCAAGGATGTCGACAGGCCGAGGAATCTGGCCAAAAGCGTCACCGTCGAATAAGGCGGGTCCGGAACAGTACAAGATTACGGCCCGCACCTTTGTGGAAAGGTGTTTGCCTGCGGACAAGGTTCATCCTGAAGCGTTAACAAAAATGAAACAATCGTTAAACCGAAACTAAACAGTGCCGTAATAAAAACTAAATAAGGCTGCCGTACTTTTGCCGCAAATTTTAAGGAATGAGAAAAATAATGAACTTTTTCCTTTTTGCGGCTTTTTTTCTGTCCGCTGTCCCGGTCTCTGCCGAGACAATAATCAAAGGAAAAATCATTGACGCCTCCACAGGGGAGGAAATCATAGGAGCGGCTGTGATATTGAAGGAGCTTGCCAATATCGGTACGGTTACCGGACTGGACGGCAGTTTCATTCTGAATACCGAACTCGAGACATGTACTCTGCTGTTCTCGTCCATAGGTTATAAGGATGCTGAAATAATATTTTCGCATTCGAAATCTGAAGACAAGCTTTTAGTAAGTCTGGAGCCGGACAACATAGCATTGGATGCGGTTATCGTCACTGCTGACAACAAGGGTAAGACAGAGGCTTCGGCAAGAGGAATAGAAAGAGCTTCGATGAATGTTGTCAATGTCATGAGTGCCAAGGCAATGGAACTTTCTCCGGATCTGACGGTAGCCAATGCCATAAGACGGATGTCCGGTGTTACGGTGGAGCGTAACAGCAGCGGGGAGGGGCAGTATGCAATATTAAGAGGTATGGATAAAAGGTATAACTACACTCTGGTAAACGGGGTGAAGATACCGAGTCCTGACAACAAGAACCGTTTCGTCCCGCTCGATATTTTCCCTTCAGAGATGCTTGACAGGCTGGAAGTCACGAAATCTCTGACAGCCGACATGGAGGGTGACGGCATCGGGGGAGCCGTGAATCTGGTGATGAAGGATGCTCCCGAAAAGTTCGAGGTCAACGCTAATCTGGCTACAGGTTACAGTGCCCTGTATTTCGACCGTGATTTCCAGTCATTCAACCACAGGGCCGGTCAACGTATGTCTCCTTTCGAGAGAATAGGGGCTGATGTCAGCAAGGATTATTCAGTGACTGCAGATGACTTCACTTACGAAAACCTGAGAGTGACCAAGGCCCGTCCGAGACCTGATATCGTCGGCGGCTTCTCGTTCGGGGACAGGTATTTCGGGAACAGACTCGGCCTTATAGTGGGCGTATCATACCAGAATCTCTTCAGAGGCAAGGATTCGTACATATATTACGTACAGGGCTCTACGGGAGACGGTACGGAGAACAGGACATATTCCGAGGAGCAGAACAGGCTCGGAGCCCATGCCAAACTCGACTACAAGTTCAATGACAGGCACAAGCTGATGCTTTACGGAGGCTATATGGACCTGCGCAAGAGCGAAGTCCGTGACGGACAGAACGACAAGGACTGGATAGTCAAGATGCAGTGGGAGAGGCAGTATATCATAAATGCCACTTTGAAAGGAGAGCATTCGTTTCTGGACAGAAACAGACTGAAACTTGACTGGACCGGAGTCTTTTCGAAAGCATACAGTACATCGCCGGACAATGCCAAGATATATGTCAATATGCAGAGGCCGCATCTGTACAATACTGATTCCGCAGAGAAGAGATGGGAACACAATTCAGACAGGGACTTTGCAGGTTATGTGAATTTGTCATACAGATTCGATTTTGCCGGCGAGTCAAGCCTGCAGCTGAAGGCGGGCGGAATGTACAGGAATAAGGTTCGTGACAGTTTCTTCAATGAATACACGTTCGATTCCGCGACCAGCGATCCCTCTACCGGAAAACGTGATCCTCAGTATTACGGTGAGGACTGGACGAATTTCGACGAGCTTCTACTTACCCCGAGAGAATACGGAAATGTCGGTGATCCTCTCAATTACGGGGCATGGGAAAATATTGCCGCAGGCTATCTTATGGCGAAATACAATTGGCGGAAGTTCGAAGTCATAGCAGGCGTGAGGGCCGAGCATACGGATCAGGGATATACTCTCGACTATCCGAGGAAGGAAGAATCCGAAGGCAATCAGGTATATACGGACATTCTTCCGAGCGTCCATCTCAAATACAACATCCACAGGAACGCGAACCTGAGATTTTCCTACGGCCGTTCAATAAACCGCCCGGGCTTTTTCGAGATAGTGCCATATACCATATTGAACGAGGACTATGACGAAAAGGGAAACCCTGACCTGAAGCATACTGTGGCCGACAATCTCGACCTTCGTTATGAATTTTTCCCTAGGTCTTCCGAGCAGTTTATGGTAGGCCTTTTCTGGAAGAAACTGCAGAATCCTATAGAATACGGTCTGATTACGGAGGGCATGGGTACTTTCATCACTCCGATGAATTTCGGAAACGCGGTTAACGCCGGAGTGGAAGTGGACGTGATGAAGTATTTCAACTGGTTCGGCATCAAGGCCAACTATACCTATACGAACTCCAGCATCACCACCAACAAAAGGATGCGGGAAGGTACGGAAGTCCGGAATGTCTCACAGACACGTCCTCTCTACGGCCAGGCTGCCCATGTGGCCAACCTGTCCCTGCTGTTCAAGTTCACCAGGGCCGGTGTGGATGCCCAGGTCTCTGGTTCATATACAGGCCGTCGTCTGAGCGAGATTTCTAACTGGCTGGACAACGATATCTGGGAGGCCGGCTACATGCAGCTGGACGCATCCATAGAGAAAAGTTTCAAGGCGGGCTTTGCAATATTTGCGAAAGCGTCCAACCTTCTGGATACTCCGGTTCTCAAATTCGTCAATGACAACGTAATGACAGACTCACTGACGGACTATGAAAGATACAGAGGTGGGGTGATAGAACGCAGGGAATGGCATGGACAGGCGATAACCATCGGTGTCAGATACAGATTCACGGAAAAATAAACCAGGTATGCGAAACTGCCTTATATACTTGAACCTTATACATATAGAAAATAATACCAAACAATCAATTATGAAAACAAGAAACTTTATCATGCTTTCGGCTGCATTGGCATTCATCTTTGCAGCCTGTGAAAAAGAGAACGGAAGCAACACCGGCAACGGAGGCGACGGCCAGCAGACCGACGAGACTGTGCAGACTGTTTCAGGTGTATGGGAGGCCGGTACTACCGTGAATGTTGACAAGCACCTGCTGGTACCGGAAGGCGAAAGCCTTGTCATCGAACCAGGAGTTACCGTGATTTTCAGCAGCGAAGGTGTCGGTATCAATCATGTTCCTATCGAATTCACTGTGGACGGGAACCTCTACTGCCTCGGTACGGAGGACCAGCCTGTGCTCCTGACCGTGGCAGAGGCTGACAGGAAATATGCCAATACATTCGCAGCTCTGTGGGGCGGTATTGTAGCCGGTGCCACCTGCAAAGAGATGATCATCGACCATACCGTCATCGAATACACTGGAGGTGAAGTGGTGGAAGGTTCCCCTGCGGCCGAGAACGGGTATTACACTGCAGGAGACGATGCCTATCCTCAGATCACCACCAACAATGTGAACGGAAAATATGTGATCACGAACAGCATTATCCGCAACGGCTGGTCAGACGGTATCTACATGATGGGTGGAAATGCCATTATCGCGAACAATATCTTCAGCGCTACCGGATATGACGGTGCCGAGGCTGTGAACGTGAAGTCGGGCTGCAAGGTCGATGTGGCAGGAAACATCATGTTCAGCCCGAATACGAACGGTCTCAAGCTTTCCAGCTCGGATCAGGACGAGATAAGGCATCAGGCACTCATTCAGGCCTATAACAACACCATCATCAACTCCGGCTGGAGACGTGACGGAGAAAAAGGCGGCTGTATCTATGTGGAGGAGCTGGCCAATGTGAGCGTGTTCAACAACCTGCTCGTGAACTGCAAGTTCCGCGCTATCACTCCGGCATACAGCACCCCTACCGAGGAGGACTGCTATGACAGGGAACATTCCATGATCGACTATAACTTCTATGCTTCCGGTACGGTAAGTGTAAGCGAGGATCATTATTACGGAGGAGAATACGAGGATGACGGCGAGATTCTACAGTATTCAGGCGTTTGGTATGCATACGAAGGCTATGCTTTCAAACATGCTGAATATGACAATGAAAAAGTGGATGTAAACAGCAAGATAGCGAAGACTGAAGCTGAAGCAAAATCCCTCGATCCGAAATTCGTGAATTACAGCCTTGATGCAGATCCTTCCCTTTATCAGTGGAACGACAGCTGGGATTTCCACGTCCAGGCAGGTTCTCCTGTACTTGAAGGCGCATATACTCCGACTGATGATGCGAGAAAACCGTTCTACGCAGAAACAGGCCTTACAGTGAACGGCAAGACTTACACTTCGCCTGCCGTACAACCGTATTTCGGGGCTTACGGTACCAAATAATTTTGTAATTTTATTGTTCCGGCTGCCGGAACAATAGAATAATAAATAGAGAATGAAAAAGACAATATTCGCAACGGCATTGGCGGTATCCGCCATACTGACATCCTGTTCCTTCGGCACAAGTCCTGAGCAGGCCTGGAAAGAATTGGAGAAACCTCTGAACTTCTATCTGATAAACGATTCCGGAAGAAACGGATATTACGAGCAGAAGACCATTGCCGAAACTATGGGCAAGATGGCAGAGACGATTGATATTGAATTTGTGGTGGCTGCCGGTGACGTGCATCATTTCGAAGGCGTGCGCAGCGTATCCGACCCTCTCTGGATGACGAATTACGAACTGATCTATTCTCATCCTGACCTGATGATTCCATGGTATCCTGTTTGCGGGAACCACGAATACAGAGGGAATACGCAGGCTCCGGTAGATTATTCGAAGGTCAGCGCGAGATGGGATATGCCTGCCCGATATTATACCTTCACTGCGGAGGAAGACAGCGCTGCCGTCAGGATAGTGATGCTGGATACGACTCCTCTTATCGATAAGTATCGGGAAGATACCGAAAAGTATCCGGATGCTTCGAAATCAGAAGTAGAGCCTCAGCTCGAATGGCTGGACAGCGTGCTGACTGACGCGACTGAAGACTGGGTGCTGGTAGTGGGCCACCATCCGATTTATGCCGACACCGACAAGTCCGATAAAGAGCGTTTGGACATGCAGGACAGGGTGAATTCCATCCTGCTGAAACATGACAACGTAGATATGTACCTTTGCGGCCATATCCATAATTTCCAGCATTTCCGCAAGGATGGCTGCGACATCGACTATGTAGTGAATTCTTCAGCTTCGTTGAGCAGGGAAGTCAAGCCGGTAGATGGTACTGTATTCTGCAGTCCGGAAGAGGGATATTCTCTCATCACCGTGGACAAGCATGAACTTGATCTGTATATGCTCGATGCCAGCGGCAATGTGCTTCACAAAATAGTCAGGACGAAATAATCACCGTGCATCCATTCCGATATCGAAGGCGCGCAGGTTGGTCTCCACCACTTGGGCGCCTTTTCTTCCGAAAACCCTCCTGATGCTTTCCTTGAGCTGTTCCGGAGTCAGGATGCCGATATGGCGTGCCGCAGCCCCGAGAAGGATCATATTGGCCGACCGCGGCATCGAATTATCCCTGGCGAGAGCCTCGATGTCTATCCCGACAGTGTTCGGCAGCACTTCATATGCCGACCTTACAGCCTCTTCGGGATAGTCCGGAATATTCCGGAAAGGTGCGGTAGAGGTCACTATGTATCCGTCTTTTGCCAGAAAAGGCAGATACCTCAAGGCTTCCATCGGCTCCATGGACAGAATCATGTCTGCCGACCCTGATGACAGCAGATCCGAAAAGATGACAGAGTCCGAAAGCCGCAGGCCCGACTCCACCTCTCCGCCCCTCTGGCTCATCCCGTGTACTTCCGCCTGTTTCAGCTGCAGACCTGCCGCCACGGCAGCATCTGCAATTATGGTGGCTATGGACAATATGCCCTGCCCGCCTACTCCTGAAAGAATTATGTCGTATTTCATTCCGCTTTCATATTAAAATTCACTGTCTGTCTTTCTTGTTTTCCCTGTTCTTGCGAGCCAGAGTCTGCATGCATTCCCTCCGCGGGATGATGACCGATACGCCGTCATACTCTATTTCCTCCCTGATGGCAGCTGTAATCCCGTCCATGTTCTTCTGCAGAGGCACTACCGTCCTTACGTGCCCCGGCTCGACGCCCAGGGCAATGCATATGGCTTCGAACTTGTTCGTTCCTGCCGAATCCTGACCCCCTGTCATCGCTGTGGTGAGATTGTCGGAAATCACCACTGTGATATTGGACCGGTCGTTGACCGCGTCCAGCAATCCTGTCATCCCGCTGTGGGTGAAGGTAGAATCGCCTATGACGGCGACTGCGGGAAACAGCCCGGCATCTGCTGCGCCTTTGGCCATGGTGACGGACGCTCCCATGTCCACGCATGTGTCTATGGCGCAGAATGGCGGCAGCGCTCCTAATGTGTAGCAGCCTATGTCTGCGAATACACGTGCGTCAGGATACGATGCCAGAACTTTGTTGAGGGCGATGTACACATCTCTGTGTCCGCACCCCTGACACAGGGCCGGAGGACGCGGAACTATGCCCTGAGGTTTCGCGTAGAACTGGAGCGGTTCCCGCCCCAGGGCTCGGGCCACATGGTCGGGATTCAGCTCTCCTGTGCGCGGCAGGCTTCCTGTCAGTCTTCCGTCCACCTCGTAATCCGGCCCGACGATGCCGCGCACCTGTTCTTCGATGAACGGCTGCCCGTCTTCCACTACGAGTATTGACCGGCAGGCGGCGGCCAGAGTCCTGACAGCCTCTTCCGGAATCGGATATTGCGAAATCTTGAGCACCGGAATGTCTGTTTCCCGGGAGATGTTTTCCATGACATAATTATAGCCCGTGCCGCTCGCGATTATCCCTTTCGGGGCTTTTTCGGAGGCTGCGGCACTGGCCAGGTTGAACGGCGAGGAGGCCGCCAGTTCCTGCAGATGGCTCTGTGCAGTTGTCAGGGCATCGTTTTTCCGTCTGGCGTTTGCCGGAAGAAGCACCCAGGAGCGGGGATCCCGGGCAGGAGCCAGCCGGTCGTGCGGTTCCGGCTCTGTTTCCACGCGTACTGCCGCCCGTGAATGGGCCAGTCTGGTGGTTATTCTCATCAGGACAGGCAGCCGTTCTTTTTCCGACATCCAGAAGGCGTATTCCATCATGTCGTATGCCTCCTGCTGCGTGGATGGCTCCAGCATCGGTATCATGGCGAATTTGCCGTAGAATCTGGAGTCCTGTTCGTTCTGTGAAGAATGCATCGACGGGTCATCGGCAGCCACTACTACGAGTCCTCCGTTCACGCCGGTCATTGCAGAGTTTACGAAAGCGTCTGCGGCGACGTTCATTCCCACGTGCTTCATGCATACCATGCTGCGGCATCCGGCATACGACATGCCCAGAGCGGCTTCCATGGCAGTTTTCTCGTTCGAACTCCATGTGCAGTGGATGTCATGTCCTTCTTTGGCGCAGGCATTCTGGATGAATTCCGTTATTTCCGTGCTTGGAGTGCCGGGGTAGGCGTACACGCCTTTCAGTCCGGCATGAAGAGCTCCGAGGGCTATGGCCTCGTCTCCCAGCAATAGTCTGGCTATCCTCATCTTGATTATCTTTTAAGTCCGTTTTCAGTCTTGTGCGCAGCGCGGCGTTTTCTCTTCCTCTGCCGAAATGCTGAACCTGTCAGCATCCTTGAGCACCGGGAATGTCCCTCTGAACTTCCGCAGCAGCTCCATATCTATCTCTGCCGTCACAGCTATGTCTGCCGCGTCACCGCATTCCGCGGCAATTCTGCCGTCCGGGCCTATCAGTGCAGAGGCTCCCGGATATTTGTTGTACGGGTCGGCTCCCGCCCTGTTGACCCCGCATGCGTAGCACTGGTTTTCAATGGCTCTGGCCTTCAACAGCGTTTTCCAGGCATCGGCCCGGGCAGTCGGCCAATTCGCTACATATATTGCCATGTCGTAGTCTTCCCGGTTTCTGGACCAGACAGGGAATCTCAGGTCGTAGCATATCTGCAACAGGATTCTCATGCCGTTGAAGACCGTGATCACCCTGCTGTCTCCGGCAGTGAACTCCCTGTGTTCGTGTCCATAGGAGAACAGATGCCTTTTGTCATAGAAATCCGTCCTGCCGTCGGGGTGTGCGAAGCAGAACCTGTTCCGGAACAGGCCGCCGGTATGCATCGCGATGCTGCCTGCGATGGCGGCTTTCCGTGCGGCAGCCTGGGATTTCATCCATTCCAGCGATGCGGACGGCTCTTCTTCGGCTATGCCATCCGGACTGGTGCAGAATCCCGTGGAGAACATCTCCGGCAATATATACAGACAGGCATCAGGCGCGCTGTCCATGAGGGCTGCTGCCTTCTCCCTGTTTTTTTGCGGATCGGCCCAGACGATATCGGTCTGGAGCATGGCTATGTTCAGTTTTTCCATCTTATCTGAATGATATGGTGTGCAATATTCCTGACGCAGGTGCGGATGTGCGCCTAAAGTATGGTTTCCATCCCGGTCTTCTGCGGCTTCAGTCCGCAGCTTTCGTAGAATTTCATGGCCGGGGTGTTGCAGCTCCAGACATTCAGGGTGAGGTTATAGCATCCGTTTTCCCGGGCATAATCCTTTACCGCCCCGAAAAGGGCTTTCCCGATATGCTTTCCCCTCATGTTTTCATCCACGCACAGGTCATCTATATATAATGTCCTGATGTCAGTAAGCATATTGTCTCCGGCATGGCTGACGAATACGCAGAAAGCATATCCCTGGACTTTTCCGCTGCTGTCGGCAGCCACGAATACAGGCCGCTTGTCGTCCGCGATTATTCCGGCCAGCTGTTCCGCCGTATATTTCCGGCTCATCGGCTTGAACAGATCCGGGCGGCCCTGATGGTGGATCATGCATACCTGCAGGAGCAGGTCCATTATTCTGGGGATGTCTTCCTGTCTGGCTCGTCTTATATTCATGTCAATTGTTGCTTGTAATGAACAAATAATCCTTAAATTTCGGAAAAATTTCCTTAAAGTCAAAATAAGCCGGTTCCGTCTTCATTGTCGGCAGGCCGGCGGTATAACGGAAACTTTATGAAAAACAGCATGGTTTTTCTGGCGGTGTCGGTCATCATTGCCGCAGGCCTCTGGACTCTCATGTTCTGTCCGGCCACTGCGCCTTATGTGAATTTCTGGGGGATGATGTGCATTTCTGCCGTTGTTCTCGTCACTCTGACGTTCTTTTCGGAAATCAAATGGTGGAAGGACCTGATGTCCGGATGGAAGACAGTGGCGGCAGGTATCGGTCTTGCCGTGGGGCTGTGGTGCGTCTTCTGGATCGGCGACAAGGCGGCTTCGTGGCTTTTCGACTTCGCCCGGCCGCAAGTGGACATGATTTACGGGATAAGGTCAGGCATTTCTCCTGTCCTGCTTTCATTCCTGCTCGTTTTTCTCATAGGTCCTGCGGAAGAGATATTCTGGAGGGGGTATGTACAGCGTTCATTGTCCGACAGGATAGGGAAGAATTTGGGGTATGTGGCGGCAACATTGGCATATGCAGGCGTGCATGTGCCATCCGGAAATTTCATGCTGGTGATGGCTGCTCTGGTGGCCGGTGCCGTCTGGGGTCTTTTCTACAGGCTTTTCCCGAGGAAGTTCATGGCTCTGGTCATTTCCCATGCGTTGTGGGATGCGGCTGTCTTTGTCTGGTTCCCGATATGACGGTGTTGGAAGGTCTCCGGGCCAGGATGCCGTTTCAGTCTCGTTCTTAATCCAAAAAATTCTTATCTTTGGAAAAATTTTCCGTTTTCTCCCCGGACGGACAAAATGACGACTCATGGAAGTTCAAATTGGAAATGATGCGAGGTATGCCGTTATAGGATATGGCAGCTGGGCGACAGCTATCGTAGGTATGCTGACGCGGAACAACAAGGCGGTGGTGGAGTGGTATGTGCGGAATCCGGAGGTTCTGGAAGGGCTTGTGAATGAAGGGAGAAATCCGAAGTATCTGGCTGAATTAGAGTTCGAGAAGGCATATATCCATCCGTCCGACGACATCAATCATGTAGTGGAAAATGCGGATGTGGTGATAATTTCTGTACCGTCAGCCTTCCTGAAGGATTTTCTCGCTCCGTTGACGGTATCTCTGGAAAACAAGTTTGTGATATCGGCGATAAAGGGTATAATCCCGGGGTCATGGCAGACTGTAGCGGAGTATCTTCATGATCAGTATGGTCTGAGTTTCAGGCAGATGGGGATTATAGCCGGCCCTACTCATGCGGAAGAGGTGTCCAGAGGGAAACTGTCGTTCCTGACATTGGCGAGCGCGGATGAGGCGAATGCCATGGCCGTGGGAAAGAAACTGGCCGGCAAGTATGTCCATGTCAGTTATTCGAGCGATCTGTACGGCGTCGAGTATGCGTCGATTCTCAAGAATATATATGCCTTGTCTGCCGGTCTGGCCAAAGGACTCGGTTACGGGGACAATTTCATAGCGGTCCTCGTGTCAAACTGCGCGAACGAGATGACGCGGTTCATCGAGGAAAGCTATCCCGATTCCAGAAACACTTTCAATTCGGCTTATCTTGGCGACCTTCTGGTGACATGCTATTCGTCCTATAGCAGGAACCGCAGGCTCGGGCTTCTGATAGGGCACGGCTGTACCGTGAAAAGCGCTCTGAACGAGATGACCATGGTGGCCGAAGGTTATTATGCGGCTGAATGTATCAGACATATAAATCTGAAGCACAAGGTGAACATGCCTATAGCCGACATGGTGTATGAGGTCCTGTATATGAAACGTTCTCCGAGAAAAGCCATGGCGGAGTTGAGTACCATGCTGGATATTAACTGTTGAGGTGCGTCATGACTGCAAAGCATACTTTCAAGGACTGGCTTATAGCCGTGCGTCCGTGGTCTTTCCCTGCATCGGTGATGCCGTTGGTGACGATGCTGTATCTTTTCTGGGTTTGGGGTGACATACGCTGGGGTTATGGCGTCTGGGCGTTGGTCAACATGATTCTTTTCCATTGTGCGGCCAACACATGGAGCGACTGGTTCGATTTCCGGAAAAAAGTGGATGCGGAGGATACTTTCGGGGCGAAAACCATAACTTCCGGACAGTTTACGCCTCGCGAGATACGGAATCTTTCTTTGGGACTGATGCTCGTATCGGTGGCAGGGGGAGTCTCGCTTCTTTTCCTGACAGGTCTGCCTCTGCTGTGGATAGGGATAGGTGGCATATTGTGCGCCTTGCTGTATCCTCCGTTGAAGTATGCTGCGGCCGGTGATCTGGTCATCTTTCTGGCTTTCGGCATGTTTCCGGCCATAGGTACGTCATATGTCGTGCTGGGACATATTGACTGGAGCGTCCTGTGGGTGGCGGTGCCTGTCGGACTGATAACCGTGGCCATCCTCCATATTAACAATCTGAGGGATATCCGCACTGACAGCCGGGCCGGCATTTCCACTCTGGCCATGCATCTGGGTGCCAAGGCTTCAATCAGGGTCTATAACTTCGAGGTTATTTTCCCTTTTTTCTGGGTGTTCGCCTGCGTTATCGAAAAGATTTTCCCGTGGTGGTCGCTTCTGGTGTTTCTGGCAGCTTTTCCGGCCTTGCTGAATGTGAGGACAGCCATCCGTTACAAGAGGGAAGGGATGTCGGCCATCGTCCATCTGGATGAGGGTACTGCCCGGCTGCAGGTCCTGTTCAGCTTGTCGATGTCGGTAGGATTTCTGGTGGCTGCCCTGTTCCGGTGATTTCCGGAATGAGGCCGGATTTTGAAAATTTTGCATATTATTTCTGGACTTTTCCGGAAAATGACTATATTTGCAATCCATTCTTGCGGAAATAGCTCAGTTGGTAGAGCATCAGCTTCCCAAGCTGAGGGTCGCGAGTTCGAATCTCGTTTTCCGCTCAAGCAGACCGCTGTAGCCGCAGGCTATGGCGGTCTTTCATTTCAAGACAGAAAGCTTGCTTTCAATGGCTTGAAATGAAAG
>CALUUA010000002.1 GCA_944323845.1 uncultured Bacteroidales bacterium
CGCCGGACTTTCCTGTCGTTATAAAAAAGAAAGGTGACCCTTAAGTCTGTCTTTGACTTTTGGGTCACCCTCTTTTTTATCAGTATCCCTGCTCTACTTCAGCATGGATTTGACCTGATCATACACGTTTCTGGCAGTAAATCCGAATTTCTCGTCCAGAACTTTATATGGAGCGGAATATCCGAAACCGGACAGTCCCCAGACCTTACCGTCGCTTCCTACAAGGCTTTCCAGCGTGCATGGCAGCCCTGCCGTCAGACCGAATTTCTTCGCAGAGGCCGGCAGCAGGCTCTCCTGATAAGCCGGGTCCTGACTTCTGAACAGGCCTTCCGACGGGACGGACACTATCCTGACACGGATTCCGTCCTCTTTCAGCAGCTTTGCGCCAGCTATCAGCGTAGACACTTCAGAACCTGAAGCTATCATGACTACATCAGGATTGTCATCAGAGCCGGAAACGGCATACGCCCCTTTCGAGACAAGCGGATACGCGTTTCCTGCAGGCAAGTTCTCTATATTCTGTCTGGACAGGACAAGTGCTGTCGGAGTGTCGGTATTCTCCATGGCCAGCTTCCACGCCTGCGTAGTCTCTTCCGCATCCGCAGGCCTGAGGACGAGCATGGAGTTTCTTCCGTGATGGTTTTTAAGACGCTCGAGAAGGCGGAGCTGCATTTCATGCTCGACAGGCTGATGGGTCGGCCCGTCTTCCCCTACTCGGAAAGCATCATGCGTCCATATGAACTTCACAGGCACTTCCATAAGCGCAGCCATTCTCAACGCAGGCTTCATATAGTCGGAAAAGACAAAGAACGTGGCGCAGGCAGCTACCACACCTCCATGCAGCATCATTCCGATGCAGCAACATGCCATCGTAAGTTCCGCGACACCTGCCTGAAGGAAGGCTCCTGAGAAGTCGCCTTTCCTGAAAATATGTGTCTTTTTCAGGAAACCGTCAGTCTTGTCGGAGTTCGACAGGTCTGCAGACGAAACTATCATATTGTCGACCTTCTCTGCCAGCATGCCGAGAATATTGGACGAAGCCGCTCTGGTGGCGACATCGGGCTTCTGGGTCACGGCATCCCAGTCGATATCCGGCAAGCGTCCGGAGAACCATCTGTCCATCTTTTCGGCCAGTTCAGGATTGGCTGCCTCCCATGCAGCCTTCTCCGCCTTCCGTATCTTCATCATCTCGTTCAGAGCCTTACGGCGCTCATCATACAAAGCCCGGACTTCAGGGAAAATCACGAACGGATTTTCGGGATCGCCGCCAAGATTCTTCACAGTATTCACATATGCGTCTCCTCCAAGCGGGGCTCCATGGGTCCCTATGCAGTTCTCATAGCTGGTGTTGTCAGCCCTGCGCGCCCCTTTGCCCATCAGGGTATGTCCTATGATAAGGGCAGGCTGCCCCTCCACGGCTTTCGCCCAGTCGAGGGCGGCCCTGATCTGGTCCGCATCGTTTCCGTCAATCTCTGTCACCGCCCATCCCCATGCACGGTATTTCATTCCGACATCTTCCACTGTCACTTCATCCGTCATGGAGGAGAGCTGCACGTTGTTGGAGTCGAAGAACATGATCAGATTGTCCAGACCGAGATGCCCTGCAATCCTTCCGGCTCCCTGAGCGATCTCTTCCTGAATGCCGCCGTCGGAAATGTAAGTATATATAGTCTGGCCCATCAGGTCTCCAAGCCTTGCCTTCAGGAACTTCGCGGCTATGGCCGCGCCTACGGCATAGGCATGACCCTGACCGAGCGGGCCCGAAGTGTTCTCGATGCCTCTTGCGACATTGCGTTCCGGATGTCCCGGAGTAGGGCTTCCCCACTGCCTGAATTGCTTGAGGTCATCGACAGAAAATTTGCCTGACAAGGTCAGGACAGAATAAAGCATAGGCGACATGTGTCCCGGGTCGAGGAAGAAGCGGTCGCGGCCCTCCCAATACGGATTTTCCGGGTCATAGACCAGATATTCCGAAAAAAGGACATTGATGAAATCGGCTCCGCCCATGGCTCCGCCCGGATGCCCTGATTTCGCTTTCTCCACCATTGACGCCGACAATATCCGGATATTGTCAGCCGCCCTGTCCATAAGTTTCCTGTCGTTCATATCCAATAGCTGTTAATTCACGTTATTACGGCCCATACTGGCTGGAACCGGCGATAATTTCCCAAAAGTAATGAAATTATTTTGAGGAAAAGAAAAAGGAGCGGTAAAATTACCGCTCCGACATGAAATATTCCCGTTCTCCGCTGCGGTCCGTAACCTTGCCTTTGAATATCTCTTTCAGGACGACATCTATGCCGGCGGTTTCAAATTCCGCATCGACTTTCGCGTCCAGATCGACATCGCTGCCGCAATCTTGTAATACTGGTCGAAGAACACCTTGAATGCCTTCAGGCTGCCTTTGCTGATATTGTCTATTATGGTAGCACTTATCATGAAACCGATTCCAGTAAAAAAGAGAGGGTAAAATTCCAAGAATCCCACCCTCCCAGATTTCAGATGACCTGAAGCGGACGCTACAGGTTCGGATTGACAGTCTTCCAGTCGGAAACCGCCGGGATGATGCCCAGATCGATGATCTCATCCCTCATCTTGCAAAGATGCTCGTATGAGGCATCGAGAGCCGCAATCTCTTCTGCAGACCCTTTTATTTCAGAGTAGTGTACTCCGGTAGAGTCTATGACCGTAGGCATGGCCATCATCACATTGTGATACTTAGGGGTGTCGACATAACATCCGGCCGGCCAGGTGAACGGCTTGCCTCCCATGGCGGCCGCGATCATCTCGATGGCCACGTATGAAGGGCTCTGGAATGAAGAACGGCCCCTGAGCTCTATGATTTTCTTTCCTCCCTGAATGACATTCTGCTTGATTTCGTCCCATCTTACCAAAGGAAGCCTGCTGCCGAGAAGTTCGGAGAACGGAGTACCGTCCACCTTGGCTTCCGAAGCGAAAACGGCCATCTGCTCGCCATGGCCTCCGTAAGTGTGGCAGCCTGTCACCTTGCACTGCTGCACCCCGAATTCCTGCGCAAGGGCGCTCTGAAGTCGGGTGGAATCCAATGCGGCAAGGGTGGTAAGCTGCGACGGCTTCAGGCCGGAATGCAGAAGGGTGACAAGTCCTGTCAGATCCGCAGGATTGAATATGATGACCACATGCTTCACATCCGGGGCATATGCCTTGATATCCTTTCCGAGCTGCTCCGCAATCTCGCAGTTTCCCTTGAGAAGATCTTCGCGGGTCATACCCTGCTTGCGAGGGGCGCCGCCTGAAGAAACCACATATTTGGCTCCGGACAGAGCCTCTTTCATGTCTGTAGTATAGGTAATTTCGGCGCCGTCGAATGCACAGTGGTACATTTCTTCCGCAACGCCTTCCAGCCCTTTTCCGAACGGGTCATAGAGGCAGAGATTCGGAGTGAGCTTCATCATCATGACAGTCTGGGCCATATTCGACCCGATCATGCCGGCTGCACCGATGATGGTAAGTTTGTCATTTGTCAGAAAATCCATAATACATTATAATATTAACATTTGTCTTGTCGGGCGTATGTCATGAATTGCAAATATAATAATTTCTTTGCTTTGCGGTTCAGATTTGCAATTGAATTTTTGTCTGTATGCAATATAATTTCAGAGAAAATATAAGACCGCATTTAAAAAATGTCTATATTTGCAGACTGAAACTGAACGTCGGAAACGGAATACGGTTTCCGGCATTTGTAAAACCGGAAGAACGAAGTGGAACCTCCCAGTCCTATACTGATGACTTCTAATGTAGAAGCGGACGCGATGTCTGACGATCCGCTGTCGAACTGCATTTTCGTAATACTTGGAAGCACGTCCGATTCTGAAGAAGGATCCGGACGCCATGTCGTATGCGCATACACTGCACATGCGGGTCTTCTGTATATAGGTACGGCCGGGGATATACTTTCATGACCTCAATATTGAACTACACAGGATAGATATGGGACTATATTTAAGGAAAACCCTTGAAAACAAAGCAGAGATCGGGGTGTGGAAAATAACCGAGACCGAAGAGGATCTCATAGCCATGAGTTCGGTGCCATCCGACGAAATGGAAGAAATCTCCCTGATCAGGAACCCAAGCCTGCGGAAGCAGAAACTGGCTGTCCGCGCCCTCCTCAACGAAATGTTCGAAGAGAAGGTATATCTCGGACACCACGATAACGGCAAACCGTTTCTGGAAAACTGCATCACCAACATAAGCATAACTCATAGCGAAAAATATGTGGCCGTCATAACCCATCAGGAAGACGATCTGGGCATAGACATTGAGTCCATAGACCGCGATTTCTCCGCAGTGGAGCAGAAAGCCCTCTCCGAAGAGGAAATCGAAGATCTGGACGATGACCAGAAGAACGAACAGCTGGCCATATATTGGTGCGCAAAGGAAGCCATATACAAGAGAATGTCCCAGAACAGGGTAGACTTCGCGGAACAGATAGAAGTGGAGAAATTCACGCTGAAAGGCAAGGGGGAACTGGAAGCCACATTCACCCACAAGGACGGACATGAAGAGGAGTTCGACCTCGGATACGTATTCTTCGACAGACATGTGCTCGTATGGGTGGTCGGCTGACGACATGTAACAGCATTGTTACGCAATTTTGAACAATTCTAATTTAATATAATAGTATTGCCCTGTTAACCAATGAGTTAACAGGGCAATTTCTTATTGTGGAAAACTTTTTAGTCCTCCGACCGGCCATAATAAGGATAATTGATATATCTTTGTTCCTGCTGACCCGGAAATGACGGGCATGTTTTTCTACACTTATTAAAATCTCGGATTATGGTCAAATTCGTTATCAAACGTGACGGGCGTATTGTCGATTTCGACAAGAGGAAAATAGTAGATGCCGTACTGAAGGCTATGGATGTCACCGAGCAGGGTGAAGATATCGTACTGGCTGCCGAAATCGCCGCCACAATATCCAAAATCGAGACGGAAAGCATGAGTGTGGAGGACATTCAGGACCATGTCGAGATGGAACTGATGAACAGTCCGAGAAAAGAGGTCGCAAAGAAGTATATCGCGTACCGCAACCAGAGGAATCTGGCCAGAAAGGCGAAATCCCGCGAAATCTTCAAGGAAATCATCGAAGCCCAGGCCACTGATGTGACCAGGGAAAACGCGAACATGAACGCCGACACTCCGGCAGGCATGATGATGAAGTTCGCTTCCGAGTCCACGAAATCATTCGTAGACGAGTGTCTTCTGTCCGAAGATGTGAAGGAGGCCGTCAAAAACGGATACATACACATCCATGACAAGGATTATTATCCTACGAAGAGCCTCACGTGCGTGCAGCATCCTCTGGACAAGATATTGAAAAACGGATTTTTCGCAGGACACGGGGAGTCCCGCCCGGCGAAGAGGATAGAGACCGCCAGCATTCTGGGCTGCATCTCCATGGAGACTGTGCAGAACGAGATGCACGGAGGCCAGGCCATCCCGGCTTTCGACTTCTACATGGCGCCTTTCGTCCGGAAGACCTTCCATGAGGAAATAGACAAGATCAGCGACATGCAGGGGACTGACTACAGCCACCTGAAGGATATAAAACTGGATGACTACATAAAGAGGGATCTGCTCGGCATACAGGGAGAAGAGAGGGTGATCCAGCATGCCATAAACATGACGGTAAGCCGCGTACACCAGTCGATGGAGGCATTCGTACACAACATGAACTCGATTCATTCCAGAGGTGGCAATCAGGTGGTGTTCAGCTCGATAAACTACGGTACGGACACTTCGGCAGAAGGACGCTGCGTCATCAGGGAAATCCTCAACACCACATACGAAGGCGTGGGGAACGGCTCGACGGCCATCTTCCCTATCCAGATATGGAAAAAGAAAAGAGGCGTAAGCTACCTGCCGGAAGACAGGAACTATGACCTGTACAGGTTCGCCTGCAAGGTGTCGGCCAGAAGGTTCTTCCCGAACTTCCTGAATCTGGACGCGACATTCAACCGGCATGAACTCTGGAGGGCCGACGATCCGGAAAGATACAACTACGAGGTTGCCACCATGGGCTGCCGTACAAGGGTCTTCGAAAACCGTTTCGGCCCCAAGACTTCCATAGCCCGCGGAAATCTCTCGTTCACCACCATAAACATCGTGAGACTTGCCATAGAGTGCATGGGCGAGCCTGACCAGAACAAAAGGATACAGATGTTCTTCGAAAAACTGGACTGGGCTCTGAACATCACTGCCAGACAGCTCTGCGAAAGGTTCGATTTCCAGAAGACTGCGCTGAAAAAGCAGTTCCCTCTGCTCATGGGGGCATTGTGGCTCGGCAGCGAAAACCTCAAAGAAGACGACACCATCGAATCCGTAATAAATCAGGGGACTCTCGGAGTCGGCTTTATCGGTCTGGCCGAAACCCTGATAGCCCTTATCGGCAAACATCACGGAGAATCCGAAGAAGCCCAGGCACTGGGTCTGAGGATCGTCTCATACATGAGAGACAAGATAAACGAATTCTCCGAAAGGTACCAGCATAATTTCAGTGTTCTGGCCACTCCTGCGGAAGGTCTTGCCGGAAGGTTCACAAAGATGGACAAAAAGAAATTCGGCATAATCCCGGGAGTCACGGACAAGGAATACTATACCAATTCGAACCATGTCCCGGTCTACTATCACTGCACGCCGAAGCATAAGGCGGAAGTCGAGGCTCCTTATCATGCACTGACGGGAGGAGGACACATCTTCTATGTCGAAATAGACGGGGATGCCACGCACAATCCCGAAGCCATCATGTCCATCGTGGACCTCATGGACAAATACAACATGGGGTACGGTTCCGTAAACCATAACAGGAACAGATGCATGGACTGCGGATTCGAGAACGCCGATGAGGATCTCGAAGAATGCCCGAAATGCCACAGCAGGCACATCGACAAGCTGCAGAGAATCACCGGGTATCTGGTCGGCACTACGGAAAGGTGGAACAGCGCCAAGCTGGCCGAACTTAAGGACCGCGTCGTCCACAAGTAATTTAACGTGAGCCGAAATGACTATACGGATACTGGATATATTGGAGGAGACCATGGCCGACGGCCCTGGTCTCCGTACTTCAATATATTGTGCAGGATGCGGACATCACTGCCCCGGCTGCCATAATCCGCAGTCATGGGACTTCGCGGGAGGACACGAGGCTTCGGTGGAGGAACTGCTGGAGATAGTGAAATCGGACGAATTCAGCAACGTCACGTTCTCCGGCGGGGATCCCCTGTACCAGGTGGATGCGTTCACGGAGCTGGCCCGCAGAATCAAGGAAGAGACATCCAAGACGATATGGTGCTATACCGGATTCACCATAGAAGAGATCCGGGCGGACGAGAGGCTGTCGATGATACTGCCGTATATAGACGTTCTGGTCGACGGGCCTTTCATCCAAGAAAAGAGAGACACGGAGCTGCTTTTCAGAGGCAGCTCGAACCAGAGGATCATATATCTGCACGGGAATCCTGAAGAGGAAATCATCCCCGGGACTGTGGCGACAGTACCGCTGAGATAAAGCGGTTTTTCGCAGACGCAGTGGTATAGACCGTGTCATAGCCGCAATCAGGACACCAGCCGCCTCCTGAAAGTACGTATTCCAGCGACGCCTTGAATTTATGTCCGTTCTCGCACTCCCATAAATAGAGCTTGCCTTTTTCTTCTCGTACTCCCCCGTATTCTGTGCGACAGCACACAACCAGCCCCCGGACAGGACAAGAAGCTTATCTTCAGACATGGCCGGTTTTGTTTCAACCGGCAAAGATTCGAGTTTTTTTGAAAACATTACGGATGGCTCCAGTTGTCTGTCCTGAACGGAGATGCCAGCAGTCCGGACCCGTCCGTGAGGTCATTGTCGCACGGATTGTCAGCCCACCCGTAGCGCACGGCGACCGGGTCCGGCACATCTTCGCTGAAGACGGCCACCTGCCTGCTGCCAACTATCCGGGCCTTTGCCCACCGGAATTTACGGTCGGCCCCGGCAACGGCGAACCCCTTCAGGTAGCCGTTTCTGTTCCCGTCTGCGGGCCTGAGGCTTCCGCACGATGTGTCGAACGTGAGGATGGCAACGCTGCCTTCCGTCTCCATGGACCTGAAAACAGGGCCTGAGGCCGGGGTATCCATGCCGTATGCCACATTCATGGCACATCTGGCGAGCCGCAGCCCGACATTCCTCTTGTCCCTCGGGTGTATGTCGGAAGCGTCCCCTATGTCGGTGATTACGGCCTGCCCCGTGTACGGCAATGACAGGGCGAGATTCTGGGCTTCCCTGAGCTCGGCCCACCGGCTTTCCGAGGGCTCCTCCCTAACCGGCAGATAACTTGCCAGCTGGACCCACAGGAACGGGAAGTCATATCCCCAGGCCTTTCTCCAGTCCCTTATCATTGCCGGGAAAAGCTCCCTGTATTCCGATGCTCGAGGCACATTGTTCTCCCCCTGGTACCAGATGACTCCCTTTATGCCGTAACCCGTGAGAGGGTGAATCATCCCGTTGTAGAGCAGGGACGCGAAATTGTTCGGATGCGTAGCGTCCAGTGTCGCGTCATACATCGCTGTAGTGGCCGAAGGCTTGTATTCCCACTCTCCTGCAAGACAGATGCGCTCCCCTCCGGCTTCAATGTAGAAATTTTCCGCATCTCCCCAGATACCCCCGTCCGAGACCCTGTCGAAGACCTTGACCGCAATCAGATTCTCTCCCTGGCGGAGCACTCCTTCAGGTATGTGGTACAGCCTTCGGAGCGAATAGCCGTAAGTCTCGCCTGCAAGGCGGCCGTTGATGTATGTGACGTCGGCATCGTCAACAGCAGGGATGGACAGGACGGCACTCTTCCCTGCCATGGAGCGAGGGATGGAGACCAGCTTGCGGAACCAGACATTCCCGTCTGTCTCCGCAAGGGGGCCGGACCAGATTCCGGGCACATGCATCTTGTCCCAACCGTCTTCCGCAGAGGACTCCATATACCACTTGCCTGTATCCCCCGGATCGTTGCGCAAGGCTTCCTCATAGCGTTCCCAGTTCACGAGGCTCTCCCCCATGGCCTCCCTCGTGTCCGCACAGTCCGACAGGACTCTGTAACGTCCGGCTGTCCGCATTGTATCCCAGCTTGTCCACGGCTCGATGTCCGTTCCTCCCCAGGAACTGTCCACAAGGCCGACAGGCACCCCTGTTTGTCGATAAACGAATCTGCCGAAATAATAGGCCACTGCCGAAAAGTCCGGTGACGTTTCAGGAGAGCACTCCTCCCATGAACCGGCTGCGATGTCTTCCTGCTCGTCAGGCGTGCAGTTCCGCCCTACGGTAAGCAGCCTGATGGCCGGGCAAGACGAAGCCGCTATCTCCTCCGCGCTTCCTTCCGTCATGTCCAGAGGCCACTCCATGTTCGACTGTCCGCTGCACAGCCACACATCCCCTATCATGACATTGCCGAAGACAAGGGTGGAATCCGGACCTTCCACAGACATCTCGAAAGGGCCTCCCGGCTGCATGGGAGGAAGTTCGGCAAGCCATCGTCCGGAAGAGTCGGCCACGGCAGCGGCTGCCGTTCCCCCGAGACTGACTTCCACTGTGTCTCCTGCAGAAGCCCGGCCCCATACGCGCACGGGCATGTCCCTCTGCAGGACCATATTGTCGCTGAAGAAACGCGGCATGCGGACACCGGCCGAGACATTGAAGACAGAAACAGCTGCGGCAAGAAAAATACAGAACCTCTTCATTCCGGACCCTCACTGCATTTTATTGAACCCCTCGCATTTCACATGCCAATTCTCCGGAAATCCCGGAGCACGGCCGCCGGAACCGTCCCAGCCCCCGGCCATCATTGCGACAGCGGCAAGCAGAGCACCGTTGGAGGGGAAATACGGGAATGGACCTCCTGTGGCAAGGCCGTGGGAATCGAACCGGAATCCGGGAGAAGGATGGAGCAGCATGTCCACAGCCTTGTCCGGGTCCCCGCAGCGTGCCGCCGCCATGGCGAGCATCGGGAAATCCCAGCCCCACATCCTGTCGAAATCCCACACCTCGAACACTTTGCCGAGGGTCCTGCGGAATGTTTCCAGGTCCACCCCGATGCCAGGAAGCATGCCATAGATGCCGGCAAGTGCCGGATGTTCGAAATTGTAGCGGGACCACATGTCCCCGATTCCCTCGTATGTGACATACAGGCTGTCCTGCACGGGCAGGGGTGCCATATTCCCGAGGATAGCGTCCCAGGAGGCAAGTCTCCCGTATCCGAGCCTTTCCCTCCAGAGCTGCGCGGTCTCGAGGCCGTACCTCCAGTAGGAAAGTTCGAACGTCGGGTTGCGGGTCTCGAATATCGGGGTGTTCTCCGAGACAGGGCATATCGGAGGAGCAAGGACATACTTCCCCCGGAGCGTATCCAGCTGCATGAAATCCGCCATGTATTCGGCTGTGGCAAAGACCACGTCCTTCCATTCTGCAAGGGTCTCCCCTGTAGGGTCCAGCCTGTACAGGGTCTCCGCAAGATAGACGGGATGAGGCTGCTGCCATATCAGGGTCGCATGGATGAGATGCGGCCACTCCACATCTTCGGCGGCAGTACATTTGGGCCACCTGGCCCCGTCGAAGCCGTAGCGAGCCGCCCGGTCCTCCGATGTGGGCAGGAACCGGCCATAGATCCCGAGGGCTTCTTCTGCAAGTCCGGGACGGTTCCACAGCAGATTGTGCAGTTCATGCCAGAAAATCATCTCGAAATGGAAGCGTCCGTACCATCCGTTGTTCACAAGCCCGCTTTCCTGCGGCGGCCACGACCCGGCCTCGTTCATGCGCATCAGGTACTGTGACAACACGATGCGCCTCTCCAGTTCCATCCACCGGGAGTCTTCACTCCCGGAAAGGTCGATGGCGGCTCCGGAAAGCCAGAAGTCACGCCATGATTCCTCGCTTGACGCAAACACTTCCGCTGCGGAAGGCGCATCCGTCATGTCGGGGGAGTATTCGAACACGAATGAGAAGCGGCTGCCGGGACCGGGCCGCAAAGTGAAACGGTGCGAGCCTTCCCCGGGGGCGGACAAATCCGCACGGACCCCTTCCCAACGCAAGGCCGCATTGTACACCACCGCATCCATCCTCCTGAGAATCAGTGCGGAAGAGTCGTCCGCGGAAACAAGGTCAGAATTGTGCAGCTCCGGTTTCCCGTAGTCTCCGACATACGCGGACATATATTCAGCGTCGGCATACGGAAAATCGAGAAATACAAGAAGCCGCCCGTCTTCGAGCAGAGGGGAACTGACATCCACGGCGACAGCGTCCCTGTCCGGATGGCATGCCGTCTTCACCTCCACCGGTTTCCCCTCGAGACAGAACCGGCTCGTGACAATGCCGCTCCACAGGTCCACATTCTGGACAGCATCTTCCAAATCCTCCTCCACTGCTGCCGTGCCGTCTTCCTTCATCAGTATGAATCCCACCCTGCCGAGGTTGAACCTGTGCGGATTGCACGCCAGCCATGCGGAAATGTCGGGCCGTGAGCTGTCAGGAAATTCCATAGGCACGGTCCTGCCCCACGCCTCGACCGGCACGCCGCGGTATTCCTGCGACATGGCGGCCCCGTCCTTCGGGAAGCTGTGCCAGCTCCAGTCGGCAAGTGTGTTGAACGGCACGAACGTCTGCAGTCCGGTGATATCCATGCCGAACGCGAAATGTCCGTTCCCCACCTGGGCCGGGCTTAAGGAATCGGTGGCGCAGATTGTGACATTGTGCCTCTCCACCACCTTCCGGCGGTCTATCGGAGAGGCACATGACACAAGGAAAATGAAGGTTATCGCTATCGCCGCTTTCATGGATGGCTCATTTCACCTGTACTGAACCGGGAGAATAGATTTTAGGAGATACGCCCTTGGTGCCCACGGCTATCCTGGCATACAGTACAGGATAATCCGCGAGGGCCGCATCCTTGAGGCTCACCGTGATGGTGTGGTCTCCTATGGTGAGCGAGGTGTCGTCCACCTTCTTCCGGTTCGTGACATCATCCACGAAGCGGGTGTTGTTGATATAGAGCGAGATGCTTTCAATGAGCGCATCCGGCTTGCCGTTTATCAGTGTGAATGCTCCACGCTCCACACTGAAAGCGGCTGTAAGCATCCCTTCGTCATCGACGGAGAATTTCACATTGCGGATGACATAGTAGGGAGTGACGGGGAAGTCAATCTCCGTGTCACCGCGCACATCGAAATACAGCTCTGTGCCGCTGTCCACCCACGGGCCTGCCCCGTCCTTCGCCACAAGCATGTATGTCCCCTTGAAAAGCATGGCGGAGAAAGTGCCGTCCTGATTGACATAGACAGGTATCGAAGCCGAACCTTCGAACCCGGGCTGGTAAAGTTCCAGGACATTGTAATCCTGTCCGGTACCGGTCTGTTTCAGCCCGACTGGCTCCCCTTCATAGACTATACGCCCCGTAAGGAGGTTCTGGGGTGCCTCATAGTTGTCGTATGCGCAACCGGAGATGGCGACAAGCCCGGATGCCACCGATGCAAGTATTCCTGCTGATATTTTCATTGTCTTCATCGTTTGTTATTGGAAAGGATTCTTTTTCAGGAGCGGATTCGCCGTAATCCACGCGTCATCTATACCGTTGTAGTAGCACATCCTGTCGAAATAGAGCGGATATGTCTTCATGTAGCACGGAGTCTTTTCAAACACCCATTTGCCGTTGATTGAAGGGTCGTCGGGAGCATAGACCTTATACGGGAAAAGGGAATACAGCCTGGCATCGTCCGTGGCGTTCCATATAGTGTGGGCTATGCGGAACCTCTTGGCATCCCACCAGCGGTGGTTCTCGAAGGCGAACTCGACCCGGCGTTCCCTCTGGATGTCCTCTATGGTCATCTGCCCGAGCTTGCTGATGCCTGCACGTTCGCGTATCATGTTCAGATAGTCCAGTGCCTCGGAAGTGTACCCCAGTTCGAAAGCGGCCTCGGATGCAATCATGAGCACTTCGGCATAGCGGAACCTGATGAACCACACGTCGCTTCCCCTCGCACCCTGGTCAAGGCTCTCAGAGACGTATTTCCGGACATTGAAACCTGTCTTGTTCATATAGAGGTCGTTGTTCGCAACCGGACCGTTGACGCTCGTGACCACTCCCCCGTACTGCGCATCGGTCTGCCCCGGGGTTCCCGTGACAGTCCTGAACGAACCGGAGCTCTTGTCCATGATTCCGGCCTGATATTCGATGCGTGTGGACCGGAAAGACGCCCCCGGATAGATTACCGTGCCCCACAGACGCGGGTCCTTGTCCTTGAAAAGGTCTTCAGGATTGTCGTAGTAGACATAGTCTGAGCCGTTGCGTATCTTCAGCTCTCCGTTCCTGTCGTTCACATATTCGAAGTCCTCGACGAGGTTGAGCACGGGAAGCACCGCATTCGCGAAATCCTGGGACTTCACCGATGTGGCATAGTTATAATTGGTCCAGTCGTGGGTTTTCCCCGGGTAGATGTAGTCCAGGGCCCATATCACTTCAGGATTGCTGTCCTTCTTCACGAAAAGGTCGTAGAAGTTCTGGGCCTTGTCCCCGTTCTGCTCGTAGAGCCTGTATTTCCCGCCTTCGATTATATCCTTCGCAGCCTCATAGGCTATGCGGTAGAATTTTGCGGCCTTCTCCTCCGGGATGCCCACCTCGAGCCCCGATGTGGAGATGAGACAGTCGTTGGCGATATTGTACTTCGCAATGGAGCCAGCATAGATTGCAGCGCGGGCTTTCAGGGCCAGGGCGGCCCATTTCGTGGCACGTGCTGCGTTTATGTTGGTCGCAGGGTCGTCAACGTCGGACAGGAAGTATTCCGCGATGGCGTTGCATTCGGAAATGATGTAGTCATAGGTCTCCTCTTCCGTGGAGCGAGCCACGTACATCTTGGGAATCTGCGACTGCCCCTCGTACTCATAGACCTTGTCCCCTATGAGCGGAAGGCCGCCGAGACGTTCGCACATGTTGAAATAGAGCCATGCCCTGAGGAATCGCACCTCGCCTTCGTAGTGGCGTCTCATGTCTTCCGTGAGCTGGCGGTTATCCATCGCCGCTTCCGAGTATAAACCCTCGAGGAAGATGTTCATCTCCCGCATGAGCCCGTATTCATAGATGCGCCAGTGGTTCTGGAAGAACTGGGCTGTGGAGCTCGGTGCGCCCCAGCCGTATGCCGCCTCATCCAGTTCGGTATAGGACGTTATGTTGCTGAAATTCTGTCCCCAGTCCACGCGGCCGTACAGATTCGCGATAGCCGACTCTATCAGGCTGTTGTCCGAGAATATCTGGTCTGAAGTGAATACATTGTCCGCCTCCTCCTCGAGAAAGTCCCTGCATCCTCCGGCAAGAGCGGCCACCGAGAGGATTCCGGCCATGTATAATATTCGTATGTTTTTCATTTTCCCCCTTTTTAAAACGTTAAGTTGAGCCCGAAACTGATTACCCTCGTGGTAGGATATTGCTGACCGCTGCCTGTCGCTATCTCCGGGTCTATGTCCACCTCACCGAGATTGTCTATCGAGAAGAGGTTCTGCATGGAAGTGAAGACACGGATATTCTCTATGCGGGCCTTGCTGAGAAGCCGCTTTGGCAGGGAGTATCCGAATTCGAGGTTGCGGAGTTTCAGATAGGTCACGTTCCTGAGCCAGAAATTATTCACTTTCTGATAGTTGGAGTGGCTTCCGTTACCGTCGATGACCATCGGGTATTTTCCCGGCACGTATTCGCTGTCAGGGTTGTCGATATCCGACAGATGCCATGCATCGTCAAGCATGAACGCCGGGCTGTTCCCTCCGTCGTGCAGAGGATTCTTCAGTTCGAAATCCATGTAGAAAGAGGCCATGGATGCTCCCGTGAACAGGAGGGCGAGGTCGAAGCCTTTCCATGCCAGGGCTATGTTGAAATTGAAGCTCATGTATGGAACATCATCCTGACGGTAGCCGAGAGGTCTCTTGTCCATGTCGTTGACAACCCCGTCACCGTTCTCGTCCTTCAGGATAAGGTCTCCAGGACGCATGGTAGTGTTTCCGAAGCCGTCCACATCCACCGGCCATCCTGCTATCTGCTCCCAGCTCTCGAACTGTCCGATGCACTCATGTCCCCACCACTGGTTCGAATAACGTTTGCTGTAGTAGGAACTGTACACCTGCCAGGAGTTGCTCAGGACCCACGGCTCCCTGTCCCACTCGTATTTGCGGGAAAATGTGAAGTTCCCCTCCACCGAATAGCTGAAGTCCTTTACCCTGTCGCTCCACTTCATGCTCCCGTCGAAACCTCTGATTTTCTGCGAGGCAATGTTCTCGTTCGGGAGAGTGAAGCCGACTTCTGTCGGCAGTGTTATCCCCGGGCTTGCAGGGATGCCGTCGAGGGTGCGGGAAAAATAGTTTATCTCACCGGTCAGGCGGTTGTCGAAGAACCCGTATTCGATACCGACATTGAACATCGTCACCTTCTGCCATGACAGGTTCGTGACAGGCAGCCCGCGGTATGCGGAGCCTATAATCCACTGCCCGTCGAGCACCGCCCCTCCGGTATTGTAGGTGTAGCCTTCAAGGTAGTCGAACGCGGAGTAGCCGGATGTGCTCTCGTCTCCCATTGCTCCGTAGGAGACCTTGAACTTGATGTCGGACACCCAGCGTTTGAGGGAGGTGTTCCACCACGGTTCCTCGGTCATGCGCCATCCTGCGGACACTGAAGGGAAGAATCCCCAGCGTCTTTCGGGCGGGAACTTCCATGAGCCGTCGTAGCGTCCCATCAGCTCCAGCAGATACCTTCCGTCATAATCGTATGTGAAACGCCCTATGAAACCGGCACGGGCCTGAGGCGAATCCAGATAGTCGTTGAGAGTCTCGAGCACAGATGTGTTGACCTGCGGAGACATGTCCGTCTGAGGTCTGGCAGTAAAATCGAAACTCGGAGAAATGTGATGCGAAGCCTCCCCTCCCACCATAAGGGCCACATTGTGGGCTCCGAACTGTTTGTGGAAATCGAGGGTGAACTGGCCGCTGTAATCCTCGGCTATGCCGCTGGACTTGTAGAGTTCCGGGTTGCGCTCACCGTCCACCACATAATATTCTCCCGTGGACTCGTCATAGTCGTAAAGGTCGAACGCCTTCACCTGTTTGGAACGGGAATTATGCGCGAAGGAATAGCCTCCGATAAGTTTCAGGGTCAGCCAGTCGGTAAACCGGTATTCGGCATTCAGATTCACGTATGCGGCCCGCTCCTTGCGGACATCCTCGCCGGTCTTGGACATGGTGGTGGCGGCGAAGTTGGTCCATATATAGCTCGGGGCCGTCTTGGCGGGATAGAGAGGGTTATCGTTGACGAACGGACGCACGGTCGGAAGGTTCCTGTACGAGCCGAACAGCATCCACCCCACCTCGTCACCGCCTCCGAGTCCGGGAGCCTTTGTGGTCTCAATCCGGCCGCTCACCTGCGCACCGAGAGAGAACCTCCTGGAGATTTCCGCATTTATGTTGACCTGGATGTTGGTCCTGTTGAATCCGCCGAAATCCCTTATCGCATAGTCCTGGTTCGTGTTGCTCAGTGACACATAGTAACTTACCTTGTCCGAGCCTCCGGAGATGTTTGCTCCGACATAGGACTGCGGACCTGGAGCAGTTGCATAGTCAAGCCAGTCGAAACCTTCGTAGCCGCGTTCCGTCCCTGCCTGCCATTTCAGATACTCTTCCCTGGTGTAGGTGGGAGTGTAGCTCGGGTTGTCCGCCATCTTTATGACATCGGACTGGTATTTTGTCCTGACATACGAGGCTGCCGATGCCGGCTGGGGAAACCTGAAGAACTCCTGCCATCCGTACATGGTCTTGACATTCACCGTGTGGCGGGTATTCAGGTGTCCGGACTTGGTCTTGACCACAACCACGCCGTTCGCCGCACGCAGACCGTAGATGGAGGCTGATGCATCCTTCAGTATGGAGATGGACTCGATGTCGTTGGCGTCTATGTTGTTGAACTGATCTTCCGTCTGCTGCACCCCGTCGATTATGTAGAGCGGGGAACCCATGCCACGGATGCTTATCTTCGTGGTCGCGCCCGGCCGGCCGTCGCTCATGCGGCTGTTGATACCTGCTATCGTACCTGCGAGGGCAGAGGATGTGTTCACTGTGGCATTCACCTTCAGCTCGTCTCCGGAGACATTTGTGATGGCTCCCGTTATCGACGCCTTCTTCTGCACGCCGTAGCCGACAATCACAACGTCATCGAGCATTTCGGCGCTGTCCTGCAGCACTATGGAATAGGATGAACGTCCGGGAATCACGGCCACTGATGCTGTCTCGTACCCGAGAGAGGTCACGGTGAGTATGTCCCCGTCCTTCACTTCAAGGCTGAATTTACCGTCCATGTCCGTGATGGTGCCTGTCAGGGTCCCTTCGATGAGGATGCCTACTCCCACAAGGGGCTCCCCCGCACTGTCACTGACACGTCCGGTGATGACATTTCCACTGCCGGAAACCGCTTCCTCCGGAGCCTCTGAAGCCGGCGCGTTCCTGTATGACAGGACTATCTGCCGTCCCCTGATGTCGTATGAAATCCCCGTGCCGGCAAAAAGACGGTCCAGCACCTGACGCACCGGCTGATTCTCCGCCTTCAGGGTCACCTTGCGGGAAATGTCCACGAGAGTCTTGTTGTAGAGGAAGCTGTATTCGCTCTGCTTCTCGATGACGTCCATGGCCTCCTCAAGCGTGACATCATGCACATCCATCGTGATTCTGCCGTTCTGGGCATGCATCACGGAACCGAGCAGCATCAAGCTGAAGACCAATGCCAGATATAGATATTTCTTCATAAAATGTCGTATTGAATTTGGGTTAAAATCACTCCCCGTCGCCGGTTCCGCCGATTATGTTGCGCAGGTATTCCACCTCATCCGGATATTTCGGAGTTCCGTCCGGATAAAGGATGTCATGGAACCAGTATTCAGGTTCCGGGTCTCCGGCCACGGACTCCCACGGATAGACCGTGTTGGTCTTGCCCCATACAAGGCCCCAGTTGATGGCACCTATCCTGTATGTCTTCATGTATGGGAGGGTGTTCTGAAAAGTGGCCTTGTAGTTGCCTCCGCGGGCCATGTACTCGGAACATATCACAGGCCTCCCGTATGCGAGAATCTCCAGGGCGATATGTTTCATGCCGACGAGTGGTGCACCGGCATCGGTGTAGAGGTCTTCCCACGGGCTGTAACTGTGGAAAGAGTTTATGTCCGACATGGAGAGGGCAATCTGCCCGAAACCGGCATGGGCAAGGTCCGGGGAATGCACTCCAACGGTTACAGGCTGTACAGGAGCCTGTCCGCGTATCCACTGTATGGTCTTGGGAAGAAGTTCCGACACTATGTCTTCCCTTGTGGCTGCCGTGCCGGGCTCGTTCCATGCCTCCCATATAAGGACACGGTCATCTTCGCGGTAGCGCGACACCACCTCCTCGACATACATGCGCATGAGGTCGAATCTCTCCGGCATCGCCTTCTCGTTCTCGTCTATGACGGCCGGGTCTCCCTTGAAATCGAGGTTATGGATGCCCGGCACAGGGTCCAGCTGCTTGCCGACCTGGCAACGGTCCACCCGGTCCCCGGCTCCGGAGAAGAAACAGAACATTACCTTTATGCCGTGCTTGTCGGCAATGGAGAGGAAGTCGTCCACATTGCGGAAGAACGAATCATGCTCGTACTCCCAGACCGCGCTGTGGAGGAAGACCCTGACAGTGTTGAAACCGAGGCCGGCAGCCCATCCGAGCTCCCGGTCGATGGTTTCATGGTCGTAGGTCGAGGACTGCCACATCTCTATCTGGTTTATGGCTGTGCTCGGGAAGAAGTTGCATCCCACAATCCACGGCTGGCTGTCGTACCACGCGTGGGCCTTTTCCACAGACCATGGCTGGAGAGGCGCGTCCGGAAGTTCCGTAAAGCGGATGTCGCCTTCGTACTTGGTGCATGCCGCCGCTACTGCCAACAGTGCCGTTATCGTTATCGATAAAATGTTTCTCTGCATAAATATTCGCTTGTTGAGACTGCTTCGAGTCCGTTATTCCGCAGCCTTGAGGGTGAGGGAAATCTTGCGGATTTGCTTATGGTCGTCAGAACCATCTTCTCCAATATAGAACGTATAATCATCTCCGAGAGCAAGACCTTTCGGATTATCGAGCTGGATTTGGGACATATCGGTTACTGCAGCATCTGTAATATCGGCACAGCCTGCCTGACCAGTTCCTGCAACAGTAGTGGTAGTCCATGTCCCGTTTTCATACGTAACCTTACGTAAAGCATGGTTATGCTGGTCTACGAAATAAAGGATCTCGCCGGTAGAATTGAAACACATCTGCCGAGGGCCGTTCAAGCGTGAAGTGCCGACAGCTCCGTCTTCAAAACCTATCTCGTTTGTCGCCTTGCTTCCTGCCACGAGTTCACCTTCCGAAGCCAGGCTATGGGTTACAGGATCATATGGATATCTGATAATAAATGCATGAGGTTGCTCTGCTCCGCCCCCTCCTGTTGATGACATGTCGCATCCTCGGGCAACATACAGCCACTTACCGTCAGGAGAGAACAACAGACGCGCCTGGTTATGAGCCCAAAGTGCAGGGATTTCATTAAGTTGTGTCATCGTTCCATCTACACGATCAAGAATATAGAAATAAGATTCCATCCTAAACGCATCCCAGGTGTATTTTGTAAGTACGATATGCCCATCTACCGGATTCACTGCCACATCCATAAAGTCATTCACTTTGTCCTGATATCCTGCCGCTTTCCCGAAATAGTCATTGCCTTCTCTGGATGCCATCCACAGAAGGTTGCAGGTCCTGTCCATGCCTTCTTTTACAGTATTGTACAAATTATCTCCCTGGATACATACCGAACAACTTTCCGGGAATGCCCACGGGTTACCCTCATTAGGAGAACGGTACCATGAAACATTGTCATTCGATATAAGCCGGATGCCATTTGTCGATTCTCCCACATATAAAGACTTCGTACGGGAATCATACGCAAGACTGTATGGAGCCTGATAAGAAGCCGTTGAGCGCGGTCCGTTTACAATTCCTTTTGCACCTCCTGACCACACTTCCGATGTCACCACATATTCTTTCTTCAGCACGTTGAAATCGGAGAACGTTTTTGTTGCAGTCTGGCTTCCGCCGGTGCCGTATTTCACATCGACCTTCAGCTCGTATAGACCGAAGGCTGTCTCTTCCGGAACCAGAACCACAATAGCTCCCGGTGCGACAGACTTCACTTCGAGGGCTTCACCGCCCAGAGTCACCGTCACGAGCGCCGGGTCGGACCCCAAATCAGTGCCTTCTATAGTGAGTTCTCCTCCCGGATAGATTCCGGCAGCCGGCTTGTAGCCCGTGATTTCAGGCACACGCGCGCGGATTTCGAAATCCACCTCGAACGTATGGGAAGCCTTCTGCTCCACACCCTCGCTGTCGGTATAGACGACTGTCACCGAAAGAGGGTACTGGCCAGCCTCCATAGTCTCCGGGACAGTGAACTTTATGACAGACCTGCCTGCCTCGGTGACGGTCATTTCTTTCTCGCCGAGCATTACGGTAATCCTGGAAGCATCGGTACCGAAGTTCTTCCCCATTATCATGGCATCGGTCTCGACACCGATTTCGGCATATTCAGGAGTGTAGGACACGAATTCCGGAATCGCCTCCTCTCCATCTTTCGTAGAATCGTCTTCTATTTCGTCTTTCGTACATGCCGTGAACGAAAGGGTTGCAGCCATGATGAACATCGCCACATGGCCGAATCTGAATTTTGTCAATTTTTTCATGTCGTGTTATTTTTTATGGTAGATTATTCGTTGCCTATGACAATCCTGCGTATGTCGGCGAATCCTTCCTCCGCCACATACAGGTTGCCCCTGGAATCCATGCAGATGCCGTTCGGTTTCGAGAACACGGCATCTTCCGGACGCCCGTTGGCAAAGGCTGTCGGATTGTTGCCGTCGGTGCTCGGGTAAGGAATGCCGGCGAATGTGGTTACCACACCGTCAGGGGTTATCTTCCTGACACAATGGTTCCAGCTGTCGGCGACATAGAGATTCCCCTCGTCGTCGCAGCAGCCGTATTCAGGAACGTTGAACCGCGCATCCCTGCCTGTACCGTCAGCATAGTCGCCGGTGTCGCTGTTCCGCCCGGCAAATTCATGGATTTCTCCCGAAAGCTGTCCGGTCTGAGGGTCATAGTCGTATGCCGATATGCAATGCCGGCCCTTGTGGATGACGTAGAGACGGGTCCCGTCTTTGGAGAACACCGGGCGCGACTGGCATTCGAATCCGAGCGGAGTATAGCCGGAGACCTCCGACAAGGTGTGAGTGTCGGGGTTGTAACGGAATATCCCCGTGGAGCCGTTGCTGTTCCTGCAGATGATAATGCTGCCGTCCACCGGATTCACGGTCATACCTTCGCAGTCCGGCTGGACATCCTGCGAGTCTGGATACCACAGCTTGTACCCGTCACTTTGCAAGGCATAGCCGAGATATGCGCCCGTAGACTTGTCGCGTCTCACGAGAATCCAGAGCCGCGAGTAGTCAACAGAAAATGCTACCGCCCTGAACTCATAGTTCCATGGGTCTGTAGCGATGTTCCCCTGATTCTGGTCCGGTGTGCCGCCTCCGTACATCGGGATGAGCCACGAGGTCTCCCCATCTTTGAGAAGGCGTATCCCGCGGGCCCACTCCGCCAGATAGAAATTGTCGTCAGCATCGCATACGAGCTGGCTCGGGGCATAGAAACATGATGTAAGATACGGGCCGAAATAGTGTTGGCCGGTGAGGCCGGACTGGCCGGCGAAAGTCGATACGTTTGACTCTACAGTATATGTGAACAGAGTCTCGAAAGTGGTTTCATATAGTTTGCCATACCCCCCCCCGGTACTTCTGCGGATGCCTACCCGGATTTCCCCGGAGCCGCAGTCCTCGGGAACGATTACTGTTATGGCATTGTCCGTCACTGACGCTATCTGCACAGGAGTGGAATTGATGAGGACAGTGACTCTGGAAGGGTCGGAGCCGAAATATTCTCCGGAAATCGTGATTTCATCTCCGGCCTTGGCCTGGACCGGAGAGAAGGATACGAATACGGGAGGCTCTGAAGGCTCTCCGTCAGGAGCTGCCGTTTCATCCTCCGTGCATGCTGCGGCAAGAGCCAGAGTGCATATCATGGCCAACCGGTAAAATTTTGTAAAAGGACTCATATCTGAAACTTTTTCATGTCAGGAAAATTCATCATTTCGCGTAGAGCAGGATTCCGGGGATGTCGAACAACCTCTTGGCCATGGCATAGTGGCCGTCCTCGTTCGGATGGATGAGGTCTTCGGTGAAAAGTTCCCGGTCCTGGCTGGAAGAATCGTCTCCGCTTGCCGTGGCGAGGTCGAAGCGGCAGCTTGCCACGCCTTTCTCTTCACACACGGAGGCTATCACCTCGTTCACCTCGGCACTGCTGCCGTCATCCTTCAACGGGATACGGTTGAGAATCGGCACAGCCCCGTAACTGCGCACAAGGTCGACCAGTGCGACGAGCTTGTCCCTGGTGTTGCCGCCGTCGGTGCCTGTTGTCAGCATGACGAATTTCGGCCTGATGACAGGAAGTTCATTGGAAAGCCTGTCCATCAGCCCGTCTATGGTGGAGCCGCTCTGCCCGGAATACACGACACGGCCGTTGAGCCATGACGCCATCACATGTCCGAACCTTGCGGTTTCGCTGACGAAATCGCCTTCGGTGACAGAATCTCCGGCAATGTACATCAGCGGCTCAGGTGCCACGGTCGCGGCTATCTCCACACTCTTTATGAAAGGGGACTTGCCCGAAAGGCGGCGCAATCCGAATACATTGTTCTGGCGGCCTCCCTTGAACTCGTTCTGCTCCACTGTATTGCCTCCGGATGTGGAACCAGTTTCCGAAGACACGGACACCGACGCCGTCTCCCCCGTAGTTTCATCGGTAATGGTGAAAGTATTGCTGCGGAATGATTTCACGGCCTCAAGGACATAGACATGGCCGTTTTCCACGGTGAAATACACGGAAGCCTCCACTTCCTCCTCGTTCCCGAACCTGTGTATGTTCAGTGTGCCTTCCGCGGCATCGACTGTGAAAAGCGAACCGCCCTTGCCGTCCCGGCCGAGCCAGTGCATCCCGAATCTCGTGTCGGAGAAAAGCGACAGCCTGACCCGTGTGACCCGCTCCTCGAAAGTGATGCGGCGCGCCATGTCAAGATACAGGGCCGCATCCGAGGTGCCGTCGAATGCAAGACCGCGGGATTCGCAGTGCCATCTGCCCGTATTATCCATGCCGGAAAAGTCGGCCAGAGCCTTTTCGCCGTCCGCCAGGAAATCATATTCGAGCAGCGTCAATTCGCTGACAACGGTCTTTTCCGGCTCGTATGGCTGGAAATCGTACTCTTCAGCACAAGAGAGCATACCCAGCAAAGGGAAAAACAACGTCAGAATCTTTTTCATAAATTATCAGTAATTAGTGTTATCAAGACTCGCGGCACACAATCCCGCCGGAGCATGTTTCCTCAAAATCCTTATTAAGACATCTCTGAAACGAAAAAACACATGGTATCATGTTTTTTACTATTTTTATTGTGGAAAACCGGACGTTGGGTGTCTTATATTGACATGATTGATTACCACTGACCAATAACCCAACGTTTATGAAAAGAACTCGCCTTATGCTGATGTCTATCGTGGCCTTTGCGGCAGCATTGATGAATGTGGCCTGCGTGGAGGAGAATGTCGGAACCCTGTCATTCTCCCTCGGCACACCGGATGACGGGACGGACCCTGCTGCCGTCGAAATTTCTTCAGGGAATTATTCCAGGATATTCACAATCTCCACAGATGCAGAATGGAGCATAGAGAAGCAGGATGATGCCGGATGGCTTTCCATACGTCCGGAGAGCGGAGAAGGAGATGCTTCCGTCTATTTCTCGGCTGCAGCGAACAAGTCACCGCAGGTGCG
Organism: uncultured Bacteroidales bacterium; assembly: GCA_944323845.1. Taxonomy (GTDB): domain Bacteria; phylum Bacteroidota; class Bacteroidia; order Bacteroidales; family UBA932; genus Cryptobacteroides. The sequence goes on from CALUUA010000002.1 coordinate 24,009, forward strand.
GGCGACTGAAATTGTCTTCTATTGCGGAGACAGGGAAATGCACCGGCTCAAGTTCAGTCAGGCAGCCGACACGCCATATCTCACAGTCACGGCATCTGCAAACTCTATCCCAGCGGACGGAGGGGAGATAACCCTTACGGTTGACACCAACGCGGAGAAGTGGGAATATGAAATAAAAGCCGACGGAAACTGGCTCGGTGAAAAGTCGAAAGAAGTCTCGGGACTGACTCTTGCCGCCGACAGGAATCCCGGTTTCACCGCGCGGTCCGCAACAGTCACGTTCACGGCAGTCGGATTCTCCGGCCTCAAGGAGGAGATAACAATCACACAGAACGGGGTCACCGCAGATTTGCTGGACATCGTGTTCAACAATGACGGCTCTGCCACGGATGCATCACCGATGCATAACGAGGTGGAATATGTTCCGGGAGCCTCACTGATGACATACTGGAATGACAGTTACGGGCGTTACGCCGCAAGATTCAACAACGCTCCGGGAGACAACCCTTCCTCCGGATACTACAAGGTGGCCTACGGAGACAATCCGGACTTCCGTGAAGCCCTCGCGGACGGTCATTCGCTCGAGGTGCTCGTGATGTACGATGCTGATGCCGACGGGGCGAAGGAAATAAAACCGTTCAGTTCAATGCAGTCCGGAGGTACAGGATTCCTGATAACGAAGGCGGACCGCGGTACGGAACTCACATTCCTGCCGAACCTGACATCAGGCGGCTGGCAATGGACAAGGAGCGGGGTAACACCTGAACGCGGAAAATACTACCACCTTGTAGGGGTATGGGACAAGACTGCCGGGAAGTCCCGCATATACGTCAACGGAGAGCAGAAAGCCGAGGTGAACACTTCAGGAGACTTCGTCTTCCCGAATAACGCAAACTGCCTCTGGTTCGGAATAGGATGCGATGCAGGAGACAACAAGGCCGAAGCCGGCTGGAAAGGGGATATCGTGCTCGCAAGGATATACGACGACCCTCTCCAGTCAAGTTCTGTCGCCGCACTCTGGGACGAAGTCAGGGACATGGAGCCGCAAGGCAGCGTCATAGAGCTCTCGGACATTTTCTTCCTGCCTTCAGCAGGAGTGACGGCCGGCTCGCAGTACAGGATTGCGGGTGAAGGTTTCGAAAACGGAGACATGATAAGGCTCGAATCGACAGCGGATGCCAGTGTCGTCCACGACTGTGAGACAACCGTGTCGGATGGGGCAGTCAGCTTCACGATACCTTCCGGTTTCGTGTCGGGGACATACAGGATGGTGCTGCTTCGCGGAGAGGCCCACTGCCCTGTAGGGCTTGTGGAACTGACGCTTTCAGACGTCCCTACCCTGCAGAATCTGCCTGAGGTGGTCGCCCACCGGGGCTTCCATACCACCAACGGGGCCGCAGAGAACTCGCTGGCTTCACTCGAAGCCGCCATAGCCCTTGGAGTCTACGGTTCCGAAGCGGATTTCTACATAACGGCGGACGGAGTAGTGGTCTCGAACCATGACCCGGACATAAACGGCATAGTCATAGAGAACTCGAGATACGATGACATAAAGGACATAACCCTGTCCAACGGAGAAAATGTGGCGACTCTCGACATCTACCTCGACGAGATTTCCGAGGCCGGGACGAAACTCGTCATCGAAATCAAGCCTCACAGCAGCACGGAAAACAACAACAGGGTCGTGGACGCCATAGTCGAGAAGCTTGAGGAAAGAGGCATGACGGACAGGGCCGACTTCATCTCGTTCGACTACGGGGTCTGCCAGCGGCTTGCCTCCGAAGTCCCGGGAGCCCTCGTCGGCTACCTCAACGGAGACAAGGACCCGTGGTCCGTAGCTTCTGACATAAAATGCATAGACTATCAGATGAATGTGCTGAGATCGCATCCGGGGTGGGTGCGCGATGCCCACAACAGGGGCATGAAAGTGAATGTCTGGACAGTGAACTCCACCGCCGACATGATGGAATTCATATCCATGGGTGTGGATTTCATAACCACGGACCATCCGGATGTGCTGAAAGACATCATCGGGAAGCTGTCCGAATAGACATGCCCGCCCATGCATCCTGCCACAACTTTGACTTCTGAATGAAAGAAGATATCACGCTTGACCAGCTGAAGCAAGGTGACCATAAGGTTTTCTCCCGGTTGTTCATATTGTACTACCGGGACCTTGTGCTGTTTGCCGGACGCTATCTCCCGGAACAGGAGGCGTGTGAAGACATAGTGCAGGACATATTCCTGAAAATCTGGCATCTGCGCCGGAGTCTGGACATAAACGTGTCCCTGAGGGCCTACCTTATAGGGGCGGTGCGCAACAGATGCCTGAACGAACTCAAGCACAGGCGTCTGACGTCCATGACTACCGTCGAGTCGCTGACATGGATGCCGGCCCGTGTGGAGGAGGAAGCCGTGCTCTACTCGGAACTCTCGGAAAGATTCGCGAAGGCCCTGCGGAAACTGCCGGACCCGTGCCGGGAAGCTTTCGAGATGAACAGATTCCGCCGGATGAAATATCAGGAGATAGCCGACATGCTCGGAATCTCCAAACGGACGGTTGAAGTACGCATCGGCAAGGCCCTGTCTTTGCTGCGTACCGAGTTGAAGGATTTTTTGCTGCTTGCAATGATATTTTCAGGAATATCGCTGTGGTAAAATTCTTGACAGATGTCTTCATCTGTAGATGATACGAAAACGAATTTGAAATGGAAGAGATTGACGAACGCATTTCCGCAATCATCGCGAAATATCTTGCCGGAGAGGCTTCCCCGGAAGAGACTGGGGTGCTGACAAAATGGCTCGAAGAAGACGCCGGACATGCCCGTATCTTCGCCAGGATGGCTGATATGGACTATACCGCCAGACCACCTTTCCCGCCTGAAGGCATTCCGGTGGAGAAAGCCCTCCTGAAGACGATGCACGCGCTCAGGAAAGAAGAGAGAGGCATCCGCAGAAGACGCTTCTTCCATGGGGCGGAAAGGGTCGCCGCCGTATTGTTCCTGCCTTTGCTGCTGGCCGTCGCATATCTCATCGCCGAGAAAGGCAAGGAGACAGAGGCCGTCGCATGGCAGACCGTCACCACTCCGTTCAGGACGAACACCCTGCTTGAACTGCCGGACGGTTCGAAAGTGTGGCTCAACGGCGGAGGCACTCTGGAATATCCCCTGACATTCGGGAAATCCGGAAGGGACATCTACCTTTCCGGAGAGGCTTATTTCGATGTCGAATCCGACAAGAGGAATCCGTTTTCCGTGCACACCGGGGATGTCACCGTCACAGCCACAGGCACCGAATTCAATGTCAATGCGTTCCCGAATGACAACACCATATCCGTCACCATGGTGGACGGAATCGTGGATATCGACATGAAAGGCGTGAAAAGACGCATAGCCCCCGGGGAGAATGTCAGCTTCGACAGCCGCGCCAACACCTGCACTGTCGAGAAAACAGACCCGGAAAAGATATGCGCATGGCGCAACGGCAGGATAATTTTCGACAACGACAATCTCGGCTCGGTGTTCCACCGTCTCGGGCAGATATACAACGTGGAATTTTCGGTCTGCGACCCGGCTGTCGACAAATATGTCTATCATGCCGTATTCACTGACGAGACGCTGCCGGAGATTCTGGATATGCTCAGCATAAGCGCGCCCATAAGATACGAAATAATAAAGAACAGCTCTCCCGACCCGGATGCCCCGAAACAGTTCATCCGCGTCTACGGGAAATAAAAACCGAAACAGATGAAGATCCCGATTTTTGCGATTTCCCTGGCAGCATTCCTCCTTGCCGAAGGAGTGTCGGCAGCATGGCAGCCTGCAGGAGACAGGTTGAAGACACGCTGGGCGGAGCAAGTGGATACGGAATGTCCGCTGCCGGAGTATCCGAGACCTTCCATGATACGTGAACGGTGGATGAACCTCAACGGGCTGTGGGACTATGCAGTGCGGCCTGTCGGGGAAGCGGAGCCGGAAAAGTACGACGGACAGATACTTGTCCCGTTCCCGATAGAGTCCTCGCTTTCCGGGGTGCAGAGGAGTGTCAGTGAAAAGGAGGCAGTGTGGTACAGGCGCACCTTCATGGTGCCGTCGGACTGGAAAGGAGAGCGCGTACTGCTGCATTTCGGTGCAGTGGACTATGAGGCGGAAGTCTATGTCAACGGCATAAAGACCGGCGGGCACAAGGGCGGATTCTCAGGGTTCATGCTCGACATCACGCCGTTTCTCAAGAAAGGCGTACAGGAAGTGGCCGTGAGGGTGTGGGACCCTACCGATAAAGGTCAGCAGCCGCGGGGGAAACAGACCTCCACGCCAGGAGGCATCTGGTACACGTCTGTGACCGGGATATGGCAGACTGTGTGGATAGAACCGGCGGGAGCCTCGAGGATAGAGGACCTGTACACAACGCCGGACATAGACAACGGCCTTCTGGATGTCTGCACTTCCGTTGAAGGGGCGGAGCCGGGAGACATAGTGAATATCCGGCTTTCAGACAACGGCAAATGCGTGTCGGAAGCCGCGGTGTCGGCCGGGCAGGAGGCTACCCTCCTGGTCCCTGACATGAAACTCTGGTCCCCTGAAGACCCTTTCCTCTACGACCTCGAGGTCTCCCTGATCAGGCAAGGTCGCGTGCTCGACAATGTGCAGAGCTATGCGGCTATGCGGAAAATCTCCGTGAAGCGCACTGCGGGCGATGCCATGAGGCTGCAGCTGAACAACAGGGACTATGTGTTCCTCGGGACGCTCGACCAGGGATGGTGGCCGGACGGGCTCTACACCGCCCCGACAGACGAAGCCCTCGTCTATGACATAGAGAAAACCAAAGAGCTTGGATTCAACACAATACGCAAGCACATAAAGGTGGAGCCGGAAAGATGGTATGCCCACTGCGACAGACTCGGAATGATTGTATGGCAGGACATGCCGAGCGGAGGGGACAGTCCTCAGTGGATTCCGGACAGATGGTTCGACGGACAGGAAGTGGAGAGGACGGCGGCGGATGAAGCCGCATACAGAAACGAATGGAAAGCTGTCATCGACGGACTGCGCTTCCATACGTGCATCACCATGTGGATTCCATTCAATGAAGCATGGGGTCAGTTCAAGACAGTGGAGATAGCAGGATGGACCAAAGCCTACGACCCGTCGAGGCTTGTCGATGCGGCCAGCGGCGGCAACCACTACCAAAAGGCCGGAGACGTGATGGATATCCATGCCTATCCGCATCCGCGCATACACACCACCGACAACAGCCGTCCTCTCATAATAGGTGAGTTCGGCGGAATAGGGCTTGCTCTGGAAGGCCATCTGTGGCAGCCCGACAGGAACTGGGGCTATGTACAGTACAAGACATCCGATGAGGCTGCCGCAGAATACGAGCGTTATGCGGAAATGCTTCGCCAGCTGGTCATCGCCGGGGTTTCCGGTGCCATATACACTCAGACGACAGATGTCGAAATAGAGGTGAACGGGCTTATGACATACGACAGGGAAGTGGTGAAGATGGATGTCGGACGTGTACGCAAGGCCAATGAAGCCGTGAAGAACGCCCTCGAATTCTTCTGATTCAGCAGCAGAAAAAACTAACATTTGAAATAATGATAAGGAAAACCGTATTCATTCTGGGTGCGGCTATGGGTGCCGCATCCGTTCTGTCAGCCCAGCAGGTCACTCCCGAGCATGAGGCAAAAGCCAGGGAACTCGTGGAACAGATGACCCTGGAAGAGAAAATCGACTATATCGGAGGCTACAACACCTTCTTCATCCGCCCTGTGGAACGTCTCGGGATACCGGAAATACGCATGGCCGACGGACCGCAGGGTGTACGCAATGATTTCAGTGCACAGCTGACGGGGAGGGACAAGAAAAGCACATTATACCCGTGCGGAATGGCGGCGGCTGCCACATGGGACAGGGAACTCGTGTACAGGATGGGGACCGGCATAGGACAGGACGCAAGGGCAAGAGGGGTGCACATAGTCCTCGGCCCCGGAGTGAACATATACCGTTCGCCTCTGTGCGGACGCAATTTCGAATACTACGGAGAGGACCCGTATCTCGTGGGAGAGACGGCGGCAAGCATGGTGGAAGGCATACAGGACTGCGGAGTCATGGCCTGTGCGAAGCATTTCGCCGCCAACAACCAGGAGTGGGACAGATACAACACCTCCTCGGACCTCGACGAGAGGACATTGCATGAAATATACCTGCCCTCGTTCGAGAAGATGGTCCACAAGGCAGGGATAGGCGCGCTGATGTGCGGCTATCACATCATAAACAGCGTGCATTCTTCCGAGTACAGATACCTGAATGTGGACGTGCTGCGCGGCAGATGGGGATTCAAGGGCATACTGATGTCCGACTGGGGCGGTACGTATTCGACCATCGGCCCGGTGGTGAACGGGCTTGACATCGAGATGCCGGGCGGAGCCATGATGAACAGGGCCAGGATAATGCCTCTCATTGAAAACGGGGTCATAGACGAACGTGTCATAGACGAAAAGGTCCGGCATATTCTCCAGTCGCTGCTCGCGTTCGGTTTTTTTGACAGACCTCAGAAAGACGAAAGCATAAGCGAAAGGAACCCGTATTCGGACAGTGTCGCCCTCGAAGTCGCCAGAGGAGGAATAGTGATGCTGAAAAATGACGGCATCCTGCCTCTGGAAAAAGGGAAAATCCTTGTCTGCGGACCAAATGCGAATACTATAGTGACAGGCGGGGGCAGCGGTGTGGTCTATCCGTTTGAAAGCTGCTCCGTTGCCGAGGGGATGAGGAATATGGGCAGGAAATACCACTCGCTGTATGATACTTCCGGATGGGAGACGGACCTTTCAATGTTCTATGCCGACAAGGATTGCACAATCCCGGGGGCATTCGCCGAATTTTTCAGTTCGAAGGACCTTTCGGGAGAACCGGTGCATACGGCATTCGTAACCGGGATAGACAGCACATACGCGGCGTCTCCGGTGCCCGGAGTCGTACCTGACGACTACTCGGACAGGTACACGTTCTACTACAGGCCGGAGAAGGAGTCTTATCTGTATCTGTCCGCTGGAGGAGACGACGGCTACAGACTGCTGATTGACGGGGAAACGGTCATAGACGACTGGGAGAACAAGGCTTTCCGTTCCAAGGATATAATCCGCCGCTTCGAAGCCGGCAAAGTGTACCGGTTCACGTACGAGCACACTGACGACTGGGCTGTCTCGCAGGTGCTTTTCCGCTACTCGGACCAGATGAATGACCCCGCATTCGCGAAAGCCCTTGACCAGGCCGACGCCGTGATAGCATGCATAGGATTCGACTCTGTCACCGAGCACGAAGGAGGAGACAGGACATTCTCCTTGCCTGACGGCCAGACCGACCTGCTCGATGCGCTTCTGGAAAGAAATTCCAACGTGATTGTGGTGCTGAATGCCGGCGGCGGCGTAGACATGACCCCATGGCTCGACCGTGTGAGGGCCGTAATCATGGCATGGTATCCCGGGCAGCAGGGAGGACAGGCGGTGGCCGAGATTCTCACCGGGAAAATCTCCCCGAGCGGGAAGCTGCCTTTCACAATCGAAAAGAGACTCGAGGACAACCCGACATACCGCAGCTACCACACGAACGTGGACATGAGCATGTTCAACACGCCGTACAAAAGGGTGGAGTACAATGAAGGCATCTTCGTGGGCTACAGAGGCTACGAACGCAACGGGACGGAACCGCTTTTCCCGTTCGGATACGGACTTTCCTACTCCCGGTTCGAATACGCGAATCTCTCGGCGGAAGAGGACGGAGGTGTGTGGACCATAGCCTTCGATGTCACGAACACCGGAGACTTTGATGCGGCGGAAGTCGTCCAGCTGTATGTCAGCGACCTGGAGGCCAGTGTCCCGAGACCGGTCAAGGAACTGAAAGGATATGAGAAGATATTCCTGAAGAAAGGACAGACGAAACGTGTGGAGATTGAGCTCGGCAGAGATGCGTTCAGCTACTATGATGCGGTGGAGCGGCACGGATTCGTCGTTGAGCCCGGAAGATTCGAAGTGCTTGTCGGGGCATCTTCGGAGGATATACGCCTGCGGACCGGAATCGACGTACCGGCACAGGAGATTTTATAACCAATAATTACTGATACTGATGTCAAGGAAATCATTTCTGACCTTAGCGGTCTTTGCAGCATGGGCTTTCACAGGCAATGCCCAGACCGTGACTCCGGAGCATGAGGCCCGGGCTCGTGAGCTTGTCTCCATGATGACACTCGAGGAGAAGCTCGAATATATCGGAGGCTACAACTCTTTCTATCTGCGCGCCATCCCACGGCTCGGCATTCCGGAGATATGGTTTGCTGACGGACCGCAGGGCATACGCATAGATTCCCGAAGCACTCTCTACCCGTCGGGGATGGCACTTGCCGCCACATGGGACCGTTCCCTGGCCTACGGCACCGGTGAAGGCATAGGCCAGGATGCGAGGGCGAGAGGGATACATGTGGTGATGGGCCCCGGAGTGAACATATACCGCTCACCTGTGTGCGGGCGCAATTTCGAATACTTCGGAGAAGACCCTTATCTTTCGGGAGAGACCGCCGCAGCCTATATCGAAGGCATGCAGGATATGGGTGTCATGGCCTGCATGAAGCATTTCGCCGCCAACAACCAGGAATACGACAGGCATCATGTGTCTGCGGACATGGACGAACGCACCCTGAACGAAATCTACCTTCCGGCCTTCGAGAAAGGTGTAAAGCAGGCGAAGGTGGGCATGGTGATGGACTGCTACGGACTGGTGAACGGTGTCCACGGGACAGAAAACACCTACCTCAACATAGATGTGCTGAGGGACCGCTGGGGATTCAAGGGCATAGTGACATCCGACTGGGAAGCCACCTACACCACAATCAACGCAATCTACAACGGTCTTGACATAGAGATGCCGAGAGGGTGGCTCAGGGATGCCGCCAAGATGAAGGGCCTTGTCGAAAACGGGGTCATAGACGAGCGTGTCATAGACGAGAAAGTCCAGCATGTCCTCCAGACACTGCTCGCTTTCGGATTCTTCGACCGGCCGCAGAAGGACGACAGATACAGAGAAAGGAACCCTTACTCGGAAAAGGTGGCTCTCGACGTGGAAAGAGGCGGAGCCGTGCTCCTGCGCAACAAGGATGGCATACTGCCTGTCTCAAAAGGCAAGATAGTGGTGTGCGGCCCTAATTCAGAGATAATCGCCAAAGGCGGAGGAAGCGGGGAAGTGTTCCCGTTTGTCACGAGCAGCATAGCGGACGGTTTCAAGAAGAACATGGGACGCAAACTGGAATTCGGCTATTCTCCGGACCTGTGGAAGACTGACCTCAGCGTATTCTATGCCGACTCTTCATGCACCGTGAAAGGGGCTGCTGCAGAATTTTTCAACAACCCTGACCTTGAGGGCACACCAGTGCACCGGACCATCGTCACAGGAATAGACTACAAGGGTTGGGACTCCCCTGTGCCGGGGATTGTGGACACCGACAATTACTCGGACCGCTACACGTTCTACTACAGGCCGGAGCAGGATGCCATACTCTATTTCTCGGCAGGAGGGGACGACGGCTACAGGGTGACAGTCGACGGGGAAGAAATCATAGAGCAATGGTCACCGCACCCTTTCCGGCAGAAGGAAGGCTTCAGGAAATTCAAGGGAGGGAAGACATACAGAATCACATACGAGCATTTCGACGGTGGTTCCGACCAGCAGGCCATGTTCAGGTATGCGGACTATCTCAACGACCCGGAATTCACGGAAGCTGTCAGCGAGGCTGATGCCGTAATCGTGTGTGTCGGATATGACTGGTATGTGGAATCGGAAAGCTGGGACAGGTCATTCTCCCTCCCGGAAGGGCATCTCGAGTGTATCGAGGCTGTGCTGAAGCACACTGACAAGGCGATTATTGTCATAAATTCAGGAGGAGGAGTAGAAATGGCTCCGTGGATAGACCGTACATCCGGGGTGATGATGGCATGGTACCAGGGACAGGAAGGCGGAGATGCCATAGCAGAACTGATAACGGGGAAGGTGTCCCCGAGCGGGAAGCTGCCTTTCACCATCGAGAAGAGGCTCGAGGACAATCCGACATACGAAAACTATCACCCGAACACGCTGCAGGTGAAGCCTGACAATCCATACAAGAGGGTGGAATACAATGAAGGCGTGTTTGTAGGCTACCGCGGCTATGAGCGCAGCGGGACGGAACCGCTCTTCCCGTTCGGGTTCGGACTGTCCTATTCATCGTTCGAGTACGGCAATCTCGGAATCGACCCAATCGGAAACGGCAAATTCTCCGTGACCTTCGACGTGACCAACACAGGAAAGAGGGACGCTGCGGAAGTGGCACAGCTGTATGTCGGTGCGGAAGACCCGGCAGTGGTGCGTCCGGCGAAGGAACTCAAGGGTTACGAAAAGGTCTTCCTGAAGAAAGGCGAGACCCGTCGCATAACGATAGAGCTCGGGGAAGAGGCTTTCCGCCACTACGACTACATGAAGCACGACTTCACCGTACATCCGGGTAAATTCAACATTTTTGTAGGCTCGTCGTCGCAGGATATCCGCCTCGAAGGCAGTCTGGTTGTGGAATAATACGGCTGTCATGAAACGATTTGCCATATTGCCGCTGCTGTGCATGCTGTCGCTGTGCACTGCGGCGGCACAGCCTTCGGGGCGCATAAGCATGAACGAAGGATGGAGGTTCCATCGTGGAGATGCCTTTCCGGGAGATTCGGCAAGGCTGTGCTACGACAGTCTCAAGGCCTGGATATTGCCGACAGCGAACCATCTCCTGGCTCCAGCCGACAGACATTCCCGTCCGGATGGAGAACCCGACGGAGGCCCTTTCGCGTCTCCGGATTTCGACGACTCGCAGTGGAGGCTGCTCGACCTGCCCCATGACTGGGGCATCGAAGGGCCTTTCCGCCAGGAATATCCCGGAGAGACAGGAAAACTGGAATGGTGGGGACAGGCCTGGTACCGCAAGACCCTGGACATAGGCAAGGAAGACAGGGGGAAACGCTTTTCCCTGGAGATAGACGGGGCCATGTCATTCTCGAGCGTCTGGTGCAACGGACATCTTGCCGGAGGATGGCCATACGGATACACATCATTTCCGGTGGACCTCACCCCGTATCTCTCCGAAGGGAAGAACACAATAGCCATAAGGATAGACAATCCGCCTGAATCGAGCCGCTGGTACCCTGGCGGAGGCATATACAGAAATGTCTGGCTCACCCGCTACGGACAGGTGGGAATCGCCGAAAACGGGACATTCATCTCCACTCCGCATGTCTGTGCGGACTGCGCCGGAGTAAATCTGAAGATAACGCTGAGGAACAACGGAAACGACACTCCGGACGCAGTGGTGACAACGGAAGTGTGCGGTCCCGGACAAGGCGGGAGGGAAATCCTCGCTTCCGCGAATGACACGGTGCGCGGACTTGCTCACGGGCATGTCCTTGTCCAGACATTCACTGTGGAAAAACCGGAACTTTGGAGTCCGGAACATCCGGCCATGTATGTGGCCGTCACCACTGTCAGGTGCGGAGACAAGGTCATGGAACGCTACTCTACGCCTTTCGGGATACGGAAGGCCGAATTCACGAATGAAGGGTTTTTCCTGAACGGGAAGAGGACGATGCTCCAGGGAGTGTGCCTGCACCACGACCTCGGGGCATTGGGTGCCGCCGTCAACATCTCCGCCATCGGACGGCAGCTGCGCATAATGAAGGAAATGGGGGCGAATGCCGTCAGGACCGCACATAATCCTCCTGCACCGGAGCTGCTGGACCTTTGCGACAGCATGGGACTCATGGTCATAGACGAATTCACCGACACGTGGCGAGTGCCCAAGAAACCGAACGGATACGCCCTGCTGTTCGACGAATGGGCGGAGGCCGACCTTACGGCAATGATACGCAGGGACAGGAACCATCCTTCGGTAATCGCATGGAGCACAGGCAACGAGACGGGAGAGCAATGGGACCCTGAACTGTACGGCACTTCCCGGGAACTCACTGCCATCGCGCACAGGGAGGACCTTTCACGTCCGACAACTTTCGGCAGCAACTACTGGCTTGCGGCATACAACGGGTTCAGACATACGGTGGACGTGTTCGGCTTCAACTACAAGCCGATGCTCTACCATGATTTCGTGCTCGGAAGTCCTTTCCAGCCGTTCCTCGGGCTCGAGACAGCCTCCTGCATCAGCACAAGGGGCTTCTATGTGTTTCCTGTCAGCGATGACAAAAGCCAGGGCCGCTCGGACTTCCAGGTGAGTTCCTACGACCTCTATTCGCCCGGATGGTCCACGCCTCCGGATACTGAATTCGAAGGGCTCGACAGGAATCCGTCTGCTGCAGGTGAATTTGTATGGACCGGCTTCGACTACCTCGGGGAGCCGACCCCCTACAATGACGACTACACCGTGCTGGACAATTTCAGCGACCCGGAACTGAAGGCCCGGGCATCTGAGGAACTTGCACGTCTCGGAAGGATGGAAGTCCCTTCCCGCAGCTCCTATTTCGGGATTGTAGACTTGGCCGGTTTCCCCAAGGACAGGTACTATCTCTACCAGTCGAGGTGGAGGCCCGACCTGCCGATGGTCCATATACTCCCGCACTGGACATGGCCGGGACGAGAAGGGGAAGTGACCCCTGTGCATGTCTACACCTCCGGGGACAGCGCAGAGCTTTTCATCAACGGGAAATCATGCGGAGTCCGGAAAAAAGGTGAATACGATTACCGTCTGAGGTGGGATGATGTCAGATATGAACCTGGGACAGTGAAAGTTGTCGCATACAAGGACGGCAGGGTCTGGGCGGAAGAGACTGTCGCGACGGCCGGGAAGGCCATGTCGGTGGAACTTCTGCCGGAGTGCACGGAGATGACGGCAGGGAAGGATGTGCTTGCGTTCGTGTCGGCAAGAATCACGGACAGGCATGGCAATCCGGTCCCCGGAGCCTCGCATCTTGTCGAATTTTCAGTTGAAGGTCCGGCACGGATTGCTGCCACTGACAACGGGGACCCGACGAGCCATGCGTCATTCCAGTCGCATTCGGTCAAGGCATTCAACGGTCTCGCCCTTGTCATTCTGGAGTCCTCCGGAGAGCCGGGGACAATCAAGGTCAAGGCAAAGGCGAAAGGCTTGGGAACGGCCGTGTGCCGCCTATCCAGCTCATCCCCTTGCCCGCCGATGCCCTGAAGGTCCGGCTACCTGAGACGAAGTGCACGTCGAGCGGCACCTCGGAGTTGAGATGCAGCATCCTGACGCAATTTTCATCGGCCCTCACAAGTAGACATCCGGGAGAAGTCCACTCTGCCGAACAGTTATGGCAGCGGATTTCTCCCGTATCTTCCACAATGACATACGAGAGTGTCATGGCACATTCTTCCAGAGCCTTGAAAATCTCGTAGACAGTGTTGTCGCCGGCACCTCCCGGCTCCCCGAACACCGGAAAGGCAGACTCGTCTTCCGGCCTGAGCCACGGGCTTATCATTTCCATGTACTGCTCCCCTATCACTGTCTCTTTCATGAGCCTTTCTCCAGGATTGCCCGGGGACGGGGTGCAGACAAGCCCGTCTATGTACGGGTCAGGAATGAATCCCCAGCGCAGCTTCCCGTCCAGGCCCATCAGCTGGACGCAGGTGCCGAGAGTCTCGAACATCTCGCCAAGATATCCCTCCTCCCCCGTCAGGAGATACAGATAATGCATGGCGTAAATTTTCCACGCTGTCCATCCGTGCGGAGAATTCATGGCCTGGTTGGGCGAGAAATAGATGTCGAGGGCCTCCCAGTAACGGAGGGTCGCTCCCCTCATACGGCAGTCCGGCACAAGACGCTGTTCGAGACAGAGGTGCTTGTCCATCATCTGCCGTGCAGCCCGGGCATATTCCATACGCGCGGACGTGTCGGACAGATGCAGGCCGCAAAGAGCCATCTGCAGTGCGCTGCACGTTATCATGCCGTCCTCGAATGTCATGTCCCCTTCAGTCTCTATGTCATCCATCCTAGACTTGAGGTCCGCAGCAGCCCGCACGGCGGAAGAATAATGACGTTGCGCCGCATCTTCCCATCCGGCCGCATACTCCGCGTCGGCAAGTTCGAACATGGATTTGGCAGGATATATCACAGCCGTATAATGTATGCCCGAGGAGCGGTAGGACCCGTCCGGCCACTGTACGGCAGGGGACGAGAGATAGTCTCCGATGCGGGATGCGGCACGGAGCACCGTCTCGTCTCCCGATGCCTCCCAAAGGTCGACCAGCATGCCGCACAAGGCCGCAAAGTTCTGGATTCTATGCGGATTTGCCTGCGCCCGGGGCGTCCCGTCGGGGCTGACCATCCTGCCCAGTCCCGAGAGGAACCGCCTCTCCACCGGCCCGTATCTCAGACTGTCGGGGAAATGCCTCGACGCGAGGAATGCCGGATAATATCCGTAGAATGTCTCGCAGGAGGCACTGAAGAACGGTGGATAGAGCGACACCTGTTCGCCGGCTTTCCGGAGATACCAGGACCATGGTTTCCTGACATACAGAGACACTTCGGAATGCCTGCCTCCGGCGGAGATGTCGAGCCGGTGAAGACCGTATTCCTCCATCGGAGGGGTGACAATGTCCTTTCCCCCGCACGCCTCCAGGATGCGGACCCGCCCGTCAGGGGCATGGAGAACGGCTTTGACAGTGTCATGACAGCCGAATACCCTGACTGCCGCCCGTTCTCCGGCAGAAAGCGTGTGTTTCCGTGGTTGCGCCAGCGGAGCCCCGGTCCATGATGATAGTGCCGGCTTCACCTCATCGAGACCCCCGACAGCACCGATGTACAGCGTCCAGCTTCTGCACTCTCCGGGGGCAAGGGCTGACAGAGAGTCCGGATGGCGTTGAGGAAGCGGCGGGACATGCAGCAGGTCGAGGCTCGCCGTATAGACCTGATGCCCCCAAAGCCAGGCCTTGTTTCCCTCGAAAATATATTGAAGTCCGTATGAAGCAACCGGGTCACCGGTACAGAAAGCGAGAATCCTGCCTTCCGGAGACATGAAATAGCCCCAGGCAAAATCCTTCTCACACCTCACGAGTGTCGGGAAGAATTTCCCGTTCCACTCGGGGAATGTCCGCATTTCGCTGTCAACACCCAGGAAAAGTCTCACGCGATAAGGGGAAAAGGTGGTGGAGGCCCCGTTGCTGACGGTACATTCCACGGCCAGATGGTCTTCTTGTGCCGTGTACCGCAGGATGTATGTGACCGAGTCCTTCTGCCCGGAAAATGTGTATGGAACGTTGCCGGAAGGATGCATGGCCACATTTTCAAAAGCCGGGCCCCGCCTCGAGTCTGACCGGAACGGAATCTGCCACGAGCAGTCTCCGTCCTGAACTGACCAGCTGACTACTGCACCCGTAGCGGTGCTCAGTTCCACCTTCCAGCCATGGCCTGAAAGTTCCGCAATGCCTCCCTCGTCCGCCCGGACGGATGTCCTGGCGGCAGCGGCGGGCCACACGCACATTATGAGAAGCATGTATGAAATAATGGTATTCTTCACTGCCGTCCTCCTTGTTGTGATATGACAGCCGAAGTCCTGAAAAACACATTGTCCGGCCCGGGAAAAATTTGCCGGGACTCACTCCCGTCAAAAAAAGCGTATTGTACAGGGTTACGACTTATTTCTTTTTTTTCTATTGCAGCAGATACTTACCCTGACGGAAGCGGAATGGCAGGAAATGGCAGCAAGTCACAACATCCTGCTGAAGCAGACGCAGACGACTATCCTGATGAACGAACAGAAGGTGAACCAGGAGTTCAAACCAGAGAATCATATATCTGCACGGCAATCCGGACGATGAAATCATCCCCGGGACTGTGCCGACAATACCGCTGAAATGAATTTGTTTTTCTCCGTCGTGCTGGAATATACCCGGTCATACCCGCATTCCGGACACCATCCACCGCCGAGCAGGACATATTCGAGAGAAGAGGTAAATCTGTGCCCGTTCTCGCATTCCCATAAAAACATGGACCCGCGTTTGCCCACAGCATCGGCAGGAGTGGCAGGGCCGAGGAATTTTCCTCCGCGGAATCCGGCGGCAGCCGCGATTTCCTCCTCCGTAAGACTGTAGACTGACCGGCTGTCATCATATCCCTTCGGAATATCCGTCACCTGACCGGCCTCACGCGCTTTCTCCAGATTTTTCTCAAGATGAGGCGGGCGGACCTGCTCCCACGTCCTGATGCTTTCATACTCTTCACGGGAACCGTAATAAGCCTTCAGCTTTTCTTCATCGTTTTTCGCCCACGACTGGGTTCCGAGCCCGTCTTCAAAAGCCAGAGGCCGCATGAAAGCCTTTATCAGGCATGAAGGCACAAGCCTCGCCAGAGAGTAATACCATGGCAGGCGTCCGGCCAGACCGGCAAAATACTCCGCGACAGGGACATTCGCCCTGAAATGCAGATAATTCTCGAGAATGTCCGCATCCTTGTACCACATTCCGTGGAAATTGCGGGTGGCGAACCACTGCGGTTCGAAAACTTTCTCTACGGAACAGATTCCCAGCGGCTTCAGCAACAGATTCTCGAAATCATAATTTACAAGCCTGTAGTCCTCCCCGCTGCTTATGTTATAGAACCTGTTCCAGAACTCGTCAGGCACCCAGTCTTCCACAACATTGGCCAGAACACGGCCGGAATCCTCGATTGTAGCCCATTCGAGCACTCCGCTTACCGGAACATGGAGTGCCGTAGGATTTATCTGCTTGAAAATGCCCGGATACAGGATGCCTGTCTGCCGAAGGGACACCCACCACCTGATGCCGGAATCCGCTATCACACGCTCCGCCACACATTTGGATACCGAATACTTGTCATATTTGCTTGCATATACCGGTTCGCCGGCCTCTCCCCAATGCAGCGGCGGCATTCTGTCTCCGCACTGCGCCACAGACCCTATATATACCACCTTGATATTTTCGTGTCCGGGCTGTGCCAGAACCGCCCGGACAATGTTTTCAGCCGCGGTTATATTGGTCTTCAACGTCTTTTCAGGGAAATAGTCGGCCGCAGGAGATACCATGCCCCCCACATGAAGCACGAAATCCGATCCGGTCACGCCCCGAAGCACATCCTCATAATCCGTAAGGTCGCCCCAGATTACCGTCACATCGGGATCATCCCGGAACGGAGCCAGTTTTTTCAGATTTTTCCGGCTCGGACGTGCGATTATCCTTATATTGAACCTGTCTTTCTTCTTCAACAATTCCTGAAATCCGGCCCATCCCATATTGCCGGTGGCACCGGTCAAAAAAACGGTTTTTTTCATATTCGTCCGTAATGTCTTTTACAAGATTACCTGCGGCGCAGCCAGGATTCCGGATTCTGAGGCTTGGAACCCTGCCATATCTGGAAATGCAGCTGCGTCTCCCCGTTTATGGTATCCACAGTGCCTATTTTCTGTCCTGTCCTGACCTTGTCCCCCGGCTTGACTGCCGTAGTCTTCAATTTGCAATAGAACGTAAAGTAGGTGCCGTGCTCCACAAGGACGCACTGATTGTATCCCGGCATGACCACTATCTGCTTCACCACGCCGTTGAATACGGCATCCACCTCCGTCCCTTTCGGCAGGGCTATGCTGATTCCGTTGTTGAACGGCAGTTTGACATTGGTGAATACAGGATGATAATGCTGGCCGAATCTGTCCACGACAGGGCCCTGCGCCGGCCACGGGAGCTTGCCTTTGTTCTTTGAAAATTCATCAGCCAGCTTGTAATCCACCGTCTCCCGGCCTTTCTTGCCTTCGGACGCTTCTTTCATGGCCTCCTCGATGATTCTCTTTATTTCCTTGTCCAGAGCCTCCACCTGCTTCTTCTTCGCGGCAAGCTCCTTCAGATACTTGCTCCTGTTCTTTTTCAGCTGGGCCACGATGCCGGCAGCCACCTTCTCGGACTTCTGCAGGGCGGCCAGCTCATCCTGCCGTTCCGCACGCAGGGCTTCCGCCTCGGCCTTGAGTTTCCTCAGATGCGTTTTCTGCCCCTCCAGCTCTTCCCGCGTTTTCCTGATATTGTCAGCCTGGACTCTGGCCTGGGCTGACATGTTCTTGAAATAACTGTATCTGCGGAAGGCCTGCCCCATGTCGTCGCTCGCAAGGATATACATGTACCACACCTTGGCATCCCTGTTCTTGTATGCGTTCCTGATAAGTCCGGCATAAAATTCGGATAAGGTGTCGAGTTTCGCGTTCAGCCGGTTTATCTTTCTCTGTGTCAGGTAAATATCATCGGAATAGCGGCGGATCTGCCTGTCGCTCGCCTGAATGAGAGCCTTGCTTCCGGCAATCTTCGCCCTCACCAGCGACAGTCTGGAAAGTTCGCTTCTGCTGCGGGACGCGTTTTCGGCAAGCTGCCTGTCGAGCATCTCTATCTCCTTTTCCAATGCGGCCTTGCGCTCCTCGAACTCTCTGGTATCCTGTCCGTAAACAGAAACGGCACAGAAGAGCATGACGGCCACGGCCAGAAACACTGATTTCCCCGTTTTCATCTGGACTCCTTCTTCATTTCTCTTTTTCTCTGGCTGATACGGTTTTCCAGATCCTCGATCTCACCGTTGTTTATGGCCTTTGCCTGATTCCAGTAGAGGAATGCCAGATCATATTCTTTAAGGGCGAAGAGGACTTCGGCATAATGGTCCAGAATCACGGGGCTCTCCTTCCCGCCGTAAAGCATGACGGCGTTCTTGAAAAACGGCTTGGCCTCCAGCGCCTTGCCCTGCAGATACAATATCCACCCGAATGTGTCCAGATAAGTGGAGTTCTGCGGCTCCAGCTCCACTGTCTTCTTGCTCATGGCATAGGCCTTTTTCAGCTGCTTCTTCTCGAGACTCAGGAAGTATGCATAGTTGTTGAGGACAGGAACATAGTCAGGATTTACCTTCAAAGCCTTGTCATAAGCCTTGAAAGCCTTCTTCTTCTCTCCGGTCTTGTAATACATGTCGCCCATGGTAGTATAGGCGTTGAGGACAGTCGCACTGTCTTCCGGAGCCATGTCCAGCACCTTGCCGCAGATGTCTATCACCTCACGGTAATTCCCGCGGTTATACTCGCCCAGGCTCGCATACTCCCAGAATGCCGGTTCGGACGGGAATCTGGCGGCTGCTTTCCTAGACTCTTCCACCAAGGCGTCCCATTTCTGCAGATACATCAGAAGTTCCACATATGTGGATGCGGCATACTCGCTCTGCGGCCAGTTCATGGCATTTTCGCGGAATATGGATTCAGCCCTGTCGCCGTCTCCTTTCGCATAATAATATATGCCGGTCATCACTGCGACCAGCGAATCCTTCGGATACTTCTCCGAACACCTGTCCATCAGCGTATCCATCTGCGGGCCGAAACTTTTCATGAAATGTCCGTCCGCTGAACGGACCAGCAGATTCAGATAGCTGCATTTCCCGGCTGCCGGCACGGAGTCATCGTCCACGAAACTTCGCAACAGGCTGAAATAACGGTCATACTGTCTGGTAATCCTGAATGTCTCGGCCTTGCCGAGCACGGCGGGAGTGAACGAAGGGTCTATATCCAGAGCCTCGTCATACATGGCAAGCGCCAGAGAGTCGTTATACATGGAAAGTTGCCTGTCTCCGAGCAGGGACAGGACCTGCGGGGAAGAATATGTCCTGTTGAATTCTTCCAGATATTCATATCCCTCATCTTCGCGGCCGAGCTTCCTCATAAGGTCGAACTTGGCCACGGCTGTCATGTCGTTGCTGCCGAAGACGGTCTCTATCTGGGTCAGCGTCTCCAGAGCCTTCTCCTGCATCCCCTGGCTCTGGTAAAGTTCGGCCAGAGTATAGTACAAGTCATATTTGTCCGGGAAATCCCTTATGAGATCTTCGAACATGGCCAGAGTCAACTCCTCTTTCCCCGCCGCCGAATAGACCATGGCCAGTCTGGAGCGATACCAGAAATTCGAGGAATCCAGTCTGACGGCCTCTTCCAGTTCGGCCTCCGCATTCTCTATATGGTTCATGCAGAATTCCGACAGGCCGAGATAAAAATGTGCCGCATCATTTTCGGGAACAGTACGGACAACCTCGCGCAGCAAAACCGCAGCGTCTTGGAACTTCTGGTCATTATAGTAATTTACCGCCGTTATTATCTGGTTCTCCGCAAATTTCTCCTTGTGATCCTGCGCCTGCATCCCGAACGGGAAAAGCTGCAAGGACAGCATCAGCGTCAAAAAATATTTCAGCATTTGGAATCCTCCTGTCAAATCTTTACAAAAATAGCACAAAAACAGTTATCTTTGAAAAAATTGCGACAATGATGCAACATTCATACTTGATGGAGCATCTTTTACGCGCAGGTTGAACGAAAAATGTTTGATTCCAGCGGTCTTACCGCTCAATATTTGGAGACGACACTGTGAACGGGACCTCGGAGCCACGAATGATCGAGCTGTGCAGGAAAGGGGACAGAAACGCTCAGAAGGCCCTATTCGACCTGCTGGCGCCGCGGATGTATCCCGTATGCATCCGTTACGTCGGCGACAGGGAAGTGGCCTTGGATCTGCTTCAGGACGGATTCGTCACTCTCTTCTCCAAACTTGACTCCTACAAGGGGGAGGGATCGTTCGACGGCTGGGCACGTCGCATCTTCATCAATACGGCACTGATGTACCTTAGAAAGAAAGATGCACTGAAAATGAGCGATGAGCTCGAAAACGCAAGGCATCTGAGTTCCGACCTTGAAGACCAGATGGACAACATCGGATACAAGGAACTCATGAAACTGGTGACATCGCTCCCGCCGGGATTCAGAACAGTGTTCAACATGTATGTCATAGAAGGGTACTCCCACAAGGAAATCGCCGGAATGCTGGGGATTTCGGAGACCACTTCCAGAACCCAGCTCAGCAGGGCCAGGGTATGGCTGCAAAACAAGATCAAGGAGAACGCCAGATGATGGATGAGAGAAATATGTTCGATGCCCGTATCCGGGCAATTCTGGAAAATGCCGCGGAGGAAGTCCCTGCCGGGGCATGGGCCGGAATAGAAAAGCGTCTCCCGTCCAAAAAAGTCAGGACAGTGCCTCTGTGGGCAGGGGTGTTTTCCGGCATTGCTGCTGCAGCCGCAGCAGCGGCCGCCTTTTTCCTTTCAGGGACATCCGACAGCACGTTTTCAGACAGACAATATGACAGACTGGCTCTCGCGTCCGGAGATGATATCATAAGGATAGAAAACCGCGGGACTCCGAGCCTGTACCTTGCCGACATTCCGGCAGCACAGCCTCTGAAAGAGATCATGCGCCCTGTCTTCGGCGAAGAGACGGAGGCAGAATCAGGCAGTACCGATGTCACGACCGGTATTTCCGACAGCATTGCCGAAGGCACAGGGACGGCGGGAACAATAGAAGAAGAGAAAAGCATTGTCCGTGAGGACAGCATGACGGCAAAACCGGAAAACGCGGCTCCGGAAGAGACTTACGGAACCGATTGGGCGGAAATCATGGCTGCGGATGAAAGGCAGGGGCGCAGGATCAGGACCTCCATCACCTTGTCCGGAAATGCGATAAGCAATTCGAATCCGGCTTTAAACAGGCAAAATTCCGCCATCATAAGCTATCGGCCGAACAAGAACACTCCCAAAAAGGACGTGGTCAGCGAGTCCGGAGAATCATCGTATTCGGTACCTGTATCATTCGGTGTCGGCGTCAAGATAGACTTCACCAAAAGATGGGCTCTCGGCGTGGGTGTGAATTATTCCCACCTCAGCAGGACATTCACAGGAACCTTTTTCGACTATGAAGACGGGGTGCTTGTATCGGACAACACATATTCGAATATCCTCAACAAGCAGGACTATATCGGCATTCCGCTGAATGTGTATTTCAGCATACTCAGCAACAGTTTCATAGATTTCTATGCATACGCAGGCGGCACTGCTGAGAAATGCGTGTCGAACCGGTTCCAGATGAGCGCAGAAGGGACGGACATCCACCATCGGGAAGCTGTCGAAGGCTTTCAGTTCTCGGTGAATGCAGGTCTGGGCATGGAATTCATCATCGCCGACCTGTTCGGAATATACATCGATCCGAGTCTCAGATATTATTTCCCTGACGCCAGACAGCCGCACAGCATCAGGACGGCCCAGCCGCTGATGTTCGGGCTGGAACTCGGCTTCCGCATAAGGCTGTGACGGATTACAGGGCGTCCGGCTCCGACCATTCGAGGACGCGGGCGCCGTCATCCCTGACGGAAATGCCGACTGCAAGAGTCTCTTCGGGAAGCAGGCTTTCTATGTTTTCCGGCCATTCTATCAGACAGAGGTTTCCGCTGTCCACATAATCGTAAAAGCCTATGTCCATGGCTTCGGACGGGCTGTTTATCCTGTAAAAATCAAAATGATACACCGGTTCCCCGCTTGCGGTCAGGTACTCGTTCACG
Source organism: uncultured Bacteroidales bacterium (assembly GCA_944323845.1). GTDB lineage: Bacteria > Bacteroidota > Bacteroidia > Bacteroidales > UBA932 > Cryptobacteroides. Next base: position 46,442 of record CALUUA010000002.1, read on the forward strand.
ATAGTGAATGTCGGCGAGCAGACCGCATCTCCGACACCGAGCCTGCGGCACAGGGCCGTGGTGAAAGTAGTCTTCCCCGCACCCATAGGAGCATGGAATGCGATGATTCTGTGATTCTTCGTCCTTTCCAGAAACTCTCCGGCGGCACGGTCAAGGTCCGCCAGATCCTTTATAATGATTTCGTTCCGCATCTGAAAAACTTTTTCTGCCAAACAGCCGTAAAAATAGGGATAAAAATCCGACTATCCAGCAGAGACGCCTAAAATTTACAGGAAGATATCTTTCCTGTCCAGCAGCCTGTATCCTGCAGCTTCAGAGAGATGTTCCAGACTGATATCCTCCACCCCTTCCAGATCGGCTACAGTCCTGGACACTTTCAGTATCCGGCTGTAGGCTCTGGCCGAGAGACGTTCCGAAGATATAAGCCTTTCTAAAAATTCAGCTCCGGACTTCCCTGTCCTGCAATATCTTTCCATAAGCTGCCCGTTCATCTCGGCATTGGTATGTATCCCGTCTCCGGCAAACCTGCGGAGCTGGATCTGTCTGGCCGCGCAGACCCTTTTCGCGACATCGGCCGACGACTCCTCCTTCCGCCGCCTTACGAGTCTGGATGCATCCACCGGAGAGAGCCACAGCTGGATGTCGATCCTGTCCATGACAGGACCGGACAATCTGGAAAAATACGCGGCCCGCTTGCCCGGAGTGCATGTACACCTGTCCCCGTCGCCGTAATAGCCGCACGGACATGGATTCGTGGCTGCGACCAGCATGAAGGACGACGGATACTCCACCTTGCTTTTCAGCCTGGATATGGTGACTTTCCTGTCTTCCATAGGAGCCCTCAATGCTTCGGTCACACGCTTGGGAGCCTCGCAGAACTCGTCCAGAAAAAGCACTCCGTTATGTGCCAGGGATATCTCTCCGGGCATGATGCTGTCGGATCCTCCGCCTATTATGGCATTAAGCGATGAGCTGTAATGCGGAGACCTGAACGGGCGGGAACGGACAAGTCCGCCACAGACTCCGCCCTTGCCCGCCACAGAATAGATCTTGCTCGTCTCCACAGCTTCAGCCGTGGTCATCGGAGGCAGTATGCCCGCCATGGCCTTCGCCAAAGAACTCTTCCCTGAGCCGGGCGGCCCCACCAGAAGGACGTTATGCCCTCCGGCCGCCGCTATTTCAAGCCCCCTCTTGGCTTCCGTCTGACCGAAAATGTCCGAGAAATCCCCGACATCCTGCAGATGCTCAGCCCGCAATTCCGGAGACTCCCGGGCCATATTCCGGACCAGCAGATCCTGACAGTCCTCCCCTTTCAATATCCGGATGACATCCGTCAATACTGACACGCCGTATATCCTGCCGCTGCCGTATTCTACCGCTTCCATGGCGGACGATACGGGCAAAATGCATCCGCAGCCCGAAGATTCCGCCATCTCCACAATGGGAAGAGCACCCCTGACATCCCTGACAGTCGCATCCAGTCCGAGTTCGCCCATGATGACATATTTTCCCAGATCCGGCAGCTCTTCCTGACCGGACGAAGCGATTATGCCTATGGCTATGGGCAGGTCATAGCCGCTGCCTTTCTTGTGCATGTCTGCCGGGGCCAGATTGATGACTATCTTCTTCCCGGGTATCCTGTAGCCGACAGACTGCAGGGCAGTGATTGTCCTCAGCAGACTTTCCTTCACGGCGGCATCGGCAAGTCCGACCAGATGGATTCCGAGACCGGAAGAAACGTTCACCTCGACATTGACAGGGACAGCCTGTATGCCAATACATTTGGCGCTCGAAACAGTTGTAAGCATTTTTTTCGGCAAATGTCGGGGAGGCGGCGCAAATATTCGACAATAAAAAGAAAAATAATCGCTAAAAAAAGAAAAATTCCATAAGTTTGCACCAATCTATGAAAATACACATGCTGCGCAATTTCCTCATACAGACAGGACAATATTTCCTTTTCCTGAAAATAGTGTTCAGGAAACCGGAAAAATGGAAAATCTTCTGGAAACAGTTCTTTCTGGAAGCGGACAAGCTGATAGTTTCGTCAGTCGTCCTGGTATCTGTCATATCCATATTCATCGGAGGGGTTCTGGTAATCCAGACCGCCTCCAATATGAACAATCCTTTTCTGGACCGCATGCTGGTAGGATATATGGTGAGGGAAAGTCTCATTCTGGAGTTCTGTTCGACGATGGTGGCCCTCATTCTGGCAGGGAAAATAGGGTCGAATATTGCTTCCGAGCTCGGAAGCATGAGGATAACGGAACAGATTGACGCCATAGAAATGATGGGAGTGAATTCAGCCTCGTTTCTGGTACTTCCCAAGATACTTTCAGCCACCCTGCTGAGTCCGCTGCTCGTCCTGCTCAGTTTCGTACTGGGTCTGGCAGGCGGCTGGATAGTGGTGTGGATGACTTCGATCATCCCGCCGGCCAAGTATGCTGAAGGGCTGAGATACTTCTTCACGGAATTCTATATATTCTACAGCTGCTTCAAAATGTCCATCTTCTGCTTCATGATAGCATCCATATCCGCATTCAAGGGATATTATGCCTCCGGAGGCACTCTGGGAGTAGGACGGGCCAGCACTGAATCCATCGTGATTTCATGCATACTCATCCTGATGTTTGACCTGATCATCACGCAGCTGATGCTTTACTGACCGGTATTATGATCAAGATAGAACACTTGAACAAGAGTTTTTCAGACAATCATGTGTTGAAAGACATCTCCATAGAATACAGAAAGGGGGTGTGCAACATGATCATCGGGGCAAGCGGCTCCGGAAAAACCGTGCTTCTGAAAACCATCATCGGGCTGCTGACTCCGGACAGCGGCTCCGTGACATTCGACGGCAAGGACATTTCCGCCATGCCTTATGCCGAGAAGAAGCGTTTCCGCCAGAACATCGGGGTCCTGTTCCAGAACAGCGCACTCTTCGATTTCGCCACGGTGCTGGAAAATGTCATGTTCCCCATGGATTTCTTCACGGACTGGAGCAGGAAGGAGAAGATAGAACGTGCCGAATACTGTCTGGAACGCGTGAACGTACAGGGAAGCGACCGGAAATACCCGGGAGAGCTGAGCGGCGGAATGCAGAAAAGGGTCGGGATAGCCAGGGCCATCGCCCTTAATCCGAGCTATCTGATCTGCGACGAACCGAACTCCGGTCTGGATCCGGAGACATCCATCATGATAGACCAGCTGATACACGGGCTGACGAAGGAATTCGGGATGACGACTGTCATCAATACGCATGACATGAACTCCATACTTGAAATAGGAGACAACATCGGCTTCCTCCATCAGGGGAAAATGCTCTGGCAGGGAGACCGTCACAGCATATTCGGGACAGACTGCAAGGAGCTGCGCAAATTCATCTGCGCGAACTCACTGGCCAGAAACATCATCGAAAAGGGTTGAGGTCACGCCCAGCCCCAGAAAACACCCGTTCACCGGAATTTCATATATCTGCCCGTCCAGGACATACGCAGGAGGGAGGGAAGGATCCATGGGATTCAGGCAGATACAGTAACGGCCATTCATGAAATTCCCCATTCCTGCCGATATCAGCACATAGCCTTCCGGCAATCCGATATAATTTCCGTCCAGATACAGGTACTGATTCGACCAGTCATCGTCATAATATCCCACAGCGGCGGCTTTCCCTCCGTCAGGATAACAGGCCACGACCTTGAAAGACTTTTCGAAAACGACATGCACCGACATATCGCGCCACAGTACCGCCCTGACGTCTCCGTCAGCGTCTTCGGCACGGCCCAGAACATAGACCGAACAGCTGTCCGCCAATATGGAATCCGCCCCTTTAAGGCTCATGCCGTCCGGGGCTTCAAGCTCATATGGCATGTAGTTCCTGTACAGCCATCCGGAACTCCCGTCCGCAGTCTGCGCCAGCATACAGACTTCGCCCTTCCACATCCGGATATCCACGATATCCTGTCCTGTTTCCGGAGCCTTCACCTGCGACATCACCCCATCCTGCACGATATAATGCATGGTCAGAGTCTGATACCCTTCCTCGTATGTGACGGATGAAGTAAAGACAGTCTTTCCCTCATCCTGATACAGGCCGGAAGTCAGTACGCCTTCTTCCGATGCGGCCATCACCGCCCCGTTCTTCCTGAATCTCCATCCGCCGCCTTCCCTCGGGACGCCGAGAGTGAAAACGGTGGTCCCTCCATACTCCAGAAAACCCTTCAGCATTTCCCTTCCGGGATACCTGAAGATTTCCTCCCCGTCACGTCCGATCACTGTCTCCCCTTCCGTGGAATAGTCTGTGAATACATGGGCTCCGGAACACCTTATCATATCGGCATCTGTCGATATCCCATATTCATGTCCTGTCTGAAAACGCAAGACCTCATCCCCGTCCTCCTCCAAGAGCAGGATTTCACAATCTACGCTGCCGTACTGCGGATCCTTGAGCCAGTCATAGCCGTCCGGATAGACGGCAGCCGCCAGATAATAAGAAATCCCGGCTTCCTGAGGCTGCCCCTCCCCTGAAGACTGCACTCCGTCAGCCGGGACAGCAGACCTGCGGCTTTCCCAGGAATCTTCCATACAGGAAGAGGCAGCCAGAAAAGCTGTCATGAGCATGATAACGTTGAATTTCCTTCCCATGTTTTTTACGCCAAAGGAAAGAAATCGGCGGCAGACTGAAAAATCGTCCGCCGCCGATATGCGCATTCCGCCACAATTTTCTTTTTCCTTCTATTTTTTCTTTTTTTAACGGTCCGTTCTCGGATATATGGCAAAAAAGGCCGAACCGCTGCCTGACATGGAAGCATATACCGCCCCTGTCTCATATAAAGACCGTTTGACCTGAGACAGAGCCGGATATTTTCTGAAAACTGTCTCCTCGAACGCATTGGTCACATGGTCTTTCCAGCTTTCCACCGGATATGAAAGTCTCTCGCGCAGAGGCCGCTCCGGGACTGAAGGCACGATACCCTTATATGCATCGGCCGTGGAAACGGACACCCCTTCGGGCACGATCACTTTCACTTCATATTTTTCATGGAAATCCGCCGGCAGGTCATATCCGGACAGTACTTCGCCCCGTCCGCTTCCGAACATAGGCCTGTCATGCAGGAAAAAAGAGCAGTCGCTGCCGAGCCTCGCCGCATAGACGGACAGACTGTCCGTATCAAGATCCAGGCAGAAAAGGTCGGAAAGCATCTTCAGCGCAAATGCAGCATCGGCCGAGCCTCCTCCGAGACCGGCCCCTACCGGAGAAGTCTTCTCTATAAAAATCTTTACCGGGGCGAGGGAAAAATCCGCATCCAGAAGTCTGAATGCCCTGACAGTCAGATCTTCCAGAGGATTCCAGTCCACGCCTTCCGCTCTGGCTATGGTCACCATCACCTTCGCATCGTCCGACACGGCCTGCACGATCCGGCCTTTCCGTGCATCATAGAGCGACTGCAGATGCCCTGCAGTCGATGAAAAATCATCAGCCTCGATGATTTCGAGAGTATCCCGTATCTCATGGTACGGGACGAAAAGGGTCTCCAGATCATGAAAACCGTCAGGTCTCTTCCTCAGGACATCGAGACCGAAATTGAGTTTTACAAATGGATGTGCTATCATTCAGAATCCGTTTCTGACAGTATGTCCGACATATGCAGCCAGATTCTCCCTGTCTTCGCCTTCCGGCAGGATTTCGAGCACGGAAGATATGAATGATACCATCTGGAGAACCTTGGCCTCGCTTTCGGGGATACCTCTGGACCTCATATAGAACTGCTCCTCCTCGTTCAGTTTCCCGATTGTGGCTCCGTGGGAGCACTTTACGTCATCAGCATAAATCTCAAGCTGCGGCTGTGTATCCGCCTTGGCCGTATCCGACAGCAGAAGATTGTGGTTTTCCTGATACGCTTCAGTGACCTGTGCATCAGGATCCACTACTATCCTGCCATAGAATCCGGCTCTGGCAGTCCCTGACACTATGCCCTTGAAAAGCTGGCGGGATGTACAGTGATGCACCCTGTGGAAAAGCTCCACGTTGATGCGCACCTTCTCTGCGTCCGGGCAGAGATACAGCCCGAAAAGCCGGCATGAAGCCCCGGGTCCCGTAAGTTCGATCCGGAAATCCATGTCAGTATCCGCACCCGGCAGCACGAGGACGAGAATGTCGGCTCCGGCATTCTCTTCAAGAATGATATGCCGGCAGGACTCCCTGCCATACAGCGCGGAGAAACCGCAAATGCCGGACTTCAGATGCTCTTTCGCTTCCTGGCCGGCGGCTACAAGCATCAGCCTGCAGCTATCGCCGGATTTTATGACGGTGCTGTCCATAAAATCATCAGTTAATGCTGTCATATCCCTGCTCTTCTATCCTGGACACCAGCTCCTTGCCGGCCGTCATGACGATTCTGCCGTCTTTCAGCACATGGACAATATCAGGGACAATATAGTCGAGCAGCCTCTGGTAATGAGTAATGACAATGGCGGCTTTCTCCGGCGTCTTGAGCTTGTTCACGCCCTCTGCGACTATGCGGAGAGCGTCCACATCCAGACCGCTGTCGGTCTCGTCCAGTATGGAAAGTATCGGGTCGAGCATGGCCATCTGGAAGATTTCGTTGCGTTTCTTCTCCCCTCCGGAGAAACCCACGTTCACTTCCCTCTTTGCAAACTCGGGCTTCATCTGTACCAGAGCCATCTTCTCTTTCATGAGTTTGAGGAATGCCGCAGCCGACAAGGGCTCTTTTCCTTCAGCCTTCAGTCTGGAGTTTACGGCAGTTTTCATGAAATTGGTGATCGAGACGCCCGGAATCTCCACCGGATACTGAAAAGAAAGGAAAATGCCGGCCCAGGAGCGTTCTTCCGGACTCATTTTCAGAAGATCCTGACCCAGAAAAGTGATTTTCCCGTCAGTCACCGTGTACTGCGGTTTGCCGGCCAGAACAGAGGACAGGGTGCTTTTCCCCGCCCCGTTAGGTCCCATGACCACATGGGTTTCGCCTCTGCGGACTGTCAGATCGACTCCTTTCAGAATCTCCTTGTCATCCACTCTGGCTTTGAGGCCCTCGATTTTCAACAGGATATCGTTTTCCATAATTCCGGTTTTTCTTTATGATATTTTCTTATTGCAATTCATATTCTTCATGCGTCGTCATGCCTTTCTGGAATACAGCCCCGTCCAGTTGATCAGGGAGACTATCCCGTTTATCAGATACAGGCCGCATACCACCGGCATGAAGACATGTCCCACAGACAGATGCAGCCACAGCTGGGCTATGTTCACCAGAAGCCAGGCCACCCAGCAGTCCCATTTCTTCAGGGCGGACAGGAACTGGGCCGCCAATATCAGGACCGTCACGCAAGAATCCAGATAAGGGACGGGATCCGCCGGCAATATGCCTGTAAGCCATCCGTTCCCGAGCAGGCTGAGAAGCCGGCCCCACAGACCTGCCAGTACCAGAACCGCTGTCAGGACTGCAGCTCGCTGCGGCCATGTCAGCATGGTGACCTTCAGTTCTCCCGGATGCAGGGAACTCTCCTCTCCCTTTCGCGGATGCGTCCACCTGTAATGCCCCATAATGTTTATTCCGAGCGAAACCGGCTGCAGAAGGAGACTCGCATACAAATGCTTGTTCCAGAACATCAGGAACAGCAAAACGGTATATAGATATCCTATCCAGAAATTGTATTTGCTGTTTCTGCCGGCCAGAATGACACAGCCCAGCCCCGCTGCCGATGTCACCAGATCTATCAGCAGGACCGGGGTATCCCCGCCGATTGTAAACAATGTATGGTTTATGATCTCATGCATGATTCATGTCTGTCAGTCTACCCTACCGAGCCTTCAAGGGAAACCTGCAGGAGCTTCCTTGCCTCCACGGCGAACTCCATCGGGAGTTTGGCCAGAACCTCCTGGGCATATCCGTTTACTATCAGACCCACGGCATCTTCAGGGCCTATTCCCCTCTGGTTGCAGTAGAAAAGCTGTTCTTCGCTTATTTTGGAGGTAGTGGCTTCATGCTCCACCACGGAAGAGCTGTTCGCATTGACAATATGCGGGAACGTATGTGCCCCGCATTTGTCACCTATAAGAAGACTGTCGCACTGGGAGTAGTTTCTGGAGTTCTCCGCCTTCGGCTCTATCCTGACCAGACCGCGGTAGCTGTTCTGGCTGCGGCCTGCCGAAATTCCCTTGCTGATAATGCGGCTTCGGGTATTCCGGCCTATATGGATCATCTTCGTACCGGTATCGGCCTGCTGCATATTGTTCGTAACGGCTACGGAATAAAATTCGGATGAGGAATTGTCCCCTTTCAGGATAGTGCTCGGATATTTCCATGTGATGGCCGAACCTGTCTCCACCTGCGTCCACGAGAGATGGCTGCCCTCACCTTTGCAGATTCCGCGCTTGGTCACGAAGTTGAATATTCCTCCCCTGCCCTGCACATCGCCGGGATACCAGTTCTGGACAGTGGAATATTTCACATCGGCGCCCTTCTCCACCACGATTTCCACGACAGCCGCATGGAGCTGGTTCTCGTCCCTCATCGGAGCCGTGCAGCCTTCGAGATAGCTGACATACGAATCCTCGTCAGCCACTATCAGAGTCCTTTCGAACTGGCCTGTACCGCTCGCGTTGATCCTGAAATAGCTGGAAAGTTCCATCGGACAACGGACGCCTTTGGGAATGTAGCAGAAGGAACCGTCGCTGAAGACGGCGGAATTGAGGGCTGCGTAGAAATTGTCCCCGACAGGGACAACCGATGCCAGATATTTTCTGACCAGATCAGGATAATCCCTGACTGCCTCGGAAAACGGACAGAATATTATGCCTTTTTCGGCAAGTGTCTTGCGGAATGTGGTTTTCACGGATACCGAATCGAATACGGCATCCACCGCCACCCCGGCCAGAGCCTCGCGTTCATGAAGCGGGATTCCCAGTTTCTCGAACGTAGCTTCCAGCTCCGGGTCTATATGGTCCGGTCTGTCTTTTTTCGGGGCCGCAAAATATATTATGTCCTGAAAATCAATCTGCGGGATGTCCAAATGCGCCCATGACGGCATTTTCATCTTCTGCCATTTGCGGAATGCATCGAGACGGAAATCAAGCAGCCACTGCGGTTCGTCTTTCTTCGACGAAATGAGCCTGATGATGTCCTCGTTCAGTCCTTTCGGAATAAATTCCTGCTCCACATCGGTCACGAAACCGTGTTCGTACTCCTGCGAAGTGATTTCTTTCAATATGTCCTTGTCTTCTGCCATAGTCTTCTTTCCATAATCGGCAATAATCGGCGGGATCACTTATTCAGACGGGTCCTGCCTTTGGCCAGACCGCCGGCGCCGGTTTCCTTGTAAAGGGACGGAATATCATGGCCGGTCTCCTTCATCACCTGCACGACCTCATCGAAGGACACCCGGTGGAATCCGTCGGAAAACGATGCATAAATATTCGAATCCAAGGCTCTGGCGGCCGCGAACGCGTTCCTTTCTATGCACGGTATCTGCACCAGTCCGCACACGGGATCGCATGTCATGCCCAGATGATGTTCGAGCCCCATTTCCGCCGCATACTCCACCTGTGTGGGAGTGCCGCCGAAAAGCTGGCACGTAGCCGCCGACGCCATGGCGCAGGCCACGCCCACTTCACCCTGACAGCCGACCTCGGCTCCGGATATGGATGCGTTGTGCTTGACCACGTTTCCGAAAATGCCGCCCGTAGCCAGTGCATGGAGAATCCGTTTTTCGTTGAAATCATGGCCTTTCGAGATATGGTACAGCACGGCCGGAAGCACTCCGCTGGAGCCGCAGGTGGGCGCAGTGACCACTACTCCGCCGGACGCGTTCTCCTCGCTGACCGCCAGGGCATACGAGAATACCATGCCGCGCGTCTGGAGGTTTGCCTTGTAACCGGACGCCTTTATGTGATATGTGGCCGCCTTTCTCGAAAGTTTCAGAGGTCCCGGCAAAGCCCCTTCGCTGTCGAGTCCTCTGTGGATGGAGGCCTTCATCGCTTCCCAAACCGCCTTGAGATAGTCCCAGATGTCTTCATCCTCGCACTGCTGGACATATTCCCAGTAATTCCTTCCGTTTTCCTGACACCACTTCACGATTTCGGCTATAGTATTCAGTCCATACACCTCGTGACCCTCGCCGATGGCTGAGCCCGGACCTTCTGAAATCGTCCCTCCTCCGATACTGTAGACCGTCCATTCGGGGCCTGAATGCCCGTCGCTGTCTTTCGCCAGAAATTTCATCCCGTTCGGATGATAAGGCAGGAAGATGTCCGGTTCCCAGACAATGTCGACACGCTTCCTCCCTCCGTCGGAGAGCGCATCGATAACGGCGACATCCGTCAAATGCCCTTTCCCCGTAGCGGCAAGGCTGCCGTAAAGCGTCACTTCGTAAGAATCCGCCTCAGGATGCCTGTGGGCAAACATGGCCGCCGCCTTCGCAGGCCCCATGGTATGGCTGCTCGATGGCCCTCGGCCTATCTTATATAATTCCTTCAATGATTTCACTGCCGTTTTCCTGCTGGAACAGGAGGATGACCCGAAAGGTCTCCGGGTCGCCCCGGCCTCCCGAAAATTTCGGCAAATTTAATAATTAAAGGACAATAATGACTGCATTCCGGCAAAAAGAGGGCAAAAAGAAGGCAAAAACGTCTTTTTCCGCCACTTATAAACCTTAAGCGGAACCTTAAAACAGGTTCCATTCCATAACCGCACACGGGCAAATTGTTCCGATATGTAAAATATTCGCCGGAATATTTTTATGAATCGTTTTTAACTCTATCAGAATCAGCGTGAAAAATTTTGTTAAGGATTGATATTGTGATTAAAAATCGCTACCTTTGCGCCCCGAAAATTAAGTATAGTATATGAAAACAACATTGTTGATTCTTCTTGAACTTTTAATCTGTGGATTGCCGGCAGCAGCCGCATCTCAGATCGAGGACAGGGAAGATGTCACAGTCAGCGGTGTCGTGTCTTCAGCAGAAGACGGACAGCCTCTGATCGGTGTCGTTGTCATGTCTTCAGCAGGGGGGGGCGTCAGCGCTTCCGATGACGGAAGCTATTCGCTTACGGTTCCTGCAGGGACAGTTCTCACATTTCATGCCATCAGCTACGAAACAGTCGAATACATCGTACCGTCAGGCTCTCCGGCCGTAACCTATGATGTAGTCATGACTTCAGACTCCCAGCTTCTGGAAGAAACCGTGGTGGTGGCTTACGGCGTGAGAAAGAAAGGCACTATCACAGGTTCCGTATCCAGTGTCAAGTCGGAAAAGATAGAAAGCACACCGACTGCGGCCTTCGACCAGGCACTGCAGGGACAGGTCCCGGGACTGACCGTACTTTCTTCCACCGGAGAACCGAGCGCATCCGCCACGATGCTTATCCGCGGTACGAACTCCATAAACTCCGGCACTTCGCCTCTTTACATTCTGGATGGAGCTGCCATCGAGGCTTCTGAATTCAACTCCATAAATCCTTCGGATATCGAGAGCATTTCAGTCCTCAAGGACGCATCGTCCACATCCATCTACGGAGCCCGTGCATCGAACGGCGTGATAGTCATCACCACCAAGCGCGGACGCATGGCAGACAAGCCGACCATTTCATTCAGGGCACAGCTCGGAATCTCCGATGTCGCTCACGGCCAGTGGAATCTGATGAATACGGAAGAGCGTATAGCCTACGAGAAGGAAATCGGTCTGGATGCAGGTAAAGATTACGCCACGCTTTCCAAGATAGATGTAGACTGGCAGGACGTTGTCTACAACGACGCCGCCCTTCTCCAGAATTACGAGCTTTCAGTGTCAGGAGCTACCGAAAAGACAAACTACTATATCTCCGGCTCATATTACGATCAGGAAGGAATCGCCATGGGCTCGAACTTCAACCGTTATTCCATCAGGGCCAATGTAGAGCAGCGTGCAGCCAAATGGCTGACAGTCGGCACGAATACCATGCTCAACTATCAGGACATCGAGCAGGCGGACGAGGGACAGCCGTCCATCGTCACTCCTATTTCGGCAGCACAATTCATGCTTCCGTACTGGGATCCGTACAATGCCGACGGGTCGATAGCCATTACCGGAAGTTCCGATCCGAAGAAAAGCTGGAAAGGAGACGGAGTAAACCCTATCGAATGGCTGGACAACAATCCGCTTTCCTTTAAAAGATATAAGGTATTCTCCTCTATTTTCGCAGAGGCCAGACCTATAGAAGGACTCTCTATCCGCTCGCAGTTCACCGTGGACTACACCCACACGACCGGCTACGGAAAATCCTATCCTGATTTCGCGCCTAACCAGGAATCGGGACAGGCGATGAGAAGTTCTACCGACGGACTGGCACTGTCCGTGACCAATACGATAGGCTATCAGTTCGACATCAATCATGACCATTCGTTCAATTTCATGGTGGGACAGGAAGGCATCAATTATCATTACGAGGCCTTCAACGTATTGTCCGAAGGACAGAACAATCATTATTTGACGAATCTGACCACCGGTTCCCGCGTATCTTCATGGGGAGACACCACCGATAACGACTACGGTTTCCTCTCATTTTTCGCCAGAGCCGAATACAACTACGCGAACAAATACTATCTCGAACTTTCAGGACGTGCGGATGCATCCTCCCGGTTCGGAAAGGACGGCCGCTGGGCAGGCTTCGGGTCCGTCGGCCTCATGTGGAACATGCTGAACGAGGATTTCATGGCCTCATCACGCCACTGGCTGACTTTCGCTCAGGTATCTTTCAGCAGCGGAACAGCAGGAAACTCCACTATCCCGAACTATGAGCATCTGGCTCTGATCGGAAGCGCCGGAGACTATGTAGGACAGCCGGGACTCGCTCCGTCCACCCAGGGTAACGAAAACCTGAGCTGGGAAACCACATGGACCACGAACCTCGGTCTGCACTTCGCATTCTGGAACAGGCTCAACGTGGATCTCGAACTTTACAACAAGTACACATACAACATGCTCATGCTTGTCCCGAAATCGTATTCAGACAACGGCTTCGGCTCGAACTGGGACAATGTCGGAGCCATGGTAAACCGCGGAGCCGAGCTCAACCTTACCGGAACGGCTCTCCAGATAGGCGATTTCATCTGGACGCTGAACGCCAATGTGTCATATAACTATAATATGATCACGGAACTCTATGGCGGCGTCACCGAATACGAACAGGCCAATACCAGCCAGAAACTCGTGGTAGGCCATGATGTCGGGGAGTTCTTCATAAACCGCTTCGCCGGAGTGAACCCGGCAAACGGCGATGCCCTCTGGTACACGAAGGACGGCGAAATCATCGACGAGCTCCGCGACGAGGACAGGGTGATGATAGGCAAAAGCAGCAATGCTCCGTGGACCGGCGGTTTCGGAACCACTTTCTCATGGAAAGGTCTGTCACTCTCCGCACAGTTCAGCTGGGTCGCCGACAGATGGATGATAAACAACGACAGGTATTATCAGGAATCGAACGGACGTTTCCAGACCTACAACCAGTCAGCCAAGCTGCTCGACAGGTGGAAAGAACCGGGGGACATTTCAGAGACGCCGAGACATGGCGAGTACATGGAATTCGATGACCGTCTCCTTGAAGACGCATCGTTCCTCAGACTGAAGAATCTGATACTTTCATATCAGGTACCTTCCCCTGTAATCCGCAAGTCTGGCTTCATAGAGGGTCTGAGAGTGTATTTCCAGGCTCAGAACCTGCTGACTTTCACGAATTTCTCGGGTCTTGATCCGGAAGGTGTAAGCAACATATACATCGCACAGTATCCGATGTCGAGACAGTTCACTTTCGGTATCGACCTGACATTCTAAAAGGAGGAAAAAACATGATAAAGAATATATTGCATATCATAAAGATTGCGGCTGTTTCCGCTCTCATTGCAGGAACGGCTGTTTCCTGCCTTGAGAAATACCCGGGTTCTTCCATTCCGGAAAAGGATGCGATGAAGACATTTTCGGATGCCGAACAGCATAATCTGGGTATATATGCCAGTCTGAAAAGCAGCGCCCTTTACAGCGGGAGTCTGACTCTCCTGCCTGACATACAGGCGGATCTGGTCATGGCCACCCTCACGAACGCGAACCCGTATGACGGTATCTGGAACTGGGACATCAGGCCGACCAACGAAAATATCGAAGCCGTTTACGGCTCCCTCTACGCAGTCATCGGAAACTGCAACTTCTTCCTTGAGAAGGTCGGGGACGTGAAGGCGACGCTTACCGACGAGGATCAGCTGGACATGCTCGAACATTACACTGCGGAAGCCCATGCCATCCGCGCACTTTGCTACTCTGAACTGATCAAATGTTTCTGCGAGGCGTACCCTGCCAGCGGCAATGACGCCGATGACGAAGCTGCAAAGTCTCTCAAAGGCGTAGTTCTGCGTACGAAATATTCAGAACCGGAGCCTGTCCGCAGAGCAAGCCTTTATGATTCATACCAGCTGGTACTGGATGACCTGCAGAAGGCCGAAGAGCTTTTCGATGACGGGGACGATGATCCGTCAGAGAGCGAACTTGACGAATACAACAGCTATTATATCACGCCTGCGGCAGTATATGCCATCCGCGCGAGGGTAGCCCTTTATATGCGTGACTGGGATGACGCGATCAAATATTCGACCTACGTCATCAACAACAAGGCATATGAACTGTGTACGAACGTAGTGGATCCTACTACCGGATATTCCGAAATCGACAGCATCTGGGGCTTTGACACCGGCAGCGAAATCATCTGGAGAATCGGCTTCACCCCGACTTCATACGGCGGAGCTCTCGGCACAGTCTTCCTCAACCTGACGAGAGACTTCACCTACACATATCCTGACTATGTCCCTGCCGAATGGGTTCTGGGACTGTACAGTCAGAGCGATTACCGCTATCTTGCATACTTCGCGACTCCATCCAACAATCCGGTAGGGTTCTCTTATGAAATTCCTGTACCGTTGCTGGTAAAATATTGGGGTAACCAGACATTCATAAGCGGATACCAGCTCTATCATGTCTGCATGCCGAAGCCTCTCAGGTTAGCGGAGCAGTACCTGATACGCGCCGAAGCCAACTATTGGAACGGAGATACCGGCAAGGCAACCACCGACCTGACTACGCTCAGTCAGAGCAGGCTGGCAGGCTCGGTCACTGTAAGCAGCGGTGATGCCGGACTGGAAACCATCTCGAACGAAAGGGTGAAGGAACTCTATATGGAGGGCTTCCGCCTGAATGACCTGAAACGCTGGCACAAAGGGTTCGAAAGAACTCCGAACAGCTATTCCCAGGTAGAAGGATACGATCTGGAAGTCTCTGCCGACGACCCTCTTTTCGTATGGCCAATCCCGCAGCACGAAATCGAGGCCCCGGGCTCTGACATAGAAGGAAATGACAGCAACAACAGGTAAACATCACAGGCTATGAGAAGAACAATATTACTTTCAGCAATACTTCTTGGAGCTATATTTACCGCCTGCCAGGAAGAGAACATAAAGACCTTCGACAAGGAATACATCATGTTCGAGGATACCCTCAATGTGGTGCCTGTCCTTGACGAGGAAGACTATACTATAAAGATTCCCGTAATATCCTCCGTCAAGTGCGACTATGAACGGACCATTGCCGTAGAGGTCCTCGACATCCCCGGCACCATGGACAGCGTGGCTGTGGAAGGACGGGACTATACGATCGAATCCAATACTATCAGAATCCCTGCCGGGAAATACAGGACCGACATCGTCATCAGACCGAACTATGAGATGTTCGGAGACAATGACACCCTGTCCTTCGAGCTCAAACTCGTAATGCCTGAACAACTCTGCTGGGACATGTACGGAGACCGCACCAGAGTGTCGATGTATAAGGTATGTCCGTTCGACATCAACTCTTTCAAGGGCTGGTGCGTGGTCACATCCATGTTCCTCTACAGCTATCCGGGTGTGGATGACTCGAATGCTTCATACCAGAGGCTCATCAAGACATCTCTGGATCCGGCAAATGAAAACACCGTCATTCTGCACGACTGGCTGTTCGACGGATACGACGTGAAAATAGAACTCGACCCTTCGGATCCTGAAAATCCGACGGTGACCATGCCGGAAGACCAGCTTATAAGCGACGAAGAGTCTGTCTTCGGCCAGATGAACGGAGACAACAGGATACTCGGCATGTCGAGTCCGGCATATGTATCCTATTACAACAATTGCCAGAAATTCGTATCCCTCTGGATGAGGGCCTATGTCTATGATATCAAGACTCTGGTCGGCTATGTAGGCGATTTCTATAATGTCATGGAATGGGTATCCGACGAGGAGGCCGAAAGGCTCCAGAGCGAAAACGGCTGGTAAGATTCATCCCGCTAAAAAGTTAATGCAATGAAAAAGATATTTACACGACTTCTGCCGGGAATAGTGCTTTCAGCAGCGTTGTTCGCGGCTTGTGAGAAAGAGGAAAAGGAACCGGATGCAGCTCCGAGCTTCCCGGACAGCCTTACTGAAGACGTGCTTCTGTATCCGGAAGCCGAGGCTTCAGTTTCAGATGAAGACAATATGGAATCTGAATACGACATAGTATTCACTCCGAACAATAACTGGACGATTTCCCTGTCCTCCGGCGCATCGAGATATTTCGAACTCAGGTACGGAGCCACTGAAGCGCAGTCGGTACGCGGCCCGGCTTCGGACAGTCCGCAGACTGTAACCGTAGTATGTATCGCCGCAGACAGAGATCTGGAAGAAGCCCACAAGGCGGATATATCCATGACAATGGGCGGTAAAACGAGGGAACTGGGCACAGTCATGATGCCGGCCAAGGAAATCAGTTTCAAGGCATACGCCGTATCAATAAAGACCGACGGCGAATCCCAGACATTCGAAGAGGCGGAGAGCGGCAGCGGGCTTACATACAAGTATTCATCGGAACCGGCAGATGAAAATACGGTTCTGACCATGATCTGGAACAATGTCACAGCTGTCTACGAAAGCTATCTGCTGATAGACAGCAATACCGGCTTCAGGCAGGATCTCGAAAATTCCGGATCAGAGCTCGAACTGCTCAACTATACTGAAAACGGCAACCTTACCGAACTCCGGATTTCATGCCGGACGACATCGCTCAATGAGAGGAAAAGCGGATTCGTACTTTTGGTGGAAGAAAACGGCGAAAAAGTGCCATATCCTTTCACGGTAAAAATTCCTGCTTTCGAAGCCGACTTCTTCGTATATCCGGTGGAGAAGGAAGAAAACGGCGACTATGTCATCAGCGATGACGAGACTTTCACCATGTCCTACAGTACCGATTTCTTCATGCCGGGGGATAATATCCAGCTGGAATATGTGTCGGAAAACATGCAGTTCGAGACATATATACTCGTCGAGGGAAATTATGACTATGTGGATATCTCCCAGTCTGACGAGGACGGCGGCAAGCCTGCGATTCTGGACGGTCTCGTTCCTGAATGGCTCAGCGTGAAGGCTCTCGGATCAGAGGGGAACAAGAAGGAATTCTGCCTGTCAGTAATTCCTGAAAACATGCTTCTCGACGGAGCTGAAGAAACACTCGTGTTCCAGGATGGCACCAGCCCTGAGATATCGAACAGATACAACATAGTGCTCCCGGGATGCCGCGATTTCTTCGAAATCATATCGAACGAAGAGACAGCCACATTCGACTATCAGGGCAAGTACTACAATACGATGCAGGGGCAATACCTTGAAGGCGGAGCAAACATCGCAGTCACCAGCGCAAACGACCTTAAGGTCTATGCATTTTCTGTAGACGAGAACGGGAACTATGTCGCGAATCCCGACTGGCTCCATGCCTCGTGGACATGGGATAATGCCAATCTCGGCAAACTGCAGCAGAATCCTGTAAACATCACCGCAGACGAAAACGAAGGCGGAATCAGGGAAGGCCTGGTAATGGCTCTTCCGGCCACTCTTGCAGGAGAGATTTCGGGAGCGTCCGACCTCGTGTCAGGTGATGCTGTCAAGCCTGAATATGAGGCATATGTAGTTACCCTCGTAATGCAGAATGCTAATCCTTCTGCCCCGGGCATTGTAATCAATAACGAATCTGCATGGAATAGCGAAAGCGGGCTTGGCGCAAGTTTCGGTCTTCTGGTTGATGATGAGATGGCTGGAATGGCAGAGTACGCTTATCTCGTGACATACACTTGGAACGGCTGGGCAGACGGTACAGTAAGCAGTTTCGGACAGGATCTTACTCTGAATGTAAATCTTGATTTTGTGCCTGAGAAGACCGTGATATATGAAGTAGTGGACGGGACACCGTCTCCTGTGGAAAATCCTTCAAAATACTGGATCGGATTTACGCAGTCGAGAACCGGCGAGACTTATTATATATCCATGACACCTAAATCGCTGGAGGACGTGAAAGCCACTACACTGTATTTCGCTCTTCTCAGTGAAACGGACGAGATTGTGGCTGTCATAAAGTTCGTCTATGATTTGGGTTCAGCTCTTGACTTGAAGCTGGTGGAATCCGGAGACTTCACCTTGAGGGCAGCTGCTGAAGATGACAAGATTCCTGAAGGTCAGAACAGGTCGATCTGCTGGATTCTTGAATATACCGGAGAGGCTGACAGCGCTACTGCAGTGATATCAGGAATAGAGGAAGAAATCAATGAATGGATTAACACTTCTCCAACTGTCGACGTCAAAGATTTGGGCAATGGCAGCATTCAAGTGTCTCTTGACATGTCGGAACCATGGGAAGAGAACGGTTTCGCCCAGTTGATGGACAAGCAAGGACAGTATTTCCTGTATCTCATAATTAAGGCACCATCTGCATCCCAGGAATAATCAAATAAAAGGCATATCAAGAAATTACGAATATGAAACATAATTATAAACGGATATTGACAGCCGCTCTGGCTGTATTCGCCGCACTGATGTCAGGATGCGTCCAGGAGGAGCTGCCGGACAACAGGGAGACGAGCTACGGCTATGTCCAGTTCAAGCTCTATAAGGAAGCTGCTTACGGAACGATATCCAAGGCCGTGGAAGAATTGCCATCCATGTCTGCGGTGTCCAAGGTACAGGTAGAGCTTCAAAGAGGAGCCCAGACCATATCGCAGACCCTGACGCTGACTGCATCTGACAACAATGCCGCTGAGTTCGGGCTGCGGAGCAGCAAGCTGCGCCTGCTGTCAGGCACATACAAAGTAACAGGCTTCACCCTGTTTGATGCAATGGACAAAGAGCTTTACCTCGGAGAGACTCCGGGCAAGGCTCTGGAAATCACTCCTGGCGGTATGACCATATACGACCTGACCGCCAAGGCTGCAGGCAGAGGCTCGGTAATCTTCACATTCGTCAAGGATACATCAGGCTTCACCACTAAAACATCCACCAAATCCACCGGCGAAATAAAACGCCAGTACACACTGGATGAAATAGCTACGGTTTCCCTCGAACTTCGTGACGAAAACAACCCTTCGGCACAGGCCATAAAGGTAGAGGATATGTCCGTAGATTTCATAGAAGACTTTTCCGGAGAACAGCACTATGACGGAAATGACGGTGTAGTGGGACACCAGACATCATATCTGGAATGCGACAGCCTGATTTTCCTGCCTGCCGGAGAATACAAGATCTGGCAGTACACCGTACTCGATGAAGAAGACAATCTGCTGGAAACCAAGCGGTATGACACCAACGAACTGGCTTCGGCAGAATCTTTCGTCATCGAGGACAACAGGACTGCCGAAGTGGATGTGCCTATCACTCTCTACGAAGAGGACAGATACATTCAGGAATATTACAAACTGAAAGAGCTCTGGCTCGCTCTGGGCGGCCCGAACTGGTCATACACCGGAGAATCATGGCCAGCCGGCAGCAACTGGGACTTCGACAAGGATATCGACCTCTGGGGCGACCAGCCGGGAGTCAAGATACATCCGAACGGACGTATTGCCAGCATAGACTTCAGCGGTTTCGGCATCACAGGCGAATGCCCGGCAGCGATAGGTGAATTCACCCAGCTTATACAGCTGTACTTCGGAAACCACAATGAAGCGAACAACCACTACGGCCGGAACAGTGCGGCAGCAGCCGCCTATCCTATAAACGGCTCACAGGAAGAAAAAGCCCTTTGGAGGGAGAAAGTGAACAAGGCCTACCGTGACGAACTTCATCCGGCATACCAGATGTCTCCTGTATGCGCCCTTGCACTCAGGCTTAACGGACAGGAATCACCTGCAGCCTCTTCATATGCAAACCTGACGGACGACGAGCTTTCGCGTCTGTCGGCAGGCGGAATGAAACAGGCTGACTACAGTATCGAGCTCTACGACATGAACCCGGGAGTGCTTACTAACGGGCTTACGAAACTGCCTGACGAACTCGGCAACCTGCAGAAGCTTGAAACCTTGAGCATCGCAAACGCGCCTATTAAGGCCGACGGATTCCCGAGCGCCGCGGCCATGAGCCGACTCACCTCCGTGACTGACCTAGAAATCTATAACTGCCCGAATCTGGGAGAATTGCCTGCAGGAGTGGCAAGCATGCCTTCCGTGATATCATTCAACTTCTCGAACAACGGGTTCAGCGCAGAAAAGGCAAAATCGAGCCTTATCGCTCTGGCTACAGGAGCTTCCAAGGACAAGCTGCAAATTCTTTACTATCTTGAGAACGGGCTTACGGAACTGCCTGAAGAACTCGGGGAGCTGTCGGATTTGGGTATGCTCGACATAGCGCGCAACGAGATTGGAGGAAAGCTCCCGGCATTCGGAGACTCTTTCGCTCCGGAAGAAATCATTCTGGACAATAACAAGATAAAATCTATACCGGACGGATTCTGCTCCCTCGATTTCCTGGACAAGTTCTCTGCAAACAACAACGAACTGACGGAATTCCCGAACATCTTTTCTTCTAAGAAAAACATCATCATGACTTCCATCAGTGTGGCTCACAACAAAATAACACAGCTGCCGGAAGACTTCAACGGACTCCGGACCGTCACTCTGACCCTTTCGGGAAATCCTATAAAGACTTTCCCTAAGGAACTGGCAGCTACCGACTCTTATGTCGAACAGATCATCATGCAGCAGTGCGGAATGGAGGAATTCCCGGAAAAATGCCTGAACGGCAAATACACCAGCAGCATCACGACTATAGACGTCCAGTTCAACAACCTGACTGACCTTCCTAAGGACTTCAACGCCGAGGCCATGCCTTACCTGTATGGAGTGGATCTGTCGAGCAATTCGTTCTCCAAGTTCCCTTTCGAACCGCTGAACGCATCCAGCCTGACTGCCTATTCCATCCGCGGACAGCGCGACAAATCAACAGGCGCGAGATCTCTGCGGGAATGGCCTACAGGTCTTTGGCAGCACACCGGACTGAGGGGCTTCTACATCGGAGCGAACGACCTGCGTGTCATCTCCGATGATATCTCTACCATGATATTCTATCTGGATATCAGCGACAACCCTAACATCGTTTTCGATGCATCCGACATCTGCGCCGCATGGAAGGCAGGAACCTATTTTCTCTACTATGACCGGACACAGAATATCCAGAACTGCGATGCCATGAAGGAATAAAAGGAGGAAAAGACATGAAAATATACAGATATATCACAGTCATTGCCATGGCGGCAGCTCTGGCAATCTCATGCCAGCCTGAAGAACAGGTAGAGTTCGCGATTGAAGGCGATCTTCTGGAAGTAGGCGCTGACGGAGGCACGGTAAACCTGAAAGTCAATTCACCGGGAGCATGGACCGCAATAGTAAACGAGCCGTGGATAACGGTATCCCCTACTAACGGACACGGTTCGCAGATATGCCAGGTCATCATCGACTCATCCCTTTATTATCTGAATGAAGAAGCTGTCCGTGAGGGCGTAATATCCATTCAGGATGATATGAGCTATGAGACAAAGGATATCACTATCCGTCAGGAAAACTACAAATACCAGATCACTCTGGCCAAGTCTGAAATCGACATCCCTGAATATGACGTACTCTCTAACCGCTGGTTCGATGTGAACGTAAAGTCAAACATCGACTTCAAGATCAGCTTCAAGGACAAGGACGACAACGACATAAACTGGATCGAGCCTGACGAGGAGAATCCGGAACTGGAGCTAAACAAGGGTGCGCGTCCGCGCAATGTCAAACTCCGCTTCGAATGGAAAATCAACCAGCAGGACAGCGACAGACTCGGAAAGATAGTCTTTACGCCGCAAGATGCCAATCAGGAACCGATCACGGTGAATCTCGACAGAATAGACACTGTCAAGGTAAGCCAGACCGCAGCGGAGACAATAGAGCCGAATACCAGACACGGAGACTCTACGGCCATAGTAGCCATTTCCCGCGCCCTGAACGAATGGTCAGGCGGATGGGACACTTCCACTCCTATGAACACATGGTCGGATGTAGTCCTCTGGGAAGAAGGCGATGACACCGAACCTGAAAATATCGGAAGAGTCCGCTACGTGCGCTTCTTCATGTTCAACACTGAAGACGGCCTGCCATATCAGGTAAAATACCTGACAGCCGCAGAAGAAGTGGTATTCTATTCGAACGAGAACAATACGAGGCGTAAAGGCATTGTCCTCGGCGAGGACATCTGCGAGCTTGACCAGCTGAAAAGGCTGACCATCGCGGCCTACGGTCTGGACGACGAGTCCCTGTCGGAAAGGTTCTTCACGAAAGAGAACAACTCACCGGCCTTCCCTAATCTGGAATATCTGAATCTTTCCAGCAACAACTTCATGGCAATACCGGAAGGTATATGCGAGAAGAATTTCCCGAAACTCCACGCCTTGTTGATGAACAACAACCAGAGGATGCTCGTCACCGATGCATCGAATGCAGCCGTCAATGACGACAAGGAGTTTGCCGAGAAATACGCAGGACTTTTCAACGAATACATCAACCCTGAAAACGAGGCAGCAGGAGGAAGTTTCCCTGTCAGGTTCCTCTCTTGGGATAATCTGGATACTCTCCAGTTCACCCTCAACTATTTCCAAGGCTCCCTACCGTCCGACGATTATCTGAAGAGCAAGGGTTTCGAGAACTGGACAGATGACGACAAGATAACGGATGATGAAGGCAAGGTCATTCTGAGCGTGGCCGACTCCCTGAAGAACGGCGACACCGACTTCTTCTCGACACATCAGATACCGAGAGTCCTCCCTCGCATCAAGAGCCTGTCCATAAACCTGAACAGAATGTCAGGAGAAGTCCCGAACTGGATTCTCCGTCATCCGAATCTGGACATCTGGGATCCGTTCGTCTTCATATTCACGCAGGAAGGTCGGGATCGTAATGGCAATGCCGCAGGATTCTCGAATGCCCCGAAGAATCTCAACGACTATTACGAGGTATTCGGAAACAAGAAATATGACCCTGACAATATGGTAGATGACGATGAAGCCGATGATTCGTCAGAAGCAGGAACAGGTTCTACAAGATAAAAGGAGAGAGAAGACATGAAAATGAAATTTATAAATATGATATTGGCCGCAGGCATCCTGACAGTCGCTTCTTCCTGTGTGGAAGAAAACTTGGACATACAGACTCCGCCGGTTCAGGAAAACGACGGGATTCAGGACAAGATGTCTGGTCAGGTCATCCTGAAATTCGATGATTCGCTTTCGGACCTTCTGGACCGGATAGACCTGACAGGTGGTCCGGCCACCCGCTCCGGAGTGAATACGGTGGATGAAATCCTCGAAATCATCGGAGGATACAAGCTGGAAAGGGTCTTCCCTGTGAACAAGGCTACAGAGGATCAGTCCAGAGAAGCAGGACTTCACCTGTGGTATGTAGTGTACTTCGATGAAAGTCAGAATGTGGATGATGTCGTGAAAAAGCTTTCGGTTCTCGGAGAAGTGCAGTCTGCCGCTCCGGTAAGGACCATAAAGAAAGCCTATGACGACAAGGTTATTCCATACCGCCCGTCCCGTCGGACAATGACAAAGGCGGACGGCACCGAAAATGAAGAAGAGAAGAACCTGATAATGCAGTGGAATCTGATTAACAACGGCTACGTCTCTGATTATGTCATCAAGGACGGAGTGGATTACCCTTCTGACTATCCTTTCGGCAAGGATGCGGAAGAAAAATTCATTGCCGGTTCAGACGTGAACTGCAAATCGGCCTGGGAAAGGTGCACCGGTGACGAATCCATCATAGTCGCCGTCCTCGATGAAGGTATCAGGCTGGATCACCCTGATCTGAAGGATAACATCTGGACAAATGAGGACGAAGTCGCCGGTTCGGAAGACAAAGACGAGAACGGGTATGCCGGAGACGTACACGGATACAATTTCATAGACGGTTCAGGTACGATTAAATGGGATTCCTATGGCGACACTGGACACGGCACACACGTTTCAGGAGTGATCGCGGCAGTGAACAACAACGGCATAGGCATACATTCCATCGCAGGCGGAGATTATTCAGCACACAAGCCGGGTGTGAAACTCATGTCATGCCAGGTATTCTCCGGAACTGCGGCATCGAATACAGTCCGTCTGGCCCGTGCCATAAAATATGCGGCCGACAACGGGGCTGTCATCCTTCAGTGCAGCTTCGGCTACAATTCAGGTTCTGCCAACCCGTATCTGTACGGGGAATCCGGCTTCAAGACAGAAGAAGAGTGGGAAACATACTGTCCTCTCGAGAAGACAGCCCTCGACTACTTCATACACAATGCCGGCTCTGACAACGGCCCTATCAAGGGAGGAATACCTATATTCGCTTCCGGAAACGAGTATGCCCCGCAGGCCGGTTTCCCGGGTGCTTCAGAAGGCTGCATTTCGGTAGCTTCAATCGCGGGTGACTATACTCCTTCCACTTTCACGAACTACGGCGAAGGTACGAAGATAGCGGCTCCGGGAGGAGATCAGGACTACTACTTCGACTATCAGCAGGGAGATGACGTCACCGAAAGAGGAGCGGTAGGCTGCATCCTGTCCACATTGCCGGATCATGTCAGCGAAGGCTCTGGCTACGGATACATGGAAGGTACATCCATGGCCTGCCCTCATGTCTCCGGAGTGGCTGCCCTCGGGCTGTCATATGCGGCTCAGCAGCACAGGCATTTCACGGCAGAAGAGTTCCGCGAACTCCTGTTCGATTCATGCACGGCCATAGACAGCTACATGACCGGAACCAAGTTCTACTATCAGTGGCAGGTGGACGCCTCGAGCCTTATCCATCCGGACAGGCTGATTCTCAGCAAATACAGGAACAATATGGGAGCAGGGCTTGTCAATGCAGGTAAGCTCCTCGATGCCATAGACAACGGGGCCGGAGAACCGATGAAGTTCCCGAACATCTATGTAAAGGCAGGAAGCAAGGTAGCGGCGAATCCGTCGGCTTATCTTGACGGGACCTCATTCACCATCGAGGTTTCCGACCAGAGCATAGCTTCCGTGACAAAGAATGAACAGAACGGGATATTCACTTTCGAAGGTCTGAAAAGCGGCTTCACTTCAGCTACGATATCCTGGGGCGGCAATTCGCAGTCATTCGTCATCACGGTAAGCACGAGCGATTCGGCTTCCGGCTGGCTTTAACAGGCAGTGCTCCGGAAAGGATGAAACGCGTTACGCTCATATCCGCGGCTCTTGGGCTTTTCCTCCCGGGCATCCTCCATGCCCAGTCGGAAAGGGAGCGTCTGATAGACAGCCTGCTCCACCCGGAAATTTCCGAGGCCGGAGCCGCGATGAGTTTTGAGCGTACAGTAATAGACGCCGGAGAAATGCCGGAAGATACTGTCCCTCCTGAATATATGTTCCGCTGGGAAAATACCGGAAAGGAGCCGGTCACAGTGCTGAAAGTATCCACTACATGCAGCTGCGCCGTTCCGTCCTTCGAAAAAAAGGCGGTAATGCCGGGAGAGAAAAGTTCTTTGAAGATAACATACCATCCCAAGGGGCACCCCGGGAATTTCGACAGGAAGATATTCTTGTACACCGACAAGTCCGGCTCCAAGCCGGCGGCAGTGCTTGGATTGAAAGGAAAGGTGATCCCGAAACTGAAACCGCTTTGGGCATTTTCCTATCAGATGGGAGAACTCTACCTGAAAAGGAAGACGGTGAAGTTCGATGCCGGATCCAAAGGGGAAGAAAGAATCTTATGCCTGAATGCAGGAGGATCTCCGGTGTCATGGGGAGTGGAAACAAACCTGCTCCCGCCTTACATGAAAGTCCGGTTCGAACCGGAAGTCATTCCGGCCGGCGGATACGGGGATATCGTGATATCCTATGACCCGGAGGGAGCGCCTGCGAGGATGCTGAAAAACATTCCCGTCATCCTGACCGGAATCGATGTCCCGCCTTCACAGCGTACCGTGACTGTTATTGTCGAAGAGGATTGAAACATTGTCCCGAAGCAGGGCGAGGGACACACACATATCAGAAATAATTTTTTAGAGAAAATTTAGATAAACCGAGAAATGAAGAATTTACTGAAGACCGTTCTGGCAGTCGCAGCCATTGCCTTTATGGCATCCTGCGACAAGAATGCATTGGACGAAGAGACTTATCTCGAAGTCACTCCTTTCAACATCGAGGGTATATGGGAGCTGACGGAACTGAACGGCGTCCCGATGGGCGAAGGCGTGTTCGCTTATATGGAATTTGTACGTCAGGACAGGAAATTCACAGGATACTATAACTTCGACAGTTTCGCCACTGTCGTAGAGACCGGGAAATATGACATAGATATCGAAGACAATTCGATCGGAGGATATTATGACCATTCATTCAAGGAGCAGTGGAAACACAGCTACATCATTTCGGAGCTGACTTCGGAAAGGATGGTGTGGACCGCGGAGGACGATGAGAATGAAGTGCGCGTCTACGTGAGAATCGACAGTCTTCCGGACGGCATAGCCCCTGATTCCGAAGATGACGGTCAGGATGAATAAACCCGAACTTAAAGTAACACCTATTAATAACTACAAAATGAACAAGACAAATTTATTCCGCCACACGGCTGCAGCAGCCATGGCGGTGCTGACTGCGGGAATGTTCGCGTTCTCGTCATGCGACACGCTGGACGAGACGGGATTGCAGGACTCTATCGACGATCTGACCGATAGGGTAGAATCTCTCGAAGAAAAAGTAGCTACTCTGGAAGAACAGGCAGCTACAGTTTCCGGGCTTCTCGAAAAAGGGAAAATCATCAGCGGCATAGCAGAGAATGCCGACGGGACCGGCTACATCATCTCATATGTGGGCGAAGAGACTACAGATGAAATAATCGTATCAACAGGTCAAACGGAAATCACCATGATTCAGGAAGGTGAAGACTGGTACTGGGCTAAAATAGGTGAAAACGGAGAACCTGTACATCTGCTCGGCGAGGAGAACAAGATAGCCGTAGAGCCGGTGATTCCTCAATTCAAGATAGAAGAGAACAGTCTCATGGTGTCAGTCGACGGGACTGAATGGACAAATACAGGCATAACCCTCGGCGAGGCAGGTTTGAGCCTTATCTCTGACGTAAATGTAGAGGATGGCTATGTGGAGTTCATATTCAACGGAAATGCAGGCTCATTCAAGGTGAAGAGGGTAACGGAGTTCAAATGCGAATTCCTCAGCGGAAAGACCATTTTCGAGTATGAGGAGATGAAGAACCTGTCGATGGATGTCAGCGGATATGTGAAATATGACATCGACTATCCTGAAGGCTGGACGGTGGAATTCGACGGGACCAAGATGAGCGTAACAGCTCCTGCCGCGCCGAGTGAGTGGAATAAGACACCGTTCGATGAATCCGGACTGATCAAGATATGGCTCTATGACAACAAGGGCGATGTGGTGTTCGACAAGGTAATGGTACAGATCGGCGGGACACAGATAATCACCCTTTCTGCTACGATGACAGAAGGAGTTGTCAATGTCGTAGCTGAAACTCCGTATGCTTCATCATTCTACCTTGGAGTAATGAAAGCTGATGAGTTTACGGCAGAAGCTGCAGCGGAGGCTGCGAATGCGCCAGACGCCACCATATATGAAACCAAACAGATAGCAACGGAAGATGGTTGGCAGATCATACCATTCTCTGCACCGTTTGCAGACTTCTATGCTGATGAACCTGAAGTAGGTGAATCATATGTAATCTGGGCTTTCAATTATGGCGGGTCTGTAAGTCCTGAAGACATCATCACCATCGTCTACGACTATGGTCTGAATGTGGACGCAGCTTTCTCCGACGTCACATTCAAGGATGCTACGGTGACTGTTACTCCGGGCGAGGGCACAAGCTACTTCTATGGAATAACTACTACAGACGACTACTATGCGTCTTCTATCCTCTACATGGTGAATGCCGGAATGTATTCCGCTACCAGCGAAGCTGTCAATTCTACGATGTCCGCTCTCAGCGAATCCGACCAGCCTAATGTCCGCTTCAACATCACGCCCGGTGCATCCTACACTCTGTGGTATGTCATCAAGACTTCTGCCGGCTCTTACACCGAGGCTGACATGAAGACAGTCGATGTGACATTGAACGCACTTACTGACGACGGTACGGCAGAAGTAACTTTCGGCGAACCTGTTGTCACATACAATTCCATCGAATTGCCGTTTACTCGTCCGGAGAACACATGGAGGGTATATGCGCAGTATTTCACTGAGGCCGAATACACCAGCGACTACGAGAGTTCAGATGACGCAGTCAAGGAATTCCTGCTCAATTCATGGCCGTTCAATACCAATTATCCTACGACATCCGATGTCTACGGTAACTTCAACCTCAGCCCGAACACTAAAGGCTATGTATTCGTAGTGGTCATAGACAATGACGGCAAGATAGGCCCGCTGCAGAAAAAGGAAGTGACTACTACCGATGTCCCTCGTGATGCCTCTATCAGTGTTGCGCTCGACGGGACAGTAGCAGCCACGGCTTCTTCCGCTTCAGTGAAACTTTCCGTGACAGGAACTCCGACCACCGTAATCTATTATTTAGCCACGAAAACGGAATTCGATGACCATTGGTCTTTCAAGGGCGATAAAGAAATCGTAAAATCAGATATGGCCCTGAACCCTAACAACTACAATTACACGAGGGTAGCATACTCGACCTTGACTGACAACACTCTGGAAATCACAGGTCTGTCATTCAGTCAGGATTACATTCTTATCGGCTCCGTGGCTTCAGGCGATGAAAGCACAGGATATACTCTCTCGGAAGACTATTTCGAGACTGAATTCAGTACTCCTGATCCTACAATCATAGGAACAGAAGATCCCGGATACGCCGATATGCTTCCTGGAATAAGCGAGCCATCCTATGAAACAAGTTATGGCAGCACTTATGGGAAAGTCACTGTAACTCCTGCAGAAGGCACAGCTACATGGTACTACTATGCCACGACAACGGCTCTCGATGAGTCTAACACGGCTGCGCTCGTATCTCAGATTACATCTAACGGTAACTCAAGCACCGAAGAATTCGAAATCAACAGGTATATGTACACCACATTGTATGTCTACATAACCTGGACTGACGCAGAAGGAAACTATTATGCTCCTGTTAAGGTAGAAATCCCGATGCCGGCCGAATAGGCATTGCATGGAATAAAAGAAAAAGGGGACGTGCGAAAGCACATCCCCTTTTTCTTTTATTGCGGTGAGAGGGGGATTTGCTCCCTGCGGGACCACATCCCCTGCCACTCGCCGGGGTGGCCCTGACAAGAAAAGCCTGAACTCTCTTCGAGTCCAGGCTTTTCTTGCGGTGAGAGGGGGATTCGAACCCCCGGTACGGGTAAATCCGTACGGCAGTTTAGCAAACTGCTGGTTTCAGCCACTCACCCATCTCACCGGATTCCTATTCACAGCATGGATGCCACACACATTGTCCAATTCCAACAAGCACATCTATGCTGCCGAATGAATAGGACTGCAAATATACAACAAAATTATTGTTTTGCAATAAGAGCTCCGGAAATCTTCTCCGGCCTCATGGGATACGATACCGGAGATTATCGCTTGAGCACCTTAGTCCCCAGACTGACAGGATAGACATCGGCCACACCTGTAGCCCTGACGGCCACTACGACCTTGTCGACAAGAGCCTTGTCATCGAAATTGCCTACCACATAGATTGTCCGCCCGTCCTCCACTGTCCGGGCAATATCCTTCCGGCCGCACAGCTGTTCTATTGCCGGAACGGTCAGGTCCGGCAACCTGTCCCCTGCCGGGACGATATTAATCTGATACAGGGTCACTACCGCATACTGACGCTCAAAAGACCTTGCCTTGTTCACCGGGATTTTCTCCCCGTCCATAAAGGCCGTGATGAACGCTGTCCGGAAGCCGAGTCTTTTGACTTTGTTTATATGCGACAAAGCATCGTTGTAGGATCTGAAGACGCCAGCCCGGTAAGTGTAGCGTCCGTCAGGTGCGATTTCTTCGAAAACGGGACTCAGGCCGCGGAATTCCGTCACGTCCGGCCTGTCAGTAAGGTTGAACAGCTGGATCTGGTACACCAGCCCTGCCGGCAAAGTATTGTCTTCGGCGAATCTGCCTTCCGGCAATATCATGAAAGTATAGTCGAATTTCTCCACCGGCTTCTCTACCTCGATATCGGGGGCTTCCCCGGGATTCATCCGCATGAAGGCATAATTGGAGGCGACACCTTCCACTTCCCTGTCCGCTTCTGTCATCAGCTGGTCAGGATCCAGGGCAATGCCCCTGAACAGAAAATCCATCTCTATTTTCTGCAGGTCTTCCGAGGCCTTCTTCAGGGAATCCTGCAGGAAAGGCAGGCGTGCCTCGAAACGTGCGATTTCATTCTTGAGCCGGACGGCTTCGTCCTCTTCCTGATTTTCTTCAAGTCTGGCTCTCCTGGAGTCGATCCCTACGTTATAGCAATAAATCGAATCCCTCAGGGTCTTGACTTCAGCGACTTTTGCCGTATAGGTGCCGGTATCCACATCTTCCGGAAGAATCTGCTGCATGGCGGCGCTGTTGTCGAACCTGATCAGGTCATCGACAGGCTCCAGCGCCATGATTTTCCTTAACTGGGCGATATCGTCCACTCCTTTTCTGACCGGCATGGTCTCCTGCTCGATCACGTAAACGTCCACGCTGTCCCCGGGGCAGTTCCTGTCCGAAGCGAAGATAGAATATTTGCCGTCAGGAGTATTGATGAAGAGAAAATCATTGTAGGGGGAAGAAAACGGCATACCCATATTGGCCGGAGGCCCCCATTCCTTCTGATCCTCGTTCCATGAAGAGACGTAAAGGTCGAAACCGCCCATGCCGTAGAGTCCGGATGAGGCGAAATAAAGATGTTTGCCGTCCGGTGAAAGCATAGGGTATATCTCGTCTTCCGAAGATACCAGATACTCGTTCAGGAGACATGGGGCGCTCCATGTCGTGTCCTTCCGGTCGGTCCTGTAAATGTTCACCGCGCCATCGGCATCCGGGGCGGAATAATACAGTATCCGCATATCCTCCGGAAAATATATCGCTTTATAGAAAGGATGGCCGGCATCGCTGTTCAGGATGTTCGGGAGCGGTCTCCAGCTGCTGTCCCGAAGAGGATAGTACAGGTAAAAGTCTTCCGTCGAAAACCTGTGTCTGGCCACCACGGTGGGCTGGAACACGAAATCCGTCATGCCAAGACCGTTTTCGGACAGCATCTTGCTGTCCTGAATGGCGATTCTGGCCACCGAATCTTCGGTCTGCTCCAGAGCCTGATCGTAGAGCCGCATGGATTTTCCGAAGACATATGCCTTACGCAATGAGTCGGCCCGCCTTAACAGGCTGTCAACATCTTGAGAGGCATATATTTCCATGTTTCCGGAAAATAAAAACAATGTCAGGAGAATCGGAACGGTCTTTTTCAGGTAATCGGTCATTTGTGCTGAGATGATTTACAAGTATGCAAAAATATAAAATTGTCAAGAGAGTATCCGTCTTTTTTTGAATATATCGGATAAATCTCATCGAAAATCATCAAAACAGCTTCTTAATAAGAAAAAAATAGTAAATTTGTGCCCTATTTGTGGCATTGTGTCCGTAAGGACCTGACCCGGAAAATATTAATCAAAAATTTACGATAAATTATGCAAAGTAAAGGTGCTATCAGATTCGTGGCAATACTCCTTGCCCTGGCCTGCATCTGGCAGCTTATGTTCACGGTAGTGACCAAGATTCACGAGAACAAGGCTGTGAAATATGCAGAAAATGCTGCCGAGGCATTCATGGCAAGCCCTGCTTACGAAAAGATTCCGGATGTAGACAAGGCATATGTGCTTGACTCCATCAAAAAAGACCAGAACAGATGGTATCTGGATTCCATCTCTTCGCAGAAAGTGTATTTCGGCTATACTTTCGATGACGTGAGGGAAAAGGAAATAAACCTGGGTCTGGACCTCAAGGGAGGTATGAACGTCATGCTCCAGGTACAGGTGGAAGATGTGGTACAGGCTCTGGCTGAAAACAATACCGATCCGGCTTATGTGAAGGCTTTCGAAACGGCCCTGCAGCGCAGCCAGACTTCAGGTACGGATTTCATAACCCTTTTCAACGAGGCCTGGGAGGAAAATTCGAACGGACAGAGGCTGTCAAATATCTTCATCGGTCTGGACAGGAAGAACAAGACCGAGAACAAGAAGCTCGAATCGACCGATGCCGAAATAATCTCCCTCATCCGCAAGGAAGCGGAAAGCGCCATAGCGAACTCATTCGAAGTGCTCAGGAACAGGGTGGACCGTTTCGGCGTGACCCAGCCTAACATCCAGAAGGTGGGCAATACCGGACGAATCCTCGTGGAACTTCCGGGAGTAAAGGAGCCTGAGCGTGTCAGGAAGCTCCTTCAGGGAACAGCTTCCCTCGAATTCTGGACTACCTACGAGACTTCGGAAATCTTCCAGTATATGACTGAAGCCAACAGTCTGGTGGCACAGTTGAATGCTGAAAACGACACTGAAAACGAAACTGCAGCTCCTGCCGATGCAGCCGCAAGCGAAGACGCTTCGGACATTCTGGCGGAGGAGCTCGAGGCTCAGTCGGCAGAATCAGCCGATCTGGCTGCATACGAGAAACAGAATCCTCTGTTCTCCATCCTCATGCCTCCGGTAGATCAGGCCGGAAGCATAATGAGGGGCGCCACTATGGGATATGCGCATTTCAGCGATACCTCTAAAGTGAACAGAATCCTCAACATGCCGGAGGTGAAGGCTCTCTTCCCTGAAGACCTCATACCTATGTGGTCAGTCAAGCCTTACGCCAACAATCAGTACGAACTCGTGGCTATCAAGGCATCCCTGAACGGGGAAGCTGCCCTTCGCGGCGAGAGGGATCAGAAGTTCATCACCGACGCACGCGTCCAGTATAACGGCGCCAGTCCTGAAGTGTCCATGTCGATGAGCGCGGAGGCCGCCAAAGTGTGGGCAAGGCTGACAAAGGACAATATCAACAGGCAGATAGCCATCGTTCTCGACCAAATGGTCTACTCCCACCCTGTAGTCAACACTGAAATCACAGGCGGAAACTCGCAGATCAGCGGAAACTTCACCCTCGAAGAAGCTGAAGACCTCGTGAACGTGCTGAAGTCAGGTACTCTTCCTGCTCCTGCCAAGATCGTACAGGAACAGGTGGTGGGACCTTCCCTCGGTGCCGAATCCATCAATGCAGGTTTCATTTCGTTCATCATAGCCTTCCTGCTGGTGCTCGCCTACATGGTATTCTTCTACCACGGTGCAGGTCTGATCGCGGATGCCGCCCTTCTGACGAATGTGCTCCTGCTTTTCGGAACGCTGGTATCGTTCTCGGCCGTATTGACCCTGCCGGGTATAGCAGGTCTCGTCCTGACTCTGGGTATGGCCGTCGATGCGAACGTGATCATCTATGAGCGTATCAAGGAGGAGTTGCGTTCAGGCAAAGGCCTGGGCAAGGCCGTATCCGACGGTTATTCCAATGCATATTCAGCCATCATCGACGGACAGATCACCACTATTCTGACCGGTATAGTGCTGTTCATCTTCGGTTCCGGTCCGGTACAGGGCTTCGCTACCACGCTGATCATCGGTATCGTCACTTCTGTCTTCACGTCCATCTTCATCTCACGTATCATCATAGATGACAGACTGGCCAAAGGCAAGAATATTACCTTCGACAACAAGCTGACGAGGAACTTCCTCCAGAACACTACCGTAAACTTCCTCAGCAAGCGGAAATACACCTATGTAATTTCATCCGTAGTCATCATCATCTGCATCGTGTCGATGTTTACCAAAGGCTTTACATACGGTGTCGACTTCGCCGGCGGACGTACTTTCGTGGTGAGGTTCGACCAGCCTGTATCGGTGGAAGATGTCAGGGCATCCCTCGTGAAGGAATTCAACGGCGGTGTGGAAGCCAAGCAGTTCGGTGGTGAGAGCCAGATGAAGATAACCACCCAGTATATGATCGAGGACAAGTCTTCCGAGGCCGATGCGGCTGTAGAGGAGAAGCTCTTCAACGCAGTCAAGGGATTCTATGCCGGGGAAATGAATCTGGATCTGTTCACTTCCACCGCAGTGAACCCTAACGGTATCATCAGTTCCGACAAGGTGGATGCATCCATCGCCGATGACATGAAACGTGATGCCATCATAGCCGTGGTCATCGCCCTTCTGGTCATCTTCATATACATCGCACTCAGGTTCAAGAAGTGGACATGGGGTCTGGGAGGAACTCTCGGACTGGCGCATACGGCCATCATCGTGGTCGGATTCTTCTCCATCTTCTCCGGAATCCTGCCGTTCAGCCTTGATGTCGACCAGACATTCATCGCTGCGGTGCTGACCATCATCGGTTATGCAATCAACGATACAGTGGTGATTTTCGACCGTATCCGCGAATACAAGAACCTGCATCCTAAGATGCCGCTCGACGTGAACGCCAATCAGGCATTGAACAGTACCCTGTCACGTACCATGAACACCAGCCTCACGACCCTGATAGTGATGATAGCCATCGCCATCTTCGGAGGTGAAGTGATCAGGGGTATGGCAGTGGCCCTGTGTGTCGGTATCGCTGTAGGTACCTATGCTTCCATCTTCATCGCCACCCCTATCATGTACGATGTCACCATGGCTGTACAGAAACGGGCTGAAAAGAAGCTGGCTGCAGGCAAGAAATAATCCCGACGTCTATCCGGGAAAGACAAGATGAAGAAGACTGGAAGGCCCTCCTTTCGGTCTTCTTCGTTTTTGTGGATAACTGTATCCTGCCGGAAATCCTCCTGACAGGAAATTTTCTTATCTTTGCCTTTCATCAAAATTCCCTGAAAATGTCATTCGTCCACCTTCATGTCCATACGCAGTATTCCATCCTCGACGGCCTGTCTTCCATCGAGAAACTTTTCGGACGCGCCCGCGAACTGGGTATGCCCGGCATCGCCATCACGGATCACGGAAACATGTTCGGCGTGAAGGAGTTCTTCAAGGTAGCTAAGAAATTCCCTGACATAAAGCCTATTATCGGCTGCGAAATCTACGTGTCCAAATACGACCACACGATAAAGGACAAGGAGCATCGCGAGTACTATCACCTGATTCTTCTCGCCAAAAACTACAACGGATACAAGAATCTGATGAAGATCGTCTCCACAGGACATATCGAAGGGATGTACTACGGCAAACCGAGGGTCTCCCACGAGATAGTGGAAAAATATGCTCAGGATCTGATATGCTGCTCCGCATGTATAGCCGGAGAGATTCCGAGAGCCCTTATAGCAGGGGATATGGAAGCGGCGGAAAAGGCTGTCGGCTGGCACAGGAAGGTTTTCGGAGATGATTATTATCTCGAAGTGCAGCTGCACCGGACCGAAGTGCCGGGTCTGTCTCTGGAAGTATATGACCGTCAGAGCATTGCAAATGCCGGTATATTCGAACTTGCCGCCAGGACAGGGATCAAGGTAGTGGCGACGAACGACGTGCATTTCGTCGACAAGGAAGACGGACCGGTACACGACAGGCTCATCTGCC
Source organism: uncultured Bacteroidales bacterium (assembly GCA_944323845.1). Classification (GTDB taxonomy): domain Bacteria; phylum Bacteroidota; class Bacteroidia; order Bacteroidales; family UBA932; genus Cryptobacteroides. Next base: position 82,418 of record CALUUA010000002.1, read on the forward strand.
TGACTACGAACGCGAATGTCGATGACCCTAAAAGGCTCCGCTACACACAGCAGGAATATCTGAAAAGCGAAGAGGAGATGGCTGCCCTCTTCCCTGATCATCCGGAAGTGCTTTCAAATACCATGGAAGTCTTCGGAAAGGTGGAAAGCTATACTATCGACAGGGGTCACGTCCTTCCCGTATTCAAGATCGAAGACAGTTTTCTGGCGGAAAAGGAAAAATATCTGGAAAAATACAAGGATGTCATAGATGCCGGACGCACGAACAAGGACGGCAGCGATCGTGGGGAAGCCTTCACGTATTCAGTAGCCTATCTCTGCGAACTGTGTTACCGGGGAGCCGAAACACGTTACGGCCAGCTGGATCAGGAACATGCTGAGAGGATAGATTTCGAGTTGAAGACCATCAGCAGGATGGGATTCCCGGATTATTTCCTCATTGTTCAGGATTTCATTGCGGCGGCACGCCGCAACGGTATATCTGTCGGGCCCGGAAGGGGGTCTGCGGCAGGGTCTGCGGTAGCGTATTGCCTCGGCATCACCAATATCGACCCGGTAAAATATCAGCTGCTGTTCGAGAGGTTCCTGAATCCGGACCGTATTTCCATGCCGGATATCGACATAGACTTCGATGATGACGGGAGATACAGGGTGTTCAAGTACGTCGAAGACACCTACGGGAAGGATCATGTCTCTCATGTGGTGACATTCGGCACGATGGCCGCAAAGATGGCCATAAAGGATGTGGCGCGTATCAGCAACATGAGCATCGACGAGTCGAACAGGCTGACGAAGATGATTCCCGACAAGCCTATCAGGGTGAAGGAAATACAGGAGCTGCCCATGGATGATGACGAGCAGCTGGAGGATGGCTTCAAAATCGTGGAAAAAGAGGTCGAAATCCCTGACCCGGAGCATGAGGGACAGAGCCGGAAAGTCTTGAAAAAATTCAAGAAAGGCCCTGTGGACAAGGATTACAAGGTAACCTTGAAGAACTGTCTGAAATACATAGACGAGCTGAAGAATGAGTATGAAAACGGCTCTGCTCTCACGAAAGAAGTGCTGGATTATGCCCTGCGCCTCGAAGGCAGCATCAGACAGACCGGAGTTCATGCCTGCGCCATGATCATAGGCCGTGGAGACCTGACGGACTATATTCCGATAACAGTGGCGCCGGACAAGGCTACGGGGCTGGACGTGTGGGTGTCGCAGTATGAAGGCAGCTTCATCGAGGAAGTCGGGATGCTGAAGATGGATTTTCTGGGGCTGAAGACCCTGTCCATCATCAAGGAATGCCTGGAAACGGTGAAGAAGACTCATGGGGTGGATATCGACATCGAGAAAATCCCGATAGACGACGAGGAAACATACAGGCTGTACGGGCGCGGGGACACCAAAAGCGTGTTCCAGTTCGAATCCGACGGGATGAAAGAGTGGCTGCAGAAGCTACAGCCTACCCGATTCGAGGACCTGATAGCGATGAATGCTCTCTACCGCCCGGGGCCTATGGACTACATACCGTCGTTCGTGGCCAGAAAACAGGGCACGGAGAAGATAGAATACGACCTCCCGGAAATGGAGGAGTTCCTGCAGGACACTTACGGCGTGACAGTGTATCAGGAGCAGGTGATGCTTCTGTCTCAGAAACTGGCAGGATTCACGAAAGGACAGGCGGACAAGCTGCGGAAAGCCATGGGAAAGAAGCAGATAGATGTTCTGGAATCCCTGCACGACAAATTCATCGAAGGCGGAAAGGCGAACGGCCATCCGGAAAAGGTGCTGAAAAAGATCTGGAAAGACTGGAGGAAGTTCGCCCAATATGCTTTCAACAAGTCCCATGCGACCTGTTATGCCTGGGTCAGCTACCAGACAGGATACCTGAAAGCGCACTACCCTGCCGAGTTCCAGGCTGCCAACCTCAGCAAGAATCTCTCCAACATGGATGAGATCAAGAAAATCATGGACGACTGCAAAAAGTCGAGGATAAAGGTTCTGAACCCGGATATAAACGAAAGTGATGCCCGTTTCACGGTCAATAAGGACGGGAATATCCGTTTCGGACTCGGCGGTATAAAAGGATTCGGAGACAATATCGTAAAAGCCATTCTCGAGGAGCGCGGGGCCAACGGGCCTTTCCTGGACATCTGGGACTTCGCCGAAAGAATGGCAGGAATCGTGAACAAAAAGGCTTTCGAATCCCTTCTGTATTCAGGGACATTCGACAGTTTCGGCTTTTCGAGGAAGCAGTATAACAGACCGACGGTCTCAGGGGACACTTTCCTGGACGCTCTCGTCAAATATGCCGACAGATACAGCAAGGACATGCTCAATTCCGCAGCCTCCCTTTTCGCCGACATGGAAGAAACAAAACCGCAGCGTCCGGAGATGCCGGAAGCCGGCTCTTCCGACGAAGACGACATGATGGAAATGCTGAAAAGGGAAAAGGAACTGGTAGGCATGTACCTTTCGGCGCATCCTTTGGACAAATATGCCTACGAAATAGAGAATTTCACGAACTGCCAGCTCGCTGAAATTCCGGATCTTATAGCCAAATGCGACCGTGAAAAGAAGAGGACCAAGGTGAATGTGGCAGGCTATATTACAAATGTCCAGCTCCTGACCAGCAAGACCGGCTCACCGTGGTCGAGAACTTCCGTCGAGGATTTCAGCGGGAACTACGAGTTCGCCCTCTTCGGGAAAGACCATGAAACCTTCCTCCCGTATCTGCAGATGTACACGCCTGTGTATATCGAAGGCGTCATAGACGAGAAATATTATGTGAAGCCTGAAGACAGGAAAGTCAAGGGCGACCCTCCTTATGCCTTCAAGATACAGAAAATCTCGCTTCTGGGAAACACTACCAGCTCTCTGCTGAAAGGTTTCGTCATCAAGCTGCAGACACCTATGCTGAACAACGAATTCAGGGAAAAGCTCGTGAATGTCGTCAAGAACAACAAAGGGACAATCCCTCTCTCGATGTTCCTGTTCGACCCTCAGACCAAATATAAGATAGAATTCATGTCCAGAAAATTCAAGGTCGCCGTCAGCAATCCTTTCGTAAACGAGCTGAAAGATCTGAACATCGAGTATTCGGCTATCCGCAAATGACAAAGACGGCAATTGACATACTGATGACGGGCTGTCAATAGTTCAGTCCGAACCACCACAAGGGAAGGATATTGCCGGAAGAATACTCGATACCGTCTTTCACGACATATCCTTCCTTGGCTTTTTCTATCTGTTTCAGACCCTTTGACCGGCCTCCGACCTCGAAAGTCCTGTCGCCTATCGTAAAATCCGCCAAAGACGATGAAACCACGGTGTTCCGGACTCTCATCTGACTCAGGAAAAATGTCTCCCTAAGATTGCCGACATTCATTTCAGACTCTGCCAGGGCGTAAAGCAGAGCAGGATTGTCCATATAGACTTTTTCCACTTTGCCAAGCCCTCTTATCCCTTCAGTATCATCCCTTAACTGCATGATCATACCGGCATCCTCCATATACTGGAAATACTGCTGCATCTGATTTCTTCCGGCACCGGTTATTTCAGCCAGTTTGCTCATATTCGGTTTGAACGGCACGCTCCTGGCTATGACTGCCAACAGTTTTTTGAATTTACGTCCCATTGCAGACGGCATATCCGCAAACACGGGAATATCATTTTCAAGTGTCTGACTGACAATCTGACGCAGTTTTCCGTAAAAACTGCCATCTCCTGAAAAAGGATAATACCCTTTTTTCAGATATTCTTCAAAATGAAGAAGAGGTGTTTTCAACGATATTTTCTCAGGAGTTCCTGACAATATATCTTCCAATGCAAAAACAGGAACTCCGACATTCTTGAAAATGGATAAATATTCCCTGAATGACAGTCCGTACAGATGATACATCACAGCCCGACGGCTCAGATCAGAAGATCCCTTGTCCAGATCCAGTACCGATGAACCGGAAAAGACAACATTCAACTCACTGTAATAATCATATATCAGCTTCAGTTCTTTCGACCAGTCTCTGTACTTGTGGATTTCATCTATGAAAAAATAGCGGACACCTCTCTGAACCAACTTTTCGGCAAGATCTATCAGCCTGTGATCGCCGAAATATATATCATCGGCATTGACATACAGGACTTCATCGAAATCCAGATGCTCCTTTATATACTGAAGCATCATTGTAGTCTTTCCTACTCCACGAGGTCCCTTGATGCCGATAATCCTGTCGGACCAGTCAATGTCATAATAAAGATAACGTCTGAAGGTCGTATCCGCTTCATCCAGCAACTTCTTGAATATCCTTACGAGAGCATCCATATTTGCGAGCATATATTATTTTTACACTTAACAAGTGCAAAAATAATAAAAATTTACACTTGACAAGTGCAAATTTAATAAATGTCGGCCGGTTTTCAGAATACCAGGACGGCTTTCACCGGATAATGGTCCGAAATGAATCTGCGTCCGGAATAGGAATCGGTGACTGTCTCGAAGAGAGTACATGACCTGAATCCCGAATAGAATATATGGTCTATCATCGACGAGGCCTTTCCCCAATCATGGAATGTGCCCACGGCATCTGTTTCGGCGGCTATTCTGCGGGCATTTTTCATGGAATCCGACATGGCTGACAGGGCAGGGTCAGAAACCGCGGCATTGAAATCTCCGACCAGCACTACGGGCAGGGACTTCCTGTTTATTTCCTTTATCCGCTCCATAATCAGTCTGATGCCGTTTTCTCTGGCTGCTCCCTGATGGTCGAGATGGGTATTCACGAATATGAACTGCTTTCCGGATACCTTGCTTTTCATCAAGGCCCATGTGGCTGTGCGCCTGAATGCCGCATCCCACCCCACAGACGGCTCGTCAGGTGTTTCGGACAGCCAGAATGTCCCCCATTTCAGCACGGAAACCGTTTTCTTGTTGTAGACAATAGCCGCATGCTCCCCTTTTTTCTTTCCGCCATCACGGCTCTCGCCTACGTACTTGTAGCCTCTGCAAAATTCCTCGATATAATTCAACTGGTACGGCAAGGCCTCCTGTACGCCCATTACATCGGGCTTCTGGTCATCTATCATAATAGCTGTGGCAGGATACCTGAATTGCCAGGAATTGGTCCCGTCATTCGCGTCCCCTGTCCTTATATTGTATGACATGACTGTCAATTCCGGAAGTTTCCCTCCCTTGGCAGCGCAGAAAACAGCCGGCGCCAATGCCAGCAGCACAAAAAATCTGAATCTCATACGGTTAATTTTCAACAGACCCAAATTTAAGCAATATTTACGGTTTTCCATTGCAGGAACCGAACAGACAGTGGCACGATGAGGACAATGGCTTTTTCCGCATGAATATCGGATTGCGCAGGCGCAAGTAAACTTGCATTGCTCTCGGTTTCTGCGTATATTTGACCATAAATGTTCACATATACTGTTGCGCCTCGGCAATTGCAAACAAGTTTGCATTGCTCTCGGTTTCTGCGTATATTTGACCATAAATGTTCACATATACTGTTGCGCCTCGGCAATTGCAAACAAGTTTGCATTGCTCTCGGTTTCTGCGTATATTTGGCCTGAAGGCCACATAATTTATATTATCATGGAAAACGGGAAGCATGTATTCATCAGTTATTCGTCGATAAACAAGGCAGTGGCGGACGCCATTTGCCATGAACTGGAAGAATACGGCATTGCCTGCTGGATCGCGCCGCGCGACATCACTCCGGGCAAGACCTGGGCCGGAAACATCGTCCAGGCCATCAGGGATTCCAGTCTCATGGTTCTGGTGTACTCCGCCGATTCCAACAGGTCCTCACAGGTAGCCAACGAAGTAGACAAGGCTTTCAGCTACAACAAGACCATTATCCCGTTCATGGTAGACGACACGCCCATGAATGATGAATTCGACTACTACCTTTCACGCAAGCATTGGCTGATAGCCTATCCTGACTATAAGGAAAAACTGCTGCCTTTGGTGGAGTCTGTGGCGACTATTCTCGGTGTTGAAATCAGGAAAAAGGAAAAACCGGCTGAAGCCGGGGCTGTATCCGGACCTGAAAAGCCGGCAGTGAATCCGAGATTCGAAATGTCGATAGAAAACGGCAGGCAGGCTCTGATGGATTACGACATGGAGACGGCTTTTGTAGAACTGCTCTCCCCTGCGCTGGAAAACTACGGCGAAGCCCGGAACCTGATGAATATGGTAGTAAAGTACAGGCAAAGGATAGTCAAGGTCAACAAAATGCTTTTCAGACGTGTCAAGAACTTCGCGGATGAAGGCAATTCTTATGCACAATACCTTATGGCCCGATACTATATATGCATCGAACCTGACGACAGGCAGGCTTTCGGCTATCTGGAAAAGAGCGCGGAACAGAATGATGTTTTGGGGATAATCGGGCTTTCGACTTTCTATGCCATCGGCTCGGAAGACTGTGCGGTGGATCCGGACAAATCTTATTCTCTGCTGAACAAGGCTTTGGCGAGCGGAGATGCATGGGCCATGCTGCAGATGGCCAAGGAAATGCTGTTTGCCTGGACTTTCCGGAAAAACGTGAACCGCGGAATCATGCTTCTGAAAAAATGCATGGACGCCGGCATACCCGAAAGTTTCGATATCATGGCAGACCTTTACAAGGACGGGACAGGTGTGGAGAAAAGTCAGGACAAGGCTCTGGAATATTATAATAAGGCCATAGAGAGAGGTTACTACGAATCTTACGAAAGCCTCGGTTTCATGTACATTTTAGACCCCGAGGATTCGCAGCAGCTCAATACTGAAGAAAATCAGAAAAAGGCCATATCTTATTTCCGCAAGGGAGTCGATCTGGAAGTTCCGGGCTGCCTCAGCGCCCTCGCCATGTGCTACAGGGAAGGATACGGCGTACCTGTGAAGGAAGAGCAGTCGCTTATCTGGTACAAAAAGGCGGCCGGACTTGGAGACCGCTTCTCATGCTATCAGGTCGGATATATGCTGTATTACGGGAAAGGATGCAACAAGGATGATATTCAGGCGTGGGAATGGTTATCAAAAGGAAAGGAAATGGGTGATTCGGCATGCAACTACATGCTGGGAATCATGTGTCTGGATGGTGCTGCCCGGCAGGGCAAATCCCAAAAAGACTGTATAGGATATTTCGAACTGTCAGCCCACCTCGGAGGATACGCCGGTTCGATGTCCGCAATGAAGCTATATGATATTTTCCGCACCAGATCCTTGGAGAATGATGCCGTTTTCGAAGATTTGGAAGATACCTACATTGAATACGACTGGGCGGAAAAGGATGACGCCAAGGCTCTGAAGTTTCTGAAACGGGCCGTAGAGCAGGGTGATGACGGGCTGTCCGCCTTCAAATACGGGGCTATTCTGTGTCAGGACAATACAGGCATATCCGACCCTCTGGAAGGTATGAAATATCTGAAGGAGGCAAGCGAGAAGAACGAGCCGCACGCCTGCGTCAAGCTCGGACAGCTTTATCACGGCAGCGACTGGGTGGAAAATGATGACAGCCTTGCCGAAGGATATTTCGACAAGGGCATATGCAGGGACTATGGCGGAGCATACTTGGAAAAGGGACTCCTTCAGGCCAGACAAGCCGCGAAAATGATATCCGACAATATGCCGGCGGAGCAGATTTCTCCACTTGCCGGTGCCGCGATGGAAAATATCCGGAAATCAGAAGAGAAATCATGCTGTCTCTGGGACATTGATTTTACCGTTGTCGGATACAATATAGACGAATATATCACGGATGAGGACCGTTCCCTGTTCTTCGCTTCCATTTCCAGACATGCATCACGAGGATGCCTTCAGGCCATATTGGACAAAGGGGTCTGCATGGCTATCGGACTGTACGGAAAGGAAAAGGATATGAAGGAGGCGGCCCGGTATTACGAGGAAGCCGCCGGCTACGGAAGCGATGTGGCCGCAAAAAATCTCGCAGACCTCTACAGCGAAGCGGAACCTGGATTTAAAACCGATTTACCGGCAGCTGCATACTGGTATTCACGGTGTCAGGACCGGGACGGGGTGAAGGCAAAACTGTCGGAACTCAATGCCGGCGGCAGAGATTTCTGCCTGCAATACGAAAACGGCTACACTGGTCATGCAGGACATGAATATCTGGACTGGATATTCCCTCAAGGCTGCGATATCCGGTTCCAATGCGGCAGTATTGGCGGTCTGGCGGTTTTCTCTCTGGCTCCGTCCGGATGGTCATCATCATGGTCAGGAGAAGGGACCGATGGTCTTCCTTCCCTTCTTGGCGAAATATATAACGAAATTCAGACTTTGAAATCCCTGTCGGGCAGTCCTTATCTGAAATCGGATATTCCCGTATTGGAGAAAAACGATATCTTCCCTTACCTGAAGCTGTCAAAATTCAGGGAACTGCAGGAGTTCTGCGTAAATACGTGGCTGGAAATCAAACGACGCCGCTCAAGTGATCCGATATTGTCTAAATATCGGAATGATATAGAGAATAATACATTCATGCTTCAGGACATAAATTCTCTTTTGGATTTGAGTGAAAAACTTTTGGATTCGTCTTCGGAGCTGGCGACGATTATCGTAAGTATCTGCAATATCAGCTGGACATTGTCGGAAGAAATATGGAAAGAATACGCACCGCTTTATATGATGAACCGCCTTATCGATAAAAAGGGCGATGACCCTATTCGCGCACCTCGTGAATATCTTATACGCATTGCCGGAATATTCGATTCCGGCACCGAAGTCATTCCGAGGAATCCGGAAATAGCGCGTATTATCAGAACAGAATATTTTTAGAAACAGGAAGTAAATATGGCAGAGCAGACTTTTTCAGAACTTGGCAGGATAGAGGCCATATCACGGCTTTTCGAAGGTACAGGATACAGTCAGTGCGGGCATTGCACCTTGCATACGGGGAAAAATACGGGAAGCGTGGTGCATTCGTCCGTTCTTATGACGGAAGGGATAGATTTCGATCTGACGTACTTTCCCTTGAAGCATCTCGGGTATAAGGCAGTAATCGAGGCTACAGGCGAAATTTACGCTGCCATGGCTCATCCGCGGACGCTTGCGGTCAGGCTAGCCGTGTCATCGAAAACCGATTTCGACAGGGTGCGGGAATTGTGGGATGGAGTAGTGACAGCCGCGAAGGAGCACGGATATGAAGAATTGTCGCTGGATCTCATGCCGTCTGTAAACGGTCTGGTCATAGGCATGGCTTCTTCAGGTGAAAGGCAGACTCTGACTGAAAAACGCCGTTTGCCGGCAAAGAGCATGGATCTGATATGCGTGTCAGGCAGTCTGGGGGCGGCTTTCATGGGGATGCAGATTCTCGAGGGCGAAAAACAGAAGTTTCTCAAACGGAAGACTGACAGGTCGCAGCCTGACCTTTCGGATCATAAACTGATTATAGGAGAGTATCTGAAGCCTGAAATCAATCCGACTTATGTGACACAGCTCGAAGAGGCCGAAATCATACCGTCATACGGGTATTTCGTAAACAGAGGACTGGCAGATGCTGTAAAAAGGCTTGTGCAGGACAGCGGTTTCGGGGCCAAAATTTATGTGGAACGGCTTCCGTTTGCCGGAGGGACCTTCGATCTGGGAAAACGTTTCGACATCGACCCCATTTCCGCCGCTTTCAACGGAGGGGATGACTGCCGCCTGCTTTTTACGATTCCTATCGGCAAGCACGACAGGTTCAGGCATGATTTCCAGACTTTCGATATCATCGGCCATCTCGCCCGCCCAGAAGTCGGAGCCGCCCTTGTCACCCCTGAGGGCGTTGAACTCCCGATCACGGCGCAAGGCTGGAAATGATCGCATATACGACCGGCCTTTGAGAATCCGGCTCGACCGGAATTACTTGATAACACGGAATATTCAAAATAGGAAAATAGAGGAAATTTTCTGCAAATTTCCCCTATTTTCCCAATATCTCCTGAAATTTTTCCGATCTTACATATCCTATCTTTCTCTTATTCAAGGATATTTCATTCAAATACCCCCTTTCTACAAGCCAATTCAGATCACTTCGGGCGGTTTTTGACGAAACGGCAAACCTTACAGCCAATTCACCGGCAGTAAACACCGACGATGGAGTATCTATAAACCAGCTGAGAATCTGAGCCTGGCGTTCGTTGATCCCCTCTACTTTCCTGAACTGAAGCAAACTGTTCTGCTGGCGGATTTTCCTTCCCAGATATTCTTTCAGTTCTATATAGGCCTTTTTCATCGTGACAAGATTGTAATAAATAAAATACGACAAATCCAGACCATCATGTTCAGTATATAGGAATGCCTTTTCATACTGATTTTTGTTCTTGTAGATTATTCTGGAGATCGAAAGATACTCCGTTATCCAATACCCTTTCTGAAGAAGATACCAGTAAACCAGAGATCTTGCCGTCCTGCCGTTTCCATCGACAAACGGGTGAATATATGCCAACAGGAAATGTATGATTATTCCCTTGATAATAGGATGGATGAAGTTTTCATGATTTTCCTGATCCGCAAAACCGCACAACAGCCGTATAAGTTCAGGCACCTCTGAAAAAGAAGGAGGAGTATGGGCTACATCACCTGTCATTCCATTCATGACACAGATACTGTCATCAGATCTGAATCTTCCTTCATCTTCCGGATTATCCAGAGTCCGTGACGTAATATAACGGTGGATTTCAAGTATTTTATCCACTGAAAACTTTTCAGACTTGTGCTCTATAAGATATTTGATAGTAGAATAGTTATTCACTATCATCTGCTGGCTTTTGTCTTTCGGCTTCAACTGTTTTCTCAGCATATCTTTAGCTACACGCCTTGTAGTGGATGCACCTTCCATCTGACTTGATGCTATGGCCTCCTCCATTAGGGAACTTATCAGAAAAACATGTTGATTCGCTTCAGGTATTATACTTTCAGAACCAAGATATCCTCCGAAATTCATGTCGAATTCATGCAGAAGCTCCTGCATGAAGGATGTCACCGTGAACCGGAACCTGTATTTGCCGAATACCAATTCCCTTGCATTGCCGAATCTCTGCATTTTGACAGCCTGCCATAACATTTTAGGCTGGATTCCGGCCGGAGCAAGATATTTTACCTTGTCCCAATACAGATATTCCTTTTCAATTTTGTTGAAAACCGGAGACAAATCCGGATTCAAAAGCAATTCTGCCGCTTCTCCGAATTTTTCAGGATCCAGCACAGGTGCATCTTCAATCATAACCTAACGTCAGTTCGACGAATTATTCTGCTCAGTACCAGAGATTTCGTCGAACTGACGTTACGATTTCTGCGAAATCTCCTTCCTTTTACGTGTCACCCCTCTAAAATTCTCCCCTATCGAGGGGAGAACTTACTGCCGGATTCGTAAAACGAATCCTCTAAAAGAGGTAGTTCTCTGAAATTCACTTCGTTCTTTTCATCGAACTCACGTTAACCTATATTTTTCGCTAAGATATATAAAATAGGGGAAATTTTCTGCAAATTTCCCCTATTTTCCCAATATCTCCTGAAATTTCCCGGACAGCCTATGCCAAATTCGGACACGCCACGGGAAATCAGATAACTATTTCAGCTTTTTCAGCAGCGAAGTCATGCTCACCTGGCTGTCGATGATCTTGTGCAGATCCCCGATCTTCACCCTGTCCTGAGCCATGGTATCGCGATGACGGACAGTTACGCATCCGTCTACCAGCGAATCATGATCGACTGTCACACAGAAAGGAGTTCCGATAGCATCCTGACGACGATACCTTTTTCCGATACTGTCTTTCTCGTCATACTGGCAGTTGAAATCGAATTTCAGTTCATCCATAATCTTCTGCGCCAGTTCAGGAAGCCCGTCCTTCTTTATAAGAGGAAGGACAGCGACCTTCACCGGAGCCAACGGGGCAGGAATACTCAGGACAGTGCGTGTCTCCCCATTCTCCAGAGTCTCCTCCTTCAGCGAATGCGAAAGTACGGCCAACACCATTCTGTCCACTCCGATAGAAGTCTCTATGACATACGGAGTGTAGCTTTCCCCGCTTTCAGGATCGAAATACTGGATTTTCTTTCCGGAGAACTTCTGATGATTTCCCAAGTCGAAATCCGTTCTGGAATGGATGCCCTCCAGTTCCTTGAAACCGAACGGGAAATTGAATTCGATGTCGGTCGCGGCATTGGCATAATGTGCCAGCTTCTCGTGGTCATGGAACCTGTAGTTTCCTTCGCCCATTCCGAGAGCCTCATGCCATGCCAGCCTGTTCTGCTTCCATGTCTTGAACCAGTCCAGTTCTGTTCCCGGCTTGATGAAGAACTGCATTTCCATCTGCTCGAACTCCCTCATCCTGAAAATGAACTGACGCGCCACTATTTCATTTCTGAAAGCCTTTCCTATCTGCGCTATACCGAAAGGTATTTTCATACGCCCTGTCTTCTGGACATTCAGATAATTCACGAATATGCCCTGCGCCGTCTCCGGACGGAGATAAATAACATTCGTATCATCGGAAGTATTCCCGAGCTGGGTACTGAACATCAGGTTGAACTGGCGCACGTCCGTCCAGTTTTTCGTCCCTGAAATCGGACATACGATGTCGCAGTCGATTATAATCTGCCGCAGTTCAGCCAGATCATTGGCATTCAAAGCGTCAGCCATCCTTTTCTTCACTTCGGCTATTTTAGCCGCATTGCGGAGCACGTTCGGATTAGTCTCACGGAACTTGGCCTCGTCGAAGGCCTCTCCGAACTTCTTGCGAGCCTTCTCCACCTCCTTGTTTATCTTCTCTTCCAGCTTCGCGATATAGTCCTCTATCAGCACATCCGCCCTGTACCTCTTCTTGGAGTCCTTGTTGTCTATCAACGGATCATTGAAAGCCCCGACATGTCCTGAAGCCTCCCAGATTTTCGGATGCATAAAGATGCAGGAGTCGATTCCCACGATATTCTCGTGAAGTCTCACCATAGCCTCCCACCAATACCTTTTGATATTGTTCTTCAGCTCCACTCCCATCTGTCCGTAATCATAGACCGCTGCAAGTCCGTCATAAATCTCGCTTGAAGGAAATATGTAACCGTATTCCTTGCAATGAGCCACAAGCGTCTTGAAAAGTTCGTCCTGAGTCATATAATTTGATTTTTAACTTGATTTTCCCGTGTGCCTCCGGCAATCCTGCCGGCTGTCCGTACCAGTCTGCGCTGCCGCAATATAGAGCACAGAATCTGCAAAATTAACAATATTCCCCGATTTTATCGTACAGGTCTAACAAATAATGAATTGTCGGAAATGATTTCCGACAATGGAATCATCACGAAATCCCTTTTCCTCATCAGCGGGTGCGGAATTTTCAGATCCTCCTCGTCCACAGTCCAATCCCCTATCATGAGAATGTCTATGTCTATAATTCTGGAATGATATATTCTGTTTCCGCCGGCATCGTATTCAGGCTCTCCGCTACGCCCCATTTTGCGTTCAATACCCTTGCAGTTGCCTAGAATCCAATAAGCGAAATCCCTTTTGGTTGTTCCCCGTGGAACAGACAATACATACTTTACTGCCGCATTCATGAATATGGTATCGCTCTCAAAGCCCCACGGCTCGGTCTCATGAAAACCGGACAATGCCGAAAACCTGCATCCGAAAGCCTCATCGAGGAGTCCGATAGCATCTAAAAGATTTCCTTTCCGGTCCCCGAGATCTGAGCCAAGTCCCAGATATACCTCAACTCCAGCCATCATCTGTCAGTCCAGACCCAGCTCGATGAGGGCCTCTTCGGACATCCTGCTTTTATCCCATACAGGTTCGAAGACCAGATCCACTTTCACGCTTACCACTCCCGGAACATCCTCTACGGCTGCCTTGACTGCATCCACCACGAAATCAGCCATCGGACAATTCGGAGCTGTGAGCGTCATCTGTATATACACATTATGGTCGTCGTCTGTTTTTAGCTCATATATAAGACCCAGATCATATACATTGACAGGTATTTCCGGATCATAAACCTGCCGTAAAGCCATGATAATATCTCTTTCCAGTGCCATTATCTTATCCTTCCCTTCCTTTAGTTTTTTCTTTTTGAACAAACGGAGCATAATTCTGAAACTATTCCGATTATTGCAGATTCGCAGCTGCAATCGCACGTATCATCTGAATCATTGATACCAGACCGTTGGCCCTCGTAGGCGAAAGGTTTTCTTTCAGACCTATACGTTCGACGACTGAAAAGTCTGATGAAAGTATCTCTTCCGGCGTCCGGCCCGAATAGATTCTGACCAGCAGCGATATAATGCCCTTAGTGATGATGGCATCGCTGTCAGCATTGAAGAAAATCCTGCCGTTCTCGATACTGAAATCTATCCATACCCTCGACTGGCATCCTTTTACTAACCTGTCGTCCGTTTTCCTGTCTTCCGGATACTCTTTCAGAGACTTGCCCAATTCTATGAGATATTCATACTTGTCGAGCCAGTCATCAAATATTGAAAATTCATCAATTACTTCATTTTCAACGTCTTGCAATGATTTTCCGTCCATAGTCGTCATTTCAGCATTTTAATCGCCCTATATAGAGACTTCATGAAATATTCCGCTTCCTGCATGGTATTGTACGGAGCCAGTGAAATCCTGAGCATTCCGGACACGCCGAATCTGTCCATCAGCGGTTCGGCACACATCTGACCTGATCTGACAGCTATTCCGGTCTTGTCTAATATCAAAGCCAGATCTTCATGATGTACTCCGTCTATGCAGAAAGAAAACAACGGTATCTTTTCATCCATATCGTCAGTCGTGCCGAAAAGCCTCAGGCCAGGCACTTTCATGAGTTCGGAATAAAGATAATCTCTGATTCCGTCATGAAATCCGCGCAATTCACTGTCACGGCTTATCTCTGCCGCAAGTTCAAGTGCAGGCTTCAATGTAGCCGTTCCCGTGAAATTCTGAGTACCTGCCTCGAATTTCAATGGCAAAGGAGCATATGTAGTTCCGGAAAATTTCACGGTTCCCACCATTTCGCCTCCTCCCATGAAAGGCGGCATCTGTTCCAGCAGCTCTTTCTTTCCGTACAGAACCCCTGTACCCGGGACTGCATATACCTTATGTCCCGAAAAGACATAGAAATCGCAGTCAATCTCCCTCACATCGACACCGGAATGCACTATCCCCTGCGCCCCGTCTATCAGCACCTTCACGCCCCGGGAATGACATTTTTCCACTATCCGTGTGACAGGATTCATGAGACCGAGAACATTCGAAATATGCGTTACTGCCAGCAGTTTTGTCCGGTCAGTGATGAGACTGTCCAGCATTCCCAGTTTCAGATGACCGGTATCATCTGTCGGAAGAACCTTAAGCACCGCATGTTTCCTCTCACATAAAAGCTGCCACGGTATTATATCCGAATGATGTTCGCACTCCGTAACTATTATTTCATCCCCTGCATTTACGAATCTTTCTCCGAAGGAATATGCCACAAGATTTACTGATGCCGTCGCTCCGGAAGTGAAGATTATCTCTTCCCTGTATCCTGCATTGATGAAGTCCTTAACATAAAGCCTTGCCTGTTCATAGGCCTCGGTAGCTTCGTCAGCCATCTTGTGTACAGCACGATGAATATTGGCGTTTGAATTTCTGGACAGATAATCCCATAGCTCCAGTACACATTGTGGCCGCTGGACTGTAGCCGCATTGTCAAAATACACGAGATCTTTCCCGTAAACCTTCCTGCTTAAGGCAGGAAATTCCTTTCTCAAATCTTCCGGGCGCATTTTCTATACAAAAACATTTTGCAAAGCGCGCAAATTTAACAAAACAAATATATTTTTGCACTTAAAACAGTCAATTTTATTATCAAATAACATCATGATAGACTATATCAAAGGTAAAATAGCGGAATTGAATCCTTCTGAAATGACAGTGGAAGCATATGGAATCGGATACAAAATACTGATTTCGCTCCAGACCTTCTCTTCATTCGAAAAGAAAAACGAATGCACCGTCTATATACACCACTACCTTCGTGAAGATGAGGAACTCTTCTACGGTTTCAGCACTAAGGATGAACGCGAGCTGTTCCGTCTTCTGATCGGAGTTTCGGGAATAGGGGCAGCCACCGCGAGGATGATGCTTTCATCACTGTCTTCAGAGGAAATCAGAAACGCTATAATCGCTGAAGATATTGCCAGAATAAAATCCATTAAAGGAATAGGGATTAAAAGTGCCCAGCGGCTCATACTTGAACTCAAGGATAAAATTATCAAGGGTGCTGGAGCGGACGTATCGGGCTTACTGAATAAGCCTGACAATGCCGTTGCAGAAGAAGCCTCCACTGCCCTGGTACTTCTCGGATTCCCTAAAACAGCTGTTCAGAAGGTACTCGCAGCGATAATCAAGGAAGACCCGCAAATCAGCATCGAAGACCTGATAAAGGCTGCACTTAAAAAATTATAATGTTCCACATGGAACAATTATCTTCCAAAATAAACCAAAAGAACCGAAATATCAGCAGGAGAAACTCCGGAAATTCTGGAAGCCTGGGCAATAGTCCTCGGTGAATATCTCTTCAACTTCTGTCTACACTCGATAGAAAGGCTCTGCACCTTGTCGAAATCGAAATTTTCCGGAATTTCGAGATTTTCCAAACGCATTATCTTTTCGGCAAGTTTCCTTTCACGGTCAATATAACCTTTATACTTTACAGATATTTCCACTGCCTCGAGAATCTCTTCCCGATAATTCGAATCTATCGCCGATTCCATAAATTCAGAAGAAAGCAAAGAGACTGGATATTCAGTATTGTTTCTTAAAATATATGCTGCATCTGAATAGGACTCTGAACTATTTTCCTCGATTTCCATCCCCACTGATGAAATCATATCTTTATATCCCACTCCATGATTTCTGAAAAGTTCGGATTTAAATTCAAACAAAGAGTCTGGATTAATGGAATGTTTTTCAAAAGTTCCACGTGGAACCAATTTAATAATATCAGAAACTCTGACCTGCGGTCTGGAAAGCAAATCGGAAATCTTTTTCCTATTTTCGATAGAAGACGAGCCTACTGAGGTAAGATAATCGTTCACATATTCCGGTCTTATACTAGCAGACTCGAAAAATCCGGTAAGATCTGAAACAGCCTCATATTTACGCATTGTAAAATCATAACGGGATTTATCCGCAAGTCCTATCGAGTACGAAAGCGGGGTCAGTCTGAAATCAGCGTCATCCTGTCTCAAGAGAATCCGATATTCAGCTCTGGAAGTAAACATCCTGTATGGTTCGTCCACCCCCTTGGTGATTAGATCATCTATCAGGACTCCTATATATGCCTGATCACGTTTCAATATGAAAGGTTCTTTTCCCCTGCATTTCAAATGTGCATTGATACCGGCAATGAGACCCTGAGCCGCGGCCTCCTCATATCCGGTTGTTCCGTTTACTTGTCCAGCCAGATAAAGATTCTCTATATTCTTCAATTCAAGAGTGGGCTTAAGCTGCGTCGGATCGAAATAGTCATATTCTACAGCATATGCCGGACGGTAAATCTTCGCGCCCTCCAATCCTTCGATCTGATGCATGGCATCAATCTGAACCTGGAGAGGAAGAGACGATGAAAATCCCTGTAGGTAATATTCATGAGAATACCTTCCTTCAGGCTCCAGAAACAATTGATGAGAATCCTTGTCTGAAAAGGTCCTTATCTTGTCTTCGATACTCGGACAATAACGCGGACCGATTCCGGTAATCATTCCCGAAAACAAAGGGGAATCAGCGAAACCCGATCTCAAAGTCTCATGAACGTTTTCATTGGTATGAACGATAAAACACGGCATCTGCGGAGTCCCGTTCTGTGCCGTGGAAAGAAAAGGCAGATAAGAGAATTTTTCGGGACTTGCATCACCGGTCTGAATCTGAAGTTTCGAAGTATCTACAGAAGATATGTCTATCCTCGGCGGAGTCCCGGTCTTCATTCTACCTGTTACCAGTCCCATATCGGCAAGCTGGGAAGTAAGACCGTATGAAGACATCTCCCCTATCCTTCCGCCGTCAAAACCTGTACGGCCTATGAAAAGCCGGCCGTTCAGGAAGGTTCCGGCCGTAAGAATAACTGTCTGAGAATTAAATATTGCTCCGGTAAGTGTACGGCAGCCCGTAATTTTCGAACCAGAAAAGAGAAAACTGACTGCTGTATCTTGATAAATATCTAATTTACAATTAGTTTCGAGTAATTTTCGCCAATTTTGACTGTACAGATTCTTGTCGCATTGGGCGCGAGGACTCCACATGGCCGGACCTTTGGACCTGTTCAGCATTCTGAACTGGAGTGTAGAAGCGTCAGTGACAATGCCCATATATCCTCCCAACGCATCAATCTCCCTTACTATCTGACCTTTGGCTATACCTCCGATGGCCGGATTGCAGGACATCTGGCCGAACTTGTTCATATCCATTGAAATCAGCAGGACCTTCGATCCCATCTTTGAAGCGGCAATAGCCGCCTCGCAACCCGCATGTCCCCCGCCGATAACTATGACATCATAGGTATTTCCCATAAAGTTTACGCAAATTATCAAAGTAAATCATAAAGGGAAAGATAATAGTTCTCCTTGGAACGCATTATCTTTATATCCTCATCAGTGTGATCGTCATAACCGATAAGATGAAGTATTCCATGAACTATGACGCGGTGTAATTCATCCTCGAAGTCAGTCCCGTACTCGATTGAATTCTCCTTTACTGAATCCACGCTGATAAAAAGATCACCGGAAATTTTCGATCCCTCGGAATAATCGAATGTTATGATATCAGTAAAATAATCATGCTGCAGAAAACGCTGGTTGATGTCCAATATATAATTGTCAGAACAAAAAATTACCGATACGTTTCCCAGAGTATATACCTCGCTTTCCGCCACAAGTTTAAGCCAATTCTTGATCTTTGTCTTGGCTTTCAGTTTGAACGCCGTATCCTCGAAGTAATAGTTGACCATGATTATTAAAAATTTATCTTCGCAAAATTATGAAATAAAAATAATTCTTCATAACTTTACCGAACTAAAACCGAATGTCTAAAAATTGCAATAATGGAAGTAAAAAAGACTGAAAAGGCCAATCTTGAAAACAAGAAACTTCTATTTCTGGAGATTGGAATGGTTGTCGCGCTGGCAGCTGTCTTTGTCGCATTCGAATGGCAGACAGCGGAACAGCAGATAATCGAACTCGAAGACACTACACAGGTCATCGAAGTGGAAGAGGTTATAGCCACACAGACTGATACCCCTCCACCTCCACCATCAGCACCGAAAATGCCTGTGCTCTCCGACCAGATCGACATTGTCGATGACGAGGTAGTCGTTGATGACAATCTTTTCCTTAACCTCGAAGACGACGTGAACATGGGTGTGGAAATCATGGATTACGTAGAAGGAGTTGAAGAGGAAGTGATCGAAGAAGAAGCGATTCCTTTCCAGCTCGTTGAGGAAAAGCCTTCATTTATGGGAGGAGATGCAAACGAATTTTCAAAATGGGTAAACCAGAGACTGGTATATCCTGAGATTGCAAAGGAAAATGGTGTTCAGGGCCGTGTGACTCTTCAGTTTACAGTGGAATCCGATGGTCGTGTCACTAACGTGAAGGTTCTCCGCGGTGTAGACTCATCACTTGACCAGGAAGCAGTGAGAGTCGTTTCAAGTTCACCGAGATGGACCCCTGGAAAGCAGAGAGACCGCGCAGTGAGGGTAACCTACACATTCCCTGTTATTTTCCAGCTCCGATAGTCTATATTGATACCTGACTTAAGGTAAGAAGTTTAAAGGGAGGCTCAAAAACGATTTTGGGCCTCCCTTGATGTTCTTAAAGAAAAAAATCCGGTTCACATACTGAAATAAAAAATCATTAAAAATGGAAATACGGAAGGAGAAAGCGATTTTTGTGGGAGTCATCAAACAAGGCGATGATGAAAGACAGATAATGGAATATCTGGACGAACTTGAATTTCTCGCTGAAACCGCCGGCGCGGAAGGTGACAGAAAATTCATTCAGAAAGTAGACAAACCGGACAGCAGGACCTATATAAGAAGCGGAAAACTTACTGAAATAAAGGAATACATCGAAGAAAACGAAATAGATCTGGTAATTTTCGATGACGAACTATCCCCTACCCAGCTGAGAAACATCGAGAGAGAACTCGAAATCAGAATTCTCGACAGAACGAATCTCATTCTCGATATTTTCGCGCAACGGGCCAAGACAGCCTATGCTAAGACCCAGGTAGAACTGGCACAATACCAGTATCTGCTTCCGAGACTTACGAGAATGTGGACACATCTCGAAAGACAGAAAGGAGGTATCGGAATGAGGGGACCGGGTGAAACGCAGATAGAAACCGACAGGAGAATAATTCAGGAAAAAATAGCCAGACTCAAGGAACAGCTGAAAAAAATAGACAAACAGATGGCCTCACAGCGTGGAAACCGCGGTTCGCTTGTCAGGATATCTCTTGTAGGATATACTAATGTCGGGAAGAGCACGCTTATGAATCTGCTTGCAAAAAGCGATGTATTCGCGGAAAACAAACTTTTCGCCACTCTCGACACTACAGTACGCAAAGTAGTCATAGAAAATGTTCCGTTCCTGCTGAGCGATACTGTCGGCTTTATAAGGAAACTGCCGACTCAGCTTGTAGAAGCGTTCAAAAGCACTCTGGATGAAGTGAGGGAAGCTGATATACTGATGCATGTAGTGGATATATCTCATCCTAATTTCGAAGAACACATCAGGGTGGTGGAAGAAACATTGAGGGAAATAAACGCCATAAACAAGCCTATTTTTGTCGTTTTCAACAAAATCGATGCATACCGCCACGAAGAATACGATGAGTTCTCATTGGAGCCGAAAAGGCCCGAAAACTACACTTTGGAAGAATTCAAGAACAGCTGGATAGCAAAGGAAAATACACCTTGCATATTCATATCAGCAAAAGAAAAGATCGGCCTGGATAAACTCCGTGCCGACCTTTACAAGATGGTAGCTGAAATCCACGCAGGACGCTACCCTTTCGATAATTTCCTGTGGTAAAAATTATCCTATTGCAGGAAAACAAGAAAACAGTGTATTATAACTTGACGCAGACTTTATCGGTTATTACGATATTTCGATACAACCGCCTCGTTTGTCATACGCTTGTCTTTGGATATGGATTCTCTTGCAGGACCACTGCGATAAGGCAATATCCTATCCTTAACTGGGCTCACGCTACGCATTCTGGACTTATCAAACTGCACTTCTGATGAAAGACTTACAGCCTCATAATCGCATAAAAGATATTGTGGAACTTCCACCATCCTATCATCATTCAATTCCAAATAGTAACGGATTTCACCTGACCAGTCGGCAGATGCATCATTCGAGTAATACCAATATTCAGGGACATTGTATTCAATGAAATCAGACAAACTTCTGTCATTAAGAGTACCCCAACTTTCTTCTGTCCAGAACTCGGAAGGGTAATGCTCCAAAATATTTCTGATAAAGAGACTTCCGCCTATCTGTATCTTGAAAGCATACGTAATCATTCTGTCAGTATCAGATGTGGTATCGGTATCTTCCAGATGTTCCATTTTCGACTGAAGGTCATAAATAATCATCTGAGGTTTGCTGTCATAAAGAAGTTCAGGACTGTTCTCATCGGAAAAATAATACGAAACTACTCCGTTTTTCTCAATGTATGTTCCGATTCTGATATCGGATTCTGATCTGGCTGTCAGACTTTTGTAGTCACATACGAAATTGGCGGCTTCTTCAAGAATTTCCAGATTCGATTCAGAACCCGCATCCTTGAATGATTCAAATACAGTCTGACTTCCATCTTGAATGAATACGCCATAATCATCAGCCTGCCCGAAAATGAACGACGCCGCCTCCGGTGAGTCAAAAGTCAGATCGTATACAAGACTGACTGTGGCATCATCGTTATAAGTTCCGTCTTCAGTATAAGTACCTTCATTGTAATATGAATCAAGTCTTTCAATAGAAGATATTGAATAAGGTTGCGCAAAAGTGAACTGTAACTCAATTTCTCTTGAATCCGAACCGTTTTCAAACACAAGAGGCTGAATGAATCGCACCGTAACATCATCAACCATCTCATAATTTCCTTCAAGCCATACGGCATCAAAGGAGAATTCCGGAGTATCAAGCAAATCATACTTCAACTCATATTCAGCGTATGTACCGTCAGACTGAAGATAATTTACAGGCAGTTCATCAAATCTGTCACCATTGATTATGTAAGACAAAGACATATCCACATTAATACCGGCATTACATTCAATGCTCTGATGTAAACCACGCTCTTCACTCAACTCAAAACTTATCCTGACAGGAATAGTGTAAATTCCGGTATCGGGATTATATACAGGAGACAAAAATTCTATTTCATGCTCAGGTTTCGCAAGCATTGGAAGGTAATAGACAAAATTGTCAGAATCAGTGCTCACTGACCAATCGCCTGCTGCCCCATACTCAACCACATATTCGAAACTGTCCTGTGTAGTACTGCCGTCAGAGTAGGAATTATCCCATACCAGGCGTCTGTTTGCCGTAAAGATATTGTTATCCCAAGATGATGACAAAGTCTCGTCCGAAATAATTTTCTGAGACTTCAGAATAGGTGTCATTGGTATCGACTCCGGATTCTGGCTGTCATAGTGGAAAACAAATGAATATGAATAGCTGTAACCGTCCTCAACAGCCTCTACATTCATTCTGTAGAGTTTGTCACCTGAAAAATCGTAGGTAATGTTCTTGGTGGCATACTGGCCGTCATTATCTGATATTTTCACCGTAGCTGGCAGATTGTGCGGGGAATTGCCGTAAAACAGATAAAAGACTGTATTTTCATGCATTTCTTCTTCAAGAAGCAGGAACTGAAGATACAGGCCAAGCTCTGGAGATTCATAATCGGTGTAGGTAAAGTCCATATCCGCAATATTCCCATCATCGTCCTGCCAGTGATATCGTGAAATATTGCCGCCTTCATCCCATTCCAACGTAAAATCAGATCCATACATAGAAGTGACGGCAAGAAGATTCCCGTTTTCATTATATGAAGACTGTGTATCGGGGACTACCATATCGTCATTTTCGAAACCCTTGACAGCATCAATGTTTCCGTCGTTGTTTACAGCAGCAACAATATTCTCGCTGATAGTGTTATATGAAACAGGATATCCTATACCTGAATACTGTGACAGAAAACTTTCGTCTGAATACACTGTTTCCGTATAGTCAAGACCGAAATCAAACGAAGCAAAATTGCGCGTAATATGGTAATCGAGCCTGTACGGAGAATTATCGCCGCCGACTCCGTCAGGCATGACAAAAGTCACTCTGTCAATCAAATTTTTAGAATCATACCCGAGAAAACATAATATTCCTGGCTCACCATCCGAATAAGTCAAATCTACTCTGGTGATTCTCTGACCTTCAAGCACAGGAGTATCAATATCAGAATCTTCTGAACCGTCCTGTCCGTTGTCAGTATCCAGATTTAAATCGCAGGATAAGAAAAGAAATATTCCTGCAAACAATAATGAGAATAATTTTTTCATAGTCTAGTAAAATTTCATAGCAAAAAAAGAGGCGATTCTGAAAATAGAAATTTAAAACCGCCTCTTGTCAAATATTATTATCCAATAATTAATCCTTGAATTTTGCACAGAGGAATTCCCTGTTCAGACGCGCAATATGCGATACTGTAATATGTTTAGGGCATTCCATTTCGCATGCTCTGGTGTTGGTGCAGGCTCCGAAACCGAGTTCGTCCATCTTTGCGACCATGGCTTTCGCCCTTTTTGCCCCTTCAACCTTACCCTGAGGAAGAAGAGCCAGCGAACTTACCCTCGCAGCCACGAAAAGCATCGCAGACCCGTTCTTGCAAGTCGCTACGCACGCACCGCAGCCGATGCACGCAGCACCGTCCATACTCTCTTCAGCGGTTTCATGGGAAATCAGGATGGCATTTCCGTCAGGAACACCGCCAGTACCTACCGATATGAATCCTCCTGCCTGAAGAATCTTGTCGAAAGCCTTTCTGTCCACTACAAGATCCTTGATTACAGGAAATCCCTTGCTTCTCCACGGTTCTATAGTAATGGTATCCCCGTCATGGAACTTGCGCATATGCAGCTGGCAGGTAGTGACTTCATCGTCAGGACCATGAGCCCTTCCGTTTATATAAAGGGAACATGCTCCGCAAATACCCTCGCGGCAGTCATGATCGAATGAAACAGGACCGCTGCTCTGGCAGCCTCTCTCGACAGCTACCGGATCCATACCCTCATGAATCAACTGTTCATTGAGGATATCAAGCATCTCAAGAAAAGAACTGTCCGGAGATATGTTCTTTACCTGATATGTCTCAAAATGTCCTTCGGACTTGGCATTTTTCTGACGCCATATTCTTAAAGTAAAATCCATTTCAGTCTAGTCTTTATAGTTTCTGGTAGCTATCTTGATATTCTCATACTTGAGAGCTTCCTTGTGCATTTCAGGGGCTTCATCTTCTCCCTTGTATTCCCAGGCTGCGACATACATGAAATGTTCGTCGTCGCGCTTGGTTTCTCCGTCCTCGGTCTGCATCTCCTCACGGAAATGTCCGCCGCAGGATTCCTTCCTGTTGAGGGCGTCACGGGCCATAAGTTCGCCTATTTCGAGAAAATCGGCAAGCCTGATAGCCTTTTCGAGCTCCTGATTGAAATTATCCTTGTCTCCGGCTACATAGACATCACTCCAGAATTCCTTGCGGAGCTCCTTGATGAGTTCGATAGCCTTCTTGAGTCCGGCCTCGTTCCTCGCCATTCCGACATACTCCCACATGATGTGGCCGAGCTTCTTGTGAATCTCATCCACTGTATGCTTCCCCTTGATGGAAAGAAGTCTGTCTATCTTGGCCCTGACTTTCTTTTCAGCCTCTTCGAATTCCGGCGCCGAAGTATCGGTCTTAGGATTCTTGAACTGTGTGGCAAGATAGTCTCCTATGGTGTACGGAAGGATGAAATAACCGTCGGCAAGACCCTGCATCAGAGCAGATGCACCAAGACGGTTACCGCCATGATCGCTGAAATTAGCCTCTCCGATAGCATAAAGACCAGGAATTGTAGTCTGGAGATTATAATCGACCCAGAGACCTCCCATAGTATAGTGAATGGCCGGATAAATCATCATAGGCTCCTTGTAAGGATCCGTATCTGTGATCTTCTGATACATCTGGAACAGGTTTCCATATCTCTCGCGGATCTTCTCCACTCCAAGTCTTTCGATAGCCGTACTGAAGTCGAGGAAAACAGCCAGCCCTGTCTCGTTCACACCATAACCGGCATCGCATCTCTCCTTTGCAGCCCTGGAAGCCACGTCACGAGGAACAAGATTGCCGAAAGCCGGATAACGACGCTCGAGGTAATAATCCCTGTCTTCTTCAGGAATGTCGGAAGGCTTGATTTCCTTCTTCCTGAGCTTCATTACATCCTCTTTCTTCTTAGGAACCCATATACGGCCGTCATTTCTCAATGACTCGGACATGAGCGTCAGTTTTGACTGCTGGTCACCGTGGACAGGAATACACGTAGGATGTATCTGCGCGAAGCACGGATTAGCGAAATAAGCTCCTTTCTTATAGCACTGCCATGCCGCAGAACCGTTGCTGTTCATGGCGTTCGTAGAAAGGAAATAAGTATTGCCGTATCCTCCGGAAGCGAGGACAACCGCATGCGCGCCGAATCTTTCAATCTCTCCGGTCACAAGATTTCTTGCGATGATTCCCTTGGCTTCTCCGTTTATGAGTACCAGATCGAGCATTTCATGGCGAGGATAGCTTTTGACAGTTCCGGCAGCAATCTGTCTGTTCAACGCTGCATAAGCTCCGAGAAGAAGCTGCTGTCCGGTTTGACCGCGGGCATAGAAAGTACGGCTCACCTGAGCGCCTCCGAAAGAACGGTTGGCCAAAAGTCCGCCATACTCCCTGGCAAACGGAACTCCCTGTGCCACACACTGGTCGATGATATTTCCGCTCACTTCAGCAAGACGATATACATTTGCCTCACGGCTGCGATAGTCACCACCCTTGATGGTCTCATAGAAAAGTCGGTAAACGGAATCGTTGTCATTCTGATAGTTCTTTGCAGCGTTGATACCTCCCTGGGCTGCGATTGAATGAGCCCTTCTCGGAGAATCACTGATGCAGAAAACCTTCACATTGTAACCGAGTTCGCCGAGAGAAGCAGCTGCAGACGCTCCGCCCAGACCGGTACCGATGACAATGATCTCGATTTTTCTTTTGTTGCCCGGATTGACAACACGAAGCTGAGTTTTATGCTTTGTCCATTTTTCAGACAAAGGACCCTCAGGAATCTTAGAAATTAATTTATCGGCCATTTTATATCGTTTAATGAAATTTCGCCACAATTTTAATGATTTTTACGCAATTCCGCAATTAATGGACACTAAAATGTCTCGACAAAAGGACCTTTCCAGTGTATATAGCATTCAAATGCATCCTGATAGATTCTGAAAAAGTTTTCCGATAACTTCCGGTATTTTTCAATATATGTGTCTCCGTCAATGCCGCCGTTGCAGAATTTCCGGTAAAGCGGCAGGAATTCTCCTTTTATGATGGCCTCAGCCCTGCGGCTGCAGGCCAATGTCGACGTGCTCCAAGGGGTATCTCCGAGTACGAATCTGAGACCTATGTATTTGGAATGATTGCTGATACCGCAGCCAGGATAATACACATACTCATAACTCAGAAAATCGGCAAGTCCGCAGAAAGAATCACGGACGGATTCCGGAAAGCATGACAATTCTTCCGGTACGCAGTCGTCTTTGGAAACAGGGACCGGAACGGTCACAGACACCGCAGGATAGCCGAGAGCAGCCCACATTACGATCTCCAAAGGATTCCCGCCTTCCGGAACTCCCTGCACTACCACTGCCGCCGAAGTGGAACGGCGGGGAATGAAATCGAGATCAGGTACGCAGGCATTGGTTCCTGAAAGGAATTCCGAAGAATCACGTACAAGGTCTATCCCGATAAGCTCATGTCTGTATGAACGGGAAAGACTGTCGATAATACCGAGCGGACCTATCTCGGACAAGGTGCCATGCTCCCTCATGTCGCTGAAAATGGCTGACGCAGTCAGGTATCTTTCCCTGCCCTTCCATCTGCTCACAGGACCTGAAATGGAATAATTGGTCACGACTATGTATCCTTCCTCTTTCTCATTCACATCCCTCTTGTGATATGAAAAATTCCCGGTCTCATACCATGCTGCACCTCCAAAGGCGTCCATGCATCCGAAATTGGCTTCAACACCGAGAGGTTTGGGCAAGGTATCGAGAAAATGTTCGAAATCCTCCACAGTAGCGCATATTTCCAAAGCCCTGTACATCAGCAGGCCTTCCCTGTCCATTTCAGAAACCGGAACATCATCGTTTTTCAGGCAGTATGAAGCGGTATTCATGATGGCAAACCCTGCAGTATTCGCGCCTATCCACACTTCACCGCCTTCGGATTCCGAATTCACGAGACCGATAAAAGAATACTTCTCTCCCTTGAAATGCCTTACACTGTTGTCGAGATGATCGGTATCCCTGTTCTTCCACATCAGAGGCCTGCCGTCCGCCGTCTTTTTACCGGAAATAATCACGGCAGTACAGGCATCGGCTTCGGGTAGCAACCCGACAGCAGGCCAGACAAAAAGAAGAAAAATCAAGGCCGTGAAGAATTTTACGGTACGGGATTCCATATCAGAATAAAGTATAATCGTCGCTTCCTGACACAGGTTCCATGCCGAGATGACGGTATGCAAGAGGCGTCACCTCCCTGCCCCTCGGTGTCCTGACGAGAAAACCTTCCTTTATCAGAAACGGTTCATACACCTCTTCAAGGGTACCCTGATCCTCGCCCACTGCCGTGGCGATGGTATTGGCCCCGACAGGGCCGCCTTTGAATTTGGTTATGATGGTACGCAGGATTTTATTGTCGACCGAATCCAGTCCGCGTTTGTCTATATTCAGGGCATCAAGTGCAAGACGGGCTATGGCGAGATCAATATGACCGTTGCCTTTTACCTGTGCGAAATCACGTACTCGACGAAGAAGTGAATTTGCAATCCTCGGAGTACCGCGGCTTCGGAGCGCGACTTCATATGCTGCTTCGTCATCTATGCCGATTCCCAATATGGACGCGCTTCTTCTTACTATATGGACAAGATCCGACGTGTCGTAATATTCAAGGGCGAACTTGATACCGAACCTGGCTCTCAATGGCGCTGTAAGCAGACCGCTTCTGGTGGTGGCTCCCACAAGTGTAAACGGATTCAGGGATATCCTGACCGACCTTGCCCCCGGCCCCTTGTCTATCATGATATCTATGACGAAATCTTCCATGGCGGAATAAAGGTATTCTTCCACCACAGGAGAAAGACGATGTATCTCGTCGATGAAAAGCACGTCTCCCTCATCGAGAGATGTCAGGAGTCCGGCCAGATCGCCGGGTTTGTCAAGTACGGGACCGGATGTGACCTTCAGGTCGGAACCGAGTTCGTTAGCTATAATATGAGCCAGAGTAGTCTTGCCAAGTCCGGGAGGACCGTGGAAAAGCACATGGTCCAGGGATTCGCCTCTCATTCTGGCAGCCTGTACGAAAATTTTCAGGTTCGCGATGATTTTATCCTGTCCGGAAAAATCCCCGAGGGCCTGCGGCCTTATCATTTTGTCCATCTCCCTGTCTTTCCCCTGTCCGGGATCATGAGGGTCGAATCGCTCCGCCATAATCATCAGATTTATTTTTTACAAATATAGTTCTTTTAAAGGAATTTATTTTGATTATGGATGTGTATATATGTTGATAACTTTATTTCCTATACTGAATATCAATTATTTATGCTAAAACTTTATTTGCATGGCATGTTTTGTGGCTATGGAAAACATCATCGGAAAATGTTTGTCTTTAATTTGGATTTGAAAAAATTAATCTGATTATACGATTTTTTCGGATTTAATAATTTATTTTTGGATTTTCTTTGTACACGATATCTACATGTTTTATACATGATTTTATACCGATATCAACAGGTTTTCAACAGATATTTGTTAAAATATGACAATAAACGGCAAGTCGGCGGAACTTCTGGGCGAAAAACTTGAAAAGACAGGCGAGGTGGCATGTGCGGGACTTTTTCTTTCCGCCAGGTGGTTCGTTTTCGCGTCAGTAGCCCGAAAGGGACTTCATGTCATAGTGATGCCGGACAGGGAGTCTGCGGAGTACTGTACTTCGGATTTGTATGACATTATAGACGGGGACAGGGTTTTTTTCCTGCCCGATACCGGAAAAAAGATAGAGAGAAGCAACTATAAAGCCTCCATGGAGGTGCAGCGGACAGCCGCTCTCGGACGTCTGATGCAAAGGACCGGTGATGAACTTGTGGTGCTGGTGACATATCCTGCAGCACTTGAAGAGAATGTGCCGTCCGGAGACAAGGTAAGTTCTTCCGTCATATCGCTGGACAGAGGAATGGAGGCAGGGTACGACCGCCTGTGCGAAAGACTGGCTGAAGAAGGTTTCATCAAGACGGATTTCGTGTCCGAGCCTGGGCAGTATGCTGTCAGGGGCGGACTTGTGGATGTCTTCTCCTTTTCTTTCAACAATCCTTTCCGTATATCCTTTTTCGGTGATGAAATAGAAAGCATAAGTGTCTTCAACTGCAATACCCAGCTGTCTGAAGAAAAAGTGGAGCATGCGGACATTTATCCTGAGCTTGTCGCAGGGGATGATGACGGGAAACCGGTATCCGGACTTTTCCCTGAAGATACTGTGGTATGGCTCGATTCGTCGGACATGTTCAGGGAAAGCGGTTTCTTCGAGGCTCTTATGCCTTTCAGACATATTTATTTGGACACTCCCCTGTCCAATCCTGATATAGAGACCGTAAAATTCGACATATCGCCACAGCCTGTCTTCAACAAGAATTTCGAACTTCTGGTGGAGGATATAAGGAAAAGGGTGGAAGAAGGCTGGAAAGTCTGTATTTTCGGAAAAAAGGAATCCCAGTTAGACAGACTCAGGTCGATACTTTCCCAATATGGCGGAATAATTCCGGAATTCATATCAGGAAAGGATATCCACAACGGGTTCATAGACAATCAGGAGAAGATATGCTGCTACTCCGACCACGAGATATTCGACAGGTTCCACAGGGTGACTATTAGAAGGAGTGTGGAGAAAAGCGAACAGCTTACCATAAACGACCTGACTTCCTTCAATATAGGCGATTATATCGTCCACATAGACCATGGTGTCGGTATTTTCGGCGGTCTGGTGCGGGTAAGGGACGACAAGGGACGTATGCACGAAGTGGTCAAGCTCATTTATAAGGACAATGATACAGTCCTTGTATCCGTGCATTCCCTGCATAAGATTTCCAGATACAAGTCGAAGGATTCCGAACCTCCTAAAATCTACAAGCTCGGATCCAAGGTATGGCAGAATCTGAAGGCAAGCACCAAAAAGAAAGTCAAGGATATAGCCAAGGATCTCATACAACTGTACGCCAAGCGCAAAAGTGTAAAAGGTTTCGCTTTTTCTCCTGATTCGTACCTGCAGGAAGAACTGGAATCCTCTTTCATGTATGAGGATACTCCCGATCAGGAAAAGGCGGTGAAGGCGGTAAAGGCCGACATGGAGGCCGATTGTCCTATGGACAGGCTCGTGTGCGGCGATGTAGGTTTCGGAAAGACGGAAGTGGCTGTCAGGGCGGCATTCAAGGCTGTCGCGGACAGCAAACAGGTGGCTGTATTGGTCCCTACCACCATTCTTGCCCTGCAGCATTACAATACATTTCGCGGCAGGCTGAAGGATTTGCCGTGCAATATAGATTTCGTAAGCCGTCTCAGAACAGCGAAAGAGATTTCCGAGATTCAGAAAAAACTCAAGTCCGGAGCGATAGATATAATAATAGGTACTCATAAACTGCTCGGAAAAGGATTTGAATTCAAGGATCTGGGACTGCTGATAATAGACGAGGAACAGAAATTCGGGGTAAGCGCCAAGGAAAAGCTCCGCCAGATGAAGACAGCCGTGGATACTCTGACGCTTACCGCTACTCCGATACCGCGTACATTGCAGTTCTCCCTGCTCGGAGCCAGGGATTTGTCTATAATCAACACTCCCCCGCCGAACAGGATACCTGTCCAGACTGAAATCATGCTTTTCGACCATAACGAGGTGAAGCGCATCATAGATTATGAACTGAATAGAGGCGGCCAGATATTCTTTGTCCACAACAGGGTCGAAGAACTCCAGTCCATATATGACATAATACACGGTCTGGAGCCTGATATGAAGATATGCATAGCGCATGGCCAGATGGAGTCCAGAACATTGGAAAACAAGATACTCGACTTCATGAACGGGGATTATGACATGCTGTTGTGTACCACGATAATCGAAAACGGGCTCGATATTCCGAATGCGAATACCATCATCATCAATCAGGCCCAGAACATAGGCCTGAGCGACCTTCACCAGCTCAGGGGAAGGGTCGGGCGTTCGAACAGACGTGCTTTCTGTTATCTGATAGTTCCTCCGCTCGTGTCCATCACCGATGAAGCCAGAAGAAGGCTCAAGGCCATAGAATCATTTTCTGATCTGGGAAGCGGTTTCAACATAGCCATGCAGGATCTCGATATCAGAGGAGCCGGAAACCTTCTGGGTGCGGAACAGAGCGGTTTCATTTCCGATATGGGGCTTGAAACTTATCAGAAAATACTTGCTGAAGCCATGGAGGAACTCGGCGTGGAGACAGGAAACACCTCCGGCAAGTCCGATGAATCATATGTATCCGACTGTACCATAGAGACAGACCAGCTGGCTCTGATACCTGACAGCTACATCGACATGACTGCGGAAAAGATAAGGATATACAAGGAATTGGATTCCATATCGGATGAAAAGACTTTGGATCAGTACCGCAGCCGTCTTGAAGACAGATTCGGAAAGATTCCGGTAGAGCTGGACAGGCTTTTCGACATAGTGCGAATCAGGCATCTCGGAGAAAAGACAGGCTTCGAAAAGATAATCATAAAGAACGGGGTAATGATATGTTTCTTCATATCCAATCCTCTTTCCAAATATTACAGGTCGGAAAAATTTTCTTCAGTCCTGCAGAGCATCAGCGCGAATCCGGCATTGTTCGACCTGAAACAGAACGACAGCCGACTGAGAATATTTGTCCGGAATGTAGAAAGTCTGCAGAAAGCCTGCGGGATATTGAAGAAATTATAAGTACCTTTACTGATTGTCCGGCCCGGCCGGACAATATCATTGATTGATTTATGGCGAATTTTGTCGTGGACATAGGCAATACCGCCCTGAAGGCGGCTTGGGCCGATGGCGTCACCTTGGGAAAGACATACAGGTATCAGGGTGAGAGAATGTTGGATTTCATACTTTCTCTCGTGTCCGGAAACAGGCCTGACGTGATGGTGTTGTCATCTTCCAGAGAAATATCCCAGCAGGATGAAGAAAAGCTGAAGGCTGTCTGCAATGTGTTGATAGTGATAGATTCCCTGCATAAGAGAGTATATGAAGCCAAGGGGATTCCCGAATATATCACTCCGGACAGGCTCGCTTCTGTCGTGGCTGCCGGATACCTGTTCAGGGACAGAGGATGTACCGTATTCGATTTCGGCACTACCCTTACCATAGATTTCATAGCTCCGGACGGACGTTATTCAGGAGGGAACATATCTCCCGGCTGCCGGACCAGATTCAAGGCTCTGAACAGATATTCCAGAGCGCTTCCTCTGCTTGATACTCCTGAAAGCGTGGACGATATAGGGACATCGCTCCATGCTTCCATGGAATCCGGGGTGATAAAGGGTATAATGTTTGAGGTGCAAGGCTATCTGTCTTTATATCCGGGAAATATTGTCAT
This sequence comes from uncultured Bacteroidales bacterium, assembly GCA_944323845.1. Taxonomy (GTDB): domain Bacteria; phylum Bacteroidota; class Bacteroidia; order Bacteroidales; family UBA932; genus Cryptobacteroides. The sequence goes on from CALUUA010000002.1 coordinate 115,375, forward strand.
TTTTACCGGTGGAGATGCAATTTATTTTGCAAAACGCATTAAAAACTCCATCTTTGTAGTTTGTAATTTAGTTTTGATGGGATTAGCTATAGTGGCTGCTGAATATGTCGGATAGATTTTACTTGTTAGTTTCAGTTCTTGTCGCATTGGTGTGCATACCTGCTGCCGGTCAGTCGGGCGGAGCTTATGGCGCTTATTCTCCGTACTCCGTCTTCGGTATAGGAGACCTGTCCAGAGAGGGGACTGCGTACAACAAGAGTATGGGAGGAGTGGGTATAGCTTCTAACAGCAGAAGATTCATAAATGTCATGAATCCTGCATCCGTTTCCGTAAGGGACAGCAGTTCTTTCATGGCAGATTTCGGTTTCGTGCAGAAGAACACTGTTTTCAGACAGAATAATCTCAGGTCCGGAAACAATACGTTCAACATGTATGATTTCGTGATAAGTTTCCCTATCTACAGGTCATCTGCCCTTATGCTCGGCATAACCCCTTTCAGCGATATAGGATACGACATAAAACTGAAGCAGACCGATCCTGACGTGATAGGAAATACGGGTAACATCACGGACAATACATACGGGGAAGGAAGCGTCTATCAGATGTTCATAGGCGGAGGAGCTACATTCTGGAAGAGGTTTTCAGTGGGGGCTCAGGCCATATATTATTTCGGAAATCTGGACAAGGTTTATAACCGCAATTTCAGCGATGCTTCCTTCAGCTCGCTGAACAGCGGATACAGTCTTCTGGTACGCGGATTCACCGGAAAATTCGGACTGCAGTACCAGCAGCCCTTGGGAAATGACCTTTATATGGTGTTCGGAGCCACTTACAGACTTCAGACAAACATAAAAGGCCATACCATATATTACAAGAACAAGAATACTTCCGAGATTGTGGATACCCTGGTCTACAGGGATATGGTGAACGGGAAGGATAACAAGCTCAGGATAGCCGGCGAATTGGGTGTGGGAATATCCATAAAGCAAGGTGAAAGGTGGAGCGCCGAGTTCAATTATATGGTTTCCGACTGGAGAAACAGCGGTATGGACAAGTATGAAGGATACGGTGTCAGCGGAGCTTCCGTTTTTTCCGCTTCCGTGTCGCATTCCTTCAGGGCCGGTTTCGAAATTGTTCCGAACAGGAACGATATCAGGTATTACCTGCGCAGATGTGCATACAGGGCAGGGGCTTTTTATGAGCAGGCGTATTATAAGATTGACGGGAACCGCGTGGATTCGTTCGGCGTGACGTTGGGTGTCACATTGCCTGTATTCAGGCTATACAACGGTCTGACCATAGGTGTGGAAGCGGGACAGAGGGGAAGTCTCAGAACGAACATGACCAGAGAAAGATACGTGTCTTTCGTGGTGGGATTCAATATATTCGACATTTGGTTCCAGAAGACGCAATATCATTGATTTATGGAATCATTATTGCATGTCGGCGTGTCTGTCTTGTCGTGTAATGTGTTATGAAACAAACTTATTGCAATATGAAAAAAAATGTTCTTTTGTTTTTCTCTGTCGTATTCATGCTGGCAGGGGCGAGCATAGCTTCCGCACAGGGGAAGTACGGTGCTGACAGTGCTGAATGTATCAAGTATCTGTCATATTACAACGAATATTATAAGCAGAAAAACTACGATGACGCTCTCCCTAACTGGAGAAAGGCTTATTCTCTCTGTCCTCCTACCGCTAATCAGACCATGCTGATAAACGGTACGGCCCTTTACAGGCGTCTGATAAATGCTAACCGCAACAACCCGGTATATCTGGAGGGACTGATAGATACCCTGATGACTCTGCATGACATAAGGGCCCAGTATTATCCTAAATACGCAGTGACGGCACGGAACAACAAGGGACTCGACATGATAAACTATGTCAAGGATGATCCTCAGAAACTCTATGACGAATTCAAGAAAATCATAGCGGAGAACAAGTCTGCGGTAAAGCCTCAGATACTTCTTTTCGAGCTCAATACTTCATGCCAGCTGTATCAGAACGGTACTTTGATGGCTGAGGATGTCATGCAGGACTACAATGACGTGATGCAGCTTCTCGACCAGATGAAGCAGACTCCTGAAATAGAGAAGATAAGGACTGACTGCGAGACCCTGTTCATCGCAAGCAATGTGGCCAACTGCGAAAACCTCATCGAACTTTTCACCCCGAGATTCGAGGCTGCACCTGATGACCTGCAGCTTGCCACTAATATAGTGAAGATGCTTTCCACTACTGAAGGATGTACTGACAACGACCTGTTCAAGAATGCGGCAAACACCATGCACAGGCTTTCGCCTACATACACTTCGGCACACTTCCTTTACCAGCTCTATTCGGCTGAAGGTGATGTGAAGACTGCGCTCCAGTTCATAGATGAGGCCATTGGCTACGCTGAATCGGATGATGCGACTGATGCACAGTATGCCTATGAGGCTGCGACATTCGCATTCAAGAGCGCCGACAATGCCTCTGCCTTCAAGTATGCCAACATGGCTGCCGGACTGGATCCTTCACTCGCAGGCAAGTCATATATGCTCATAGGCACTATCTGGGGTTCTCTCGTATGCCAGGGCAATGAAATAGAGAGAAGGGCTCCTTACTGGGTGGCTGTAGACTACATGGAAAAGGCCAGAAAAGCCGATCCGTCTCTGGCTGAAGAAGCTGCAAAGCACATAGCCCAGTACCGCCAGTATTATCCTCAGGCTGCCGAAGCGTTCATGTATAATATAACTGAAGGTGATTCCTATACTGTTTCCTGCGGTGGCATGAGAGCCATTACTACAGTAAGGACACAGCAGTAAAGACGTCGCCTTATTTTGTCTGAAAAGATAAGACATATCGGTTTCTGTACGGTTGCCCGGAATTTGTTTCTGGGCACCGTTTTCATTTTATCCGCATGTCACAGAAATGAGCTGGGTAAGGCTGACAAACTCGATCTTGCCGCAACTCCTGTGCAGACCGTGGACAACATGTTCGTGGTGCAATCCGAGAATGGCGTGCTACAGATGAGGATGGAAGCGGACGTGATGGAGCGTTACCAGAACGACTCCATGTCCTATGAGCTTTTCCCTGAAGGGATTGCCGTCTTCGGCTACAATGAGGAAGGCCTGCTTGAAACGGAAATAACCGCGGATAACGGAAGGCACGTAAAAATGGAAGAGGATGACAGCGAGAAATGGGAGGCATACGGAAACGTCGTAGTGAAGAATATAATCAATCAGGAGGTCATGGAAACCGACACCCTGTATTGGGACAGGAAAAACGAAAGGATATTCACCGACTGCTATGTCAAGCTGTATTCTCCGGACGGGTATATGCAGGGATATGGTATGGAGTCTGACCAGCGTGCCCGCAATTCCATTATTCTCCAGCCTTTTGACAGTTATGGGATAATAGTGCAGGACAGCACTGAAGTCAGGATAGATTCTGTCAATTTTATAGGCCCTTTAATAAAAAAATAATCAAAGATTCAACTAAAATTGTTATCTTCGCGCTCCATAGTGTTTTGATTGCGGAAACAATTTAAAATTTAATTATAAGATGGCTGTTCTAGAAAAAATCCGGGTAAAGTTCGGAATACTGATTTCAGTAATTATCGCACTTGCCCTGCTTTCGTTCATCATTGATCCGAATACCATCAGCCAGGTGGCTTCATCTATGTCGGAGAAGTACCGTGTCGGCAAGATTGATGGTAATTCCGTATCATATCAGGATTTTGATAATGAGTTGAATTATCAGAACCGTATATTCGAATACATGTATAGGAGAAATGCCAATACTGATCAGGAAATGGAGTATGTCAGGAACATGGCATGGAAGACTTTCGTCGACAGGTACATGTTCATGCCGGATGCCAGAAAAGCCGGTATTCATGTAGGAGAGGCTGAACTGGTGAGCCTGACTTCAGGTGATATGGTGTCTCCGCTCATCTCGCAGATTTTCGTGGATGAGACAGGTACTTTCTCTACAGACATGCTTGATTCCTTCCTGAAGAACATGCAGTACGACCAGTCTGGTCAGGCCAGGATGTTCTGGGACTATCTCCAGCACACCATCACTACCGACCAGTATTACATGAAATATAACAGCCTGTTCAGTGCAGGCAATTTCCTCAATCCTCTTATGATGACCGAGGCGATAGCCGACAACAACAATTCCGTGAATGTCGAGTTTGTAATGCTTCCTTACGGTTATCAGAGAGATACTACGGTAGAGGTGTCGGATGCCGAGATAAAGGCTTATTATAAGGCACACAAGAAACTTTACAGGCAGGAGGCAAGCCGTGATATAGAATATGTGGTGTTTGAAGTCAAGCCTTCGCAGACGGATATAGCCGATGCCAACGACAAGGTGGTAAAGGTGTACGATGAGTTCTCGTCTACAGACAATGTCAAGAATTTCCTCATGAAGAATTCAGACAGCCAGTACAATGACGAGTGGTACAAGAAAGGCGAACTCAGGAGCGTATCCGCCGATATTGATGATTTCGTATTCGGTTCCAAGACAGGAAAAGGGGATGTTTCCGAGGTCATAACCAAAGACAATACATTCTATGTAGCCAGAGTAATGGATTCGGCCATGGTGCCTGATTCCGTATTTGTAAAGGGAATCCTGCTTCAGGGAGTCCAGACTGATCTGGCTGACAGTCTTCTGAATGTTCTCAAGACCGGAAAGGATAATTTCAGCAATGTGGCCGCACAGTTTTCCGCCATGGGTGCTTCGCAGACAGGGGAAGCGGGAGATTATGGCTGGATGACGAAAAATACTATGTTCCCTGGAATGGAGTCAGTCTTCACTGCACGCCTTAATAATCTGTATATCATAGATACGCAGTACGGCAAGCACATAGTCAAGGTGACTGACAGGTCAGAGCCTATGCTCAAGAAAAAAGTGGCGATACTTGAAAAAGAGGCCTTGCCGAGCGGAAATACCATCAACGAGTACTACGTTCAGGCTAACGAGCTGGCTACCAAGGCAGACGGAAAATATGAAAACCTGAAGAAAGTGGCCGATGAAGAGGGGCTTGCACTCCTTACCAGAAACAATCTCCGTGAGGGAGAGGAAAGGGTAGGCTCTGTGAATGACAGGACCAAGGAGATTTCAAAATGGGCCTATGAGGCTAAAGAAGGCAAGGTTTCCAATGTACTCAACATAAACAATGACTACTATGTGGTGGCTGCCCTGAAGAAAATCCATAAGAAGGGCTACACTCCTGTCAATGAAGTGGCTGCAAGCATCAGCAATATTCTTTATACGCAGAAGCTCGGTGAGAAGAAGGCTGCTGAAGTGGCTGAAAAGATAGCCGGACTTGATTCCATGCAGGCCATTGCAGATACTTTAGGCACAGCGGTGAGCACGAGGGACGGCATATCGTTCTCTTCATACATGAATCAGGGACTTGACCCTAAGTTCATCGGAGCCGTGTCTGTGGCTGAAGAAGGTGTCATTTCAGCGCCTCTGGCAGGAAATATCGGAGTTTACGTCTATAAAGTGACTTCACGTGATTCCGGAACTTCATTCACGGAGGATGATGCGAAGAATCAGGCTGCCCAGATGTCATATTATGCTTCCCAGTCACTCCTGCCGGTGATGATGCAGGATGCGGATGTCGAAGATAACAGGGCAAGATTCTTTTAAAGGGTGACTCATTCGGAGTTTGCAATAAAAAAACGGATTCGATTCAGTTCGGATCCGTTTTTTATTTCTACAGTCATCGGTCTTGTCCCGGCAATGCCAAAGAACTTTTCAGACGTTGAAAAGGAAGTGCATGATGTCACCGTCCTGGACTACATAGTCTTTTCCTTCTATTCCGAGCTTTCCTGCCGCCCTGCAGGCAGCTTCTGATTTGAGTTCGATGAAATCTTCGTATTTTATCACTTCCGCCCGTATAAAGCCTTTCTCGAAGTCGGTATGGATTACTCCTGCGGCTTTCGGAGCCTTGTCACCCTTGTTTATGGTCCATGCGCGGCATTCGTCAGGACCGGCAGTGAAGAAAGTCTGGAGGTTCAGCAGAGAGTAGGCACTCTGGATAAGTCTTACTACACCTGATTCCTTCAGACCTATTTCATCGAGGAATATCTGTCTCTCCTCATAGCTTTCAAGTTCGGCTATGTCGGATTCCACCTTTGCCGCTATCACAAGAATCTCCGCGTTTTCATCTTTTACGGCTTCTCTTACCTGATCGACATATTTGTTTCCGGAAACGGCAGAGGCCTCGTCCACGTTGCAGACATACATGACAGGCTTGTCAGTCAGGAGAAAGAGTTCTCTGGCTAACTGCTGGTCTTCAGGATTGTCCAGCACTACAGTGCGGCAGCTTTTGCCCTTTTCGAGGGCTTCCTTGTATTTGAGAAGTATTTCGCAAAGCCTCTTCGCATTCTTGTCGCCTCCGGTCTGAGCCTGTTTCTGGACCTTCGCAAGCCTGTTTTCGACGGTTTCAAGATCCTTCAGCTGAAGTTCCAGATCTATTACTTCCTTGTCGCGGACAGGATTTACCGAACCGTCTACATGTACTATATTCGGATCATCGAAGCATCTCAGGACATGAAGAATGGCATCAGTTTCCCTGATGTTTGCCAGAAACTGGTTTCCCAGTCCTTCGCCTTTGCTTGCGCCTTTTACCAATCCGGCTATATCCACTATTTCCACAGTCGCAGGGACTACGCGTTTCGGCTTGCATATCTTTTCCAGTTCTTCAAGCCTTTTGTCAGGCACTATGGTGGAACCTATGTTCGGTTCAATCGTGCAGAACGGAAAATTCGCGCTCTGGGCCTTTCCGGAGCTTATGCAGTTGAACAATGTCGATTTGCCGACATTCGGCAGACCTACTATGCCGCATTTCAATGACATGATATATCCATTTTTTAAGATGAGCGGCAAATTTACGGTTTTTTATGCATATTTTGCTTTTTCCATATGATTTTGTACCGGTGTTTTTCTTTTTCTGACGCTTTACAGTGAATAGTTTCCGCATATTTGCACAGGTATCATACAAGAGTGAAGAGTATGTGGAGGATTCTGATACTGGCGATATTGATGTGTACGGTTTCGTATGCGGGCGTTTCTGCCGTGACTGAAACGGAAATGCTGGCGGCGTTCTGGAATCTGGAGAATTTCTTCGACTGGACTGATGGGGGGAACGGCGTTTCGGACATGGAATTCAGTGCCGGAGGAAACAGGCATTGGACGGAGTCCAGATTCTGGAGAAAATGTCATGGAGTGGCCAAGACTATCATGTGGATGGCTGACAGATATGGCAGGGTTCCGGATGTGGTGGGGGTGGCGGAAGTGGAGAATAGGGGAGTGATGCAGGCTGTCATACGCGGGACGCTTCTGAAAAAATATGATTATGTACAGGTTCATGCGGAGTCTCCTGATACCAGAGGCATAGATGTGGCCCTTATATACAGGAAAGACATGTTCCGTCATGTGGGAGGCAGAAGCATTTCCGTGACAAGAGATATGGACGGAAATGCAATGAAGACCAGGGATATACTGCACGTATGTCTCGAAAAGGAAGACGGGAGAAGATATCATTTTCTGGTGAATCACCATCCGTCAAAATACGGCGGGGAAAACGAGACTTCCGGGCGTAGGATGGCGGCGATGCAGGTGATGGTATCTGTCTGTGATTCCCTTCTCGCGGCAGGGGAGCCGGATATAATCTGCATGGGTGATTTCAATGACTCTCCTGACGGACAGGCTTTCGGTCTTGTTTCCGGAAAGCTGGAGAACAAGGCCCTTCCGCTTTACCGTTCGGGAAGGGGCACTGTCAGGTATTCGGGGAAATGGGATCTGATAGACATGTTCATGACAGGTGGGGAAGTGACTGGAAGGTCGGTGATGGATATATGTTTCCCTGATTTTCTGGGTGTGAAGGATAATGCGCATTCGGGCATGAAACCCTTAAGGACGTATGTCGGCCCTGTGTATGCCGGAGGAATCAGCGACCATCTTCCTATAGTGCTTATCGTCAAAAAGCCTTGAATTATTGATATTATTTCCTAAATTTGAAGAATGTATGAATACTTTTTAAATTAATCAAACCACATCATGAAATCAAGAATAGCGGAAAAATTCAAGACTCTTTTCGGGGAGGACGGAGAATTTTTTGCCTCGGCGGGCAGGATCAATCTTATAGGCGAACATACCGACTATAATGGCGGATATGTCTTTCCGGGTGCAGTAGACAAGGGTATCATGGCTGAAATCAAACTCAACGGTACGGATAAGGTATGCGTATTCGCTCTCGATCTGGACGAATATGTGGAGTTCGGACTGAATGAGGAGGATGCTCCGGAGCAGAGCTGGGCAAGGTATGTCTTCGGCGTATGCCGCGAGACCATAAAGAGGGGCGGCAAGATAGCCGGGTTCAATGCCGTTTTTGCCGGCGATGTCCCTCTCGGAGCAGGCATGTCTTCTTCAGCTGCTCTTGAAAGTACATTCGCTTTCGCCTTGAACTATCTTTTCGACTGTCATATAGACAAATTCGAACTGGCGCGTATAGGCCAGTCTACGGAACACAATTATTGCGGCGTGAAATGCGGAATCATGGATCAGTTCGCTTCTATATTCGGCAAGGCCGGCAATCTCATGAGGCTTGACTGCAAGACCATGGAATACAAATATTATCCTTTCCATCCGGAGGGATACAGACTTGTCCTGCTGGATTCCGTTGTGAAGCATGAACTTGCTTCTTCCGCATATAACAAGAGGCGCGAATCATGCGAGAGGGCTGCCGCCGCCATCAGGAAGAATCATCCGGAAGTGGAGTTCCTGCGCGATGCCGGAATGGAGTGGCTCGAAGAAGTGAAGGCTGAAATTTCCGAAGAGGATTATATGCGCGCCGAATATGTCATAGACGAAGTACAGAGGGTTCTCGATGTCTGCGATGCTCTGGAAAAGGATGATTACGAGACTGTCGGCAAGAAGATGTACGAGACTCATCACGGAATGAGCAAACTTTACGAGGTCAGCTGCGAAGAGCTCGACTACCTGAATGACATTGCGAAAGAATGCGGTGTCACCGGATCCAGAGTCATGGGCGGAGGCTTCGGAGGATGTACCATCAATCTGGTGAAAGACGGTCTTTATGATTCTTTCATAGCAAAGGCGAAGTCGGCGTTTTCAGCCAAATTCGGCCATGAGCCTAAAGTTTATGATGTGGTTATCAGTGATGGCGCACGGAAATTGCAGTAACATGCTTTCCGTGCAGTGATGCACATTCACAACACACATTTTCACACACATTCTGTCGCGGCTGGTTTCTGTGGTCAGCCGCGACTTTTTATTTCATGATGGACAGTATCCAGTCCTGATCGATGACAGGAAATGAATCCTTGGGGATGATGTCCGGGTTCCTGCCGATGATGCCTATAGAGTCCTCATAGACATTGTATCCTATGTTCAGGCTCATCATCCGGCCTTCCGAAGGGTAGACGAAGACCAGAAACCTGATTCCGTCCTTTTCTTCCAGATGATGGAAATGGTATGAGCCGGAGGCAGTTCCTGAAGGCATGTTCCTGTTTCCTGACAAGATTTCCATCCTGGTGACATATTTGCACATTTCTACTGCCATATCGTCAAGTCCTGCATTGAAAATCAGGATTTTCTCTATCAGCGAGCCGGTATCCCTGACCATCCTCAGCCTGTATCCTCCCATGGCTTTAGTGTGGTTTGAGATAGCCTGCATCTGAGCCTGCGGCAACTCTCCTGACGGCATAAGCCAGATCATTGTTTTCTGTCCCGGATTGTGGTACAGGGTTTCATATCTGGCCAGATTTGCCTGATGGCAGTGCGGGCATTCCCAGATGAACAGGGAACCGTTCCTGAGCCTTTCTTCCAGTTCAGGGTTTTCCGAAACGTTAATGCTCCTGTATATCGTGATTTCCGACTGTTTTCCGCATTTGCTGCAGGATGCCAGTGCTTTAGCTGTAATCGACATATGTGCGGTTTTATGTTTGAGACTGCAAATCTAACAAGTGCTGTCAATTTTTCAAAAATGTTTTATCCGTCATCCTGCGTTTAAAGGTTTATCTTGATGACCGGCTGTATAGTGTGCCGCAGCGCAGGTGTTCCGCTTTCTCCCATAATGGCGGAAAGGGTTCCGAAATTGTATGAATAATCTATGCCTATTTCCATAGGGAAGGCCAGCAGGAGACGGCCCAGCCCGAATGTAAGCGAAGCTCCGGCGGAGAAGAGATGAAGTCGCGGACTGGCGGAATAGCCATAGTCGAAATGCGGAGTGATGATCATCCTGTTCAGGTATATCAGAGGGGTGATGTTCACGTCCCCGAGATATACCGGTATGGCATAATCGAAAGTGAGCAGGGATGCAAATGACGGATTGGACAGTACGCGGGGTATGCTGCCGGCCAGTCCGCGCGGCAATATCTCTGCCGGAGGATTATATATTCCTTCATTCAGCGTGGCATGCATGGTCAGGGATATTTTTCCTCCCTGTCCTGACCAGATACCCGGAACATATCCGTAGGTATGCATGTACCATGAGTCTCCGAGCTTTATGACACTTTCTTCAGGAGACCCTGCGTATGCCATTCCGATACCTGTTTCCACTCCGATGCCGTATCTCGGGAAAATTTCCGCCGCAGCCTTGTCTTTAAGCAGCCAGAAACTTCCGGATATGGTGTTTCTGTTGTTGTGCTGGCCGTCAAACCGGCTGTTGTCGATTTCCCATATTATTTCAGGCTTGAAATTCCATGTCATTCCTCCGACATGTCTGGACAACGGAAGAGAAATCCCGACGCTGCAGGCGAAAGAGACGGCTTCGCTTCTGTCCCTGATGATACTTCCGTCCTCGGCAAGATCATAATTCCACTGCAGCCTGTCATTGATATACATGGAATATTCTATGACAGGATACCATCCGGCGTAAGTAAAGCTGAGATGTCCGCCATGCTTCCATCCTGAACCGTCAGGATCAGGCCTCCAGCTGTAGCCTGCACTGCCGTAGGCCGTTCCGAGAGTATTCTGGGAAAGGACAGTGGCTCCAAGTGTCAGGAAGTCATACAGGGATTCTCCGCTGAAATCTTCGAGATTCTTGAAATTGCAATACACTGGCGTCCAGGAGTGCAGACGGAAAAGGTTGGCTCCCTTGCGGTATCTGGAAGGTTCTGAAATATCCGTCTCTACCGGGGCCACGCCTTCTGAAGCCTCGTTTTCCTGTTTTATCAGCTTTTCCGCCACAGGCGATTCAGACAGACTGTCAAGACAGGTGACTGTCCGGAACAGGTCATCGGATCCGGACACGTAAATGTCATATCCCAAGTAATCGAGCCTGCTGTAATATAGTTTTTCACCTCGTCTGTCGAAAACGAAATCCTTCGCCCCGTATTTGGTTGACGTAAGTTTTATCACATTGTTTCCCTCTTCTGAAGGGCATAGCTGGTAAAGGTCGAATACACCTGATGCATCGCATGAAAATACCAGTTCGGATCCGCGGCTGCCGAGATTCCTTATCGTACAGCCGACAGGTCCCAGCACCGGTATCCATTCCAATTTGCCGTCATTGCTGTCGTACTCCGCCAGAAATATCCAGTTGCCGTCATCCGAAATGCCGGAAGCGTAGATTTTATCTCCGCACCAGGCGCATTCGCTGAACAGGATTCCGTCTCCTGAAGCCGGAAGGATGTCCAGACCGGAACCTGATTCTGCATCCAGTATTATGACGGAAGTCCTGTCAGGTTCAGGTCCGTAAATCGCGGCTATTTTGGTGCCGTCAGGAGACAGGCAGGGATTGAATACATTGACCGTTGAGGTCAATGACTTTGTTTTTCCTGTCACGGCATCATAGTATCTGAGTACGTTCACCTGTTTCTGCTGCCATCTCCAGTCGTTCACAAGTTCACTCCAATATAGCCTTTGCAGAGGCTCTGACCATGCGAGCCGGCTGCTCATGTCCGAAAATGAGGAAATTTTCCTTTCCTCATTGCCGGAGGCGGATATCTTTATCAGGAAAGAACTCTGGTCCAATGATTCCCGCACGGAAAACACTGATCCGTCATCGAGTACGGCGGAGGATGAATAGTCGGCATATTTTCCGGACGGGGAAGTCCTGAATCTGCCGGCTTCGGTAAACGGCGCCCTTGCGGCTACTTCCATGGAGTAGATTTCCCGGTGATAGTCTATGATTTTCCTGAATACGGCAGTATTGAGGCTTTCTCCGGTCACCTTCCGGCAGATGTGAGAGCCGACGAAGAAATCATACGGGCGTCTGGCTATATGGGTAAGGTAGTCCCCGATATAGTCGGGAGCATCGTACATCGTCCGCAGTCCGCTCAATACCAGATTTCCGAATGCATCGAGTCCGGGAGTATATTTTTCAGGCGAGCCCAGAGCCCATCTGTCCCATTTGTATCCCCGGACGTCCCCGGCATCGAAGGCTGCCATATAGTAGTTCATGAAATCCCCGTACCGTCCGTATCCGCCTCTGACGATGGCAGTGGAAGCTACGGCTGCATCTCCTTCCAGTATCCATACATCAGGATAAAGGAGGGTAATGGCATATGGGAACAGTTCGCCGAAGAACCATGTGAAAGGTTTCAGCACATAAGAACTTCCGAACTGAAGATGTGCAGCCCGTCTGGACATGTTGACCGTCGCCATTTCGGAAACAGGACACGAGAACTTGTAATATCCTTGAGGCAGGACCGGCATGTCTATCCTCGACGGGAGCTGGGACAGGGCATAGGAAGCGGATGCATTTGCAGGGTGAAGGACTACCGGCACCTTCGCGGGTACAAAGCCGGAGGTCTTCGATACGGGAAGTCTGTACCTCTCGTATGCACGGGCATATCTTATGGCCAGACTGTCATAACCTTCAGGATATATGAATTTGTACCCTGCCGTATGTATCTGATTCCATTTTATCCTTGCAGGATCCTGTCCTGACGGGAAAAGCTGCGCACGGCTTTCTGCAGACAACAGTGCAGACAAGGTCAGAACCAAGGCGAAAATTTTCAGTTTCATCATAGTACGGTCTTTTGTCCGGGTTTCAGAAATCCATGCTGAATACCGGACCTATGGTGTGTCTTCCCGGGTTTATACCCGCATTCAGGAATCTGGAGTATGACGGGCCGCCGTTGTATGAATAGGACACTCCGACGGATGCCGGAAACTCCAGTCCGAAGAAATTGCCGAATTCGACTTCCAGAACCGCTCCGGCGGAAAACAGATGCATACCGCCGATTATGGACCAGTCGAAATGCGGAGTCAGGATGCCTCTGCTTACGTAGAACAGATTTCCGATATGAAAATCACCCATAGGAAAAGGCATGGCATAGTCCGCCGAAACCCTGATTCCATAGCTTTGGGATGCCGCCCATGACGACATCACATCGGATGACGACAAGCCTCTTGGCAGGGTGTTGACAGTAGAAGAAAGCAAGGCTGCTTCGCCTATTCTCCGGCTGAAAGTAGCTGTAAGCTTAAGCCCCTGATTCCCGTATATTCCTGGTATATAGCCGTATGTATGCAGATATGCTGACGGAGAGGCTGCACCGCGCATACCCGGATGGAGGGAAACCCCTGTTTCGACTCCGATTCCCCATTCAGGATAAACATCGGCATGGGCGGCAGGCAGCATGGTATAGAATCTCACCGACCCCGAAAAGGACTGGTATATGGATGATACCTGCCTGATATCGAAAACATCATTGCTTGCAGAATATGATATCTGAGGAATCAGGCCGCGAGACCATCCCCCGGAAGAAAAATTGAACGGGACGTACACGGAGATATTTCCCGAAATGAGCGGCTTGCTTCCATAGACATATCTGTAAGTCTGCAAGGCAGTTCCTGAAGATACATCGGAGAAAACAGCGCTTTCCAGAGTCCTGGAGGCACGGTCATTTATATCAAACCTTGCCTCGATTACCGGATAAAGGCCGGAATAACTCAGCTTGACATGGCCGGAATGCCTCCATGGTCCGTATCCTGACGGATCTTCATGTGCCGAATACCCGATGAATCCTGTGAATGTCCCTAAGTGGTTCTGGAAAAACGCGGAAGCCCCCAAAGAGGCATAGCTCCAGTATTCTTCGAAACTCCCTTCGCTGATATTGTCATAGTCGAAATAGACCGGAGCCCAGGAATGGAGATTGAACAGATGCGGAAATTTCCTGTATTCGGCGGGTTCCGATATGTTGACAGCGCTGCTGTCAATGAGAGAGTATCCCTTGTTTTCCGCTATCCCGGCTTCCTGCCGGGACAATGCATCCGCTATCCTGTATCCGTGCCTGTCCATGAAATCCACAGGCCTGTGCAGCAGGGAATCCGCACTGATTTTCACGATAGGGGAGCCTGTCCTGCCGGCTGCCGAACAGATGAAGTATTCCCCGTCATCGGTGAAAGTATAGTCCGAGACTCCGTACCGGGAAGATGTTTCCTGCCAAACCTGACCCGTGTGCGGATCCATCATGTACACCTCATTCACCCCTGTCCTGTCGGAAGTGAAAATCAGATGACGGCCTTCGGTCCCGAAATTGAAGAACCTCACGGGAGACGGCGGCAGGGTCTCTTTCCAGACATAGTCCATGTCGTCATGATGATACGGGCATTCATCCTCGTGATGCAGGTCCGACTCGTCATCATGCCTGTTCAGATGCCTGACCTCTATATGATATATGCCGATGCCGCAGTCAGACAGGGCCGTGCCGTAAATCGTGTCATTCAGCCATGCCGTCTCTATCAGCTGCAGGGAATCCGGCAGAGAAAACGAAACCTCACGGGTTCCGGTCTTGCCGTTAAGTATGCACAGGTGCGATCTCCCGTCATCCGTGTATTCGGTCACTGCGATATGGCCGTCAGTCGGGGAAGGATTCGGGTTGAAAAGCCGCCCTTTTTCCGTCAGCGTGCCTTTTCTGCCGGTCTTCACATCGAGCCAGCGTATCTTCGAGTCGTATTTCAGCGACCATCTCAGGTCAGGGACAGTCTCGCTCCAGAAAATTTTCCCGAGAGACTCCGACCAGTACAGCATCCCCACCTCGCTGCCGAAAGCCGATACCGTCTTTTCTTTTCCGTCATCGTCGATCTTTACCAGCCTTCTGCCCCGGTTGAAACTTTCCTTCAGCGAATACAGTTCCCCGTCTATAAACAGATTCTCCTCATATTCGGTGAATATCCGCGAGGGCTTCGAAACTCCGGTAAAGTTCAGGAAAGGCGCCCTTTCTTCCATGTCCTCTTTCCAGATGCCGTGATACAGGTCCATGGATTCTGAAACGAGTTCCCTGAATTTCTTTCCGGTGAGCTTCCTGCTTACCGTATTTCTGGCCACGATGTCATACGGTCTCTTCGCGTAATGCCTGAAAAGCTGTCCTGAAAAGTCAGGCACGTCGTACAGATACCTGATTCCGCTCAATGTCATGTAGCCGAAGGCATAATGATCCGGAGTGTAATGCCAGTACGAGCCGTAGGCCCATCTGTCGGCATTCCTGAAGTCATCGTCATCGAACGCTATCCTGTAATAATTCAGAAAATCGCCGGTCCTGCCTCGTCCCGACCGGGACAATGCCGTTTCCGCCACCACTGCGTCCCCTTCCAAAAGCCATTTGTCCGGATATATTCCGGCCAATGCCCCGTCGAACATTTCTCCGAAGATATAGTAGAACGGTCTGAAGCAATGGCTGAGCCCGAACTGCATCTGAGCCGTGTGTCTGGATTCATGTATCGCCAGCATCGTGGTCCATGGCATAGGTTCCGGAGCATAGGCCGTGGGGGAGGTATAGAAATCCATCCTTTTCGGAGCCCAGGCTACCGAACCGTTCGACAGGGCGCAGTACGGGTGCAGGACGACGGGCATTTTCGTCCGTGTCATCTCCCCGGGCATGTAGCCTGCACTGCCGGATACAGGAAGCCGGTATTTTTCAAGTTCCAGAACATAACTTCTGGCCGTGGAATCGAGTCCGGAAGGGTATATGATGCGGTATGCCGGACTTTCCATATAAGACCATCTGACAGCACCGGGGTCATCGCCGCCCAGAAAAAACTGTGCTGACAGAACCTGTGGCATCAGGCATAAAGCGGCCGCAATTATCAGATTCCTCATGGTATTAATCATATTTCCGCAGGCTTGCCGGCAGAAGGGTTTCCTGCAAAAATACTAAATTTTGCTATTTTAACTGACATGAATTATGAATGTTAAGGAAATAATGATAAAACTTTAAATATTTTTTGTTTAATTTTGCCGGTACTTTGCAATCGCAACTATAACCGCCATTATATGCAAATTTTTCTTCAAATCTTCACCCTTCTGGGTGCTCTGGGAATGTTCCTTTATGGAATGACTCTCATGAGCGAAGGACTCCAGAAGGCAGCGGGAGACAGGTTGAGGTCCTTTCTGGCTTCAATGACATCCACTCCTTTCAAACAAGTGCTTACAGGTCTCGGAATCACGGCTGTAATACAGTCTTCAAGTGCGACCACAGTGATGGTCGTCAGCTTCGTGAATGCAGGACTGCTTACACTTGCGAATGCCATCGGCGTGATAATGGGTGCGAACATCGGTACCACTGTCACGGCCTGGCTCATTTCCATCCTCGGTTTCAAGGTGGACATATCCATATTGTCCATTCCGCTGATGGCTATAGGCTTTGTATTTTTCGTATCCAAGAAAAGCAAGAACAAGAGTGTCGGGGAATTGATCATAGGTTTTGCGCTCCTGTTTCTGGGTCTGAGTTTCCTTAAAGATTCGGTACCGGATCTGAATCAGTCTCCTGAGGTGCTGTCATTCCTGCAGCACTGGTCCGGATTCGGATATGGCTCGGTGCTGATTTTCGTGGTCATAGGAACATTGCTTACCATTGTCCTGCAGTCTTCGAGTGCGACCATGGCATTGACTCTGGTCATGGTGAATGCAGGCTGGATACCGTTCGACATCGCTACTGCAATGGTCCTCGGTGAAAACATCGGTACGACCATCACTGCCAATATCGCTGCGGCGGTGGCCAATGTCTCGGCGAAACGTGCGGCGCGTGCGCATACAGTCTTCAACGTATTCGGTGTCATCTGGGTACTGATATTGTACCGTCCGTTCCTGAAATTGATAGGTGTCATAGTGGAGGCTATGGGCTATCCAAATCCGCTGACTTCCAGCTTTGCGGACGCACAGCAGGGAACGGCTGAATATGTCGCCCTGCAGACATCGGCCCTTTACGGCGTCTCCATGCTGCATACCCTCTTCAACACCATCAACACCTGTATCCTGATATGGTTCGTGCCTGTCATAGAAAAACTGGTGACATGGATGGTCAAGAATCCGGAGGGAGACGAGGAGATTTTCAGGCTCCGCTTCATTCAGGGCGGACCTCTCAGCACTGCCGAACTGTCTCTTGACGAGGCCAAGCAGGAAATAGTGCATTTCGCCGAAGTCTGCCACAAAGGATTCGGCTATGTACGCAAGGCCATAAACGAGACGGACAAGGACAAGTTCGAGGAACTGGATCAGAAACTCGTCAAGTATGAGGAAATCACGGACAGGATAGAGTTCGAGATCGCTTCTTATCTGAACGAAGTGTCCAAATCCGAAATCAGCGAAGAGTCCGGAGCCAGAATCAAGGCCATGTACAAGATTATCGGAGAGATGGAAAGTCTGGGCGATTCAGGAGAGGCTATAGCCCGTATGCTCCAGCGCAAGAATGTCCACGGCAAGACATTCGACGAGGCCATGCTCCGGAGGCTGAACAGGATGATGGATCTGGTCGACAAGGCTTATCTGGCCATGATCGAGAACCTCAAGAAGCGTTATGCCGATCTGGACGACATTTCGAACGCCACCGATTCCGAAATCCAGATCAACGAATACAGGAATGCATTGCGGGAGGAACATATCGTCAATCTCGAAAGCAACAGCTACAACTATCAGACAGGCGTATTCTACATGGATATCGTGTCCGAGCTGGAGAAGATGGGCGACTTCATCATCAACATCTCGCAGGCTGAATTGGCTGTAGCCAACGAAAAATGAAAACGGAATACATTTATTCTTTGATTGTAATTGTCCTGATCTCTGTCTCATGCGGACAGAGACAGGACAATGACAATAATCAGAGGCCTTTCCCGCAGGTTTCCGTGCCGTCGATGATGACGGACTCCCGGGAGGCGGCCGAATTTCTGTCTGAGCATTTCTGGGATGAGTTTACCGATACTTCCGGACTGTATCCCTGTGACAGCGTTCTGGTGAACGGCGTGACGCGGGCGGATCTGGAGCAGGCCTATGTAAACTGGCTGTCTGTTCTGGATATGGTCCCGTATGAGGAAGCCACGGCATCCGTGCAAAGACTTTTCGACAGGATTTCCGCAGTAGAGAGGAAGGACACGGCATCGTCTGTCTTTGAGGCGATATCGGAGATTTCGGGGAAATATCTCTATGATCCGAATTCTCCGTTCAGGAACGAGGATTTTTATCTGCCTTTCGTAAAAAGCCTTTCGCAGAGTCCCTTCGTGCCGGAAGAAATGAAGCCGGGCTATGAATACGATGCCCGGATGTGTTCCCTGAATCAGGTAGGGACGAAGGCGGCCGACTTCGTTTTCTGCGACAAGGACGGAAGACGGCATTCCCTGAAGGATATCAAAGCCGACTACATCATCCTTTTTTTCAGCAATCCCGGCTGCACTGCGTGCAAGACCATTATCGAGCAGCTGGATTCCAGTCCGGCTGTGACCGGCATGATACGGGACGGCAGGCTGGCCGTGCTGAACATTTACATTGATTCGGATCTTACCGAATGGCTCAAATACATGCCTGTCTACCCTGAAAGCTGGTACAACGGCTATGATCCGGACTATGTAATCAGGACAGATGTCCTGTATAATGTCAGGGCCATTCCTTCCCTGTATCTTCTGGATGGCGACAAGACTGTCCTTATGAAGGATGTTCCGCAGGAGAAATTGTTATGGTGGCTGGAAAATATGATTTAATTTCATAAATTTGTTGAATCCAAGAACCAGCAAATAAAGTGAAATGAAAATCGAGAAGAAATTGTGGGGGACAGCCCCTGACGGAAAGGAAATCCATAAATACACCATTACCAATGCCTCCGGGGCTTATGTGGAACTGTCTGAGATAGGGGCGGGGATAGTGTCCGTAGCCGTACCTGACCGGAACGGCAGTCTGGCAGATGTCGCTCTCGGCTATAAGGATCCCTTGAGCTACTTCGGGGACGGCCCGTGCGCTGGAAAAGTGCCGGGGAGATTCGCGAACAGAATAGCCGGAGGCCGTTTTTCCCTCGACGGGAAAGAGTATGTACTGCCGGTGAACAACGGACCGAACCATCTCCACGGAGGACCGGAAGGATTCCAGAACCGGATATGGGATAGCCGCGAGAAAGACGGGGGAGTGGAATTCATGTATTACTCGGAAGACGGGGAAATGGGATATCCGGGAGCTTTGAAGGCTGTGGTCAGATATGAGTGGTCTGACGAAAACGAGCTTTCGCTCATCCTCACTGCGGAGACAGATGCCCCTACGGTGGTGAATCTGACCAACCATGCATATTTCAATCTCAACGGAGAAGGCCACGGCGATATTCTCGGGCATGAGCTTCTGCTCAATGCTTCCGAATACCTTCCGACCGATGATACTCTGATTCCTCTCGGCGACAGCGAGCCGGTGGCCGGGACTCCTATGGATTTTGTGACGCCTAAGCCTCTAGGACGCGATATCAAGGCCGATTTTCCGGCACTGAAATACGGAAAAGGCTATGACAGCTGTTGGGTCATAGACGGAAGTCCGGAAGAATCCGTGCGTTTTGCAGCAGAACTGTATGCCCCTGAAAGCGGCAGGGTCCTTCAGGTCTATACTACCCAGCCGGGAGTGCAGGTCTATACCGGAAACTGGCTCGCCGGCTGTCCGGAAGGCAAATGCGGCAGAAGTTACGGAGATTACGAGGGAGTGGCCATAGAGTGCCAGAGATTTCCGGATACCCCGAACAAGCCTGATTTTCCGTCGGCAGTCCTCCGTCCTGGCGAGACATACCATGAGGCAATCATATTTTCTTTCGGTGTCAGAAAGTGACAGCCGGTATTTTCAGGAACGATAAGACAATCTTCATGAAACAGTATCTAGACTTGCTCCGGCATATCCGTGAAAACGGAGTAATGAAACATGACCGCACGGGGGTGGGTACCCAAAGCGTTTTCGGCTATCAGATGAGATTCGACCTGACGAAGGGTTTCCCCCTTCTCACCACGAAAAAGGTCCATCTCAAATCCATAATATACGAGCTGTTATGGTTCATATCAGGGGATACGAACATCCGGTACCTGAAAGAACACGGAGTTTCCATCTGGGATGAATGGGCAGACGAAAACGGCGATCTGGGCCCTGTTTACGGCCATCAGTGGCGCAGCTGGCCGGCTCCGGACGGAAGCAGCATAGACCAGCTTTCGAATGTGATTGATACGCTGAAACGCAATCCTGATTCCAGAAGGATGATAGTCTCCGCATGGAATGTGGCCGAAGTGGACCGTATGGCTCTGCCCCCATGCCACACCATGTTCCAGTTCTATGTAGCTGAAGGCCGGCTTTCCTGCCAGCTTTACCAGCGCAGTGCGGATGTCTTCCTCGGCGTACCGTTCAATATAGCATCCTACGCTCTCCTGACCATGATGATAGCGCAGGTATGCGGTTATCAGCCGGGGGAATTTATCCATACCACAGGGGATACGCACATTTACAAAAACCATTTCGATCAAGTGGCCCTGCAGCTCTCGCGCGAGCCAAGACCGCTTCCTGTGATGAAGATAAATCCTGAAAAGAAAGATATTTTCTCGTTCGAATACGAGGATTTCAAGCTGGAGGGGTATGATCCGTGGCCGGCTATAAAGGCGCCTGTCGCAGTGTAACATGAAAAAGTATATTATAGCGGCTGTCGCCGACAATGGCGCCATCGGACGGGACAATTCCCTGCTGTGGCATATTTCCGGAGATATGAAATATTTCCGCAGGCTTACTTCCGGCAGTCCGGTAATCATGGGCAGGAAGACTTTCGAATCCGTCGGACGGCCCCTCCCCGGCCGCCGCAATATCGTCGTTTCCCGTTCCTGCTCCCATATTGAAGGCGCCGAAGTCGTCACCTCCCTCGATGAGGCGTTCGCATTGGCCGCCGGCGGCAATGCATCGGCCGGAGGCCGGAAAGAAGACCCGGCATCTGCTGCAGGGCCGCAGCAATGCTTCGTGATAGGTGGAGGAGAGATTTACAGACAGGCGATTGGCGAGGCTGACAGACTGTATATTACTTATGTCCATTGTCCGGCGGACGGGGCGGACACCTTTTTCCCTGAGATTTCCCCCGAGGAGTGGAAGGAAGAATCGCGGTCGGAACTCATGTCAGACGAAGAATCCGGCCTGCAATATGAATTTGTGGTCTATGACCGTAAGTGACTGAACTAAAACGAACTTGACATGGAAAGAGAAAATTTTGGGAACCGTTTCGGGGTTCTCGTGGCTATGGCCGGTTCTGCCATAGGACTTGGAAACCTATGGAGATTCCCGTATCTGGTCGGCTCCTATGGCGGCGCCGCATTTATTTTCGTATATATTTTCTGCGTTTTCCTGCTGTGTCTGCCGATTTTCATTTCAGAAGTGACGGTAGGACGGAGGAGCCGCTCAAACGCGTTCGGGGCATTCAAGAAACTGGCTCCCGGCACGAAATGGAAATGGCTCGGGGCAGTTTCGGTTGTGACGCCTATCATCGTGGTATCGTATTACAGTGTAGTGGGCGGCTGGTCCGTGGAGTATTTTCTGAAGGCAGTGACTCTGGAGTTCTCCTCGGGGATGTCGCAGTCGGAGATGGGAACGATGTTCGGAAAGTTCATTTCATCCGTCTGGTCTCCGCTTATAGGCCATACCATATTCCTGCTGTTGACGGCCTTCATCGTCATTTCAGGAGTGAAAAGCGGCATAGAGAAGTTCGGGAAGATCATGATGCCTCTGCTGTTCGTGCTGATTATCGCGATCGCCGTGCGTGCTGCGACCCTTCCGGGGGCTGGAGACGGTTTGAAATACCTGTTCCAGCCTGACGTTTCCAAGATAGACGCTTCCGTTTGCGCGGCTGCTCTCGGACAGGCCTTTTTCTCCCTGTCTCTCGGTGTGGGCACCATACTGACTTACGGATCGTATGTGAAGAAGGACGAAAACATCATAGCCTCCTCGACATGGACGGCAACGGCTGATTTCATTTTCGCCCTGCTTGCCAGCTGCGCCATCATGCCGGCGGTCTTCGCTTTCGGTCTTAACCCTCAGGAGGGACCGGGGCTTGTATTCGAGACCCTGCCGTTCATTTTTGCCAACATGCCATTGGGATGGCTGGTAGCCATATTGTTTTTCCTCGCGCTTATAGTGGCAGCTCTCACTTCTTCCATTTCACTGTATGAAGTGGGCGTCGCCTATCTGGTGGAGGAGAAAAAATATTCACGCAGGAGTGCGTCGATACTGATTTTCCTGATAGCATGGGTGCTGGGCTGTCTGTGCTCCCTGTCGTTCGGGCCTCTGGCCGACCTGCATATTTTCGGGCAGACCGTATTCAACCTCTTCGACAAGGTATCCGCTAACGTCCTGATGCCTGTAGGCGGCCTCCTGCTTGTGATATTCGTAGGCTGGGTGATGAAGAGGCCGGATGTAATAGACGAGATGACGAACGGAGGGAAACTGAAAGGAAACCTGTGGATTTCAGGTCTCGTGTATTTCCTGATACGCTACGTATGTCCTCTGGCCGTCATTGCGGTCTTTGCCTCCGCCTTGATTTTCTGATGACGGCATTTCCGGAAGGCATGATGGCGGGCTTACAGGGATTGTCCGGAGGACACGCGGTATATCATGTTGTCGGAAGCGAACCTTACGGCTGAAGAATCCACCGAGAACAGAGGTTCCGCGCCCGGATCCAGAATGAACTGATTTTCTGTCACTATGACGCCGGAATGATAGCCCGGTACGGATGTCGACGGTGTCAGGGCTATGACTGCCGCTCCCCACGGCGAAGTCCTGCAGTGGCTGAAGACATTCCGGCGGATCAGCACGTCCGACACCCCTCCGGATTCGTACCAGTAGTTCAGGTCCCCTTCTATCAGGATGGCCGCCCCGGAAGATTCGAACAGGTTGTCTTCGATGACCGTCTTGCGCGGGGAAGTGACCAGTATGCCCCTCGCCCTGTTTCCGCTGCCGAAATGATTGTCGTGAATGTGGATTTCAGGGTTTCTGGTGGCGTTTTCCGCATAGATTTCGAGCCCGGCGAGGTCATGATCCAGCGGCTTTTCAAGCTCCATTTTCCAGACACTGCCGTCCTGACTGGCATTCGTGAAGGATTTGACGGCATATTTTTCCGAACGCTTCATTTCCCCCTGGCAGACGAACCAGACACTGTCACCTGCCGTTATCAGGGGAACATGGCTTCTCGTGGAACACTGCATGGTCTTCAGGTCAGGAGACAGGCCGGATATCCTGTAGTACCGTCCGTGGACGTTAAGGGCATCATCTCCCTGGCCGTTGATATCGCATCCGGACATCTCCACCTTGCCTGATGCGTGTGTGATGTGAAATGCGTCCGCCACCCCTGTGAAGACCCGCCCATCGGCCGGAATATAGTCCACATCTCTGATTGTGATATCTGTGCAGCAGTCTGCGATGAGACCGCAGCCTGTGCAATGCCGGATTGTTATATTTTCCAGCCGCAGGCCTTCTGTCATGAAACTCCTGCACCAGGGAGTCTTGTACCTGACATGATATATCAGGAGCCGGCTCCCCGCAGGTACGGAATACTGAAATTTTCCGCCGAACTCCAGTCTGCCGTCATCAAGAACCTTTACAGGACCGTTGAGTGTCCTGTAAAGGTCATAATCATCTGCCGTGCCAGGGATAATCTTTCCCTCCGGCGAGAGCCAGTTGCAGTAACTGTCCTTCACCACGTCATATTCGCCGTCATCGCACAGATATCTTACATGTCCGCCGGCTATCCTGTACGGATATTTCTGCGGGTCGATTCTGAGGATAAGCCGTTCAGGGGTCATGTCTGTCACTTCGGCCTCGGTGATGTACGGCCGGCGCCAGTCCATGGTGAAATTTTCCAGAGATACCCGTTTCGAGCATGTTGCCAGAGCCAGTCCTGACAGGCCTTTGAAATACAGCTCCGACCCTCCTCCGTCGAATGTAAAATCTTCCATGGAAGATATCCCGAACAGGAAAGCCATTTGTCCGGGCTTCTGCCCGAGGTCGATTTCATAACAGCCTTTTTCAAGGACCAATCTGACAGGTTTGCCGAGTTCCCGGCAATAATCGAAGGCCTCGCGCAGTTTTTCCGCGGCATTTTCCGGAGTGGACGCTGTAAGTCCGAAGTCCGCCATATTCACGGTAGCGGCCTGATTGCATCCTGCCGCTATAAAGCAGGTGATTATCAGTGATATGGTGATATTTTTCATTCCGTATGACGCCTTAGTTCCGGTAATAATAGGTGTTCGGGTTTTCCGTCACACTGACGGGGGCGTTGTTTCTGACATCATTGCAGGATATTATGCTGATGCCGGCATCCTTTTTCCAGAGGGAAAAGTCATTGTCGAGGATTTCGACATGATTGCAGAACTGCAGGTCTATCACCGACAGTCCGGGGTATCGTACAGGATATGTTCCGCTGTAGATGAATCTGTTCCCCCTGACAGACAGCGAGTCCGTCGACAAGGCATAGATGAGCTGGTCTTCGGAAGAGTAGACAGTGTTTCCTTCGAAAGTTATCTTCCTGTGGAAGAGGTTTTCCATGTCCCGGCCTTCGTGAGGGATGACCGGATCTATCTGCAGTACTGCCTGCGGAGACCAGCCGCCGTTCCCCAGATCGCGGAAAATGTTGTTCCTGATGACTACATCAGAAGTCCTGCCGGATTCGAACCACCAGTTTGCATCCCCGCATATCCGTATGCCGGCCATCATGGAAGCGAAGTAGCAGCCCTCCACGAGGATTTTCCCGGGGGATGAAAGCAGCAGGCTGCGTGCGCGGTTGAACCTCACTGTGCAGTTCCGTACAGTGACATCCGGACAGCAGGAGATGTTTTCCACCGCCAGTTTCCGTCCGGAGTATAGTGACATGTCGATGTCCGTGGAGACAGTATAGCAGTTGTCGTCCAGAACCGCGATGTCCGTGACTGTCCCTGTGGCGACGGTCTTCAGGTTTTCCCGGTCTACAAGCGCAATCCTGTCTTTTTTTCCGGCGAAATCGAAGCCTTCCTGCTGGACATGCCCGAAAGAAGCCTTGAAAGATGAGGGCGACAGGATTTCATCCACTTTCATGTAAACCCCGTGGATATTCGTCCCGTCATCGAGCATGCTTTCGAAAATGCAGTCTTCGAGGATGATCTTGCCGTCGCAGTTCACGAAATGGGTGGCGTCGGCGGAGGCGGCTATCATCCTGCCGCTTCCCGGCCTTACTGCCGTCATGAATTTCCTGCAGACGATGTCCGAGGAATTTTCGGCTATGAGAGCCATGGCTCCCGATTCATGTACTGTCACATCTTCTACCAGAATGTCCTTGCTGTGCCGGATTACTATTCCGGGATACAGGCGGTTATGGGTGTACGGCCCTTTGTCGACAAAGACGGATCCTACAGGTGGCAGCTCCTTAGCCGTAGTGCCGGACAGCCTCACAGTCCTGTCCCCCAACTCCATGGCTTCAAGGGGCCGGTCTGCAGCCGTTTCGTATCTTTCCGTAGAATAATACGGGGATCTGGTCTCAGGGTTGAAACAGATATTCTCGCCGAGCCCTGATACCCAGTCGTATCCCTTGAACTTCAGGATTCCGTCGGAGACTTCATAGTCGTTGTCCTCATGTATCAATATGTCGAATGTCCGGTTTTTCAGATCGGAGGATACGACTTCGGCTTCGAGAACGAATGGCTTGTCATATCCTATCGAGATATTTTTCAGCGACACATGCGCGGAACCCCCGATCAGGAAAGGCACCATTCCGCCATGGAACAGAAACGATGTGGAATCGCCTTCGATGGAGACATTTTCCATCCCGCAGATGTCGAAGCATATCTTCTTGAAGCCGTTGTCATTGTTTGATATCCTGAGGTATTTCCTATGGGCTTTCTCAGGGTAGAACGGATATGTCGCCCTGTCGAAGACGAGCTTGACGTTTCCTTCCGGAAATCCGGACAGGATATCGGATACCACAGGGGTGTAGTCCTGTATGTCAGGATCATATCCGACATGCACTGTCCTGCCCTGGCAGCAGGTCAGAACAGTGCAGGCCAGAGTGATTATGATGCCTGTGAAAATGCTTTTCATGGCACGCAGTCATCATTTGAAATAAATCCTCCTCATGGACAGCGTCCTGATGCCGTTCACCATGTCGGTAGAATAGTAGATTCTGATGCTCCGTCCTCCTTCAGTGTCTCCTTCCGAACCGATGAGATTAGGATACATCGAGCCGCCCGGTTCCATGGTCTTGCTGATCAGAGTCACAGGACTGCTCCACGTGATACCGTCTTCGCTGTATGAAAGGACTATGTATGACTGCCAGCTATGGTAGACCATTATCCATTTTTCCAGATATGTATTGTACATCACTGACGGATTGCCTCCGTGATATGCTGACAGGCCGCTGATGCTTGTGTTCGGGCCGCCGAGTCCGGTTTCCTGATTGCAGCCTTCGACTGTGAAATCGGTCCCGTCCCATTTCTTCCACGTGCCGGCCTTGCCTTCCGGATCGGTGGATTCGGCCATAGTTATGACGAAATCATTCTCGGCGGTGCAGAAGCCGGAATAGTAGCATATCCATGACTCCCTGTCCTCGTTCCATACGACGCAGCCGTCGCCGAGCCCGTAGGATCTGCCGTCATTGGCGCTGGTCTCAGGCTTCGGGTCTGTCCCCGACAGCATCTTGTCTCCTGCCGTCCATGTCTTTCCCTGATCTTCGGAATAGGCTACGCCAATGGACTTGTATGCACAGTTCTGGCCGGGCCAATGGCTTTCCGAGTGGAAGAATCCGACAAGTTTTTCTCCCCCCAGTTCATGTACGCCGATGAACCACTGGCCGCCGTCAGAAAACCCGTCCGTAGGGTTTATCGAATTTCCTATTACTGCCATATCGTCAGTCAGGCCGTTTATGTTGCTTTCCAGCCATGGAGTTTCGCAGTCTGTCTGCATGTAGGAATTGTCTCCCGACCAGAATAGCGTGAACTTTGTCAGCCATGAAAATTTTATGGCAGTTATCTTGCCGTCGAGCCAGTAACCTTTTCTCGGGACACCGTCATTGACCGTGATATCTTCACGGTCAGTCATATAATAATCGTCGTATTCGGTGTACTCGTCCAGATTTATTTCCTCATCGAACGGCTTGCTGCTGTCCGTGTTGTCATATTTGCCGGCCAGATCCAGTTCCCTGTCGCACGACCATGCCAGCAAGGCGGCGGCACAGCAAAGTATAGCGTATTTTCTCATATTACCTCCAAAGTTCGTTTTGTACGATCCTGCCGTTTGACCCGTCTATGGCGTCCTGCGGTATCGGATATATCACATGTTTTGCCTGAAAATTCTGTGCCTGAGACGTGCCGTCAGTGGTACTCTGGTATTTGCTGAGCTTCTTGACACCTTCTTCAAGTTTCCCGAAACGGACCAGATCGTACCATCTCTGGCCTTCGAAGCAGAGTTCGAAGCTCCTTTCAGCCAGCAGATTCTCGTAAGTGATTTCTGTCAGGTCTATGGCCGGGTCAGCCTGTTCGATGGCGGCCCCGGTCTTGCCGAAGCCCCGGCGTCTTACCTGATTCACGCATTCAAGGGCTTCCGCGGAAGCGTTTCCATGCGCCCTCAGCGAGGCTTCGGCATACATCAGAAGCACATCCGAGTAGCGGATGATAGGGAAGTTGATAGGATTTGCCCAGTTCGCCCATCCTGCGCCGCGTTCTTCTTCGGTAAGCCCATGTCTGAACTTATAGGCGAAGTAGTAGTAATCCACCCCTTCTTCGTCAGGATTTTCACCGAAGTATTCCGGCTGAAGCAGCCCGTTGCTGTCATGTACCAGAATGAACCTTGCTATGGAGTTTCTCCGGAGGTCATTTTCATCGAAAGTCTCGTAGAACTCTCTTGTACTGATGAGCTGTACCCAGTAAAGATTGTCCCCGTCGGTGTTCGTGCCTTCGTAGGTTCCTACCTGGCCTCCGTATGTGGTGGTCCCGTCGTTGCAGAATTCGATGTCCCAGATGTACTCGCTGCCGTGCTCGTGCTTGCCGTCGAACTGCGAGAAGAAGTCATCCACCAGAGCATATCTGCCGCTGTTTATGACATCGCCGAGTTCCGTTTCAGCCAGAGCCGCCGCTTCCGCGTCTTTCAGGGGTTCTCCCGCCATCTGAAGATAGACCTTTCCGAGCATGGCTTTCGCCGCATATTTGCTCGCTCTGCCTCCTGTCGTGTTTTCAGGCAGCATCTTGACTGCATTCTGCAGGTCGCTGACAATCTGTCCGTACACATCCTCGAGAGACCTGACAGTCGGATCGACCGTAGACGGGTCGGAAACTTCCTCGGTGACTATCGGTACGCCTCCGAACAGTCTTGCCAGGTGAAAATAGAAGAAAGACCGCAGGAAGTAGCTTTCTCCCATTATCCTGTTCTTTTCGGACAGTTCCAGATCCAATGGTTCGAGTCTGTTTATGATGACGTTGGCACGCTGGATGCCCTTATACATCATATACCACGTTCTGGAGAGGAATTTGTTCGAAGCCGTGTATGTGTATTGGCTCAATTCGGTTTCTCCGTTAGTGCCGTACCGTGCGTACATTTCGTCCGTTCCTACCCGGCCGAGTACCATGAATCCTGAAAAGTAGGTGCCGTATCTGGCATCATCGTCCCAGTTTGCCGACAGCAGTATGTTGTACACTCCGGTCAGGCTCATGTCGAAGTCTTCTATAGTGGTGTAGAAGTTCGAGGTGGCGACAGAACTTTCGAGCGGCACATCCAGAAAATCACATGAGGAAATCCCGAATGTGAGCAGGGATATTGATATGATTTTTAGTGTGTGTCTCATTTTATCTGAATATTATGTTGAAACCGATGGTGAATGTCCGCGGACGAGGGAAACAGCCGTAGTCGAATCCTGCCAGCAGGATGTTTGTCGAGTTCGAAACCTCAGGATCATATCCCGAGTAATTCGTGAAGACATACAGGTTCTCTGCCGAAACGTATCCTGTAATACCCGATATATGGGTCTTTTCCGGGAACCATTTCTGCGGGAAGGTATAGGAAAGACGGACATTTTTCAACCGCAGGTAGGATGCATCTTCAACGAATGCCGAGCAGACCTGTCCTGCAGTCATCGAATTGTACATCGTACTTTCCATATTGGTCTCCGACCAACGGTCGCGGTAGAATCCCATCTGATTGTATGAGTCGGCGTTGTATTTGGCCAGAGTGTTATAGTTGGCGTTGTAGACGTCGGCTCCGTACGAGTACTGGAATCCGATGTTCAGCGAAAGGTTTTTCCATGTCAGCTGGGTGCCGAATGCTCCGTAGAAGTCAGGCATGGTATTTCCTATGACTCTCCTGTCATCGGCGGTGATTTTCTTGTCTCCGCTTTTGTCCGCGAATTTCATCGCACC
Source organism: uncultured Bacteroidales bacterium (assembly GCA_944323845.1). Classification (GTDB taxonomy): domain Bacteria; phylum Bacteroidota; class Bacteroidia; order Bacteroidales; family UBA932; genus Cryptobacteroides. The sequence continues at coordinate 144,972 of CALUUA010000002.1, forward strand.
CGGGACTTCGCTGCCGGTTTCCACTGCCACGCCGGGACGAGGGGTCTTGCCGTCGGCTTCGAAATCATTCAGGCCGTAGACTCCGATGGTCTCATATCCGTAGATGTTGCCTATTTCCTGTCCTTCCTGAAGGATGATGGCATTTGTTCCGAGACAGGTCACCATCATGTATATCGGGGCTCCGTTCTGTCCGAGTTCCAGAATTTTGGTCTTGTTCCTCGAGAAGTTCGCATTGAAGGACCATTTGAAGTCTTTCTTGTCGATGAGAAGGGCATTGAGCGAGAGCTCTATACCTCTGTTGCGCAGCTTGCCGATATTCTGCCAGGATTTCTCGAAACCGGCTATGCTCATGACAGGAGCTTCCAGAAGCAGGTCTCTTGTCACCTTGTCGTACAGGTCCACATTCAGGGAGAGTCTGTCATTCCACAGCCCGATTTCCAGTCCGACATTCTTTTCGAAAGTAGTTTCCCAGGTCAGGTCTTCGTTTGCGATAGAGGCAGGCGATTGCCCTACCGTAGGGTTGTCTTCGAAAGAGTAGAAATTATTGGCCAGCTGTGCATAGGAACCGGTGGTCGGGACATTCGAGTTTCCGACCAGACCTGCGCTTACCCTCAGTTTGAGGGTGCTTACCACATCCTGATGCTGCATCCATGGCTCGCTGTCGATGTTCCATGCGAAGGCTCCGGAGAAGAAATTCCCCCATTTATTCTTCACAAATCTGGAAGTACCGTCCCGGCGGGCCGTGAAAGTGGCTATGTATCTGTCATCGAACGAGTAGTTCGCTCTCGCCAGGAATGAGAGATATGTGACACGGCTTTTGCTGGAGCTGGCATCGAATACGGTCGCCATATGAAGATTGTTGAATCCGAGTTTTTCGTATTCGAACTGTGTGGCAGTAGCCATATCCCAATATCCTGTGTAGCCTTGTTCCGTGACGCCGGCGACTATGTTGAGGCGGTGTTTGCCGAAAGTCGGCCTCCATGTCAGCGTGTTCTCGTTGATCCAGCTGGTGGATTCCGAGCTGCCGATGATGCCCTGTCCGTCATAGAAATGACCTCGTCCCGTAGTCGTCGGGTAGTACTGCCTGTCTTTCAGCGAGTACACATCCACGCCGCCTGTGATTCTCAGGACCAGATCCTTGTAGAGGTCGGCTTCGAAATACGAGTTGATGATAGTCCTGTTGATGATTTTCGAAAGCTGGGTGTCCGTAGCCTGCGTCACCGGATTTTCGTGATTGTCATTGATGGCGGAGTTGATGGCGTCCTGCGATACCCCGGCTCTTCTGAACAATGTCTGTGTATTGCTGTCGGTAAGGTCGTATGGCCGTGCTGTAAGCGCGGAAGTGATGACACCTGCATTCTGTGCAGTTCCCTCTCCTCCTGTCGGGACACCGTTGTCGATGATTCTGGAGTAGCTGACATCCACTCCCATCCTTACATGGTCAGTAAAATAATGGTCTATGGTAGCCTTGGCCGTGATCTTATGATAATCCGTATTGATCAGGATAGAGTTGTTCTGCAGGTAAGAGCCTGAAAACATGAAATTTGTCTTCTTCGTGGACTGTGATACGGAAATGGAATGGTTCTGGATGAAACCGGTCCTGAATATCTCGTCCTGCCAGTCTATGGAATGAACATCCCCGAATACCCTCGGTTCGAAGGCTGCGTTGTCGTAGAAAAGCGTGTTCGACGGATTCTTTTCAGCCTGGTATGCCGCATATTCGTTGAAATCCATCATGTCATATCTCCGGTTCATTTCCTGAAATCCGAAGTATGCGTTGTACTGGATTTTCCCTCCGTCAGTGCGTCCTTTTTTAGTCGTGATCAGGATGACACCGTTGGAACCCCTGTTCCCGTATATTGCCGTGGCAGAGGCGTCCTTCAGGACCTCGATTGAGGCGATGTCGTCAGGATTGACCATTGACAGACCGGAAATCCCGATATCGTAGGAGTCTATTCCGGCGCCCGACGAGGTGCTGACATCGAACAGAGGGAACCCGTCCACGACTATCAGCGGAGCTGTAGAGCCGGACAGCGAATTGGTGCCTCGGATGAGCATGTTCGATGCCGAGCCCGGCTTTCCTGATGCCGACGATACCATGAGACCGGCCACGCCTCCTGCCAGAGCGTCATCTACGGACAGGATCACCTTGTTTTCCAGAACATCGCTCTTGATGGCGCTGACAGAGCCGGTAAGGTCTTTTTTCCGGAGGGAACCGTAGCCGATGACTACGGTTTCCTCGAGGAAGTTGGTGGCTTCATCCAGCACGACATTGATGACACTCCTGTTGCCGACAGTTTCGGTGACGGTAGTGTAGCCGATGCAGCTGAATTCCAGAACGGAGGATGCCCCCGGCACGGAAATACTGTAATGTCCGTCTTCATCCGAGACTGTGCCGGTGGTAGTTCCCTGCAGGATGATGCCTGCACCAGGGATGGAAATGCCTTCCGCATCCCTTACGGTTCCTGTCACCGTATTCTGCGCGAACCCCGGCAGAGATACGATGGACAGGAACAAGGCGAACAATATTTTCTTCATCTGACTTATTCTTCGATAAGGTTCAGCTCTACTTCATCTATGTAAAGAGCGGAATACCAGTTTCCGTAAACCCTGAAATAAGGATAGACGTTCTGGAGGGATTCGGTGGCCGTAAACTCGACGGAGAAGCGATGCCAGTCGTCGTCAGGAAGCATATTTACGGATTCCTCTTCTTCACCGGTGTACCATGCTTCCAGAATGTTCTTTCCTCCTGCATTAATCTGCGGATCTTCGCCGAAAATCTGCTTGTAACCCTGCTCGATGTTGAGACCGAGACCTGAATCGTACATCCAGTTTTCAAGCCAGCCGCCTATAATCTGGATACATCCGAGTCCTCTGTGGTTGTTCTCTGTGTCACCGGCGATATGGTCGGCCTTTATCCACATGGAGACTTCGTATTTCTTTCCTGCCTCGATGCTTGAGTTCGAACCCCAGCAGTCTCTCATGAAGCAGTCGGCCCAGAATTCACCGCTCTCCTGATCAATTGTAACCTGTTCCTTGATTATCTCAGTGTCTATCTTCAGGCAGTGTGCAGTCCCGCAGGCTCCGCCTTCCGCGATGGTGTAAGGGAACGGATTGTTGATGTCTTTCCCGTTGTAGCAGTTCCATGTGCCGAAGTTAGGATATTCGAAAGATACGGCATCATAGTTATATTCAGGATAGACGGTTCTCAAAGGATAGTTGCCGACTACGAAAGTCTTGGTGACGGTAGTCTTCACGTTGTTGGCCGTGTTTCCGATGACGCAGGTCACTGTCATTTCCCTGTCCCTCGTATCGAAGGAAACGGAAGGCGCGGCATCCGTCGATGTGGCAGGTGTGCCGCCCTCGAAAGTCCAGCTGTAGGTATCCGGCTCTCCGACAGGATTCGCGATATTGAAGCTGACGCTTTCCCCGAGCCTGATGCATCCCATAGGAGTAAGGCCGGAAGCCTCTATTTCTCCTCCGATTTCAGCGGATACGGTGACGGTGAAGGTCTTTGTATCTACTGTATTGTTGTTGAAGGTCACTTTCAGGGAGACTTCTTTTTCTCCGGCAGAGGTGAAGGTTACTGAGGCTTCTGCATCCGTAGAGGTGGCAGGTTCGCCGTCCTCGAATGTCCAGACTCTGGACGCTGCATTCAGAGTGAGGTCCGAGAATGTTGCCGGAGTTCCGGCCATAATTTCTTCAGGAGCCTTGTACTCGATGGTTCCGGCTTTCGGAGCCTCTTCAGTTTTTTCGCATGATGACAGGACGGCCATGCCCAGTCCCATCACAAGAACAGAATAACGCAGTGTTTTCATGTCAACAATTTTTAATGATTATTAGAATGTGGTTGAACGTTTGTCCTGATTGTTGTCAACCCTCGAATTATGACATAAAATTAGAAGCGGCAAGAAAGACTCTCTTGCCGCTGTTTGTCCAAAAAATACTCTGCTTCTGAAAACAGTCTTTACAAATTGCTCAAATTTTAGCAATCCTGTCTTGACCGCCATTCTTTAGGCAGGCAGCCGAATTCTTCCTTGAATATTTTCGAGAAATAGGAGGCATTGTTGAAACCGACCTTGTACATGACATCGCTTACGGAAGAATTGTCCCGGGCCAGTATCTGTGCCGCCCTTTTGAGTCTGATGCTTCTGATGAAATGTATTGCCGACAGGCCGGTGATGGAATTTATCTTCCGGTACAGCTGGGCCCTGGATACCCCTACTTCCCGGCATAGACTGTCTACACCGAATTCCGGATTCCCCATTTCTTTTTCTATGGCATCGAGACATTTTTTCATGAATTTCTCGTCGGAGGTCTCTATGGTGATTTCCGAAGGGTTTACATCCAGAGTGCTCTTGAAAATTTTCCGCAGCTTGTCTCTGGAGGAGATGAGGTTTTCGATGCGTGATACCAGTATTCCGAGATGGAACGGTTTCGTAATGAAACCGTCGGCTCCGGTCTGCCAGCTTTCTATTTCAGTCGAGACCAGATTTCGGGCGGTAAGCAGGATGACTATTATGTGCGATGTCGCTTCGTTGTTCTTTATGCGCCGGCACAGTTCTATTCCGCTCATTTCCGGCATGACCACATCGGAGAGTATAAGATCCGGCTGTTCGGCTATGGCGATCTCATAAGCTCTCATCCCGTTTTCCGCGCTGATGACATTGTACCTGCTCTTCAGGAAGGACACGAGATATTCCCTGAGGTTATTGTTGTCATCCACTACCAGTATCGTGGCCTTTTTCCCTGAGACCGAAGACGGGACGGCTGCCGGAACAGAGTCCAGCGGGTCATAGTTGTGAAGGTCATCGCTGTTTCTGTATCCGTCATTGATCTGCGAAGCGTCCAGATGTGCTTTTCCTTTCAGGAGTCTGACTGTAAACCTGGCTCCTGAGCCTGCCTTGGATTCTACCGAAATCGTTCCTTTGTGATGTTCTACGATGTATCTGGATAAGGCCAGACCGATTCCGGAACCTCCTGTGATGTCGCTTCCGTTCTTTCCCTGATAAAATCTGTCGAAGATTTTCTCCTTGTCGGCATCGCTCACCCCGGCGCCGTTGTCCTGAACGGAAAAAGAGACGGTTTTGGCATCTCCGGTGCATGACAGGGTTATCTTTCCTCCGTCAGGGGTGAACTTGAACGCATTGGACAGCAGATTGACCGCCACCCTTTCCATCTTGACCTTGTCTATGTAGACAAACTGAGGCGAATCTGGAAAATCCGTGCGGAAATCTATGTTCCGGGATGAGGCCAGCGGCGTGAAAAGTTCGGCGATTTCTTTAAGGAAGCGGCACATGTCGATTTCCGACACGTACAGTTTCATCATGTTGTCCTCGTATTTCCTCAAATCCAGAATCTGTTCCATCAGCGACCGCAGAGTGTTGACACTCTTGTCCACAAGCTGGAGTTTCGCTCTGGTAGAATGGCCTATGGCAGGATTGTTCAGCACCTCTTCCACTGGAGCGGCGATAAGGCTTAACGGTGTCTTTATCTCATGTGCGATATCGGTGAAGAACCGCAGTTTCTCCTTCTCCGCCTTGCGGACATTCCTTTCATTGAGGTGTGACATTACAGCCCTGTACAGGAGGACTGCAGAGGCCGACAGCAGGAATATGTAGATGATGACGGCGGCAGGACCCGCCAGAGGATGAGGCTTTATACGGAATCTCAGATGGGGGGGGGTAGCGCTCCATACGCCGTCGCTGTTCGAGCCGTAGATCACCAGATCATATTTTCCTGCAGGCAGGTTTGAATATATGCATCGCGGATCTTTTCCGGAAGTAGTATGCCAGTCCTCTTCGAAACCGTACAGCCGGTATTTGTACTGATTGTACACAGGATTGTCATAGACCAGCGAAGAAAATTCCGCGACGATATTGTTCTCGTCATGCCGGAGTTCGATCCGGTTTCTTCCGTCGATCCTTTTTCCGTTTACATACACTCCGGTGATGACTGTACGCGGCACATACATGTTAGAGGTTATGCTGTCGGGATAGAAAATATTGAACCCGCGTATCCCTCCGAAGGCCATGCGGCCGTCCTTCAGCTTGTGCGCCGCCCATATCTTGAACGAATTGCTCTGAAGATTGTCCTTGTCAGTGAATATCTTCACCTCGTTGCTTTCCGGCGAGTACTTGTAGATTCCGTATCCTCCGATCCACAGATTCCCGGCATTGTCTTCAAGCATGCTTTCGAGTTCATTCGTCATGAAGCCTCTCCCTGAAGGAGTTATGTTGCGGAACTCCGGCACCGCTCCGGATTCTGGTTTTCCGTCCATCCGGTACAATCCGCCTCCCAATGCCGTCACCCACAGATTCCCGCTCCGGTCCGAGTGTATGTCGGATATGAAATGAGTGCCTTTCCCGTCGAGAAGTATCCTGTTCCATCTGATGAGCGACGAATTTTCGAAAACGGCCTGATTGAGTCCCAGTCTGGTGCCGATCCAGACATATTTTCTGTTCTGTCCCGAGGTAATGCATATATCGGTGACGAAGTCCGACGACAGAGTGTTGTCATTGTTGCTGTCATGCCGGTATTCCCTTATATTGCCCTGATCAGGGCAATATTCGATTACTCCCAGGCTCGTACTTATCCACAGATGCCCGTCAGGGTCTTTAAGGATTTTAAAGACGGACATGTCGTGCAGGTAGGAGTCCAGAAATTTTCCGGCTTTCAGGTCGGTGTCTCCGGCATAAATCCCGGCAATCTCGCCGGCCGGCACCGTGTATATGCCGTGGCTCCATGTGCCGAGCATCATGTTTCCGGCTTCGTCGGTATAGAAAGACGAGATGATGGGCTGGTTCCGGCCATGCTTCCCGTTTATGGATATCTGTCTGAAAGTCCCCTCTTCGGTGTCCATGACGTTCACTCCTCCGTCATGAGTGCTCACCCATAGCCTGTTGCCGGTGGAGTCCTCTCCGAATGTGATTATCCTCTCGTCCGACAGGCCTTCGGTCATGGTGAAAAGGCTGATATTGTTGTCATGCAGATTCAGCGAGCTGATGCATCCTCCTATGGTGCCGATCCAAAGTACGCCGGATTTGTCTTCATACAGTGTGCTGATTTCGGATGAAGTGAGCTGTCCGGACATTTGCGGAGAACTGATGAAATGGTTGAGGACCTTGAAGTTCCGGCTGTCCAGTCTGTATAGTCCGTTGCCGTTTGTCCCCACCCAGATGTCGCCTCTGCTGTCGGTCGCCACGGATTCGCACATGTTTTCGAATTTCCGGATGATGGAGCGGGTCTCCGTATCGAATATATAAAGTCCTGAATATGAAGACAGAAGTATTTCAGAGTCCCCGCCTCGCACCATGTCGTTCCAGAAATTGTAGCCGGGGTCATCGAAAGTGCTTACATTTTCGTTCCGGCTGTCAATCAGATACAGACTATGTCCGCAGCCTATCAGTATGACATCGGGTTCCAGGTCGATTGCAGCCGTGATAGGAGTGCTGGAATACGGCACCTTGAAGACTGTCTTTACGGCTGCGGCAGAATCCTTCCAGACGATTTTAGAGAGGATGTTGTTGTGGCATACGAAGATGCTGCCGTCCCTGCTTTCGAATATGCAGTTGACCACGTCGTCGGAGGACGGCGAATCATAATCCACTTCCAGAAACTTTCCCGCCCTGTCGTCATAAATGCACAGTCCTCCGGATTCTGTCCCGATGTAGAGCAGCGAATCGGAGGCGGCGCACAGGCACAGCACGCGTTCCTTCGGCAGATCAGAGTTTCCCGAAGTCATGACTGTCATTCGATAGCCGTCCCATTTGCACAGTCCGCCGTAGGTCGCGAACCACATATAGCCTTGTCCATCCTGGACAATGTCGTTGATGTCGCTGTGCGGAAGTCCGTCGGCGAAGCCTGTCTGCCTGAAAGTCATTTTCCCGTCTCCTGCGGCATAAATGGGAAGCAGGAGGGTCAGCAAGGAGATGAATGTGTTTTTTATCGACATGTCGTTTCCCGATAGAGGTTCATGCTCTTTATTTTCCGTATCTCTTGATCATTGTGTCATAACTGAAATTCCACTTTCCGTGTCGGCTTCTATTCCTTCCGGCGTACAGCTGTCAGTCCGGCGCCGGAAAGAACCAGCAGTATATACAGCGCGATGGAGGAAGCTCTGGAGATGGCGGCTCCGGTCCTGTAAACCTGCGGCTCGAACCGCATCACTATTTCGTGTTCTCCGGCAGGGATGAACGCGCCCCGAAGAATCCAGTCGGCTCTGAAAAGCTCTGCAGGCTCTCCGTCTATGGTGATTTTCCACCCCTTCGGGTAATAGATTTCGCTGAATATCACAGCCTGTTCGGAGTGCAGACGGCATCTGTACTTGAGTTCATTCGGTTCGTATGAAGTCATCCATACCGAATCTGCCGGGGCAATGTCGTACTGCGCGAGCCTGCCGAGAGAATCGAGTTTCTCCCGGACCTGTATGAAATCATCCCCTATTATGGCAGTATTGCGGAGATCGGCAGAGCCCAGAAGCGCGATTTCCTCATCAGGAGCGGATGCAGGTACTGCAGAACGGACAATCCAGCAATTCCCGAATGCCTGTCTGTTTTCCACAGGAGGATATTCACCTCCGATAATGATATATTTGCCGTTCAGCATGGAAAGGACCGGGACTTCAGGCAGCGAAGCCTCGACTTCCTGTATCGTGGCTGAAGAATTTACAGTGCGTATTATCTCGTTTATTTCACCGGACAGATAGTGTTCGATAAGATCCTGATACCTCTGGAGCTTGGCCGGGCTGTATCCTCCTATCGACTTGTGCCAGTAGCTGGTGTGGGAGTCGTTGAACGTGTTCACGCTCAAATCCAGCACCCTGTAGTCCTGCGCCGGGTCTTCGAGTATCATTTTGTCCACAGGACGTGCCGTGAACTGTGACGAGAAGTCCTTGCGGCTCACGAAATGGCCGTTGTTCAGATACCGCTTGTCCACGCCCCAGAGATCCAGCAGCACCAAGGCGGCCATGGCCATTCCGGCTATTGTCAGAGAATTTCCCTTCCCGGCATTCTTGTCTGCGCTCCGGAGATTCCAGCATATAAGCGCGAAGGCAAGCGTCACGAACACCAGACTTCTGCATGCATCTTTCACCAGCATGGCCTTTCTGTCGGCCTGCAGGGCATCTGCCAGAACATCCTGCATCCCTGCATCGGCTGCTCCGGAGAATGAACCTGCCAGAGACGGGAAGATGGCGAAAAGCAGACAGAAGCCGCCGGTGATGCCGTACGCAGCCAGAGCGGCTTTACGTACACTGCGCGATCCTTTTTCCGTTTTCCAGACCCTGTCGAGCGCCATGAATCCGAGCAAAGGAACTGTCACCTGCAGAATCACCAGAGCCATGGATACTGTGCGGAACTTATTGTAAAGCGGCACTGCGTCGAACCAGAGTTTCGTAAACCACATGAAATGGCTTCCCCATGCCAGCAGAATGGCCAGAACGGTGCAGATTGCAAGCCACCACTTGTCCCGCCCTTTCACCACGAAAAGTCCGAGAATGAACAGGAAAACGGAAACTGCCCCGATATACATCGGTCCGGCAGTGAACGGCTGCGGCCCCCAGTACAGGGGCAGATGCTCCATAGTCTGGTCTATGTCCGGCTGCCGCGCCTGTATCAGCAGGTCCTTTACTTCAGAGTTCCTGAGCCTCGGATTCCCGGCTGAAGCCCCGCCGTTGAAATCCGGTATCAGCAGATTCGGGGTTTCTTCGATGCCGTAGGACCATGCAGTGGCGTAATCCAGTTCCAGACCCTCGTTATCCTGCCCCGCTTCCTTCCCAAGTTCGGAGCCTCCGCGCATGGAATATTCCGCATACTCGTAAGTCGGCAGCAGCTTATTCATATTCGTAGCTATCCCGAGGCCTCCGATGACCAGCAGCAGGGCTGAGGCCGTGAAAAATCCCGCCACCTCCTTTTTCCTGTCTTTTTCCGTCAATGCCTTCACGAATACGGCAATCACATATACGCCGATGACAATAGCCAGATAATACGAAATCTGCGGATGATTCGCCTTGATCTGAAAACTAAGCGCGAAGGCGAACAACACGGCCCCGAAACCCGTTTTAAGTATTCTTTCTTTCGTCCTGACGGACAATGCCATTGCGGACCTGTAGGTATAGACTAAAGCAGCCAGCACCCATGGCATGTATGCGATAGCCTGCATTTTGGTATTGTGCCCGACCTGTATGATCTGCATGTTGTAAGAGCAGAATGCTATGGCGATGGCTCCGGCTATTGCGAGAAGAGGCCGTATGCCGAAGGCGAGCATCAGAAGAAAGCCGCCGAGCAGGGCGATGAATATATAGGAGGCAGGTCTGGCTCCCGTGAGCAGGAAATCATACACCCAGGCAGTCCAGTCTCCCTTGAATATGCCGTACATGGAGATGGTCGGCATGCCTCCGAACATCGAGTTGGTCCAGAATGACGGATCTTCCGGATGTTCCTCATTGTATGTTATCACTTCATTCGTCATTCCTGTCCATCCCGAGATGTCGGACTGGTCCACTATCTTTCCGCCGAGCACTTCAGGTACGAATGCATATGAAATAGCCAGAAACAGCAGGATGATTCCCGCTCCATACAGAATTTTTTTCACCAAAGTATTTTTCATATATTCTTTGTCTTGCCGTTATCGGATTTTTTGTACATGAGTGTTTTTACGATTCAACTTTTCCTCAGCATTCGGCTTCGTCCTGTTACAGCAGGCTTTCCATCAGGCGTGCCATCCGGCCGGTAAGCTCCCTGCGCGAGTATGCCGATATGTCCGCTTCATCCTGCTCCGGGTCGTCCGACTTGAATTTTTCCCAGCATTCGTCTATGAAATCCTTCATCCCGCCGTAGTCGTCCCAGTCCAGCATCTTTCCGCTATGGGTCTCGTTCATCACATCGGCCATGGCGCAGTCTGTCATTCCTATGCCGAGTATGGGATGCCCCGCAGCCATGTATTCGAATATCTTTCCTGTCAGGACGGCCTTGTATTCAGGTTCTTTCCGTTGAGGAAGCAGGAGAACCGATGCTCCCATCTGTTCCCGGGTGGCTACCTGATGTGTAAGATAGCCGAGATTCCTGAGGTTTTCCGCCATGCCATGCCCGATGACGGATTCCGTGATCTCCCTGTCAGTCTTGCCGGCCAGCCGGATTCTGAGCAGTCCGGCAAATTCAGGATCTGAGGCGCATTTGTCGGAGAGGACTTTCCACAGGGTTTCCGGATTCCCGTCTGCGGCGAAAAGCCCGGTATGGGTGATGTTGAAGAAACCGTCCGGCTCCACTATCTGCCGGAAGTCCGATTCATCGTATCCGTTCGTGATGCAGTGTACTGGGGTCTTTGTCATGGAGCGGAATTCCTTTTCAAGCGGCCCTGTCACGGTGACGATGGCGGTGGCCGAATCCAGCACGGCTTTTTCCAGTGCGATGTGCCTGCGTCTGGCCCGGGATGTCAGAGGAAGATGCTTGAAATAGAACATTCTGGTCCACGGATCTCTGAAGTCCGCTATCCATGGCAGCTTCGTGGCCTGAGCCACCTTCATGGCTATAAGATGCATCGAATGCGGGGGGCCGGTGCTGACGATGATATCCACCGGGTGTTTCTTAAGATATTTCAGCAGGAATTTCACTGACGGCCTGACCCACAGGCAGCGCGGATCCGGAATGAAGAAATTCCCTCTGACGAACAGGGACAGCTTCCCGAACAGCGATTTTTTCCCTCCGTTTATCGGGTTCACTTCCCCTGTCCCTTTTCCCTCTGATTTTCCGGAAAGCGACCGGTAAATCCCGTAAGGTTCCGTTATCCGTGTTTTCAGGATTTCAGCCTCCGCAGGTATATCGTCTTCCAGTGTCCTGTCCACTGACGTAAGCTCCGGGTTTTCAGGGGTATATATGACCGGCTGCCAGTCCTCTTCAGGCAGATATTTGGCGAATTTCACCCAGCGTTGCACTCCTGAACCTCCGGCCGGCGGCCAATAATATGTTATGACAAGTACCCTTTTCATTTTTCCCGATCATTGTCTTCACGGATCAGTGTCGCTCCGATGACATAAGGCTGTAAATTTAACGCAAAAGGCCGTTGTTTGCAATTTTTTCATCCGACAGTCGGTAAAACGGCAATTTTCCGTACATTTGCATGACAAGAAAAAGAGCAGAAGGACGATTACAGGATGGAAGGAGAAAAAATAGCGGAAACCCCTCTGATGAAGCAATACTTTCAGGTAAAGGCACAGTATCCGGAAGCTGTGCTTCTTTTTCGCGTAGGGGATTTTTACGAGACATTCGCAGATGACGCACTGATAGCAAGCAAGGTTCTCGGCATCGTTTTGACCAAGAGGGCCAACGGCCCGCAGGCTTCGGTCCCGCTGGCAGGTTTTCCCCATCATTCGCTGGATGTGTATCTTCCGAAGTTAGTCCGGGCGGGCTATAAGGTAGCCGTATGCGACCAGCTGGAAGATCCCAAACTGACGAAGAAAATCGTCAAAAGAGGGGTGACGGAGCTGGTGACGCCCGGAATCGCATTCAATGACCAGCTGCTGGACCAGAAAGAGAACAATTTCCTGTGCGGGCTTACATTCGACAAGGACAGATGCGGAGCCGCATTTCTGGACGTCTCTACCGGGGAATTCCAGATAGCCGAAGGCACCGTCGACTACATCGCCACCCTGCTTTCGACTTTCGCGCCGAAAGAATTGCTGGTGCCGCGCAGCTACAAAAAAGGCGTTCAGGAGCGGTTTCAGGACCAATATTACATCTCCACCCTCGATGAATGGGCCTTCGTCTATGATGCCGCCGTCGAAAAACTCAAACGCCAGTTCGGTGTAGATTCCCTTAAAGGCTATGCCATAGACCAGTATCCGCTCGGAGTCACTTCCGCCGGAGCCTTGCTGGTATATCTGGAACAGACCCGTCATTCCGGCCTTCGGAACATCTGTTCCATTTCCCGTATAGACGGGAACAAATTTGTCTGGATGGACAAGTTCACTTTCCGGAATCTGGAAATTTTCTCTTCAACCGCAGGCGGCGAGGGCGTGCCGCTGATATCTGTCATGGACAAATGCTCTTCTCCTATGGGTGCCCGCCTGCTCAGGAGCTGGCTGGCAATGCCGGTGATGGATATTGCGGAGCTGGAGTCCCGATATTCCGTAGTCCGGCATTTCAAAGACAGGAAAGATGACCTGAAACAGGTGCAGCTGCACCTCGGGGATACAGGGGACCTGGAGAGGATCATTTCGCGTGCGGCTGCAGGAAAGATAGCCCCGAGGGAGGTCATGCAGCTGAAAAGAGGACTTGAACAGACTGCTCCCATTGCGGCTTTGTGCTCAGGAAAGGGCGTACAGGCTCTCGATGACATGACGGGAGCCCTCGATGACTGTTCGGAACTGACGGCCCTGCTGTCGCGGACCATGAGCCCGGATCCGGCAGCGGCCATAGGAAAGGGAGAAGTCATCGCATCTGGAGTGGACGAAGAACTGGATTCGTTGAGGAATCTCGCATTGCACGGCAAGGACATCCTTGCCGGCATACAACAGAGAGAAATCGAGAGGACAGGAATCACATCGTTGAAGATAAATTACAATTCTGTTTTCGGCTATTATCTTGAAGTCAGGAATGCCCACAAGGACAGAGTGCCTGACGACTGGATAAGAAAACAGACGCTGGTGAATGCCGAACGGTACATTACCGAGGAGCTCAAGCAGTATGAGGAAAAGATTCTCGGGGCGGAGCAGCGTATCTATGAGATAGAGGCCCGGCTGTATGCTGAGCTTGTGGAGCAGATCAGGCAGAATATAGGCAGGGTGCAGTCGAACAGCAGGATTCTGGCCCGTCTCGATGTGCTGGCCGGATTTGCTGAACTGGCGGCGGAGAGGAACTATTGCTGCCCGGAAGTGAACGACGGCTATAAGATAGAAATCAAGGCCGGACGCCATCCCGTGATAGAGACCCTGATGCCGGCAGGCGAAGAATTCGTGCCCAATGACATCATGCTGGACAACAAGTCGCAGCAGATTATCATCCTTACCGGTCCGAACATGGCCGGAAAATCGGCTCTTCTCAGGCAGGCTGCCCTGATAGTGCTGATGGCCCAGATAGGTTCCTTCGTCCCGGCGGCGGAAGCGCATATCGGATATTGCGACAAGCTGTTTACCAGAGTGGGCGCGTCCGATAATATTTCCCGGGGCGAATCCACGTTCATGGTGGAGATGCTGGAGACATCCATGATTCTGCACAATCTGTCTTCCCGCTCGCTGGTCCTTCTGGACGAGATAGGACGCGGAACATCCACATACGACGGAATGTCCATAGCCAGAGCCATCGTAGAGTATATACACGAGTACGGCGACGGGGCGAAGACGCTTTTCGCCACGCACTATCATGAACTCAATGATCTGGAGACCATATATCCGAGAGTGAAGAATTTCCACATCGCCGTCAAGGAAGTGGACAAGAGGGTGATTTTCCTGCGCAAGCTGAAGGAAGGCGGGGTGGCCCACAGTTTCGGTATCCACGTGGCACGCATGGCAGGTATGCCGAGACAGGTGATAGAGTCTGCCGAGCGCACGCTGGAAGCTCTGGAAAAAGAGGAGGGTAAACGGGACAGCACTGCCAGAGCGCGTATCAGGCCGCACAACATCAGGGAAGGCCGTCTGGAAAGCGACGGATCCCTGCAGCTCTCCTTCTTCCAGCTCGACGACCCGGTGCTGTCTTCCCTCAAGGAAGATCTGGAATCGGTCGACCTGAACAACATGACTCCTCTCCAGGCTTTCGATCTCCTCCGCACGATGAAAGATAAGCTGGGAATAGGATAAATCCGGATGTCCTGACGGACAATGCATGAAAACGTAAACAAATACGATCAAGATAATGAACGCTGGAACTATCGCTTTGCTGACTGCAGCCATGATGCTGCCGGTCATGACATCTGCCGGAGAGCAGTATCGTCTTTCATCTCCGGACGGAGCTTTGGAACTCGTGGTGGAAGTGGGGGAGGACATCACATATTCGCTGTCGCATGACGGCGGGGAAATTCTCGGCCCTTCGCCGGTGTCCATGACCCTCGAAGACGGGACAGTGTACGGATTACGTCCCGGGAAAGCCGTATGCAGGAGAGTCTCCGAAGACAAGACCATAGAATCACCGTTCTACAAAAAGGCGGAAATTGAAGACAAATACAATGAAATGACCCTGAAGTTCAAGACATTTTCCATGATTTTCAGGGCATATGACGAAGGCGTGGCATATCGTTTCGTCTCCGGATCCCGGTCTCCGTTCAGGGTAGTCTCCGAACAGGCGGTCTTCAACTTTCCTGAAGATACGCATGCCTTTGTACCGTATGTCAGCAAATTTGACGATAACGGTTTCGAAAGCCAGTTCTATAATTCCTTCGAAAACACCTATCAGCATATTCTCCTTTCGGAATGGGACAGCCGGAGGCTTGCTTTTCTCCCTATCGTAGCGGAAGCGGCAGGCGGAAGAAAAGTATGCATCACCGAAGCCGACCTTATGAACTACCCGGGAATGTACCTGCACAATCCTGACGGAGGCCGCTCCCTGAACGGGGTTTTCGCCCCTGTCCCGGACAAGATAGAGCAGGGCGGGCATAACATGCTGCAGGGCGTGGTGAAGTCTCGCAAGCCTTATATCGCCGAGTGCGGGCCGGGCGAAGTCTTCCCGTGGAGAGTGATAATCGTATCCGGGGAAGACAAGGAGCTGGCAGACAATGACATGGTCTACAAACTGGCTTCCCCTCAGCGGGAAGATATGGATTTCAGCTGGGTGAAACCGGGGAAAGTCGCATGGGAATGGTGGAATGACTGGAACCTTCGGGGAGTGGATTTCAAGACCGGGATAAACAATGAGACATACAAATATTATATAGACTTCGCATCGGCTCACGGTATCCCTTACGTGATTCTGGACGAGGGCTGGGCCGTAAACCTGAAAGCAGACCTGATGCAGGTCATCCCTGAAATAGACCTGAAAGGTCTGGTCGAATATGCGGAAGGGAAAAATGTCGGCCTGATACTGTGGGCCGGATATCTGGCTTTCGCCAGAGACATCGAAGGAGTCTGCAGATATTTCTCGGATATGGGTATCAAGGGATTCAAGGTGGATTTCATGGACAGGGACGACCAGCAGATGGTGGCCTTTCACAGGGAAGCTGCCGAAACGGCGGCCAGATACCGTCTCATGCTGGACCTTCACGGGACCTATAAGCCTACGGGTCTTCACCGCACATGGCCGAATGTCGTGAATTATGAAGGCGTCCATGGTCTCGAACAGATGAAATGGGCGTCCCCTGAAGTGGATCAGGTGACATATGATGTCACGATTCCTTTCATCCGCATGGTAGCAGGGCCGATGGACTATACGCAGGGGGCGATGCGGAACGCTTCCCGGGAAAATTATTATCCGGTCAACAGCGAACCGATGAGTCAGGGTACCAGATGCCGCCAGCTGGCTGAATATGTGGTCTTCGAATCCCCTGTGAACATGCTCTGCGATTCTCCGTCAAACTATATGGCGGAGCCTGAATGTCTGGATTTCATATCCGAAGTCCCGGAAGTCTGGGATGAAACCGTATCTATGGACGGCAGGATAGGGGAGTATGTGGCCATAGCCAGACGGAAAGGGGACACATGGTATGTCGGCGCCATGACTGACTGGAATGTCAGGACCCTGACACTGGATCTGTCATTCATCGGCGAGGGCTGTACGGCAGAAATCTTTGCCGACGGTATGAATGCGGAAAGAGCCGCAAGCGACTATCGCAGATATGTCGCCGAAGTGCCGTCTGACGGTAAAATGGAAGTCCGGATGGCTCCTGGAGGAGGTTTTGTCGCCAAAATCAGTCCGAATCGCCGGTGACCGCGACAGGTCCGTCGGGAAATCAGTCGAAGGAGAAGCGCAAACCCAGATTGAGGCTGAAATTCAGCGGCCGGTCGGAGTACACTGTTTCGACAGGCGCTCCGTTCCGGAAGTGGTAAGTCAGTCCCGGCTCGAGGTATATGCCTATAAGCCCTGAAATGTTGAACTGGAGACCCGCAGAGGCTCCCACAGACCATTGCAGCGGAGCCACGGTCAGCTTTTCCGCTTCCGTTTTCCGGGTCTCATTGCCGTATATGTAGTTTTTCCTGACGGAGCCCCCGACGCATTTTTCCATGGCGCCTCCGGCAGAAGCATAGACTTTCATCCAGCGGTTGTCCCATATGCCGTAGCTGATATTGAGAGGTATTCCGATATAGTGCAGGGTCTGTCTGGAGTCCATGAAATAAGAATCGCTCCCGGATCTGGACTTGGACAGAAGCCATGAGTATGTGAGTCCGCTTTCCAGACTCCAGCGCGGAGCAAATTCCCATGAGACTGTCACTCCGGCCTTTACCGGCAGGAAATGCCTGGTATCGGTGCTGATATCCTTGGATCTGTTCATCATCAGGATGCCGGCCAGCGCATTCTCTCCGTAAGTCATCGGCGCCTCTGCGGCCATCGCGGCGACATCATGGCTGTATCCTCCGTAGCTGCTTCCGCTTCCGGCAAATCCGGCGGCATAGAGATTCATTCTTATTTTCCTGTCCTTTTCAGGGCGTGCGGCCTCCGCTATCAGCAGATCCTTCCATCCGTATCTGTCCGTCATGCCGGTATTCCCGTTCTCTTCCCTGCCTCCGGCAATGTCTTCTTCCTTGTCCGCATCATTCCCGTTTCCGACGGTATCATTGTCCGTCAGGACAACATCCTTTTTGCCGGCAATACTGTCTGCGGCGGCCGGTGTCTCTTCTCTGCCTCCGGCAATATTCCCTTCCGTCTCAGATGTCATGGCGGTTTTCCGGCTTCCGATTGTTCCTGCACGTGGAATATTTTCTATGCGGATTATGTCTGTGCCGCCAGATAGTGCGGTCCTGACTGCCGGAACGTTCTCGATACGGTCTCTGGTGTCCGGCATGAAAACAGCGACGGCCGCAATCGCGGCAGCAGCCAGCGACGATATCGTGATGACAACGCTGCGCCGCCTTCTGTTTTCTTTATCTATTGAGACCATGATGTCTTCCAGAAGCCCTTCCGGTGCGGCTTCCGAATACTCGGACATTTTGTCCCTGATATTTTCTTTCCAGTCAGTCATGGTGTTCTGTCCTGTAGTTTTCAATCCATTTGGCCAGCAGGGCTTTTGCCCGGTGATACTGCGATGCGGAAGAATTTTCCTTGATGCCGAGGATGCCGGCTATTTCCTTGTGGCTCATTTTCTCGAATACAAAGAGGTTGAATACCGCCCTGTACCCGTCAGGAAGCCGGCTTATCATTTCCTGTATCACCGATGCCGGAATGTCGTCCACATCCGGTCCGTCCTCCTCGTCCGGTATGTCCGGAAGATTGTCTGCGGATGTCAGGATATCATTCCCCGCGGTTTTCTTCAGATATTTCAACGATTCATTGATGACGATCCTGCTCATCCATGCTTTCAGAGAACCTTCTCCACGGAACTGGAATCTTCCGATTGACGAGAATATCTTCAGAAAACAGTCGTGCAGTATGTCTTTCGCTGTGTCCCGGTCGGCGACGTACCGGCAGCAGAGGGCAAAAAGATAACCGGAATAGAGACCATACAGCTCATTCATGGCGGTGCGGTCCCTATTCTTCAGCCTTTCGGCCAATTTCTTTTCTTCGGTCTTGCCCATCAGGGTTGGGCCTGCCAGTCTTCTCTGGTGCAATAGTCGAATTGCGCAGTCTTCTCTCCGGAGAAGGAATCGAATTTCAGGGTGAGCTTGACGGTTTCACCTTTCGTGTCAGGCAGGTTTTTCAGGCTGAATGCCACGATGCCGTCTCCTTCATAGTATGTCCCGTCGCCGTAGGCGTTGTGCGTGAACCGTACTTCGTAAGGGTCTTCCTCATTGAGGCCCGTAACTAAATTCAGTTCATGCTTTATGCCTGAATTTCCCCATAGAGTGTAGAAATGCAGGGTCAGATAGCCGTCTTCGACATTTGTCATCCAGTCCGCGAAAATCTCCACAGGGTCATCTCCGTATTTCTGCTCTATGGATACGTTCTCTTCTTCTTCATAGGCGACTGCCGCCTTTGTCAGGATGCTGTCCATCCATTCGACCTTTACCGCCTTGGAATAGACATTCTTGTCCACGTCTTCAGGCATGTCGGTCTCCGTGAATTTCACGAAAGCCCGGACTTCCTTGCCCTTATACGGAAGGCGTGAGTTGTCTAAAGGCCAGAGCTTTTCCTTGTCGTTGAGCTGGAAATAGAAATAGTCCTCCCCGTCTCCGGTTACCGGCTTCACTGTCACTATTGCCGAAGGCGTCAGTATCGAGTCGTAGTCGTGGCTGTCATTCAGGCATGACTGGAAAACCGGAATGGCGAGAGCGGCTGCTATCGCCATGAATGCTGTCTTGATTTTTGTTTTCATACTTGTTCTTTCTGAATTATATCCTGATTATAAATCCGGACATGAAGAATTCTTGCATCCATGGCCGTGCAATATGGCGTTTTTTTTACAGGCGGGCTGCGGCTTCCGCCACTTTTTCGGCCAGAAGAACGAAGGCTTCACCGTCCGGCCTTGAAGACAGCGCGGCCGGTTCCCCGTCATCACCGGCTTCCCGGATGCCCTGTACGATAGGGATCTGCCCCAAAAGAGGTATTCCGTATTTTTCCGCCATCTTCGCGCCGCCGTCTTTCCCGAAGATATAGTATCTGTTTTCGGGAAGTTCCGCCGGCGTGAACCATGACATGTTTTCTATAAGGCCGAGTATCGGCTTGTTTATGCCGGAGTTCCGGAACATGTTCACGCCTTTTTCCACATCGGCCAGTGCCACGTCCTGAGGTGTGCTTACGATGACGGCTCCTGTCAGCGGAATGTCATGCACGAGGCTAATATGGATGTCACCGGTACCCGGCGGCATGTCTATCAGCAGGAAGTCCAGTTCTCCCCATCTGACCTGAAGTATCATCTGCTTGAGGGCGTTGCAGGCCATCGGTCCCCTCCATATCAGAGCCTGTTCTGGCTTTGCGAAATAACCGATGGACATCCACTTTACGCCGTATTTTTCCAGCGGCATGATGATTTCCTTTTCCCCCTCCCTGTAGGCCTCCGGCATTTCGCCTTCCGTACCTGTCATTTTCGGTACGGATGGTCCGTAAACGTCAGCGTCAGCCAGTCCAGTCCTGTATCCGAGACGGGCGAGGGCTACAGCCAGATTTACCGCTACGGTGGATTTGCCTACGCCGCCTTTCCCGGATGCCACGCCGATGATGTACTTGACATTGTCCAGTTCTTCCAGCCCGAGATCCAGTCCGACGGGCTTTTTCTTCGTGTCTTCCTTTATGACGGTCCGGACATCTATTTCCGTACCGGGCGTATGTCTGGTCAGTACGGCTCGTGTGCTTCCGATAAGATACTCGGCCAGAGGGTCCCTGTGTTTTGGAAAGGCGAGGGTGACGGTCACCTTGTTTCCGTCAGCCTCCACCTTGTCTACCATGCCGAGTTCCACTATATTCCTGTCGTTTTTGGCAGGATGCTGCACTTCGTACAGCAATTTCATTATTTCGTTTGTCTTCATGACTTTCAGCGGACTATGTCCATTTCATCCAGCAGCCATCCTGCACCTCCGAACTTGTCGATGATGAACAGGACATAGCGGATATCCACATTTATACACCTTTGGAGATCAGGTTCGAACATCACGTCGCTGCTCATGGATTCCCAGTTGCCGTCGAAAGCCAGTCCGATCAGATTGCCGTCGGCATCGAGGACAGGGCTGCCCGAATTGCCTCCCGTGATATCGTTGTTCGAAAGGAAGGCTACAGGCATCTTGCCGTCAGCCGCAGCATATCCGCCGAAATCCCCGGTGTTGTACAGTTCTTTCAGTCTGTCCGGTACGACAAATTCCCAGTTTTCCGGATCCTCTTTCTCCATGACGCCGTCCAATGTCGTATAGTACCTGTAGATGACTGCATCTTTCGGAGAATAGCCCTTGACTGTCCCGTAAGTGAGCCTCATGGTGAAATTGGCGTCCGGGTATGACGGTTCTCCCTTTTTCCACTCCAGAAGTCCTGCGGTATATGTCTTTCTGGCGTCAGCCAGCATTTTGTCGCTTTCCATCAGTCCCGGATATGTGGCGAGGATTATTTTGTTTACCTGTTCGGCCAGAGTATTCGCCGGATCGGATGAGATGGCTGGCCATCCCTTTTCCCTTATGGCTTTCTGAAGCTTTTCGGCGGAGGTGAAGACGCTTGCAGCGAACAGCGAGTCGGCATATCCTTCGATGTCCATATTCTGGAAATCGTCTGAAATCGCGTCCAGACCCTGGCTGGCAGGAGCATTCTGCCTGTAGAAATCCAGCATTGCGGCAGCAACCTTCCTGTCGGTTTCTGCAGAGTAGTCCTTGTAGAGAGGAAGCATTTCCGTCCATGCCGTCTCAAGCGCGGCCAGAGTGTCTTTCGCGGAGTCTTTGCCTAAGGTCGAACGGAAGAGCCCTGTCATCCTCGATGCGAACTGCTGCAGTTCTATGCGGTAGATGGATTCTGTCGCGAGTGTGTATTGGATGTTTGGCTGCATTCCGTTTTCTATGCCTGCCTTGATGTTTTCCAGAGCATGTCCGTATTTTTCAGTCCTTGACTTTTTGTCCGCAGCCCATTCGGAGAAACTTTTTTCCTCCCGCTCGGCCCGTCCGATCACGTCCAGTTTGTCGAAGGCTATTTTCATACCCTGCCATTTCTTCCAGCCGTTTGATGACATGGCATATTTGCTTGCATACTTTATCCTGACAGCCGGATCGGCCAGCATGTCTTCCATCAGTACATTCTGCCTTACGGTTCTGGCCGCAATCCTGATGTCGTTCAGCCTCAGCTGCTGCTCCAGCTCCGGAGAGGTCTGGAAGCGGGTAGTCCGTCCAGGATATCCCATAATCATGGTATAGTCGCCTTCATTCACTCCTTTCAGGGAGATTTTAAGGTGCTTTTTCGGAGAATACGGCACATTGTCGGGAGAATATGAGGCAGGATTGTTGTCCTTGCCGGCATATACCCTGAATACGGAGAAGTCGCCGGTGTGCCGCGGCCATACCCAGTTGTCCGTATCGGCTCCGAATTTGCCGATGGATGAAGGCGGAGCCCCGACGAATCTGATATCCGAAAATTCCTTGTAGACGATCAGATACCAGACATTGTTGTCGTAGAACGGTATCACTGATGCCGTGCAATGCGGATTGTCCTTTATGGCTTCGGCTGTAAGTGCGTTCATGGCATCGCTGACTGCCGCATAGACCAGATCGTCTGCGTTCGCACTGTCCCGGTATTCTTTTCTTGCTTTCTTTTCCGCCTTGAGTATGTCCCCGGTCACATCCCTTATGCTTTCCATGAACGTCACCGTCAGCCCTTCGACAGGCAGTTCTTCGCTACGGTTCATGGCCCAGTAGCCGTCGGTAAGGTAATCGTGTTCTACCGTGCTGAGCTGCTGGATGCTGGCATAGCCGCAGTGGTGGTTCGTCAGCAGAAGGCCTTCATCGGAGACAATCTCGCCTGTGCATCCGCCTCCGAACTGCACGATGGCATCTTTCAGGGATGAATGGTTGATGCTGTAAATCTGCTCGGCCGTGAGCCTGCACCCGAGTTCCTGCATCGTGCTCTCGTTCATCTTCTGCAACAGCGGAAGCATCCACATCCCTTCGTCCGCCCTTGCCCCTGCTGTCAGGACCGTAACGGCGGCAATCATACAGATAAATTTCTTCATCATGAAACTGTCTTTACAAAAATTTTTCAAATATACGCAGAAACCGAGAGCAAAGGAAATTTATTTACTTTGCCGAGGTGCTACAGTATATGTGGCGCGCCAGCGTCAAATAACGGGGAACAACGTCGGCTCCAGCTCCTTCAGATGGAAACTCTTTCTGTGGTATGGCGAAAGCCCGTACTTTCTGATGGCCTCTACATGCTCTCTGGTAGGATACCCCATGTTCCGCTCCCACCCGTACTGCGGATATTCCGCAGCGATTTTCCTCATATATTCGTCCCTGTAAGTCTTGGCCAGCACGGATGCTGCCGCAATGGAAGAAAACGTAGCGTCGCCTTTTATCACGCATGTGAACGGAATGCTGTCATATTCCTCGCAGACATCCGTGGCTTTCCGGCCGTCATCCGGCCCGGCTCCGGCGGCTATGGCCGCAATGTACGAGAACGGACGGAACCTGTTTCCGTCTATCAGCAAATGTTCCGGTCTGACTTTCAGAGACATGACTGCCCGCTGCATGGCGGCGATGGATGCATTCAGAATGTTCATCGTATCTATTTCATCTGCACTTGCCTCCCGGACAGAAAATGATATGGCTTCTTTTTCGATTACAGGCCGGAGCTTTTCCCTGTCTCCTGCCGACATCTTTTTCGAGTCGTCCAGGAGCGGATGGCGGAAATCGGGCGGGAGAATCACTGCCGCAGCGAATACCGGTCCTGCAAGCGGACCTCTGCCAGCCTCGTCGCAGCCTGCCTCCACGACCCCGTCATTCATGAACGGGCGCAGTTCCGAATGTGTTTTCATGTCTGAATCGTTAAAGTCCGTGCAAATATAAAATCATCGGCCGATTTTCCAAAACATGCCTGTGCCGGCATTATCATTGATGAGCACTCCCCTCATTCCGCGAATGACGGGATGCATATGGTGTTGAGATGAAAGAAATTATTGTCAAAGGCAAGAAAATATTATCATAAAAAGCAAAAATCATAAAAAAGAGAAAAAGATTCTTCAGAAAATGATAAAAAGGCAAGCAACACTTGCTTTTGACAATCCAATATTTGAGATTTGTGCTGTTCAGTGCCAGTCCTGATTGTTGATGGTATAATGTAGTTTCGGTTATAGTCATGGAAAATTTCAAGGAAGAATTCGAACTGTTCGGGAAATTGCTCGAAGAGCAGGAAGTTTATCTGGATCCCGCCTGTACTTTCGGGACCATATGCGACAGGATGGGTGTGCCGGAAGACAAGTTCGGCGAGTATGTGTTTGCCAATGTGGGGCTGACCGGCGATCAGGTGCTGGAGGTCTACAGAAAAACAGGTCCCTCCGGAGAGTGAGCGGAAAAGCGGAAACCGGCGGAAATTCCGCTATTGTTTTTGCAGTATGATTTTATTAAATTTGCAAGGATGACCCTTGCTGAAAATCATGGTGTTTTTTTGTACGGTCAGAAGTTACACTAATTAATAACAATAAAAATGAAATTTTATTCAACTAAAGACATCCGTAATGTGGTGCTGATCGGAAGCGCAAGATCAGGTAAAACCACATTATCTGAAGCCATGCTTTACGAAGGTAAAGTCATCGACAGAAGAGGTACAGTGGAAGGGAAGAATACCGTTTCCGACAATTCCGAGATAGAGCAGATAAACCAGAGGTCGATATTCGCCACGCCGTTGTATGCGGAGTTCATGGACACCAAGTTCAATATCATAGATGCTCCGGGAGCCGATGACTTTTCCGGCGGCGCAGTATCTGCGTTCAAGGTATGCGAGACGGCCATTCTGGTCATCAATGCACAGCAGGGAGTGGAAGTAGGGACGGAGATATTCGCAAGATATGCGGAAAAGTACGGAGTGCCGATGATCGTGGCCGTGAACCAGCTTGACGGCGAGAAGGCTTCATGGGAAAATACGCTTGATTCCATGACCGAGGCATTCGGGAAAAAACCGGTGCTGATACAGTATCCCGTGAATCCGGGTCCGGGATTCGACGGCTTCATCGACGTACTGAAGATGAAGTATTATCATTTCAAGGACGAAAACGGTACCAGAGAGGATCTGGAAATCCCCGCTGAATATAAGGAAGAGGCTGAAGAGTTGAGGGCTGCCCTTATCGAAAGGGCCGCTGAATATGACGACACCCTGATGGAGAAATTCTTCGATGCAGGAGTGCTCACTGAAGATGAAATCAGAAAAGGCATAGGTATCGGATGCAAGGCAGGTGACGTGTTGCCTGTTTTCTGCCTTTCCGCGAAGAAGGATATCGGAGTGAAACGCCTGATGGAGTTCACTATAAAGGTGGCTTCCTCTCCTGCCGAGAGAAAGGCCATGACCAAGTCCGGGACGGAAATCGAGTGCAAGCAGGATGCTCCTACTACGCTTTTCATATATAAGACAGCCATCGAGCCGCATCTGGGCGAAGTGGCATATTTCAAGGTGATGTCCGGAGAGCTGACGGAAGGTCAGGATCTGGAGAACCCGGAGACAGGGGACAAGGAAAGGATCACCACTATCTATGCCGTAGCCGGAAAGAAGAAGGAAAGGGTTACCGACATGTTTGCCGGAGACATAGGATGTACGGTCAAGCTCCGTGCTGCCAAGACCAATGTCACACTTTCGCAGCCGGGCACTGACATCGCATACGAACATATCAATTTCCCTCAGTCCAAGTTCCGTACAGCCGTAAAGGCCAAGGAACAGAAGGACGAGGAGAAGATGAGCGATGCCCTGAACAAGATTTCGGCCGAGGATCCTACTATTATAGTCGAATATTCGAAAGAATTGAAGCAGACTATCCTGAGCGGTCAGGGAGAGCAGCATATCAATATCGTGAAATGGCGGCTCCAGAATGAAAACAAGATAGACATAGAGCTTTTCGCGCCTAAAATTTCCTATCGTGAAACCATCACGAAGGTGGCGGCGGCCAGCTACAGGCACAAGAAACAGTCGGGCGGCGCCGGCCAGTTCGGCGAGGTGCATCTTCTGATATGCCCTTATGTGGAAGGCGTGGAAGGAACGAACAAGTTCAAGATCGAAGGCAAGGAAACTGTCCTCAATATCAAGGGCAAGGAAACATATGACCTCGACTGGGGCGGAAAACTGGAGTTCTACAACTGTATCGTAGGAGGCGCCATTGATGCCCGCTTCATGCCGGCCATCCTGAAAGGTATCATGGACAAGATGAATGAAGGACCTCTGACAGGTTCTCTGGCCAGGGATATCAGGGTCTATGTCTATGACGGCAAGATGCATCCGGTGGATTCGAATGAAATATCTTTCGTATTGGCTGCCAGAAACGCATTCAAGGAGGCTTTCCGCAATGCAGGACCGAAGATCATGGAGCCTATATACAATGTCGAGGTCATGACTCCGAGTGCCTATATGGGTGCTTGCATGTCTGATCTGCAGAACCGCAGGGCCCTGATAGAAGGCATGGGGAATGACAAAGGGTTCGATATCATCAAGGCCCGCGTCCCTCTTGCAGAACTCTACAAATATTCCACCACATTGAGTTCGCTGACTTCAGGCAGCGCTACCTTTACCATGGAATTTGCCGACTACCAGCCTGTTCCGGGCGATGTCCAGGAAAAACTCCTGAAGGCATACATGGAGCAGGAGAAGGAGGAATAGGGAATCCCTTTCCGAAATGACAAAGGCCCGGACAATGATAGTTCCGGGCCTTTGTCATTTCTGTGTGAGGTTCGTTATTCTATTCCGTTGAACGCATAATCGGCTACATTGAAGCCGAAATACCTGTACAGCGGCAGCATACCCTTTTCTACCCTGCGAAGGAAACTGTCATAATCTGTTTTTCCTTCGGACCAGGCATTCTCCGACAGGGCGCAGAAACGGGGCAGCACCATGAACTGCACATGACTGAAATCGCTGATGTACTCCGCCCAGAGATTGCACTGAAGACCCAGAATGTATTGTTTTTCCGGCTCGGACAGTTCATCATAAGGGTCGAAAGAATGCATGATGCGCAGTGAGACATGTCCGCCTATGCCGAGCGGTTCCCCGTTACCTTCAGGATCCGCAGTCTGTGCATAGTCCAGATAAGAATAATTGTTCGGAGCCATGATGACATGATTCCCCTGTTTTGCAGCCTTGATGCCGCCTGCGGGCCCCCTCCATGACATCACGACGGCCGTAGGGGTGACTCCTCCGTCCAGAATCTCATCCCATCCGATGATTTTCTTGCCTTTGCCGGCAAGGAAGGTTTCTATCCTGTGCAGAAGATATCCCTGCAGTTGCCTGATATCTGAATACCCCTCTCTTTCCATTACAGCCAGACAATGCGGACATTTTTCCCATACGGTCATTGGGCATTCGTCGCCTCCGATGTGGATATACTCTCCCGGGAAAAGATCGCAGACTTCTGACAGAACATTTTCCAGAAAAACGAAAGTGGATTCCTTGCCGACACAGAACAGGTCTTCGCTTATTCCCCATGTCGTGCGCACCTCATAACCTTTCCCTTTGCATCCGAGTTCCGGATAACTGGTCAGGGCTGCGACTGCGTGGCCGGGCATTTCTATTTCCGGGATGACGGTTATCTGTCTGTCTCCTGCATATCTGACCACTTCGCGGATTTCATCCTGTGTATAGAAACCTCCGTAAGGCTGTCCGTCGTACTCATCGCTTTCTCCATACAAACCGACCAGCGTTTCTTTTCTGACAGAGCCGACATCTGTCAGCTTCGGATATCCCAGTATCTGTATGCGCCAGCCCTGGTCATCGGTAAGATGCCAATGGAAAGTGTTGAGCTTGTGCAAGGCCAGTATGTCGATGTACCGTTTCACCTCATCGACCGTGAAAAAATGCCTGCAGCAGTCCAGATGCGCCCCTCTATAGGCAAAATGCGGTTTGTCGGAAATCCTGACAGCGGGGATGCATCCGTTCTCTGCCTGCATGAGTATCTGCGAAAGCGTCTGCAGCCCCCACCATACGCCTTTCGTACTGCCTCCGGTGATTCTTATGCCGTTTTTCCTGACAGTCAGCCTGTATTCTTCCGAAGACAGTTTCCGGTCGAAGCCGAGCCTTATGAACGCCTCCGACGAGGATGACTTCAGCGGCAGGACAGCCTCTGCTCCAGATGACATCTGACCGATATAGGTATCGGCCAATGCTTTAAGAGAGTCGTCCACTGCCGATATGCCGATAGTTTCAGGAACCGCGACAGTCTTTCCTGACAATTTCAGTTCCGTCGGAGCCGGAACAATGGATAAATCCGATGCGGCGGGATTGTTTTCATTGCAAGCTGCGGCAATAATCATTATCGCCGCAGCTGCAACTCCGTAAAATAACTTTTGGGTCATGTGTCTGTATTATTGAACTATTGCTAACCTTTTATGGGATAAAGATAATAATTTCATATGACGTTTACAGGATTGATTATCACCCATCCGTCGGAAATGGAAGAAGCATCCCTGACAGCGAGATTCAGGCCCGGAGCGAGAGACTCTTTCGAAGTATCCACAATGCCGACTGCGAGAAGATATTGTCCTTTCCCGGCCTTGGTGAAAGAAGTTTCGAAATCGTATGGCACGCTTTGCTCCATAAGCCATTCTGACGGTTCGGATTCCATGTCGACAGCGATGTCTGCCACGGCCTTTGTTTCAGGGTCGAGAAGGGCGAATGCTACCTTGTATTTGTTTCCCCAGTGAGAATTGTTGTTCGGACACACGCCCCAGCCCCAGTTCTGCCATTCATGATAGAACTTGACCGTGGAACCTGCCGCAAACTCGAGAGGGAAGGAAACCTTCGACGGGGTAAGCCTGTAGCCGCCCTCTGTCATGAATTTTCTCACCAGATCTTCCGCCAGTGAGATCCAGAGCCGGCTGGCCTCATCGTAGTTCCTGAGATCCAATGTGTTGGCCCGCATTTCTTCCGCATCCTTCATCGTGTATTCCATCACTTCTCTCCAGTCCTTGAACCCGTCCTGCATAGGAATGTCTGTGTCGAGACCCTGACTGAACCAGTACATGGACTCGGCGATGGTGAAGCGTTCCGGGAAATTGTCCTTTATGAGCTGTCTCTGGGCAGGCGCAAGCCATACCGTACTTGCATAGGCATCATGCCGTGTCACGAAATCATAATCGTCGAGGACTTTCTGCACTTGGGAATTTCCGATATCCGAATGTGCGTTTATGACGCAGATCACGTCAGTGAAGGCATCGGCATACATTTTCGTGATTTTATAGAGGACTTCATCCTTTTTGGACGGATCCTTGTAGGTGGCTCCGAAACTTTCTCCCCATTTGCCGACATTATAACCGTCCACGAAGTCCACGATATCAGGGTCATTGAACTCGGCCGCCATGGCTTTTATGAACTTTTCCAGTTTCGAAAGGAATACGGGGTCATCGGTATATGGAGACCAAAAACCTGAATTGGAAGTGAAGCCTTCCGCTCCTGCATCTTTCAGATATAGCGGGGAAATCTGTTTGGTGTAGTCGGTGTTGTCGTAATAAACCCTGAAAGCGAGTTTCAGCCCCCTGTCTTTGGCTCCCTGCACCAAGCGCTTGAACTTGTCGTTGTTTTCCCATGCATACTCACCTTCATTCGGCTCCAGTTCAGCCCAGCCTGTGCGGATATAAAGGTGGGTGGCATAATTCAAGGCTCCGCAGCGTTCCATCTGGTCGAAATACTGCTCCGGCAGCGGAATATAGCCGTCGCAATAGATAGCCCAGCCTGTGCAAGGGTTTTTCACAAGGCTTGTCAGATCCGGAAGTACGGCCTTTATGTAATTGCCGGGAATAGTAGCATCCTGAACCAGACCGTCAGTGTCGATGTCCGGTCCGGCATTGCCATTGTCGCAGCTGCAAGTTGCGAATGCAAATGCAGCTGCGGCAATAAACATCATTTTCGGAAATTTTATCATATGCTATTCGAATTTGAATACGCGGAGTCCTTCGTATGTCTCGCCTTGAGTCATATAGATCTGCTTTCCGTCATATGAGTAATTAAGTCCGATAGGCCATGAAAGACGGCACTCGGCAAGACCTCCATCCTGTACGTCATTATATTCGAGGAATCCTGCCCATGTGGAAACGGAACCGTCCTCAAGAGAGACCTGACGGATAACATGATTCCTGAAATCGGTTACCAACAGTGTGTTTTCGAACAGAACCATGTAGTTAGGCTCGTTGAACTGGGCTTCAGTAGCGCTGCCGTCCTTGGCTCCTGCACTGCCTGGGATTCCCGCGAAGACTGTCAGGTTGTGATCCTTGTCGACTTTCGATATGCAATATCCGTATTCATTGGCTACATAGAGGTTGCCATCTTTGTCAAACGCCATTCCTCTCGGAGCATTCATCTGACCTTCCTGACGGGCTCCTGCAGTATTGCCGGCGGCAAACGGTTTTCCTGCGTACAGTTCCACTTCGTTCGCATCAAAATCCACCCTGACGATGTAGTGCGACTGCGAAGCCACATAAAGGTCGTTTTTTTCCTTGTCGTAAAGCAGTCCTTCCGGCCTTGTGAACTTGAAATCGTCCAGAGACATCTTGAAGTCGGTGTTTTCGTACATCTGGACATTTTCCCAGTCGTCATCGTTGAGACGGCATTTCCCTACGGTAGACACTTCTCCGTTCTGGATTTTCCGGACGGCGTTGTTCATGAAGTCGGCTACATAGAAGGTATTGTTTCCTGCATAGACTATGTCCATAGGACTGTTGAATTCGGCTTCAAGAGCTGCTCCGTCCTTGAAATGGGTCTTCCCTCCCCATTCATCGTCACCGATGTATTTGCCGGCGAATATTTCCACACTGTTGTTTTCTATGGATATTTTCTTGATGGTGTGGGTACATCTTTCCGCGACATAGATGTTTCCTGCCTCATCGCAGCAGAGGTTCATCGGATATCTGAATGTGGCTTTGTCGAGCGTCGACGGGCCTTCCATCAGCCCCGAAGACATGTTGGTCAACGAGGTAAGTACCCATGATGCTTCATAATTGAAACTCAATGTCTTGTCGGCAGCCTTGCCGTTTACCGTCACGGAAACTTCGTTCCCGGCTCCGGTAGGGACGCGGACTATCAGTGTATCTGTGTAGGCGAAACTTATCGTAGCCTGCACATCTCCGAATTTTACCGTGTTTTCGTTCGTCTTAAGGCTGAAATGGTCGCCCACTATCCTTATTTCATCTCCCGGTCCGCCCGATTCCGGTTTCAGGTAGTCGAGTACGGGAGCTTCGGTCTTCGAGGAATCATTTCCCTCATCCTCGTTACAGGCAATGACGCCTGCCGCGATGGCCGTAACAGCCAATAAAAATCTGAATGTTTTCATAATAATTAATGAAGTTATTATTAATAGTATTTGGACTGCGTTATCTGATTGTCGGAATTGATGATGGCATCCTGAGGGACAGGAAAGACAGGATAGACATCGTCAGGAAATCTGTTTACCCATTCGGAGACCTCCTTGCCCTTGTCATCGGGGATTCCGTCTGCAGTAGGCTGGTCCTTCCAGTTTTCATAGTATGCCTTCATGGTTTCTTCGATGTCACCCCATCTGAGCAGATCCCAGTAGCGGATATCCTCCATCGCGAGTTCGACCCTGCGTTCATGCTTGATGTCGGCCATCAGCTGTTCATCAGTAGTGTAGACTCTTTCCGGGATTGAGACATTTTCAATGGTCTTCGACTGGACGACCCTCAGCGGATCCTTTTTCGTCGAATTGTTCGCACGCTTACGGACTTCATTCAGGTAATGGATAGCCTCATCGGTGTTTTTCTCTGAAGTTCCGAGAGTGGAGGCTTCGGCATACATCAGGTAAGCGTCAGCCAGTCTGAACATGCGCAGATGGAAATCCACATTGCCGACAGGCTCCCTCTGTCCGACAGGAAGGTAGATTTTCCTGTTGAAATAGCCGTATTTCGACGTATCGTCCTTTTGTTTGACACCTTCCTGAAATTCATCGTCAGGGAAAATGACGCTGTAGATCAGCCGCGGATCTCCCTCTTCGAATGCATCCACGAGGTCCTGGGTCGGTACATTGTAGCCCCAGCCGGAGTCGGAACGGCTGCTTTGGAATTGTGTCATGACCTGCCCGTGTCCTCCTGAACCCGGAGTCCTCCAGAATTCCTGTTCTCCGAAAGGAATCTCGAAAATGCTCTCCGTGCTGAATTCGTTTTCCTTTGCGAATATGTCTTTGTAGTCAGGGCAAAGGGTGTAGTTATCTTCCTTTATAAGTGCCCGGAGTACGACGGCCGCATCATCGTATCTTTCGTTGAACAGATATGCTCTGGCCAGCAGGAACTGGGCTGCGCCCTTTGTAATCCTGCCCTGGTCCGAAGCCTGATATTCGTCTTTTTTCGGAAGATATTCCACAGCATCTGTCAGGTCGTCCATAATCTGCTGCCAAATGACGCTGCGATCCTTGCTCTCGTAAAGGTCAGGAGTCAGATTGCTGACTGTCGGGCGGGTGAAATAAGGCACTTCTCCGAATACTGTCACGAGATAATACGAGAAGAAAGCACGCAGGAACTTCAGTTCTCCCTCCATCCTGTTTTTCAGGTCATATCCGGATGGGTTTTCTTCCGAGAAATCACGTTTGGATATGATGTCCAGCATAAGATTGCAGCGGGTCAGCCCGGTGTAGCAGTTTCCCCAGAACCGGTCGGCAAGACTTGTATTCGGAAGTATGTTGAATGCTACGCTATTGATGATATCCACGCCTTCGTTCACCGGCCCGCCCTTGGCGGCATCGTCGGTCATGATATTCCCGACCATGAACCTTCCGGACTGGAATTCCTGAAGCCAGAGGGCCTGATAGCAGTATGTCACTCCGGTCAGGATTTCGTCCGGAGTCTGGTAATAAGAATCCAACGTAAAGACTCCCTGCGGCTCCTTGTCCCAGAAATCGGAGCATGAGACCGACAGCAGGGAAATCAGCATCAAGACAATTATTGAGTATGGTTTCATTTCCTTAAAAATTAGAATTTCAGATTAATGCCCAGTTGTATCGTTCTCATTGACGGGTAGTTTCCTATATCCACCCCGTTGGTCCTGTCATTCGTAGATGATACGTCCGGATCCAGTCCGCTGTAGGACGTGGCTGTGAAAAGATTGTATGCCGATACATATATCCTCAGACCCTGAAGCCTGATTTTCTCGCAATGTTTTCTGGCCAGAGAGTAGCCTATCTGCAGGTTTTTCAGCCTGAAATAGGAGCCGTCTTCCACATAGAAGTCGGAAACGCGGTAGTTGTCGTTGTTCTGTGAGTTGGTCAGTCTCGGCACATCGTTGATCCCGCTTCCTGCTGTCCAGGCACGCTCTATGGCCTTTTTGCACAGGTTCCGGTAGCCTATCGGCTGGTATGTAATGGCCTTGAATGCATTGAAGATTTCATTTCCGAATACGCCGCTGAATGAAGCCGACAGATCGAAGTTCTTCCAGGCGAAATTCAGGTTGAGACCCATCATCAGGTCCGGATGAGGACTGCCTATCATGGTCTTGTCTTCGTCGTCTATCGTTCCGTCATTGTTTACATCCTTGAAGCGGAAGTCCCCGGGTTCAGCCTTCGGCTGGTACAGATCCCCTTCCTTGTTCACGTATGCCGCCACTTCTGCAGGGGTCTGGAAAATACCGTCTGTCACATAGCCGTAGAAATAACCTATCGGCATGTTTTCCACAGTGCGGCAGAAGCCGGAGACACCGACATCCCCTATCGAGTCTACATATGGAAGCGCACCGCCGAGGTCGATGACTTTGTTTTTATACGAGGACAGGTTGAAATTGACGCCCCAGCTGAAATCACGGAAGGCATCGGCATAATCGATCTGCAGTTCCCATCCTGTATTCCTGACCTTCCCGAGATTCTCCCACGGGGAGTACGTGCCGAAAATCTCTGAGACCGGAAGCTGTATCAGCATCCCTTTGGTGTCCTTGATGTAATAATCGGCAGTAATGGCAAGCCTGTCCTTGAACAGGTTCAGGTCGAGTCCGACATTTACCGATTCCGTGCGTTCCCAGGAAACATCGGGATTGCCGGCATTTGACGGTCCGTATCCTACTGACGGATCATTCCCGTTGAATACGAATTCCTTGTCGATTCCTCCGCTGACATAGGTATTGTAGGCATCAGATGATATTCTCTGATTTCCGAGCTGGCCCCAGCCTGCCCTGATCTTGATCTGGTCGATCCAGCCTGCATTCAGGTTTCTGAAAAACGGTTCTTCGGAGATCCTCCATGCTCCGGATACTGAAGGGAATGTCCCCCATCTTTTGTCCGGCGCGAAGTTCGATGACCCGTCCCTTCTGACAGAAGCTGATATCAGATATCTGTTGTGCCAGCTGTAATTGATTCGGGCGAAATATGACAGAAGTGCGCTTTGGGAGCCTACTCCGTAGGTCTCGTCTCCTCCTACGCCGGAACTTATCCATTGGAAATTCCAGGAATTGTTCGGCTGGCCGAACTTCAGGCCGCTCAGATACTCATAATTGCTGAGCTCCATCTGCACGCCGGCGATGGCGTTTATGGAATGGTCTCCGAAGATCTTGTTGAAGTTTACGGTATTGAGCCAGTTGATATTGTCGGTTTTTTCAAACTGTTTCCATGTATTGGCTTCTTCGTTGTAGTCTTCGACGTTCAGATAATAGACAGGGGAGAAGTTGTTCTGGTCATCCCGCTTGATTTCGAATCCGAATGTGCTTTTGACGAAAATCATGTCGAGAATGTTCACCTGTACGAAGGCATTGCCTATGAAAGAGAGTCTCTGGACTCCGTTGCGGCCCTGATTGTATCTGTCTTGGATTGCTACCGGGTTCTTGACGTTCGAAAGTTCGCTGCACCCGTAGTTATTCAGCGGGTTTATGTCGTTTTTGGTTTCGTCTATTACAGGAAAGAGAGGGTCTGCATTCACTGCGGAGGCTACGAAGCCTGTCTTCCCGCTGTCTCCCTGTCCCTTTATGTTTTCCCGGATGATACCGAATGTCTCTCCTATGGTAAGCCATTTCTTGACTTTGTATTCGGTGTTGAGCCTGACCGAAAGTTTGTCATAGGAGCTCATCTTGTCTATGCCGTCCTGGTCCAGATATCCTGCCGAAAGGAAGTAGCTGAGACCTTTTACGCCGCCGGAAACGGATACGTCATAGTTTTGCACCCATGAATGCTGCCTGTTTATTTCTTTCCACCAGTCGGTATTGTAGCCTTTGTTGTATTGTTCCTGAACTTTCTTGAAAATAGGGCTGTTGCTTCCGTTCATAGTTTCCATGAAAGCGAGGTATTCATCGGCATCAGCCACTTCCAGATCTTTCACCGGTCTGGAAAGTCCGCCGTAAGCGGAGACTTCTATGACAGGCGTTCCTGAATGGCTGTCACCGTTCTTTGTGGTGACCATGACCACGCCGTTGGCCGCACGCGAACCGTAGATGGCTGCCGATGATGCATCTTTCAGGACTTCGATGGATTCTATTTCGTTCGGATTGATGAATTCGATGTTGCTGACAGGCATCCCGTCCACGATATAAAGCGGCTCATTATCGTTTATGGTGCCGACGCCGCGCACCCTGATTCTCATTCCCGAGCCGGGCCGTCCTGATGTGGATGACACCTGTATGCCCGGCATTTTACCTTGCAGGGAATTGAAGATGGAAGCTGCCGGCATATCCTGAAGGGATTCTGCGGAAACTTTCGAAATGGATGAAGTCAGATCCTTTTTCCGGACAGTGCCGTAACCGATGACGACCACTTCTTCCAGCAGTTCGGTATCCGGCCTCATGGTGATGTCGAACTTGCGTGCTTTCGACAGTGTTATTTCAGTGTCTTCGAAACCGAGAGAAGAAACTATTATCCGGTCTCCTTCGGACGCGCTGATGGAAAATCCGCCTGAAGAACCGGCGATGTATGTCTCGCCTGTCGTGGCATTGATAAGGGTGGCTGCGGGTATGGGCTCTCCGTTATCGTCCTTTACCATGCCGCTGTAGGTTCCCTGATTCACGGCTCCCGTATCCTGCTGCTGCGGCCGGAATATATAGATGTGGTCATCCTTGATTTCGTATGCCACGTCTTTCCCGGACAGTATCTGTTCCAGTACGGTTTCGATTGGAGCCTTGTCGACATTTACGGACACCGTTTCGGAAACGTCTAGGACTGAGGATTCGAAGCCGAAGGTGTAAGGCGTGCAGGACTTGATTTCCTCGAACACCTTGTCTATCGTGACATTTTCCAGATGGATGGTGACGGTCTTGTCCTGATCGTCATAGACAGGTCCGGCATTGGCCGGCAGGGACAGACTGCCGGCCAGCAATATGAAGCCGGCGCATAGAACAGACAGTCTGCGTGAAAATCTGTGCGGTTTGGATTTCATAAATCATTATCGGTTTTAGCGGTTATCTTTCAGTGGTGACGGGTCGGAATGTCATTTTATGGTTATGTGCCCGTTCCCGTAGTCCTTGTATTCGAATGAATTGGCCGAGAGTTTTTCCAGAATGCCGGAGACGCCGTCCTTAGCGTTGTAGTAACCGTAGAAACGTTTCATCCGGTGTTTTTCTTCCATTATGATGATGTCGGTGCCGAAATAATGGTTCAGTGTGGACACGATGCGGCCGAGCGTCTCCCCGTGGAAATAGAATCCGCCGTCTATCCAGTCATCGGAGTAGGAAGTGTCCATAGAGTTTATCCTGTATTCCAGATTCGTCTTGTCAAGCCGGATGACATGATCCGGAGAGAGTCCGACGGATTTCCTGCCGTTTCCGGCGTCCGGACAGGCAGAGACAGAGAAGTTTACACGCCCTTCGATAAGAGCGAGCAGGACTTCGTTTTCGTCTTCATAGTTTCTGAAATTGAATTTCGTTCCCAGAACCGTGACTGTGGTGTTTTCCGACTTTATCTCGAAAGCGTTTTCCGGGTTCTTCCGTATGTCGAAATATCCTTCTCCGGAAAACAGAACCTGCCGCGTTTCCCTGCAGAAATCCTCTCCGTAGCACAGGCGGCTTCCTCCGTTCATCCATACGATGGAGCTGTCCGGCAGGACAATCCTGGCTTTGGAGCCGTCCGGTACTTCCACCATCTGCCGTGCGGGCACTTTTTCATGCCAGAGGTCGGACGCGGATTTTTCCATTATCCAATATGTGATGCCTGAACTGATGAGAACAAGGCAGAGGCAGGCCGCGGCGTAGAAATATTTCGCGGCGGAATGTCCCCTGCGGACATGGTAATCCCTTTCGGCTATCCTCTTTCTCGACAGGAATCGTCTGTAAGCCGAGTCAGAGTCGAATTTTCCGGCAATTTTCGATTTCTTCGAAAATATGTCGAATACAAGTCGGGCAATAGTTTCCTGATCCATCTCTTGAAAGGCTTTTTATCAAGAGATGAATCAGAATGTTTTCAGGGTAGTGGAATTAACGGAAAATTACGCGGCAGATGTTCTGGCTGCCTGGATGCGTATCCTCATGACAAGTATCGACGGCTGTTTTGCCTAGGGGGGGGGGTAGATGCCAGCAGAAGCAGAAGGATAGCCAGAGTGTATTCCGAAAATTGCGTCCGGAGAATGGACAAGGCCTTCTTTATATGGTATTTGACGGTGTTTACGGAAATCCCGAGTTCTCCGGCTATCTCATCGTACGTGTATCCCTCATATCGGCTGAGTTCGAATACTTTTCTGGTTTCTTCCGGCAGTTCTCCGATTGCCTTCAGCAGGAGCTCGTACAGTTCCTTTCCGATGACGTATTCTTCCGCACCGCCGTCAAGCGACTTGTGGTATCTGCTGTCATCGCAGTCCATGATGGATTCCCTTCTGGACACGGCTGCGCTTCTGAGATATTCCAGACATTTGTTTCTGACGCTGACGAGCAGATAACGCTTCAAGGACGAGGAAATGTCAAGCCTGTCCCGCGACTGCCAGATATGGAAAATCACGTCATCGACCAGAGCTTCGCTGACTGATTCATCCTTTGTGTAGCTGTATGCTGCGGCGCACATGGCCGGGTAATAGTTCTTATACAAGTATCTGTACCCGCCGTCATCGCCGGCCTTCAGCAGATGCCACAATTTGCTGTCGGATATTTTCAGTGCCTGCTCCAGTATCATTATGCAGTATGATTTTCAGTAAAGAAAGATTCCGTCATTTCGTGCGTATCTGGCCGTCTCCGGTGATCACATACTTGTATGTGTTCAGTTCAGGGAGAGCCATCGGGCCTCTGGCATGGAGCTTCTGGGTGCTGATGCCTATTTCCGCACCGAAGCCGAACTGCGCCCCGTCCGTGAAAGCAGTGGAGACATTGGCGTAGACGCAGGCTGCATCGGTCTGTTTCAGAAATCGTTCTGCCGTCCCGGGATTTTCCGTGATGATGCATTCGCTGTGCTTCGACGAGTATCTGGAAATATGCTGCAAGGCCTCATCCAGACTGTCCACAGTCTTCACGGCCATTCTGTAGGAAAGGAATTCCGTTCCGAAACTTTCCTCGTCCGCGTGAAGCAGCAGCCCGGCCGGATAGTTCCCCTCCAGAGCCGCATAAGCCGCCTCGTCGGCATATATTGTCACATCATGGTCTTTGACCCCGCTGCACAGGCCAGGAAGGTCGAACAACCTGTCCTTGTGGACAATCAGGCAGTCCAAGGCGTTGCACACGCTGACGCGGCGTGTCTTGGCATTCGTCACGATGGCCGCCCCCTTGCCCAGATCCCCGTCACGGTCGAAATACGTGTGGCAGATGCCGGCTCCCGTCTCTATGACAGGGACACGCGCATTCTCCCGCACGAAATCTATCAGCCTCCTGCTTCCGCGCGGAATCACTAAATCCACATCATCAGTCGCCCCGAGAAGCGCGGCGGTCGAATCGTGCCCCGCGGGCATAAGGGTCACAGTATTCTCATCGAAGCCGCATTCCTTCAGTACGGAGCGAATCAGGCTTACGATGGCGGAGTTCGATTCATGCGCATCGCTGCCGCCTTTCAGAATACACGCATTCCCCGACTTTACGCACAGGGAAAACACATCGAAACCGACATTCGGCCGGGCCTCATATATGATTCCCACCACCCCGAAAGGCACGCTTACCTTACGGATTTTCATTCCGTTAGGCCGGACAGTCTCTTCCAGCACCCTGCCTGCCGGAGCCGGGAGGGCGGCGACATTCCTCATGTCCTCTGCGATACCCTCCAGCCTCCTGCCGTCGAGACGAAGCCTGTCATACATCGGATTGTCCGGCGACATCTTTTCCAGATCCGCCCTGTTCGCCTCCAGCAGCATTTCATGGTGTTTACCGATCTCGTCTGCCAGTGTCAGCAGCATTCCGCTGATTTTCGCGTCATCGGCAGAAGCCAGCTCGGCAGCCGCTTTCCCTGCCGCCTTGAATATCTCCTTGAAATCCATAGGCTATTCGATATAAAGATAATCATAATGCACCAGAGGACGGTGGCCTTTCAGGCCAATGCTTTCACGTGCCCTGACGCTGTTTTCCGCAGCCTTGCCCACGCCGGCGACCCTTCCGTCCGGAGCAATGATCCTGACGATATCGCCCTTTTCGAAATCTCCCTCGACCGCCGTGACTCCTACCGGCAGCAGGCTCGAAGCCTTCTCTCCGGTCAGAGCCGACATGGCCCCTTCATTTATGCGTATGCTTCCTTTTGCGAACCCGTCGGAATGCGCTATCCATTTCTTGACGTGCGATATCGGCTTGTCCGCAGGCAGGAAACGGGTGCAGCATACTTCATTGCCGTTTTCCAGCAATATGCCCGGCAGTATCCCGGCCTTCCTGCCGTTTGCGATGACCACTTCTATCCCTTCATCGGCTACTTTGGACGCTATCCGGTATTTGGTAAGCATACCCCCGCGCCCGAAACTCGACCGTTCCGCACCTATGAATCCGGACACATCATCGCCGGGGCGTATTTCCCTGATGACCCTCGAATCTGGATCAGAAGGCCGGCCGTCGTAGATTCCGTCCACATTGCTCAGGATGACCAGACATCCCGCATCCATCATGGAGGCTGTCAGTCCGGACAATTCGTCATTGTCGGTGAACATGAGTTCGGTGACCGATATGGTATCGTTCTCGTTTACGACAGGGATTACCCCGTTCGCGAGCATCACATTCATGCAGTTCTGCTGGTTCAGATAATGGTCTCTGGTGGAAAGGCTTTCCTTCGTGGTCAGCACCTGTCCGCAGATTATCCCGTGCCTGTCGAAAAGCTCGCAATATCTGTTGATGAGTCTGGCCTGCCCCACAGACGAGTATAGCTGACGTGCGGAAACCGAGTCCAGCCTCCTGTCGCATCTGACCATGCCTTTTCCTGACGACACCGCTCCGGATGACACCAGAATGACTTCCGTTCCGGCCTTGCGCAGCATGGCTATCTGGTCCGCAATCCCGGACATGACGGAGACATCCAGTGTCCCGTCCTCGCCGGTCAGAACATTGCTGCCGACCTTCACCACGACCCTTTTGAACCTGGCTTTCATGACTCAGACGCTTTTGAGCAGACCCTGCCGCACGGCTTCCGAAAACCCGCATTCCTCCATGGCGGAAAGTCCTTTGAATGTATATCCTCCGGGAGTCGTGACCTTGTCGATTTCCTGCTGCGGCATGGTCCCGTTCGTTTCGAGCAGGGCCAGTGCGCCCTTCATCGTGCTGATGACGATATCCCTCGCCTCTTTCTCGCCGAATCCGAGAGCAATCCCCCCTTTTATCGCGGCGTCGATATATTTCAGACCGTATGCTATCCCGCAAGATGCCAGAGCAGTGCCCTCCGCCATCATTTCCTCTCCGACAGCGATGACAGTCCCCATTTTCCTGAAAATGCCGCTTATCTCCCCGCAAACATCAGCCGTCACCCCCTGCCAGGCAATGAATGTGGTGCCCTGACCCAGGGCAATGGCCGTGTTCGGGATTATTCTGGCAAGCGCCGGAACTTCCTCACCCTTCCGGAGCCAGTCCGACAATTCCCTGAAACTGACACCTGCCGCCACAGACGCTACCGTACAATGACCGTAGTCAAGCGCCGGCCCGATTTCCTTCGCGACCGCCTCTGTCTGCCACGGCTTTACTGCGATGACCGCCAGATCTGCACCGCGGGCGGCCGCCGCATTGTCCGAAGAGACGGAAATCCCGGGATACTTCGCCGCTATCCTGTCCAATGAAGCCCGGGTGCGGGCCGTGACGGTAATGTTTTCAGGCAGGATGCCGGAGCATGATATCATGCCTCCGGCAATGGCTTCACCCATGTGCCCGGCTCCTATTATGCATATCCTGTTGATTTTTCCCATCGTTTCCTTTATCTGGTCATAAGGTATTCCTTGAAATCATTGAAATCCGAAGACATGCCGACGGACATTTTTTCTCCGGCCATGAAATCGCGCAGCCGTTGAGGTATCTCAATATCCTTGCGGATGATTCCTTCGACCGTTTCCTTGAATTTGGCGGGATGCGCCGTTTCCAGAAACACTCCGGTCTCGTCCTCCGCGATGTTGTCGGCCAGACCCTGATATCCGCAGGCTCCGTGCGGGTCGAGGAGGTATCCGTATTTCCCGTAAACAGTGGCTATGGTATTCCTGATGTCTTCATCGGTGTACCTGCATCCGCTTATGTCTTTCCGTACAGCTTCCACGGAATTGCCGTAGAGTTCCGCTACTCTGGCGAAATTGCTCGGGTCTCCGACATCCATGGCGTTGGCCAGAGTCTGCACAGATGCGCGAGGGCTGTATATTCCCGTCTTGAGATACTCCAGAAATACGTCATTGCGGTTGTTCGCCGCAATGAATCTCCTGACAGGGAGCCCCATGCGCCATGCGATGAGTCCGGCAGTGATATTCCCGAAATTGCCGCTAGGCACGCAGAAGACGATATTTTCGGCCTTGCCTTGCCTTTTCAGCTGTGCGTAGGCGTTGAAATAGTAGAAGGCCTGTGGCAGGAAGCGGGCGACATTGATCGAATTGGCTGAAGTCAGGGTCAGTTTCCTGTTCAGGTCCGGATCCATGAAGGCCGACTTCACGAGTCTCTGGCAGTCATCGAAATTCCCTGCCACTTCCAGAGCGGTTATGTTCCGCCCGAGAGTGGTGAACTGTTTTTCCTGTATTTCGCTGACTTTTCCCTTCGGGTAGAGGACTATCACGTCGATGCCTTCGACACCGAGGAATCCGTTGGCTACCGCGCTGCCCGTATCCCCTGATGTGGCCACTATCACGGTCACCTTCTGTCCGCCGCCTTCCTGCGCGATGAAATACGACAGCATTCTGGCCATGAAACGGCCACCGACATCCTTGAAAGCCAGAGTAGGCCCGTGGAAAAGCTCCAGAGCCCAGATGTTGTCATGCACATTCACTGCCGGAGTGTCGAAATTCAAGGTGTCGCATACGATTCTCGTCAGGTCTCCTTCCGGGATGTCCTCTCCGAAGAATGCTCCGGCCACGGCTGAAGACATCTCCTGAAAGTCCATGTCTGCAATATCTCTGAAAAAGGTTTCCGGGAGGCGTTTTATCTTTTCAGGCATGTAAAGTCCCTTGTCGGGAGCCAGTCCTTTCTTGACTGCTTCTGCCAGTGTGGCGTGGGGCGCCTGATGGTTCGTGCTGTAGTATTTCATATTATAGTCCGTTTTATAGTCAGTCTCCGTGCAGGAATAGTTCGATGAACTGCCTTCCGGCAATCAGGCCATAGCTGCCGCTCCCTGCGGAAAATTCATCGAATCGGGTGACGCTGTCGCTGCTCCCGTTCGTCCGGTAGATGGAGAACGGTATGGGTGCGGCGGTGTGGGTGCGGATGGCGCACGGTGTCGGATGGTCGGGCAGGATGGCGATGGATACATCTTCATCCCAGGTCCGTATTTCCTCCAATACAGGTCTGACAATCCTGTCGTTCAGGTACTGTATGGTCCTGATCTTGAGCTGCGGATCCCCGTCATGACCGGCTTCGTCGCTGGCCTCCAGATGGAGGAAAACGAAATCCTGTTCTTTCAGCGCCCTGATGGCGGCGGCCGCCTTTCCCTCGTAATTGGTGTCATAGAGGCCTGTAGCCCCTTCGACATATACGGGATCCAGTCCGGCATATACGCCTATCCCTTTTATGAGGTCTACTGCCGATATCACGGAGCCGCTTCTGATTTCAGGAAACTGCTGCTGGAGAGTCTGCATTTTCGGACGATAGCCCGGCGACCATAGCCAGATGCTGTTCGCCATCTCTTTCCCGGCTTTGGCCCGGGCCAGGTTTACAGGATGTTCCGGCAGGAGTTCCATTGATTCCAGTATCAGCTCGTTCAGCCTGCGGGCAGTGGCTTCGCTGCCTTCTCCGTCCGGTTTCACGAGGTATTCTTCGAACTCTTTCCCTATGATGTCATGCGGCGGGGTCGTGATTATGTGCTTGTTCCCTCCTTTCAGTTTCAGCAGATGACGATATGAGACTCCGGGGAAGAAGTCCGCGTCGCCTCCTCCGAGCTT
Organism: uncultured Bacteroidales bacterium; assembly: GCA_944323845.1. Lineage (GTDB taxonomy): Bacteria > Bacteroidota > Bacteroidia > Bacteroidales > UBA932 > Cryptobacteroides. The sequence goes on from CALUUA010000002.1 coordinate 188,047, forward strand.
TTCCTGAAGATAGCCGATAAGCTCTTCGGCCTCTTCGGAACTTATCTGTCCTCCGGAGTGATTCCTGATTCTGCCGTCCTCTATGGTGATGAGGTTGCATCTCATGGCCATTTCATCCCCGCCGATAGGAACGCCCATGCTGGCCGCCTCCAGAGAGCCGCGCCCTTCGAAGACTTTCGGCAGATCGTATCCGAGAATGGCGAGATTCGCTATTTCACTGCCTGGGGCGAATCCCTGCGGTATGGTGTCGAGGAGACCGTTGCGGCCGTGGGCCGCAATCCAGTCTATTTCCGGCTTGACGGCAGCCTGAAGAGGTGTCTTGCCGCCAAGTGACGGAATCGGCTCATCGGCCATTCCGTCTCCCAATATTATTATGTATTTCATGGCGAGTCGTCTGTGGTTTCTGATGGACCCGGCATCGCATTCCGTTTGTTCCGGGACGGGATTATCGTATGTTGGCTATGCTGATGATGTCAGCGAATACTCCTGCGGCGGTCACTCCGGCACCGGCGCCGTAGCCCTTTATCTGCATAGGATATTCGCGGTATCGCTCGGTGGTGATGAGGATGACATTGTTGCTTCCGGCCAGACGGTAGAACGGACTTTCCCTGTCCACTTCCTTCAGACCCACTTCTGTCTGTCCGTTTTCCATCGTGGCGATAAATCTCCAGCATTTGCCCTCGGCGGCCAGGATTTTGCGCCGCTTCTCGAATTCTTCGTCCATTTCAGGGATGGTGGCCCAGAATTCCTCAAGAGTGCCGCTGAAGTATTTTTCAGGAATGAAAAGATTCTTTTTCACATCCTCCTGCTCCACTCTGTATCCGGCTTCGCGCGAGAGTATGACGAGCTTGCGGATCACGTCTGTGCCGCTCAGGTCGATGCGCGGATCAGGTTCCGCATATCCCGCTTCCTTGGCCATCCTGATGGCCTGGCTGAACGGAACATCCTCGTTCATTTCGTTGAAAATGAAATTCAGGGTACCGGATACCACTGCCTCTATTTTCAGAATCTTGTCGCCGCTGTTGATCAGGTCGCTGATGGTGTTGATGATAGGCAGACCTGCTCCGACGTTGGTTTCGAAGAGATATTTTACACCTCTCTTGCGGGCCGTTTCCTTCAGCAGACGGTATCTGTCGTATTCGGAAGATGCCGCGATCTTGTTCGCCGCCACCACGGAGACATTATGTTCGAGCAGGCTCTGGTATATACCGGCCACGTCTGCGCTTGCAGTGCAGTCCACGAACACGGAATTGAACATGTTCATGCCCAGAATTTCATCCCTGAAGATCTCGGGGGAGGTAGCCGTTTCCGAACTTTCCAGCCGTTCGCTGTATGTATTCAGGTCAATGCCGTCCCTGTCTATGATGTAGTGACGGGAATTGGTGATACCTATGACCTTGATTTGCAGGGATTTCTCCTTCATGAGCTTTTCCTGCTGCATCCGGATCTGGGAGATGAGGCTGCTTCCGACGAGTCCGTTGCCGGCCAGGAATATGTTAAGTACCTGATAGTCCGACAGGAAGAACGAGTCGTGGATGACATTCATCGCTTTCCGGAGGCTGTCGATGGAGATGACGAAAGAGATGTTCGTTTCGGATGCGCCCTGCGCGCAGGCTATCACATTGATACCGTTCCGTCCCAGTGTCCCGAACAGCTTGCCAGCTATGCCAGGGGTATGCTTCATGTTCTCTCCCACGATGGCTACTGTGGCGAGGTTCCTTTCCTGCTTGATGCGGTTGATTTCACCCATCCTGATTTCCTGGGCGAACTCCTCCGAAAGCACCTGCACCGCGAGGTCGGCATCGCCGTTCCTCACGCCTATCGACGTGGTGTTTTCGGAAGCTGCCTGCGACACGAGGAAGACGCTGATTCCGGATTTTGCCAGAGTCTTGAAAATCCTGTAGTTCACGCCGATGACTCCTACCATGCCCAGCCCCTGTATGGTGATCAGACAGGTGTCGTTTATGGACGAAATGCCCTTGATGGCCCGTCCGTGGTCGCTCGCCTCGGCGTTTCTGGTGATGAAAGTGCCCGGAGAGGACGGGTTGAAGGTATTCTTAATCTTGATAGGGATATTCTTGTGATAGGCCGGGAATATGGTCGGAGGATATATGACTTTCGCCCCGAAATTGCACAACTCCATGGCCTCTACGAATGTCAGATGCTCTATCGTGTAGGCGTTGCTGATGATTTTCGGATCGGCTGTCATGAATCCGTCCACGTCTGTCCATATTTCCAGAGTGTCGGCGTTCAGCACGGACGCCAGCACAGATGCCGTGTAGTCCGAACCTCCGCGGCCCAGATTGGTCACGTCTCCGTTTGCCGTGTCGGAGCTGATGAATCCCGGCACGATGGCTACGTGAGGCAGTTCGGCGAATTTCTGGAGCACAAGTCTTTCAGTCTCCGCGAAATCCACGATATGCTTGTTGAAGTAAGGCTTGGTCTTGATGAATTCTCTGGAATCGTACAGGACGGAACCTTTTATCGTCCCGTTCACGATGACGGATGAAAGCCGCTCGCCATAGCTTACTATGGCGTCGGAGGTCTTGGCGGACAGGTCTTTTATCAGGAAAACGCCTTTGAAGATGTTCGACAATTCGCCGAGCATGACCTCAAGCCTGGCTTTCACTTCCGGCAGCATTTCAGGTATGACGGTATCTTCCGCCTGTCTGTAGTGTCTCTCCCTGATGGCTGTCAGCTGCTCTTCGTATGCCGGATCCCCTGCGGCTGCGGCTTTGGATGTCTTTATAAGCTGGTCCGTGATGCCGCCAAGAGCCGAAACGACTGCTATGATGTCATCCGTGCAAGATTCTATGACGTTTTTGGCCTGAAGAAGGCCTTTGGCGGAGCCTACAGATGTGCCTCCGAATTTCAAAACTCTCATAAGTCCGGTCTGGTATAGTTCGTTTTATTTTCCAAAATATGCTTTTGTCGGCCGGTCTGTTTCCGCTCATGCGGTTTCCTACAGGCCGCAAAGGCTACAATTTTAATAAAAAAAATCCGAATCCGGAAATTTTCGTGTCAGACAGATGAAGTCTTCGACGCCGAGCCTTTCAGGACGGAGGTCGAAGACAGGGTCGGAAACGAAGCCGGCAAGAGCTTCCTGGGACATGCCGGTCTTTTCCGCCATTGCCGCGACGAGCGGCTTCAGGGAATTTCTCAATGTCTTGCGCCGCTGGTTGAAGCTCGTCTTCACGATGGTCTTGAAAAGGTTTTCATTGCAGCCCAGACTATGTCTCGCATTCCGTTTCAGGCGTATGACGGCGGATTTTACTTTAGGAGGAGGATTGAACGCGCCTTCGCCCACGGTAAACAGGTATTCGATGTCGTACCATGCCTGCAGAAGCACGGAGAGTATGCCGTACACCTTCGTGCCGGGCTTTTCCGCAATCCTTTCAGCCACCTCTTTCTGGATCATGCAGACCACCTGCGGAATGTGTTCCCTGTAGTCGAGAATTTTGAAGAAAATCTGGGATGATATGTTGTACGGGAAGTTCCCGATGACACAGAAGTCCCCCTTGAAAAAGTGCTGCAGGTCGAGTTTCAGGAAGTCTGCCTGGATCAGGCTTCCGTCGGCCTTCGGGAAATTCATCAGCAGATAATCCACCGATTCCCTGTCTATCTCCACCATTTTCAGGCTGATGTCATCGCGATCCATCAGATATTGCGACAGCACCCCCATTCCCGGACCGATTTCAAGGGTGTCGGCGGGGTGTTCCGATGATGCTCCTTCCGGCTGTAGGCTTTCGGCTATTTTTTTTGCGGCCGACAAGTCTGTCAGGAAATGTTGTCCCAATGATTTTTTGGCTCGTACCTGCATAATGATTCCGTGTCTGAATATTTTCGCAAAAATATGCAAAAATCCAAAATTCGGGATGTTTTGGAAATATGCTTCTGAATATTTTTGTATTTTTGCAGGTTACATGGCATATGCCGGCGCATTGGCCGGATGCCGGATCGTTTAATTGTCAGGAAACAGTTACGGATATGTACAGGACTCATACTTGCGGCGAACTTCGCATCGCCGATATCGGAAAGACAGTGACTTTGGCCGGCTGGGTGCAGAAATCCAGAAAACTCGGCGGCATGACTTTCATAGACCTCAGAGACAGATACGGAATCACGCAGCTTGTGGTGGATGCCGCTGCAGAGACGTCTCTGATGGAGACTGCCGGATCTTTAGGCAGGGAATATGTCATACAGGCGACCGGTACGGTGGTGGAGAGGCAGAGCAAGAACCCGAAAATGCCTACCGGAGACATCGAAATCAGCCTCAGCGGAATAAATGTCCTGAACCGGGCGCAGACACCTCCTTTCACCATCGAAGACGAGAGTGACGGCGGGGAGGAGCTTCGCGCGAAGTACAGATACCTCGACTTGAGAAGGAATCCGCTGAAGAAGGCCCTTGAACTCAGACACAGGATAGCACACGAGGTGAGAAACTATCTGGACGGGCAGGGCTTTCTGGAGATAGAGACTCCGTATCTGATCAAGTCCACTCCTGAGGGCGCGCGGGATTTCGTGGTGCCTTCGAGGATGAATCCGGGGCAGTTCTATGCCCTCCCGCAGTCCCCGCAGACCTTCAAGCAGCTGCTTATGGTCGCCGGATATGACAGATATTTCCAGATAGTGAGATGTTTCAGGGATGAAGACCTGAGGGCTGACCGCCAGCCGGAGTTCACTCAGATAGACTGCGAGATGTCTTTCGTGGAGAGGGATGACGTACTGGATACCTTCGAGGGGATGATGAGGACGCTTTTCAAGAATGTCCTGAATATAGACATCCCGAATCCTATCCCGCGTATGAGCTGGTTCGACGCCATGGATCATTATGGTTCGGACAAGCCGGACATCCGTTTCGGAATGACAATACACGATATTACGGACAGGGTGAAAGGCCATGGCTTTTCCGTCTTCGATTCTTCCGAATATATCGGGGCGATCTGCGCCGACTCTTTGGCGTCTTATACCCGCAAACAGCTCGACGAGCTTACGGAGTGGGTAAAGCGGCCGCAGGTAGGTGCCAAGGGGCTGGTCTATATCAAACTGAACGAAGACGGAAGCATCAAGTCGTCCGTGGACAAATTCTATTCACAGGAAGAGCTTCAGGGCATTGCATCGGAGATGCAGGCGAAGAAAGGCGATCTGATTCTCGCGCTTTGCGGACCTAAGAGAAAGACACAGACCATGCTGGGTGTGCTTCGTATCGAGATGGGAAACAGGCTCGGGTACAGGGATCCGTTGAATTTCGCACCTCTCTGGGTCGTGGATTTCCCTCTGCTCGAGTGGGATGACGAGACTTCCCGGTTCTATGCCATGCACCATCCGTTTACTGCACCGAAACCGGAACATCTGGACCTGTTCTACAGCGACAGGAAGGAGGATCTGGAGAAGGTTTGCGCCAACGCCTACGATTTCGTTCTGAACGGTACGGAACTGGGCGGCGGCTCCATCAGGATCCACGACGCCAAAGTGCAGCAGCGTATGTTCGAGGTGCTCGGGTTCTCTGACGAAGACGCACAGTACAAGTTCGGCTTCATCATAAATGCCTTCAAATTCGGGGCTCCGCCTCATGGAGGTCTGGCATTCGGGTTTGACAGGGTTTGCGCCCTTTTCGGCGGACAGGAGACCATCAGGGACTTCATCGCCTTCCCGAAGAACAACCAGGGCAGGGATGTGATGATAGATTCCCCTTCGTACATCGACCAGTCGCAGATGGACGAGCTTTTCCTCTCGTCTACTGCAAAAAAAGAATAGCCGTCTTAAGATTCCCGACATGAAAAGATTTACGCTTTCTGTTTTGATATTGATGACCTTACGGTCAATTTTTCCGGCTGCTTCCGGAGCGCAGGAGCCTCAGGAGCCGCCGACAGTGACCCAGATGGCCGCCACTGAAGCCGAGCGTCTGGAACGCCTGCTGGATCTGGAATATTGGCAGGTTTTCTATGTGGATTCCACTCTCCAGCATGATTTTCAGGCCATGCAGGATGAGTTCGAGTCCTTGAGAAAGGCGAAGGTGTCCAATAGTGCGATGTATATAGCCGTCCAGGACAAATGGATGGAGAAGATAGACAGTACATACAGGAAATTCTTTTCGGATGCCCAGTGGAAGGCTTATCTGAAGAGTGGAGCTGCCAAGCAGCAGAAGGCGAGGGAGAAGAGAAAGGCAGTATTGCCTTAACAAGTTCCGGCACTGCTCTCGGCTTGCAGTTTATTTTACAAAACGGAATATCATGGATTTTCTTGAAGTGATAAAGAAGAGGCACAGCGTCAGGAAGTATGACGGCAGGCCTGTGGAAAGGGAGCTGATAGAACGGATAATTTCCGTGGCTGAGACGGCCCCTTCATCGAAGAATACCAAAAGTTCGGCATTCATGATTGTGGATGACGCCGATACCATAGCTGCGATTTCGGAAATGAGGGACAGGGGTTCGGCCTTTGTCAAGGACGCTCCTGCCGTGATAGTGGTGCTCGGGGACGAGACCAGGACGGATCTCTGGGTGGATAATTGCGCCATTTCTGCTACCTTTATCCAGCTGGCCGCTACCGATTCCGGGCTTGGAAGCTGCTGGGTGCATGTGAACGGGCGGCCCCGTGTTTCGTCGGATCCGGATTCCGGCAGCGCGGAAGATTATCTTCGCGGGCTGTTGGGCGTAAAGGACGGCTTGCGGATATTGTGTGTCATCTCTCTCGGTTATCCGGCCGAATGAAGGGATTTTATGGGATTGTGAAATTATTGCTTGATGGCAGACATTGCCGCAGGCACTCAATGATAAGGAAATGAAAGAGAAAATAGAAGCGATTCTGGCGGAGATAGAGTCTCTGGCATGCAAGACTGAAAATGAAATAGAGGAGGCGAGAATCCGTTTTCTGGGAAAGAAAGGCGAGGTGACAAGGCTTTTCGAGGAATTCAGGTCGGTGCCTCCTGAGATGAAACGGGAGTTCGGGCAGAAACTGAATCAGCTGAAGAATGCAGCTGCGGCCAAAATCGAGGCGTTGAAGGATTCCCTTCAGGAAAGCGGGACATCGGCAGCGTCTTTCGATCTTACAAAGCCGGGAGATCCGTTCAAGCTCGGTTCGCGGCATCCGGTATCCATCGTCAGGGAGGAGATTGTGGAGATTTTCCGCAAGTTCGGGTATGATGTGGCAGAGGGGCCGGAGATCGAGGATGACTGGCATGTGTTCGAGGCTCTGAATTTCCCTCCGGAGCACCCGGCCAGAGATATGCAGGATACTTTCTTCATTTCTTCGAGCGCAAATTCCATCCTGCTCAGGACGCATACTTCATCCGTGCAGGTGCGTGCCATGGAGAAGCTGCCGCTGCCTATCCGCATCGTATGTCCGGGAAGGGTTTTCAGGAATGAGGCCATTTCCGCGCGTGCGCACTGTATCTTCCATCAGGTCGAGGGGCTTTATATCGACGAGAATGTGACTTTCGCTGACATGAAGCAGGCTATCCTGCTGTTTGCGAGGGAGATGTTCGGTGCCGAAACGCAGATCAGGATGAGACCTTCGTATTTTCCGTTTACGGAGCCTTCTGCAGAAGTGGACGTGAGCTGCAATATCTGCCACGGAAAAGGTTGCAATATCTGCAAGGGGACCGGCTGGCTGGAGATTATGGGCTGCGGTATGGTGGATCCGAATGTCCTCGAGGCTTCCGGTATCGACAGCCGTAAGTACAGCGGTTTTGCGTTCGGTATGGGTATCGAGCGTATTGCCATGCTGAAGTGGCAGGTAAAGGATTTGCGGAATTATTTCGAGAACGATCTTCGTTTCCTGCGCGAGTTCGAAACGTTTATCTGACAGGAAATATGGGTGGATTGCTGATTTTTGTGCAATTCACCCATGTTTTTTTTGGAAGTAAAGAAAATATGCCTATCTTTGCAATCCATTCTTCGGAACATGTTTCAGGAGATGGCTGAAGTTCTTTCTAGAAAATACAGAAAATTATGCGGAAATAGCTCAGTTGGTAGAGCACAACCTTGCCAAGGTTGGGGTCGCGAGTTCGAGTCTCGTTTTCCGCTCCAGGCAGGTCAGCATATAGCTGGCCTGCTTTTTTTTACAGAGGACTCGAACTCGCGCCCCGCTCCCCGAGGGAGCTGCCGGCCAGGGCCGGCTGAGGGGACTACGAAAGAAGTCGCGCCATGCCCGCGTACGCGGGCTCGAGTCTCGTTTTCCGCTCCATAAAGGTCATCAGAAATGATGGCCTTTTTTCGTATATATCAATGTGTTGCACTGCTCTGGCAGGACTGTGCCGCTGTTTTGGTCTGTTCTTGACTTTACAGCAAAATTTCAGAAAATCGGGAGAAAAGAGTGCGATTTCGGGGGTTTATTTACCCCTACATTTACCCCAATCTTTACCCCTGTCGGCATAGGTACACTTCGTTTGCTCATATCGTAACAGTATGAGTATCAATATAAAGATTGTTCAAAGAAAAGATAAGACAAGTAAATCAAATGCTGCTCCGATACATATAAGATTTACCCTTAAAGGCAAAGTACGCTATCTTGCAACAGGAATTGTACTTCCTCTTGACGCATGGGATGATTCCGAGCAGCATATACTCCCCACCTATCCGGACGCAGACACATTGCAGATGCAGATAACGGCTAAACGGCTGGAAATCGAAAAGAAGATACAGCGGCTCGAAGCACTCGATACAGAGGTCAATTTCGATACCCTGTTCGGGCAGAAAAGTAAGTATATCAACTGCACAGTATCCGAATACTTTCGACAGCAGATAGAATATCTAAAAGGCATAGGCAAGGTAGGAACTGCTGGCAAATATGAAACATGCAAGAGCCTTTTGGAACAGAGCGGTCTGGGAAAGAAGCGGTTTGAACAGGTTGATTTGCAGTTCCTGCAGGACTTTGAAGCATACATGACCCGAAAAGGTAATAGCAGCAACAGTCTTGCAACCTCATTCAGTGTCCTCCGAGCGGTATATAACAAGGCGGTCAAGCAGAAAGTCTTTGCAGAAACTGATAATCCGTTCAAACAGTACAATATGGGCAAGTTCTGGAAACCAACAAGGAAAAGGGCAATAACCAAAGAGGATATGCAGAAGATACAGTCGCTTGAACTTCCGGAAAGCAGGGAATCATACTCGCTTGCTTTTGCACGGGATATATTCCTGTTCAGTTACTATGTCGCAGGGATAAACTTCAAGGACATAGCGATATTGCGGTACAGTGACATCCAGAACGGAAGAATCTACTACCAGCGGCACAAGACAGGAAAGGAACTCAACAGTCCGATATTGCCACAGACAAAGGAGATAATGGACAGATATTCCAAATCAGACGCAAGTCCCGATGATTATATCTTCCCGATTCTCGACAGGCGTATCCACAAGAGCGAACAGCAGATTTGCAACCGCGTACACAAGGTAATCGGTCATGTAAACACCAACTTGAAACGGATAGCGGAAATGGCTGGACTGAAAGTGAATCTTACGACCTATGTCGCAAGACATTGTGAATTGTTTTTATCTTTGAATATGAATAGATTACAAGAATTTACTTCTTCATGGGTAACGATTTAGAAACGAGAAAAGCTCCATATTCTGTCATATTTTGCTCATTATATCAAAAGAACGCTATCTACGGTCCTAAAATACAAAAATAATACTAGTCTACAAAATCTTATTATTACATTTCAATTAAAACTAAGGTGCTGGCATAAAAGATTAAT
>CALUUA010000003.1 GCA_944323845.1 uncultured Bacteroidales bacterium
AATCGTAACCTATTACTATCATGAGCAATTAACCTACGCTCATTTCCAATAAATTACACTCTTTTCGTAACTTACGAGTACAAGGATACTAAAGGCATGCTGATGCAGGTGCCTATTCCTGACATGTTCGGGACATATTCTCCATGGGAAAATGTCGGCAAGGTAAACAACCGCGGATGGGAAGTGTCCGCCCAGTGGCGCGACTATGACCATAAGGTGAAATATTCTTTCGGATTCAATCTGTCAGGGTATCAAAATAAGGTAGTCAGTATGGGCGGCACGAAACCATACGTGGATTCTGCAGACGGCAGCAGCAGAATATTCGGATATTGCCGTACAGAAGAAGGCCAGCCGATAGGATTCTTCTATGGCTACAAGACAGACGGGATTTTCCAGACACCGCGAGAGGTCAATGCCTATGTCAATGACGAAGGGGAACTGATCCAGCCGAACGCGCACATGGGCGATTTCAAGTTCGTCGATACGGACGGGGACGGGGATCTTGACGATGACGATAAGGTGAATCTGGGCAGTCCTCATCCTGATTTCTATTTCGGAATCAATCTTTCGGTCGCATATGCCGGTTTTGATCTTCAGGCTACTTTCAACGGAACAGTAGGCAATGAGATTTTCAATGCGTTCAAGTATTATACGCACCAGCCTCTCGGTTTCGCGAATGTCCAGAGCGGGGTCGTTTCACAGGCCTGGACAGTAGGCTGCGGGGGAAATTCCCAGCCGAGAATGACACTGGACGACTCGAATGACAATTTCAGGATTTCCGATTTCTATGTTGAAGACGGCTCTTATCTGAGACTGAAGAATCTGCAGATCGGATACACATTCCCGGCTGCATGGATGAATAAGATAAGGATGAAGACGCTCAGGATTTATGTAGCGGCGCAGAATCTCTTCACCATTACTTCGTACAGCGGTCTCGATCCGGAAATAGCGACAGGAGTAGACCGGTCGAACGGCGTCGATATCGGGGTCTATCCGCAGACAAGGGTGTTCCAGCTTGGGTTGAATATAAAATTCTGATTTTATGGAAAATAACAATATATACAGGAAAGTATTGTTGCTGACGGCAATGTCCGCAATCTTTTTCAGTTCATGTTCGGATTTTCTGGACCGTCCGCCTCAGAATGCTTTCGAGAAGGAGACATATTACAGTACGGCGGATGAATGCGTGAACGGTGTGTCCTATGTTTACAATGCATTGTGGACACAGAATTTCCATGTAGGCAAGTTCGTAATAGGCAATATCGTAGCCGACGATGCCACGAAAGGCGGTGAAAATGACGCAGAATGGCCGGAAATCAATGCAGCGGCCGAATTCAGGCCTACCGCCAGGGAAGATATCGCGGAACTTATGTGGGAACCTTGCTACAGGGGGATAACGAGGGCGAACTATATGCTGGATATATTGAAGGACAAGGAGTTCGATGAAGAATCTCCGTCCGGATATCCGATTGTGGACAGACTCGAGGGAGAATGCATGTTCATAAGGGCTTTCTTTTCATATTATCTGGTGACAGTATTCGGCGAGGTTCCGTATTTTACTGTTCCGACCATCAGCAATATCACGGATGACCTTTATGAACCTGCCACGAGAGAAGAAATATGGGCTCAGATAGAATCGGACCTGTCCGGAGCCTCTTCCAGACTCCCGTCCAGAAAGGAATATCCGTCAGATGAATGGGGCCGGATCACAAAAGAGGCTGCTGCGGCCATGCTCGGTAAGGTGCTTCTTTTCCAGAAAAAATATGACGAGGCAGCCAAGGTTCTCCGTCCGGTAGCCGAATCGCCTGATTATTATCTGATGTCGAATTATGGGGAAGTCTTCGACAAAGGGGTGGAATTCAGCAGCGAAAGCATATTCGAAATACCATTCGGCGGGACTCAGTTCGCATATGTCAGTCAGGAGGATGGGGCATTGGGAAATGCAGTCCTCCAGTATCAGGCCAGAAGGGAAGGAGATGACGGCTGGGGATATAACAATCCTACCGATGATCTGGTAAATGAGTTCGAGGAAGGAGATCCGAGACTGATATATACTGTCATTTTCCCTAAGGACGAGTTCGAGGAGGGGGTGCCTCAGACTTCGGCAATTCCGAAATATGGCCATTTCAACCGTAAGGCTTACCTTACCAAAGAGGAGAGGGTGCCGAATTACGGCAATGTGGACTATCACTACAGGATAATCAGGCTTTCCGATGTATATCTGATGTATGCCGAAGCAAGTCTGTTGGGGACGCAGGAAAAGAATATCGAAGATGCTGTAGAATATCTGAACAAAGTACGCAGAAGGGCGAATACAACTCCAAAAAAGGACGTCAAAAGAGTCGTACAGCAGATTACAGTGGCAGAGACCGATATTCCTATGAGGTCTTATACTTCCGACGAGCAGCTTCTCGAAGATATCAAGCATGAACGTCGCGTCGAACTGGGAATGGAGGATAACCGCTGGTGGGATCTTCTCCGCTGGGACGATACCGGAAAAATGGCTGACTATTACGCCGAATGGGGAAAATCGCCGGCGCCTAACGGAACTATGGACGAGAAGGGAAAATATTACGATTCATGGATCGCCAGATTTCCGGCAGGGACATATCCTGTCTTTCCGGTGCCGCAGTCGAAAATAGAGGGTTCCGGAGGAAAGATAACGCAGACTCAATACTATAGATAATGATATGAATACGAAGATTTTATATTGTTTGTTCACAGCATTGCTCTTGGGAGCATGTTCCGGGAATATGCCTGAAAAGGATTCCGGTGCGGATACAGGAACGGATGCCGGGCTGGAAAAGGATGATATATTCAACATAGAAGGCAATGTCCTTATTGAGCCGCAGGCGGCTTTAGACGGTCTGATACGTAATCCATGCATGGGCTGGGGCTTGTATGATGATGCCCAGGATTATGTAGGCGATGCTTTTACTTACTGGTATCAGATGGATCAGTATGCACAGTACGCCACCCACTTCTATGTAAGATGGAGGTGGGCGGAAATGGAGCCGGAGGAAGGAGAATATGTCTGGAAAGACAAGAACAGCAATTTCAGCCGCCTCGTACAGGGCGCACTGGACAGAGGTCTGAAACTCGCTTTCAGGGTTTATTATGACAGTGACGGACAGCATTATCAGGCGACTCCGGATTATGTGCGTCAGGCAGGGGCGAGAGGCAGGACAGAGATAGGTTGGGCGGACAGGGAAATGTGGAGCCCGTATGTCGATGATCCGGTATTCCATGAGAAACTCGAAAAATTCGTCCGCGCTTTTGCCGAGGAATTCGATGATCCGGACAGGGTCGATTTTGTGGACGGCTTCAATCTCGGGTATTGGGGCGAAGGCCATGACCTGTCCTTTTCTCCTGGAAACGACACTCCGGAAAAACTTGCTGAAACTGTCCGGTGGATAACAGGGCTGTACGGAGACGCTTTCAAGAAAGTGCCTCTTGTGATCAATTACCACAAGGAAATCGGGGCTGACAATCTGGACTGGGTTCTGGAAAATCAGGATTACCAGCTGAGGCACGATGCTTTCGGCAGCCAGTATTATTCCACCTTCGAGAAGGAATATGAGTCCAAATGGAGGACGAAACGGATGATTGTCGCAGAGTCCTGCTACTGGTTCGTGGGTACGGACAAAGGTGCGGCCACAAGCGGCAGCTATGATTTTACGGAGCAGTGGCGCGGCGATCCGACCTATAACCCCAGAGCCACCTCATGGGCTGATGTCTATTCCCGTACATATTCCGAAACAAGGGCAGCCAGAGCCAATATTCTCGACATGAGAGAATACCGGGAAGCCAAAAGCTGGACTACGGTTTCACCGGATATAGTACAGGACTTCATCATCAACGGAGGCTACAGGTTCACGCCGATTGCCGTCTCATTTCCGCAGAAGATAGTCTCAGGAGAGACCTTCAAGGTCGGCTACAGATGGAGAAATCACGGGTTCGGAATATGCCCCAACTATAACAGAAGATGGAACAACAAGTATAAGGCAGCCATAGCTCTGGCGGATTCGGACGGCAGTGTGAAGCGGATTTTTGTGGACAAGGAGGCAGATCCGGGCGATTGGCTTGCTGAAAAGGATATGGATTACATTTTCGAGATCAACGACTGCGACCTGCCGGCAGGGAAATACAGCATTTGCATCGGCGTCGCAGACACCAGCAAAGAGGGTAATCCGGCAGGGCTTAATCTCGATTGCGGGGATATGGAAACCGTCGAAGGCTGGACTGTTCTGGGAACAGTCACGATACGATGACAATATTGTTTAACCACTTTATTCATTTTTTTTAAATCTTTTAATTATTTTTAACAATGAAAACGATGACCAAAAGTTTTGCAATGCTGGCCGGTTTCGCTGCCGCAATTGCAATGTTTGCTGGATGTCAGGAAAAAGAAGATGGAGGATCGAAGCCTCTCGGGGACGCGACAGTGATTTCCATTGAACCGGCATCGGCGTATGCATATGATGAAATTGCCGTCACAGGCACCAATTTTTCTGAAGATGTACGTCAGAACAGAATCACTATCAACGGGAATGAAATCGTTCCTTATGAAGTGGAAAAGACGGGCGACGGCAAGTATGTCCTGTATGCGGAAGTGCCGACCAGACTCGGTTCCGGTACGGTATCGGTATCTGTCGCAGGAAAAGTGTTCGATTCAAATGTAAAGTTCGAGTATCTCAAGACTATGAAATTCAGCAATATCATAGGGGCAGTCTGGGGCGTCAGCTGGGGCAATACGGATCCGACAGAGCCTAAGTTCGACGGTCCTATAGGCGCATGTGCCACTGAGACTGGTCAGATACTGCTTGCCGAACAATGGACACACTGTATCAGGCAGGTGACCCCTTCCGGACCGTCCGTAGCATTGTACGCAGGACAGTATGGGGCATCCGGACAGCAGAGCGGCGATTTGCTGACAGCGAAGTTCGATACACCGAAAGGCATCGTGCCGATATCTGACGGAAGATATGTAGTCTTCAGCGACAAGCAGGTGCAGGTGATTGACGGGAATCAGGTATCGCTACTTGGCAAGACAAGAGATGATGAGGGAGAGAGAAATTACGAAGGGGCAGTGTCTGAAGTGAATTTCTGCAACACCAACGGCGCCGCTTATGATCCTGCATCAGGTTCCGTATATTTCGGCTGTGCTGATGTTGACGGAGAAACCGGCCGCAACAGGCATTATATCCTCAAATGGGATTTGGATTCGGATCAGATAAGCGTGGCTGCCGGAAATGTATCGTCGGACTCTGATTCGCAGGGCACGGTCGACGGAGATGCCCTGACGGTTGCGCGTCTGGACAATCCGGGACGCATGTGCGTGGCTTCTGACGGGGCGCTGTATTTCCTTCAGTCATCAGGAGACGGCAACTGCTGTGTCAGAAAACTTGCAAACGGGACAGTGACCACTCTTGCGGGCAACCCTGGAACTGCTGGGTATGCCGATGGAAAAGGAACTGAAGCATTGTTCAGTTTCAAGGCTGAAGGCGGCGAGCCGGGAGGCGGAATCGTCGAGGATGAAGACGGTAATTTACTGATTGCAGACCCGGGTAACCATGCCATAAGGAAGATGACTCCGGACGGAACAGTCACTACCATCAATAAAGTTGATGTCTCTAACGGCAGTCCGAACAAATGGGCATACAAGGATGACTATGATCCTGCAATCGGAAATCAGGGCGAGGCCTCGCAGTATGCGGCGCATCCGATGTATATATTCAAGATTGAAGACTATACATACGGTTTCCTGCAGTACACCGGTGATGCTCCAAGCATAAGAAAAATAGTTTTTGAATAGGTAAGATGAAACAGGTCTTCTACATTTTTTCAATCCTTGTCCTGACGGCGCTTTCAGTATCCTGTCAGGACAGGGTAGTTACAGAGGTTATCCATCCGGACAATGAGTCGCTAATACGTAATCCGGCGATGGGTTGGGGCATATATGCCGATAACAAAGTAATGGATGCGGACGTATTTTGGGAAGATCTGGGTGAACCGGCTTCGGAGTATTGCACTTTTCTGTATATCAGAGTCCCGTGGAGCTATATGGAGCCGCGCGAGGGATATTATGCATGGGAGTATGATGACAATTACAAGGCCTTGGTAAAAGAGGCGAGGAAAAGAGGTCTGCGCCTCTGTTTCAGGGTATTCTATGACAGTCAGGATATGTCATTCCAGTCGACTCCGGAGTATGTAAGGGCTGCCGGCGCGTCAGGATACGTCTCCAATACCGGTTACTGGTCTCCGTATCCGGATGATCCGGTCTTTCAGGACAAGCTGGAGAAATTTGTAGGCGCCTTTGCAGAAGAGTATGATGATCCTTCGTTCGTTGACTGCATAGATGCGTACAATCTCGGATGGTGGGGAGAAGGACATCATGTCAGGCTCATGAATCCTGATAACTTCAAGGAAACTTCGCTCAGGATTTCGGGCATTTATTCGGAAGCGTTCGAGAATGTCCTGTTGGCGATAAACTATCACAGGGAGATAACGGAAGACGTTCTGGCTGAAATTATTGAAAGATATGATTTCATTTTGAGGCATGACGCCTTCGGAAGTCAGTGGTACGGTGATTTCGAACGGAATTTCGCCGCTGCTTACGGATTCCCGGACAGGCCGGTGCTCGCGGAATCCTGCTATTGGTTCGTCGGTATTGATAAAGGGACGCGGATAAATCCTGACGGGACAGATGACACGGAGCGTTGGCGGAACGATGAATACCGTCGGGGGATGGATTCATGGCGTGATGTATATCTTGCAACATACGAAGATGCGGAAGAGGCTCATGCCAATACCCTCGATCTCAGGGAAAAGAGGGAGGCCGCAAGCTGGATAGCCGAAGCTCCGGATGTCGTGGAGAAGTTCATGCTGAACGGAGGATACCGTTTTACCCCTGTAAAGGTGTCGTATCATGCCACAGTGAACAGAAAGGACACTGTCACTGTCGAACACACGTGGATTAATTCAGGCTTCGGCAAATTCCCGGGAGACAACAGGCGGTGGGAAGGCCGCTATATGCCTGCATTTTCGCTTATCGGCGCTTCCGACAGCAGCAAAGAGTATATTGTGGCCGTAGACAGCCTTGCAAGGCCTTCCGATTGGTTCAAAGGTTCCGAATATACATGCAGGACTGTACTTGACCTCTCGGATGTCCCTGCCGGAAAATACATCCTCGCAGTTTCCATTCTGGATACCGACAGAATGATTCCAGGCATCACACTCTCCGTTTCCGACAGAGTTTCAGTCAATGGCTGGATTCTTCTCGGCGATATCAATGTGAAATAAACAGCAGATATACGGTTTGAAGATAATCTATCCGTAACTTCACCAAGCGAGTTGTGGCAGATTATATTCCGGAAGCGTTGCGCGCGGAGCAAGCATACTGATTTCAGCTTCCGGAATATAATCTGCCATGAAATCATCCGTAAAGGAATTACTCCATAAAGAAGTAAATATAAAGCCGGAATCCATATCGAAACGATATATCGAATCAAAGTCCGGAAGCATTGCGAGCTGTGCGAGCACTTTGAACTTTGCTTCCGGACTTTGATTCGATGATAATCCATCCGCAATTTATCAAGCGTATTACGGGAGATTATTTTATTGAAGCATTGCGAGTGCAGCGAGCACTTTGAACTTTGCTTCCGGACTTTGATTCGATGATAATCTATCCGTAATTTACCAAGCGTATTACGGGAGATTATTTTATTGAAGCATTGCGAGCTGTGCGAGCACTTTGAACTTTGCTTCCGGACTTTGATTCGATGATAATCTATCCGTAATTTATCAAGCGTATTACGGGAGATTATTTTATTGAAGCATTGCGAGCTGTGCGAGCACAATAGAATCGGCTTCAATAAAATAATCTCCCGGATAAGTTAAAAATTCGCCCCCCTCAATTCACCCGGCGTGGTCCGGCAGGTTATTTTCAGGAAGCATTGCGCGCGGAGCAAGCACCTACAAACCGGCTTCCTGAAAATAACCTGCCAACCCCTTTTGGAGGAAAGCGATAAACCCCGGCACACTCAAATCATACCCGCGTACAGGAGCCAGCAACTTCCCATCAGGCGAAAGAAGAACATAATTCGGCTGGGCATTGACACCGAAACGTGTCCGGACAATATATGAGTTCGCACGTCCCATTTCCTTCAGGACATCCCCATTTTCCGTAGTGACCCAGTCTTCTTCATCAAGTTTCGTCTTATCGTCAGTGTACAGAGCCACGATTATATAATCATTGCTCAGAATCTCCAGAACCTCAGGATCGCTCCATACACGTGATTCCATTTCCCTGCAGTTCACGCAGCCATGACCTGTTATGTCCACGAGCACCGGTTTCCCTGCAGCTGCAGCAGCCGCAAGCCCCTCATCGAGATCGAAGTATCCTGAAAGCCCCAGTGGCAGGTGCAGATCATATTTGGAATCATTGCCAGAACTCTGGCCGGATGCATCGGCGACAGAGTTCCGGACATTGCTCCCAAGCACGAAATCCTGTGTGGTCATAGGAGGAAGATAACCTGAAAGGGCTTTGAGCGGCGCCCCGAACATCCCCGGAATCATATATACTACGAATGAAAATACAGCGATGGCCGCGGCCAGCCTCTTGACGGATACGTGCTCGCACGGTGTGTCATGGGCAAACCTGATTTTCCCGAGAAGATACAGGCCGAGGAGAGAGAAGGTAACAATCCATATTGCCAGATACACCTCCCTGTCGAGCAGCCCCCAGTGATATGTCTGGTCAGCCACGCTGAGAAACTTGAATCCCAAAGCCACTTCTATGAATCCGAGCACTACTTTCACCGTGTTCATCCAGCTTCCGCTTTTCAGCTTGGTCAGCAGGGAAGGGAAGAGCGCCAGTATGGTGAACGGCAGGGCGAAGGCCACGGAAAATGCCAGCATCGTGATCATAGGAGTCCAGAATTCCCCTTCGGTAGACTTTATCAGGACAGTACCTACAATCGGACCCGTGCATGAGAAAGATACGAGTACAAGGGTGAGCGCCATGAAGAATATCCCGGCAAGCCCTCCTTTGTCGCTCTTCTTGTCGCTTTTGTTGACAAGGGAAGTAGGGAGTACGATTTCGAAAGCCCCGAAGAACGAAGCCGCGAAAATCATGAACACTATGAAGAATATGGTGTTCGGCAGCCAGTGTGTAGCCAGCCAGTTGAAGATGTCAGCAGTGACTGCGTCCCCGCCCACGATTCGGGTAATCAATATGATCAGTGAAATCGGAACTGTGTACAGCAGTACGATGAAAAGACCGTACATCGCAGCCTTGAACCGTCCGGCGGCCGGGGTGGATGACCCTTTCAGGAAAAACGAGACAGTCATCGGCACCATCGGGAAAACGCACGGGGTCAGAAGTGCGGCGAAGCCCCACAGTATAGCTTCGATTATGAGAGCCCACAGGTTTCCTCTATCTTCACTTTTTCCTCCGGATGTGGCTCCGGCTGCCCCTGAGCCGAAATCCACGCTGAATGTCTTGAATTCAGGTGCGGCACAGGTCGTTTCAGTGCATGACATCCATGAAATTTCCCCCGACACCGAAGCGTCCGGCGATTCGAGTTCGATTCCGACTGCAAACCTGACCTCGTCGAAAAATACCTTTTCTCCGGAGTAATCCCGTCTTTCGCTCAACGCATAAGGCTCTCCGGAAACGGAGCAACCCTTGATATCAGTAAATTCCACAGAGAAAGGGTACAGTTCGCTGTCTACATCATAGGTATGCCATCCTTCCGCTATCTGTCCGGTGAAGACGACAGCGTCTTTACCATCTATCTTTTCGTGGGTGATTTCCCATTCTATCGTATGTTCCGGCGCGCTCGTCTGTGCTGACAATGCGGCGGGAAAAATGACCGCCGACCATATTGCCAAAGTCCTCAGAATTGACTTCATCTTGTCTGCCTCCCTTGATGATTATAATTTTTGGAATCCGATCCGGTTATTTCGCGAATGCTACCGACCTGGTCTCGCGGATGACAGTGATTTTCACCTGACCCGGATATACCATTTCTTCCTGAATCTTCCTGGCGATTTCTCCTGAAAGCGACTCGGCCTCCTGATCGCTGACCTGTTCGGCTCCTACAATCACGCGCAGTTCGCGGCCGGCCTGTATTGCGTAGCTCTTGGTGACACCTTTGTAAGACTGGGCGATGCCTTCCATGTCCTTAAGCCTCTTGATATAAGACTCGATGACTTCTCGTCTGGCACCCGGACGCGCTCCTGATATGGCATCTCCCACCATCACAAGAGGTGATATTATTGAAGTCATCTCTATCTCTTCATGGTGTGCACCTATGGCATTGCATACTTCAGGCTTTTCCTTGTATTTTTCTGCCAGTTTCATTCCGAGAATTGCATGCGGAAGATCCGGATCTTCATCCGAAACCTTTCCTATGTCATGCAGAAGGCCGGCTCTCTTGGCGACTTTCGGATTAAGTCCCAGTTCCGAAGCCATCGTGGCGCATATGTTCGCCACTTCTCTGGAGTGCTGCAGCAGATTCTGCCCGTATGACGAACGGTACTTCATCCTTCCTATCAGCTTCACCAGCTCTATATTCATGCCGTGGATGCCGAGGTCTATGCATGTCCGCTTTCCGGTTTCCATGATTTCATCCTCCAGCTGTTTCTGTACCTTGGCCACGACTTCCTCGATTCTGGCCGGATGTATCCTGCCGTCAATCACGAGCTGATGCAGGGCGAGCCTTGCGACTTCCCTCCTTACCGGATCGAAGGCTGACAGAAGAATGGCTTCCGGGGTGTCGTCCACGACTATTTCCACACCGGTGGCAGCTTCGAGCGCCCTGATATTCCTGCCTTCCCTGCCGATAATACGTCCTTTGATTTCATCGCTTTCGATATTGAAGACCGTCACCGCATTTTCGATGGCGGTTTCTGTGGCCGTGCGCTGTATGGTATTGATGACTATGCGTTTAGCTTCCTTGCTTGCATTCATCCTGGCCTCGTCGATCACGTCGTTTATGTACGACTGCGCCTGGCTGCGGGCTTCGGCCTTCATGTTTTCCATAAGCTGGTTCCGCGCATCTGCCGCGCTCATTCCGGCAATGCTTTCTATCTGATGGATGGCTTCCTGACGCAGCTTTTCGTATTCTTCGGCCTTTCTGGTGGCCATCTCCACCTGATTCTTGAGATTTTCGCGTATCGCATCGGCTTCCTTGTTCTTTCTGCCGAGTTCGGAATTCTGCTGGTTGATGTTGTTTTCCTTCTGCCTTATCCGCGACTCGCTCTCCTGAAGCTGCTTTGTCTTCTCGTTTATGTATTGCTCATGCTCGGTCTTGAGCTGCAGGAATTTTTCCTTTGCCTGGAAAATCTTTTCCTTCTTTATGTTCTCCGCTTCCAGCTCGGCTTTTCTGATGATGTCTTCCTTCTGTCCGTTCAGGATAAGCCGTCTCACCGGTATATAGATGCCCAAGGCAATTCCTGCACCTGCTATGGCTGCAAGTATGTAAAATAATAATTCCATAATTTTTAATATATTGTGTTGTTTGTCATTCAAAAAAAGACAGGCCAGCATGGCAAAAGCTGACCTGTCTGATTCAAAAAAGCCGTCAGTCAGATTTTCAGAAAATCCTATGAAAATAAGATTTGAGCTCCGAAAAGTGGTTCAGACATCCTCCGTCCCGCATGAGCGGAATCCCCGCAAGGGTCACCTAGGTCCGTCTTCCCCATTCGAGTGTACTCGGTTACTTCGTACAATTGTAGATTTCAGCAAATAAGTAACTGACGGCTATTTTTCATCAATATTCCCAAGATAACTCCTCAATTTCTCCAGAAGGACATCATCGTCTTCATTCCGCTCTTCCAGCATTCTTTCCAGTCTGGAAATCTCGAGAAACCCGTTGAATGCTATGATCGATAGTATGTCTTCTTCACTTTTCCCCGGAAGCCGCCTCCTGTATTCGTAGAATTTCTTGTCTACGCTTTCCGCCGCTTCCCTCATGTCATGCTCCTGTTCAGGGCTTTCGGCTACTACCGAAAACTTCCGGTCAAGTATCCTGATGGTGATCTTCCTCTCCATATCATCCCTCCAGCAAAGCGATGCACTTGTCTATCTCCCTGATCAGCCTGTCAATCCTTTCTTTAGCCTCTTCATCTCCCGACGTGGCCAGAAACGCATTCTTGAGCTTCAAGTTATCTATCTGTTTTTCCAACTCTTTAATCAGCTTCAGGTATCTTTCCGCTTCAGCCTTCTTCTGCTCGAGTTCATCCCGGATCTCGTCTTTCTCCCTTTTCGCCTTTTCATATAGAGAAATGAGTGTCAGGATTTCTTTCCAGATGTCGTCTCGCATAATCAGGCTTCGCATACAAAATACGAAGCAAATATAACAGAATTTTATAAGAAAAACAACATTCTTATTCGGTTTCGGAGGTGATCATGACCCTCTCCATACCTTTTTCTATGGCTTCCCTGTTCTTCTGGATCAGGTCGCTGTAGCGGGCCGGAATGGACTTTTCCAGACCCTTGACGACATTTTCCATCCTGAGTGCCCGGCGCATCTTCAGATAAGCTCCGAGAACAGCCATATTGTAGACTTTCGCATTACCGATTTCGGCAGCCACTTCAATGGCGTCGATGGAACATATAGTGATGTCTTTTCTGACCGGGAATCTTGTAATCCCGCTCGGGTCATACACCAGCAGGCCTCCCGGCTTAACCTTTTCCTCGAATTTGTCCATGGACTGCTGGTTCAGTATGATGGCAGTGTCATATTTCGTGATGATAGGGGAGCTTATCTTCCTGTCGCTGATTATGACGCAAACATTGGCTGTGCCGCCTCTCATTTCCGGCCCGTATGACGGCATCCATGTCACTTCCAGATCCTGCATGATGGCGGAATATGCCAGAATTTTCCCCATAGAAAGTACACCCTGGCCTCCGAAGCCTGCTATGATTATCTCTTCTTTCATTTCTCGTTTCTTTTTTCGCGGTTTCCTCTATTTCAGAACATCCTTGATGTCTCCGAGCGGATATTTTGCAAACATGTGCCCGACCATCCATTCGTTCGCTTCCACCGGAGAGAGCTTCCATCCGGAATTGCAGGTGGATACGATCTCTATGAATGAAAGGCCTATGTCTTTCGCGCTGTATTCGAACCCTTTTCTTATGGCGTTCTTCGCTTTCCGTGCCGCTGCCGCTGTGTGGACAGCCTGCCTCGTTATATAGGCCGTGCCGTCGAGCTCGGCAAGCATTTCGGTGATTTTGAGAGGGAAGCCGTTCAGCTTGGGATCCCTGCCGTAAGGCGTGGTGGATGTCTTCATGCCGAGAAGGGTAGTAGGAGCCATCTGGCCTCCTGTCATCCCGTAAATGCCGTTGTTTATGAATATCACGACGATGTTTTCCCCACGGCTGCAGGCATGGATGATTTCCGCAGTACCGATTGAGGCAAGATCCCCGTCTCCCTGATACGTGAAGACATATTTGTCGGGACAAAGGCGTTTGACGGCTGTCGCCAATGCGGGAGCACGCCCGTGTGCCGCTTCCTGCCAGTCGATGTCTATATAGTTGTAGGCGAATACGGAACATCCTACAGGACTGATGCCTATCGTCCTGTCCTGAATGCCCATTTCTTCTATCACTTCAGCTACGAGTTTGTGAACGGTCCCGTGAGAACAGCCCGGGCAGTAATGCATCACATTGTCTGTCAGCAGCGCCGGCTTCTTGTAAACGATGTTCTCCGGCTTCATTATATCCTGGTTTTCCATTTCATTTCAGATTGTTGAATTTCTTGAATTCCGACACGATTTCCTCAGGGGTGTATATGTTGCCGCCCTGTCTGCCGTAGAATCCTACCGGACATTGCCCGTCGGCGGCCAGCCGGACATCTTCCACCATCTGCCCCAGGCTCAATTCTATGCTCATCATGCTCTTGACGCGCCCTGCCAGTCTTGAAATCTCCTTTTCCGGGAACGGGAACAGGGTTATCGGCCTGATCAGACCTGCCTTGATGCCTTCTTCCCTCAGGATGTCCGTAGCGGCCTCGCATATTCGGGCAGAGCATCCGAACGCCACGAATACGTATTCCGCGTCATCAGTGAGGTATTCGCTGTATTTCACTTCGCTTTCGCGGATGGCGTCGTATTTGGCGAGGAGTTTCCTGTTGAAATCTTCCTGTGTGTTGGCATCCAGTGACAGAGATGTGATTATGTTTCTGGCCCGTCCCGCCGGCTTGCCGGTAGTGGCCCACGGGGCGGCTTCCAATATCTCTTCCGCAGTGCGGCGCGGCTTTGCAGGATGAAGCTCCACTTTCTCCATAAGCTGGCCGATGATGCCGTCCGCAAGAATCATTACGGGATTCCTGTACTTGAAGGCAAGTTCGAAGCCCCAGTCCACGAAATCATACATGTCCTGCGCATACGCCGGAGCCAGTACTATGCAGTGGTAGTCGCCGTGCCCTCCGCCTTTGACAGCCTGGAAATAATCGCTCTGGCTTGGCTGGATGGTGCCGAGCCCCGGTCCGCCGCGCATGACGTCCACTATGACGCATGGAAGTTCGGCTCCTGCGATGTAGCTTATACCCTCACACATCAGGCTTATGCCCGGGCTGCTCGAAGATGTCATCACCTTCTTTCCGCAGCTGGCCCCGCCGTACACCATGTTTATGGACGAGAGCTCACTTTCGGCCTGAAGTACCGTCATGCCCGTGGTCTCCCACGGTTTTTCCTTCATAAGGGTCTCCATCACTTCAGACTGCGGGGTAATGGGATATCCGAAATATCCGTCCACCCCGTTGCGTATAGCGGAAATCGCTATCGCTTCATTTCCTTTCATCAATATCTTTTCCGCCATAGTTTTCAGATTTTAACTTTATAGACCGTGATTACCGAATCCGGACATACTATCGCGCAGCTTGCACATCCGATACATCCGTCCGTGGCCAGTTCCGCGAACCTGTAGCCCTTTCCGTTTACGGATTTGGACAAACGGATGCAATGGTTCGGGCAGTTCCCGATGCAGACAGAACAGCCCTTGCACCTCTGAGTGTCAATTTCGATTGTCCCTTTAAATGCCATTTCAATCCAGTTTATGTTCATTATTGCGCCAAATTTACAAAAAATGCTGACATATTGAACGGAATTTCACCCAAATTGCCCGGACGGGCAATGTGATAAACAACTTATGCCGATATGGCGCCGGCAACAATTTTTTGATTATATTAGCGGACAATTATCAAAATATATCTTATGGGCGGGATTCTGTTGAAAAATATAATGTCGGACGGGAAAATCTGCGATATTCTCGTAAAGGGGAAGCATATCGCCGGAATCATGCCGGCCGGTACCGGGATTGCCGGGAGCGATGTCGAGACAGTGGACTGTTCTGGGAAGGCTGCCTTGCCGGGAATGGTGAACGCTCACACCCATGCCGCGATGACGCTTTTCAGAGGCGTGGGGGAAGACGTGTGTTTCGCGGACTGGATAGACAGGATATGGAAGGTGGAGGAGAAGATCGACGATGAATATATCTACTGGGCCACTCGGGTGGCTTGTCTGGAGATGCTGAAGACAGGCACTACCACTTTCTACGATCAGTACTGGCGGATCCCGTCAGCCGCGAAGGCCGTAAGAGACATGGGAATGAGGGCGGTATTGTCGTATGTCCATCTGGATCATTGCGACAGCTCCAGATTTGCCATGCAGAAAGACGAGTGCAGGCGTATTTTCGAGGATTCTGCGGACTGGCCTGATACCGTATCCTTTTCCGTGGCCGTCCATTCCGTCTATTCGGTCAGCGAGGAACAGATATTATGGGCTTCTGACTTCGCGAGGGAGCACGGGCTGAAACTGAACATACATTTGTGCGAGACTTTGAAGGAAGTGACCGACTGCCGGCAGTGTCACGGCATGAGCCCTGTCGCTTATCTCGATAGGCTCGGGGTGCTCGGGCCTGATGTGATAGCAGCGCATACGCTCTGGCTCGATGAAGACGACATCGGCATATTGGCCGAAAGGGGAGTGAGCTGCGTCCACAATATAAATTCCAATCTCAAGCTGGCTTCAGGCTACAGATTCCTGTATAATGAACTCCACGATGCCGGGGCGAATGTCTGTCTGGGTACTGACGGATGCGCGTCTTCGAACAATCTGGACATGCTGGAAGCCATGAAGACGGCTGCCCTTGTTCAGAAGGCCTGGAGGAATGATCCCGCAGCCATGCCTTTGGACGAACTGTTCGCGATGGCCTCGTCCCACGGAGCCGAAGCCTTGGGTCTCGATACCGGGCGCATTGCCGAAGGCAGCTTGGCGGACATAATCATAGTGGATACTGACAGCAGCTTTTTCCTTTCCGCAGCCCCGTTTATGGCCAATTTCATTTATTCGGCGCACAGCGACTGCATCACTTCTGTCATTTGTGACGGAAAATTCGTGATGAGAGACAGGCAGGTGCCGGGAGAGCATGAAATCCTGACTCAGGCCAGAAGAGTGCTGGACAGGATAAGGTAATTCAAGACAGAATTTTTAAACATATAATATCATGGATCCCAGAATAGAAAGAATAGACAAGGCGGCCGGGTATGTGAAGGAAAGGCTCGGCGACCATAAACCGGAAGTGGGAATAGTGCTCGGAAGCGGTCTCGGCAAACTGGCGGACAGGATTGCGGACCCTCTCGTCATCCCTTATAAGGAGATCCCCGGTTTTCCGCTTTCGACGGCTATCGGACACAAGGGGAATTTCATAGTCGGCACCCTCGGCGGGAAGACTGTAATGGCCATGCAGGGACGTTTCCACTATTATGAAGGTTATCCGATGGAACTCGTGGTGCTTCCGATAAGGGTGATGAAGAAAATCGGCATAAAATGGCTTTTTGTATCCAATGCGGCAGGAGGCGTGAATTTCGATTACAAGGTCGGGGATCTGATGGTCATCAGGGATCATATCAACCTGCTTCCGAATCCGCTTGTCGGACAGAATCTTGAAGAATTCGGACCTCGCTTTCCGGACATGACCAGACCGTATGACCCTGCTCTGATCGCCAAGGCCGAAAGTCTGGCTGCAGCCTTGGGAATCAAGGTCTGGAAAGGCATATATCTGGCGGGGACAGGGCCTTCGTACGAGACTCCGGCCGAATACAAGTATTTCAGGATGATAGGGGCAGATGCCGTGGGCATGTCCACGATTCCGGAAGTGATAGCGGCCAGACATTCGTCCATCCCTGTTTTCGGAATGTCCGTAATCACCAATGAGGCTCACGATGACTATGCCGACGACTATGAAAACAACGGCGATGATGTGGTGGCTGCCGCCAATGCCGCAGCCGACAGGATGTCGCTGCTGTTCGGGAAACTGATAGAGTCGCTTTAGTGCTCTTCAGAGACGCCGGGGACATTTCAGTCCAGCTCGGACAGAAACAGATCCGCTCCTGCGTCCGAAGGCATTCTCCAGTCTCCTCTCGGGGAGAGGGATACGCTTCCCACTTTCGGGCCGTCAGGCAGGCATGACCTCTTGAACTGTTGGCTGAAGAATCTTCTGATGAAGGTCTTCAGCCATTTTTTTATGACTGAAACATCATATGTGTCCTTGAATGCGGTTTCTGCGAGAAACAGAATCTTTTCAGGGGAATATCCTGATCTGAAAAAGTGGTACAGGAAAAAGTCATGGAGTTCGTACGGCCCCACGATGTCTTCCGTCTTCTGCGATATTTCTCCATTATTGTCGGCGGGAAGCAGTTCGGGACTGATCGGGGTGTCGATGATGTCCAGAAGTATGTCCCGAGTGTTCACGCCTTCGCTGCGAGAGTCGAAATGATTCTCGGCAGCCCATCTTACCAGATGTCTGACCAATGTT
The DNA here is from genome assembly GCA_944323845.1 of uncultured Bacteroidales bacterium. Classification (GTDB taxonomy): domain Bacteria; phylum Bacteroidota; class Bacteroidia; order Bacteroidales; family UBA932; genus Cryptobacteroides. The sequence continues at coordinate 17,825 of CALUUA010000003.1, forward strand.
TTCGGGATGCTTGCGTTCACTCCGTACATGGACATATGATCCCCGTTGTAAGTAGCCCAGCCGAGGGCAAGTTCGGAAAGGTCTCCTGTACCTACCACAATGCCGCCGGTCTGGTTGGCTATGTCCATCAGTATCTGGGTGCGCTCTCTGGCCTGTGAATTTTCGTATGTGACGTCATGGACCGACTTGTCATGACCTATGTCGGCAAAATGCCGGTCGCATGCTGCGGCTATGGATATTTCTCTGGATGTGACCCCGAGTCCGGCCATAAGGTCCACTGCATTCCTGTGGGTCCTGTCGGTAGTGCCGTACCCTGGCATTGTTATGCCCGTTATCCCGGAGCGGTCCCATCCGAGCTTGTCGAAGGCAAGTACGGTCACGAGAAGGGCCAGGGTGCTGTCGAGTCCTCCGGAAATCCCTATGACAGCCGACCTGCTGCCGATATGCGAGAGTCTTGATGCCAGTCCTGTAACCTGGATTTCCAGAATCTCCCTGCATCTGGAATTGATTTCATCCGCATTGCCGAGAGGCACGAAAGGATGTGCGGAGACTGTCCTGCAGAGTCTTTTCCTGAAGTCGGTATCGGCTGGAGCCCCGAGTTTTACCCTCGAATACAGCCTGTCGTAGGATGTGGAAGGGGTGCCGTCAGGAGTCAGTGCGGCAAAGGTATTCATTTTCTGCCTCAATGTGTCCAGACGTTCGATGTCGATGTCTGCGAAAGTCAGGGACGGGGATGTGCCGAACCGGCCGTTCATGGCCAGCGGCGCCCCGTTCTCGTAAATGAGGGACGCTCCTCCGAATACGAGGTCCTGGGTGGATTCGCCGAAACCTGACGAACAGTAGACATAGCCGCAGATGTTCCTTGCGGACTGCTGGCTGACCAGTTCTTTCCTGTATGCGTGTTTTGCGAGGACTTCATTGCTTGCAGACGGGTTGAGAATCAGCTGGGCCCCTGCCAATGCGAGGTATGTGGACGGAGGTATCGGTGTCCACATGTCTTCGCAGATCTCGATTCCGAACGATGTCCTTCCGGTCTCGAAAATAATGTTCGGCGAGATATTGCATCTGAAACCGGCATATTCTATTTCGGCGCACCATCCTTCGCGGACCGTGTCCTTGCCGTTCACGAGAAATCTGCCTGTCGCGGAAGAGTGCTGATCGAGAAAATCCCTGCCGGAGCTGAACCAGCGGGATTCGTAGAATTCATTGTAGTTCGGAAGCCATATCTTGGGGACTATTCCCTTTATGTTCCCGTTTCTGATGACTATGGCACAGTTGTAAAGTCTGCCGCGGAATCTTACCGGTGCGCCGATGACTGCCGTCACCGATTTGCCTCTTGTGAACCCGAGTATTTTCCTGACGCCGTTTTCAGCGGAGCTTATAAGTTTCTGCTGTCCGAAAAGATCGCCGCAAGTATATCCGGTAACGCACAATTCGGGAAAAAGCACGATTGATGCCTCTCCGGCCTCCGCTTCTTCCGTCATCCTGCATATTTCCCGCACATTTGCGTCTGTATCAGCCACTTTGACTGCCGGAACCGCAGTGGCTATGCGGATGAAACCGAAATTCTCCACTATAATTCGTCAAATGTCACATCCGAAGTGTACCGGCCGTTTCCTGTACTGTCATTGCCGTCCGTTTCCTCTGAAGCAGGGCAGTTTGCCTTTATATAGCCGACCATCTCCTGAAAAGTCTCCGCGAATTTGTCGAAATCCTCCTTGTAAAGGAAAATCTTGTGCTTGTCATATGAGAAACGGCCGTCTTTTTCTATCCTGCGCTTGCTTTCCGTTATGGTCAAGTAATAGTCATTGCCCCTTGTAGCCTTTACATCAAAGAAATAGGTGCGTTTCCCAGCTCTTACCTGCTTTGAATATACATCTTCTCCCGAACGCTCCTGAGCATTGGCTTCATCGAATTCCTCGCTGTGCATAGCAATATTTTTTAAGTAAAACTTTACAAAGATAGGGATTTTTCTGAAAATGAGTTTATCTTTGTAAAAAATTCGACTTGAAGGTATGCTCAATAGACGTATTCTAAGGATAAAGGTCTTTAAAACATTGTATGGCAGCGAATTGAAAGGCTCGTCATCACTTGCGGAAGCCGAGGCCCAGCTGGACGCTTCATGTGAAGCCACACGCGATCTGTATCTGTTCATGCTCGGCATAGTTTCGCCTCTTACCAAAGTGGCTGCGCAGAGAATCGAAGCCTTGAGGAACAAGTTCAATCCTACGGAAGAAGAAAAGAATCCGAATACTCGGTTCGCGGACAATGCTCTGGCCGTATTGCTTGACAATGATCCGGATTTCCAGAAGATTTTCAGGAAGAAGAAGTTTTCCTGGGATCAGTATGATCTTCTACTGAAGAAGGTTTTCAATTCCGTCTCTTCAAAGGACTACTATGCCAGTTACATGAATGCCCGGACTTCCTCCCTGAAGGATGATTGCCGGCTTTTCATCCGCATCTTCGAAGAAGAGTTCGCGGACAACGATGATCTGTCGCAGATTCTGGAGTCGATGTCCATATATTGGGGAGAGGATCTGCCATATTCGCTGACGTATGTGTGCAAGACTCTGGAATCCATGGCCAATGGCGCGGACTGGTCTCTTCCGCCGCTGTATCTGAGCGAAACGAGAAAAGGGGATGATGTCGAGGATGACAGGCTTTTTGCACGCAATCTGCTGCGTGCAGCCTATGTGAATTATTCGAAATATGGCGGGATGGTGTCCGAAGCCGTTTCCAACTGGGACAGCGACCGTCTGGTTTCCACCGACATGTGCCTTATCATACTGGGTATGGCCGAGGCTGTGGCATTCCCTACCATACCGGTCAAGGTGACCATAAACGAATATGTAGAGATATCCAAGTATTTCGGCACGCCGAAAAGCAAGATTTTCGTAAACGGCATTCTGGACAAGCTTATCCAGCGTCTTGCCGCGGAGGGGAAGATAGCGAAGACCGGCAAGGGGCTGCTTTGATGCCTGCGGCATTGCCGGACACTGAAAGTAATCAGCAAACAGTAAATAATAAAAATTAATAATCGAAGTTATGGAATTCATTACATTATTGCAGGCTCAGGCCACTGCAGGCGCACAGCAGGCAAACAGCGGACAGTGGTCGATGTGGATAATGCTCATCCTCATTTTCGTGGTGATGTGGTTCTTCATGATCCGTCCGCAGAGAAAACAGCAGAAGGAACTCCAGAAGTTCCGCGAGGGACTCAAGAAAGGAGACAAGGTCGTGACTATCGGAGGAATATACGGGACTGTCATGGAAGTCAAGGAAAAGACCCTGCTTCTGGAAGTGGACAGCAACGTGAAGATCCGCGTGGACAAGAACTCCGTGGTCAAGGATTTCAGCGAGACTGCCCAGCAGCAGTAATCCGCTGCAAGGATATCCGTTATGAGACGGTTGCTGTATAAGCTGCTGCATTCTCTCAGGCATAACGGGAGGGACTGGACCGTTTTTTCCCTGTCCCTCCTGTTGGCATTCAGCATATGGCTGATACACAACCTGTCTCTGGATTATTCGGATTTCCTTACTGTCAAGATGACTGCAGTCTGCCCGAATATCGTCGGGCATACCGTACAGTCATCCAATTCGTGCGAGGTCGTGGCCAGATGCCGGACTTCGGGATACAATATAATCAGGTCCCGTCTGGCATTGGGCCGTGCGCCCAAACAGGTGGTTCTCGACAGACAGTCCCTGTCTTCGCGCTCCGGGGAAGTGTATTACATCACCAGAAAGGAATTGAGCGAGTCCGCTCATATGCTGTACGGGGAGAAGGTGGAGGTGGAGTATTTTCTCTCGGATACCTTGTATTTCAGGTTCCCTTACGAGACAAACAAGAAGGTGCCGGTATTCCCAGTCCTGTCCCTCGGTTTCAAGCCTCAGTACATGAGCCAGTCAAATCTGGAAATCGAGCCGGATTCCGTGATAATATACGGGGAGCCCTACCATCTGGCGAATGTGGACAGGGTCTTCACCGAGCCTGTAGAGCTTCAGAATCTGGATGAAGCGGCGGCAGGGGTGGCCAGACTGGAAAGGATAAAGGGAGTAAGGCTGTCTGAAAGCGAAGTCCATTATTCCATAGACGTCATGCGTTTTGTGGAAATCACCAGGGATGTCTATATGGAAGCGGCGAATGTCCCTCCTGACAAGGAAATGATGATATATCCTTCAAAGGCTGAAGTGATTTTCCGCTGCGTGTTTCCCCTGATATCCGATGTCGGAGAAGCAAGATTCCGGGTAGACTATGAAGATTATATCAGTTCCCGCTCGGGGAAATGCGTCCCTGAACCGGCTTTCCTACCCGATGGCGTGCTTGACTATGAAATCATTCCCGAGATTTTCGAATGCGTAGTGACAGAAAAATGACACTTGCCGTTACGGGAGGTATCGGAAGCGGCAAATCTCTGGTATGTTCCATGTTCCGGGACAGGGGAATCCCGGTATATGACTCGGATTCCAGGACAAAGGGGCTGTATGATTCGGTTCCCGGACTGGCTGAAGAGATATCACGGGCAGTAGGGCAGGATGTCATTTCGGCCGACGGACGGCTGGACCGTTCCAGACTCTCTTCCGTGGTCTTTTCGGATCCTGACAGGCTGAAGGCTCTGGAAGCTGTCGTCCATCCTTATGTGAGGCAAGATTTCCTGCAATGGAGGGATTCTTTCTCCGGAACAGACCCGGGATTTGTCATAATAGAGTCCGCGATTATTCTGGAAAAGCCGCTTTTCCGGGATCTGGCCGACATGACACTTCTGGTAGACGCGCCGCTGCAGCTCCGGATCAGCCGGGCAGCCGCCCGTGACCATACCGATGACAGTCATATCAAGGACAGGATGCGCAGCCAGAAGCTGCTCAATGACATTTCAGAGGGGAAAACCGGCGCCGGTACGGACTACGTGATCATAAATGACGGGAGCGTGGCCGATCTGGAACTGAAGGTGGACAAGATATACGATGATATTTTGAAGAAATAATAACTCAAGCGATGAAAACGGATCTCAGCAAAATTTTGACTGTTTCAGGCCAGAGCGGCCTGTTCAATTATCTTTCACAGGCCAGAAGCGGTGTCATAGTCGAGTCTCTTGCAGACAAGAAGAGAAGCTGCTTCGGGATGACGAGCAAGGTCACTACATTGGAAGACATCTCCATATATACCGATGACGGAGAAGTTAAGCTGAAAGAAGTCTTCGGAAAGATGCATGATGTCCTCGGAGAGGACAATGCCCCTGCTTCCAAATCTTCAGACAAAGAGCTTCTCGATTTCTTCGCCAAAGCCTTGCCGGACTATGACAGGGACAGGTTCCATCTGTCTCACATGAAGAAAGTCGTGTCATGGTACAATATCCTGAAGGAGTTCGCTTCCCTTGATTTCGAAGACAAGGACAAGACCGGGGAAGAAAACTGATGCCGAGCCTTATGCCGTCCCTGCAGACATTGACACTGGGCTGTTCCAAGAATCGGGTGGATACGGAACATATCCTCTCCAGACTGGAGGGGATATATGACTTACTGCCGGAAGACGGGACCGGCGGTCCGTGCGACGTTTTCCTGCTGAACACATGCGGCTTCATCGGCGATGCGAAGGAAGAATCCATTGCCGCCATACTTGAAGCCGTCGGACGCAAGAAACGGGGGGAGATCGGCAGACTGGTGGTGTTCGGCTGCCTGTCGCAGAGGTACAGCGCCGAAATGCCGGAACTTATCCCTGAGGTCGATGCATGGTTCGGAGCCGTGGATTTCACGCCCCTTCTTTCATATCTTGGAGCTGATCTTTCAGAAGAAAAGAACCCTTTCCGGCATCTGACGACTCCACGGCATTATGCTTTCCTGAAAATCTCGGAAGGCTGCGACCGCCGGTGCTCGTATTGCGCCATACCTTTCATCAGAGGGAAACACCGTTCCGTACCTATGGATGAACTGGTAGAGGAGGCTCGCCTGCTTGCCTCAAAAGGTGTCAGGGAACTTATCGTCATAGCGCAGGATACCACCTATTACGGACTGGATCTTTATCGCAGGAGAGCTTTGGCAGAGCTCTTGCAGCGCCTGTCCGAAGTGGATGGCATAGAATGGATCAGGATACATTATTCCTATCCGGCCGATTTTCCGGAAGACGTGCTGGACCAGATGGCCACAAACCCTAAGGTATGCAGATACATGGATATTCCTCTCCAGCACATTTCGGATACGGTTCTGGACAATATGCACAGGAATGTCTCTGGCGACTGGACCAGAAAACTTATCCGACGCATGAGGGAAAGGGTGCCTGGGGTAGTGTTGAGGACTACCATGATAGTAGGGCATCCGGGAGAGGGCAGGAAAGAGTTCGGGGAATTGCTCGATTTCGTGCAGGAAGCACGTTTCGAACGGCTCGGAGCATTCAAGTATTCCGAAGAGGAAGGCACTTACGGGGCGGAGCATTTCAAGGACGGGGTCACCGCCCGCACCAAACAGAGAAGGCTGGACAGGCTGATGTCCATTCAGCGGGACATTTCTCTGGAATTCAACAGATCCCGGATCGGTACTGAAGTCCGGGTGATTGTGGACGGCTATTCCGACGGGATGCTGGTATGCAGGAGCGAATTCGAAAGTCCTGAAGTGGACGGCGAAATATATGTCCGGTATCGGGGGGATCGGGATCCTGCCGCATTGTGCGGACAATTCATTCAAGTCAGGATAGTCGGAGCCGATGAGTATGATCTTACGGCAGAGATGATTTCCGAGTGACATTTGACAAAAAAGGGAGGTTTGACATGAAAACGAGAGCAGAATTCAGAAATCGGACATTGCTGCTTGCAGCAGCAATTTTATTGCCTGTGGCAATATCCTGCGGTCCTTCCGTCTATTTCATAGATGTAGAGACGCGCCAGCCTTCGCCTGCCGGCGTGGACCTTGTCGGAAAGACTATATCCGTCGTATATCTGGATGCCGGTTCCGACGAGGACTCCCTCTTTTCCGCCACCCTGACCGATGCCTTCGTAAGAAGGCTTGAACGCGATTATTTCGATGGAGACAGTCTGATATCGGTCTTCTGTCTTGACCGGCAGGACGGAGTGGACTATTCGTCCAAAACGGAAATGGTGGATCTTCTCGTGGAGACAGGTTCCGATGTGCTTTTCCTGTTCGAAGCTCCCGCCTTCGGGACCGAGGTAGTGACTGTCAAGGAAACCGGGCAGACCCCTGTTACGGCCTCGGCTGCATTCCCGTTTTCCATATCCCTCCATGTGTATGACTCGATGGACAAGAGGGATACCGTCAGGACATATAGCGGCAATTCCGTAGCCAACGTATCGGCGCAGATTACCGGCACAGAGTCGGCTGCAGCCAGAAGCAGTATTCTGAAAGCCGAACTCGGAGGTGCTGCCGCAACGGCTGGCGAAAGTTCGGGCAGCAAGTTTTCACCTCGCTGGGATGCGGAGCAGATCATGTTCTTCCTGTTCTCCTCATCGCAGTGGTACGATACATATTACTATGTGGAAGGCTTTCAGTGGCAGAAAGCCATGGATGTATGGATGTCCATGCTCGGAACGGACAATCTGGAAAAGAAGGCCTGTCTTGAATACAATATGGCCGCTGCATGTTATGTCATGGGCCAATATTCTCTCGCGGCGGAGTGGCTCGACCTTTCAGCCGGACACTTTTCCCTCCCGTACACGCAGAATCTGAAAAGAAAGATAGAGAACAGGCTTGAAAGATAAAAAAGGCGGGACAGTAAGCCGGTTTCTGTTTTTGAATCTGCCATTTATCTGATGCAACCTACCCCCTGACATCGGACGGGCAGCCCTTGATTGCCAGTATATTTGGTCTTGCAGGCTTCAGGGATATACACGGACATTGTCGCCAATGGCCGTAGTGAGCTCTTGCCTCGCTTTTTCACCCTTGCGCACCCGGAAGTGCGCGGTTCTTTTCTGTTATATCCTCCACAAGGTTTCCCCTGTCTGCGATTTCCGCAGTGAAGTGCCCTTTCCTGTCCGGACTTTCCTCACAGACCATGCGGTCTGCGCGGCAGATCGTCCCGCCTGAAAGTTATTATTTATAGCCGAGCCTGCGCTCGAGACGATCGTTGTATTTTATGGTCTGTTCGACTTCCCGCTTCAGTGCAGGAGTGATGTCCTTGCAGACCTTGTGGCAGCACATTTCCAGAGAATACATCCTGCCGATACAGAAATTAGTATGCTCGCATCCGCTGCAATGGTTCTCGTCCTCCTTCATCTTGTTCACGAAATCCGTATCTTCAAGCACGGCACGTCCCATCTGAAGGAGCTGGAAGCCGCTGTCTATCACCTTGTCGGCATCGGCTCTGGATGTGACTCCTCCCACGTAGACCAGAGGCATGTCCGGCAGGGCTTTCCTGAATTTCATGGAATCTTCCAGAAAATACAGATGTTTGAACGGAACTGTCGGGGATACGATCCTGCCTCCGAGCAGTACGCCCAGCTTGAGCCACCACATGTTCATCGGCATATAATGGGCAATCGTCTTTACAGGGAAACGGCCTCTCATGACGTACATCGGAGCCCTGCTTACGAACCCTCCTGAAAGTACCAGCGCGTCAGCCCCGCATTTCTGCAGCTCTTTTGCCACCTCGATGCTTTCTCCGACTTCCATACCGCCCTTGAATCCGTCTCTGGTGTTCATCTTTACGAAAATGGCCACCTTTCCCTTTCCGGCATCCGTCACGGCCTTCATGCAGCGTTTCATGAATCTCATCCTGTTTTCCAGAGAGCCGCCGTATTCATCCTTTCTGTGATTTGTATATGGCGAAAGGAACTGGGAAATCAGGTAGCCGTGTCCTGCGTGGATCTCCACTGCGTCGAAACCTGCCTTGATGCTGAGTTCCACGGCTTTTCCGTAGGCCTCTACGACCTCGTCAATCTCCTTGTGCGTCATGCCGTGGACAAATGTAGGGGAGTAGAGGTTGAATCCGCTGCTGGCCCCATACGGGCGGCAGCCGCATATTCGTCTGTGAGACATGTTTCCGCAATGTCCCAGCTGGATGGACGCCTTGGCGCCCTCCTTGTGTATGGCATCGGTGAGCTTTTTCAGCTGAGGGACGATTTCTTCCCTCATCCAGAGCTGCCTTTCGAACGACAGCCCGCTTTGGCATACTGCCGCATAAGCTATTGTAGTCATGCCTATGCCTCCGCGTGCGACAGCCGTATGGTAATCGTAAAGAGATTGCGAAGGGGAATTGTTCTCGCACATTCCCTCAAAAGCCGCGGATCTTATTGTCCTGTTTCGCAGTTCCAGCGGCCCGATTTTGATTGGAGTAAACAGATCGCTCATATTGCTTTCCGATATGGTTAAAAATCAATCGTCTACCAGATGAACGGAATCAGATTCTTCTTCTTCAGTTCACGGTACTCGTCACCGAACTCCTGTTCGTATTTTTCGGTAAGCGATTTGGATCTCGGAGCCAGATTCGCGAATGTCCACACTGCGAACAGCAGGCCTGCAGGAGACCATGTAAGAATGGCATATCCCACCCATTCCGTAAGCTCTCCGAAATAATTGGCAGAAGTCACGTATTTGTAAAGTCCCTTTTTCGGAATATAATGTCTGGTGTCTCCCGGCTTGCGCAGATGTCTTATGACATGATCGGAATCCAGATTTATGAGCATTCCGGTCAGGAAAATGAGTCCTCCGATAATGAACTGCGGAGAAGAAAGCCACTCCATGGTATATTTTCCGGCCGGAGCCATCTCGAACAGCCAGCTTCCGATGAAATATGCGTTGAGGGAATTGAATGTCATGCCCATGGCCATGATGAGCACGGGCATTTCGCTTTTCCCACGCATCAGGAAAGGAAAAATGAATGCGCGCTGGAAATAATGTACCAGAAAAAAACCGGCCATGACCAGCAGTGCGGTCTTGTCATTGCCAGTATCCCTGCCTGAGATCAGATAGTCTGCGACATAAAGCATCAGGAAGATGAATGCCGGAGATTCCATTATGACCCATGCCGGCTTGTTGCTTATTTTCGGACCCCAGTTCGCCGATGACAGATATCCGTATCCCGCCTTGAAGAAAAACAGGGCTATGAACACGACTATGGCCAGCAGGAACATGGCAGTCATCAGAATATAATAAGTTTGCATTGTTCCACTCCTTGAAATAAAACAGCGCCAAAGTTAATAAACATTTTTCTTAAATCAGTTTTTTTGATTAAATTTGCACCCCTGTAACGTCAAAAAGATTTATTATGAATCCTAAATATGTCTTCGTTTCAGGCGGTGTTGCCTCATCTCTGGGCAAAGGTATAATCTCGGCGTCCCTCGCCAAACTTCTTCAGGCAAGAGGCCTCAGGGTGACTATCCAGAAATTCGATCCGTACATCAATGTCGACCCGGGTACTTTGAACCCGTATGAGCATGGCGAATGCTATGTGACCGATGACGGGGCGGAGACGGATCTCGACCTCGGACATTATGAGCGTTTCCTCGGCGTACACACTTCGAAGGCAAACAACGTTACGACAGGAAAGATATACAATACCGTAATCAACAAGGAGAGGGAAGGCGCGTATCTCGGAAAAACAGTGCAGATCGTGCCCCACATCACTGATGAGATCAAGCGGCGCATGCTTCTTCTCGGAAAGACAGGAAAATACGATGTGATAATTACCGAAATAGGCGGAACCGTGGGTGATATGGAGTCCGAGCCTTTCGTGGAGGCTGTCAGACAGCTCCAGTGGGAGCTTCCTGAAGAGGACTGCGTTACGATCCATCTGACGCTGGTGCCTTATCTGAGCGCGGCCAAGGAATTGAAGACGAAGCCGACGCAGCATTCCGTGCAGCAGTTGCAGCAGAACGGAGTCCAGCCTGACATAATAGTCTGCAGAACGGAGCACAAGCTCACTCCGGAGCTCAGGAAGAAGGTCGCCCTGTTCTGCAATGTCAAGCCGGGGCATGTGATTGAATCCATGGATGCACCGTCCATATATTCCGTGCCGCTGAACATGCAGGCGGAAAAGCTCGACCAGCTTGTCATAGACCATTTCGGCCTGAAAGGGCTTCCGGAGCCCGATCTGACAGAATGGAAGAAATTCCTCGACAAGCTTTTCCATCCGAAATCCGAAGTCAATATCGCGCTGGTGGGCAAATATGTGGAACTTCAGGACGCATACAAGTCCATACTCGAGTCTTTCGTTCATGCCGGTGCGGCCAATGAATGCAAGGTAAATGTCCACAGCATCCACAGCGAGTTTCTGGATCAGTCCAATGTCGAAGAGAAACTGGCTCCGATGGACGGCATATTAGTGGCTCCTGGCTTCGGCGAGAGGGGACTGGAAGGAAAGATACTGGCGGTAAAATACGCCCGGGAGCATGGGGTTCCGTTTTTCGGAATATGTCTCGGCATGCAGATGTGCGTAGTGGAATTCGCACGCGATGTGCTCGGAATGAAGGACGCTGTCTCCACGGAGGTCAATCCGGCGACCAGATTCCCTGTGATCGACCTTATGGAAGACCAGAAGAGCACTACAATAAAAGGAGGTACGATGCGTCTCGGCGCATATGCCTGCAAGCTGGACAGGGACTCCCTCGCATACCGGATATACGGTCAGGATGTCATCTCGGAAAGACACAGGCACAGATATGAGTTCAACAACGAATATCTCGATGTCATAGAGGCCGCCGGCATGAAGGCTACAGGAAAGAATCCTGATACGGGACTGGTGGAAATAGTCGAAATCCCGTCCCATCCGTTCTTCATAGGGGTGCAGTTCCATCCTGAACTGAAAAGCACTCCGGAACATCCTCAGCCGATATTCGTGGCATTCGTAAAGGCATCCATGAAATATCGCGACGAGAATCATCCGGTCGACGGTAAGGACGCCAAATGATGCGGTTTCTGAATAAAATCATTGCAGTGCTGTCGCTGGCAGGACTCTGTGCCTGCGTTTCATCCGCGCAGGTCAGACAGTACAGGGTAAAGGTGAAGCAGCAGTACCCGCATGATGTGACTTCGTACACACAGGGACTCTTTTTCGATGAGGGCCAGCTGTATGAGAGTACCGGACTGTACGGCATGTCCACTTTCAGGAAGGTCGATCTGGCTACGGGAAAGGCTTTGAGGAAACTGGATTTCAGCGACAAGTATTTCGTGGAAGGTTCCGCGATTCTCGGAGACAGTCTGTATATCCTGACATGGACAAGCCGGGTGGCTTTCATATATGACAAGCATACCCTTGAATATATCGCGACGCGTTCATATCCGCGTGCCGGGTGGGGATTGACTACTGATGGAGAGAGCCTTATTGCCAGCGACGGTTCATCGCGGCTTTATTTCATGGATAAGGAACTCCGGGTAAAGAAGACCCTGAACGTGAAACTCCACGGCAAGCCTCTGAAATATCTGAACGAACTTGAGTATATCGACGGGAAAATATGGGCGAATGTCTATACTACCGGCATGATAGTCATCATAGACACTCAAACAGGGTTGACCGAAGCCGTGGTGGACTGTTCCGGACTCCTTCCGGCCAGTTTGAGGACGTCCGAAACGGACGTGCTGAACGGTATCGCCCATGACAGCATTACGGGCAAGACTTATATCACCGGCAAAAAATGGCCGCTGCTGTTCGAGATAACCCTCGAGGAAAAGTAAATCAGAATTGAAAACGATTTAAAAAAAGCCCGCAATCACTGCGGGCTTTTTTTCTGGTTAGTCAATAGTGTGATTTTTCTTGGCCTTTCAAAGGCTGCATTTGTGGTTAGTATTTTTTACAGCTTAAAAATTTGAAGGCTTGAACCTCCAACTGTTAAAAGATTATAATGAAAATTCATCATATCCTTATGAACATTTGACAAATGTAATGATAAATTTTATTTATGCAAATAAATTTCAGATTTTTATAAAAATTTTTTAAGACTTTCAATCATCGAGCAGATGAGGACGGAGTTTTTTCGTCCTTGCAATAGCCTGTTCGTCCTGCCACTGGCGGATTAGTTTGGGATTCCCGCTCAAGAGGACTTCCGGGACTTTCCATCCGTTGAATTCTGCCGGTCTTGTGTAGACGGGCGGTGACAGAAGACCGTCCTGGTAGCAGTCGCTCAAGGCTGAAGTCTCGTCAGAGATGGCTCCGGGAAGAAGTCTGACTATGGCGTCCGCTATAATAGCTGCAGGGATTTCGCCACCGCTCAGGACATAGTCGCCTACGGTTATTTCTCTGGTCACGAGGTGCTCCCGGATCCTGTGGTCCACTCCCTTGTAGTGCCCGCACAGGATGATAATATTCCCTTTTAAGGACAGTTCGTTGGCCATGTTCTGGGTGAACTGTTCGCCGTCCGGGGACATGTAGATGACCTCGTCATAGTCCCGCTCTTTCTTAAGGTCCCGGATCATCTCATATACAGGTTCCACCATAAGGACCATCCCGGCATCGCCTCCGTAGCAATAGTCGTCCACCTGCAGCCGGCTTCCTTTCCCATAGTCACGCAGATTGTGTACCCTGATGTCGACAATGCCTTTTTTGATGGCTCTCCCCACTATGGAGTGGCCCAGCGGACTTTCGAGCAGTTCAGGTACCACTGTAATGATATCAATCCTCATATCGTGAATTCTCGGCAAAAATTAAAGTTTTGCAAAATTAGAAAATAAAAATTGATATATTTGCAATTTGAAAATTTAACTCCTAAAAACCATGAGTGACGAAATGAATCCGGAAATTCTGGATGCTCCAGTAGAAATGCATGACAGCGAAGAAGTCGTGACGGTAAACTATTCAGAGAAAACATTGGCGGAACTTGCTGACATGTTCATGGATCTGGCGAAGAATCCGGAAAGGATGAAGATGAACAAGGAAGCGGAAGCGATAAAGTCGGCATTCTACAAGAATCTGGCGAAAGAAAAGGCGGCTGCCGGCATTGCTGTCCGGGAAGACGGACAGCAGGAAACGGAAGAGGCTGAGGATGCCGCTGCACCGGCTGAGACTGCAGCGGAGGAAGTGCAGGCGACTGATGGTCAGGAGCAGGAAATTGTCTCGGAAAATCCTTTTGCCGAGCTCGAGAGAGGTTTCAAGGCCTTATATAATGCATACAGGAAGGAAAGGGCGGAGTATAACCGTCAGCAGGAAAAGGAGAGGGAACATAATCTGGAATTGAAGGAAGCGGTCATAAATGACCTGAAAGCCCTTTTGGAGAAGCAGGAGGACGTGAACATGACTTTCCCTGAGTTCCGTCAGATTCAGGACAGATGGAGAGCCATAGGGCCTGTCCCGGTGCAGAATTTCAGGAATCTCAACGATACCTACCAGCTTTATGTCGAGCAGTTCTATGATATGGTGAAAATCAACAGGGAGCTGCGCGATCTGGATTTCAGGAAAAATCTGGAAGTGAAGACAGGCTTCTGCGAACAGGCCGAGAAGCTGGCGGAGAACGAAAATATCGTGGAAGCCTTCAAGGAACTGCAGAAGCTCCATGAGCAGTGGAAAGAGTACGGGCCTGTGGCCAAGGAGTTCAGAGAGTCCATATGGGAGAGGTTCAAGGCCGCCACTTATGTAGTCAACAAGAAGTATCAGGCATATTTCGAAGGCCTGAAGGAGCAGCATCTCGAGAATCTTGCCGCAAAGACCGGTCTTTGCGAGCGTGTGGAGGAGATCGCTGCACGCGAGGCCATCCAGCCTTCCGAATGGAATATCCTGACCAAGGAGATTGAGGATATCCAGAAGCAGTGGAGAACGATAGGTTTCGCCACCAAGAAGGAAAATCAGAAAATATACGACAGGTTCCGTGCCGCCTGCGACAAGTTTTTCGGACGCAAGAGAGAGTTTTATTCCGGTTACAAGGAAAACATCAATGCCAATCTCGAAAAGAAAATCGCGCTTTGCGAGGAGGCCGAGGCCCTGAAGTCAAGCACTGACTGGAAAAAGACAGCGAACCAGCTCATTAATCTTCAGAAGCAGTGGAAGGAAATCGGCGCGGTTCCGCGCAAGAAGTCCGAGCAGCTGTGGAAACGTTTCCGTGCAGCCTGTGACGAGTTCTTCAATGAGAGGGACAAGAACGCCAAGCCGGAAAATGATTTTTATGGAAACCTGAAGGCCAAACTGAGGCTGATAGATGAAATAAATGCATATCAGCCGGCAGGCGATGAGGAGAAGGATGCCGATGCCATGAACGCTTTCATGCAGAGATGGCAGGAAATCGGATTTGTGCCTTTCAAGGAAAAGGATAACGTGGCCGCGAAGTATAAGGAGGCCATAAATACCAAGTTCAAGGACCTGGCTGCAAGGTCGGGAAAGGGCCGGCATGCCCATTCTCCGAGGAGCGAAAAGGAAAGGCTTATCCAGAAATACACGAAGAAGGAGCAGGATATAGCCACTTACGAGAATAATATAGGCTTTTTCGCCATGTCGAAAAATTCCGAGCCGCTTATCAGGCAGATGCAGGAGCGTATCGATCAGGCAAAGAAAGAGCTGAAGGAACTGGAGGATCAGATAAGGGCTTTGGACAATGCATCCGAAGCTGAATAAGAGACAGAAGAGAAAAGATGGATAAGAATTCTATTATCGGCTTTATACTGATAGGTGTAATATTTTTCGGTTTTACATGGTATCAGTCGAATCAATATCAGAAACAGCGTGAATATCAGGCGCAGCTGGACTCCATAGCCTATGTCGAGCAGCTGGCCATGATGGCGGACGACTCTTTAGCGTCGCTGTCCGCGCCGCAGGTGCAGAATGCAGGTACTCCGTCCGCCGGCAGGCAGAAGTATCTGGATTCTCTGCTGAACAGCCATTACACGGCGGACGCGCAGTATGTCAGGCTGGCCAACGACAAGCTCGAACTTGTCTTCACCACGAAGGGAGCGCAACCTTATTCCGCCAGACTGCTTGACTATAAGATGTATGACAGTACGGACCTGTATCTTCTCAAACCGGGATACAGCGACTATAATATTGATGTCTTCGCGGGGGAGAACCTTAGTACCCGTGAAATTGTCTTCGATGTAGCTGAAGTCAATGACACCTCCATTGTCATGAGGCTGCCGTTCCGCAACGGAGGCTACATGGAGCAGAAATATACCATTGCCGAAGGCAGCTATATGGTCCGCAATGAACTGTCATTCGTGAATGTCGGCGATCTTATCCCTAGGAAAATCAACAGTTTCGACATAGACTGGAACCTTATTGTCCCGAGGATGGAGAAAGGCTATACGAACGAGAAGCAGTATTCTAAGCTGGACTATTATTTTTCCGGTGAGAAGAAGCCCGAGCAGCTGGGCAGAGGCGGCAGGAATGACAGCGAAAGCATTGTAAACAAAGTCAAGTGGTTCGCGTTCCAGCAGCAGTTCTTCTCGGCCATCATGACGGCGGACAACGAGTTCACGGCAGGGGATTTCAGCATACAGTTCTACGACGAGAATGATCCTGACAGGAATCTGATGATGTGCAGCGCCGGAATGCAGTCCGAACTGAAACTGACAGACGGGAGCGTGACCATACCTTTCGACTTCTATTTCGGTCCGAACCATTACCGTACCCTGAAGGACTATGATCTGAAATATGAGAAGATAATCCCTCTGGGCGGAAGCGTGATAGGCCTGATAAGCAGGGGTGTGATAATCCCTACCTTCAATTTCTTAGGCAAGTTCATAAACAATTACGGTATCATCATCCTGATAATGACGATACTCATCAAGATAGTGGTGTCGCCTCTGACGATGAAGTCCTACAAGTCGTCGGCCAAGATGAACGTGATAAAGCCGGAAATGGACAAGCTGAACGAGAAGTATCCGAAACAGGAGGATGCCCTGAAGAAGCAGCAGGCCATGATGGATCTGTACCGCAGGGCCGGAATCAGCCCGATGGGCGGCTGTCTCCCTATGCTTCTCCAGCTGCCTATTCTCTATGCGATGTTCCGTTTCTTCCCGGCTTCCATAGAGCTGCGCCAGCAGAAGTTCCTCTGGGCGGATGACCTGAGCGCCTATGATTCGATACTGGATCTGCCGTTCAACATACCTCTGTACGGGGATCATGTGTCGCTTTTCGCCCTTCTGATGGCCCTGTCCATGTTCCTGTACTCGAAAATGACTTCAAGCCAGATGTCGAACGACCCGAGCATGGCCGGCATGAAGTTCATGAGCGTATGGCTGATGCCGATCATGATGCTGTTCATATGTAACAACCTTTCCAGCGGCTTGAGCTATTATTATCTTCTTTCGAACCTGATAACGATGTTCCAGACATGGTTTGTCCGGAAGTATCTGGTGGACGAGAAGAAGATACACGCCCAGCTGGCGGCTTCGGCAGGCAAGCCTGTGACGAAATCCAAGTGGCAGCTCAGGCTCGAGGAGGCCCAGCGTATGCAGCAGCAGGCTCTGAAGGAGCAGCAGAAGCGCAGAAGATAACATACCGACACGATAATATGACCGATATTGCTCACGCAATAATAGAACTGGAAAAGGAACTGCCATCAAATGTAAAATTGGTGGCAGTTTCCAAATTCCATCCTGCCGAGGCTGTCATGGAAGCCTACAGAGCAGGGCAGAGGGTATTCGGGGAGAGCCGTCCGCAGGAGCTGGCGGCCAAGGCTGCCTGTCTGCCGGATGACATCATCTGGCATTTCATCGGACACTTGCAGACCAACAAGCTGAAACTGGTACTGCCGGTGGCGTCAATGGTCGAATCCGTGGACAGCCTGCATCTTCTGTCCGCCATCGAAAAATGGGGGAATGAAAACGGCCGGACCGTGGATGTGCTTCTGGAAATGCATATCGCATCCGAGTCCACGAAACAGGGCTTTTCCGGAGATGAAATACTTTCAGTGGCGGAAAATGCCGCAGCTTTCGGCCATGTGCGCATCCGCGGCCTGATGGGAATGGCGACATATACCGATGATGAGTTCATAATAAGAAAAGATTTTGCTAAATTAGTGGCTTTGAGAGATGAAATCAGGGAGAACAAGGACAGTTATCCGGGTCTTCCCGAAGATTTCGGAATACTTTCCTTCGGCATGACCCATGATTTCAGGATTGCCGTGGAAATGGGCGCCGACATAGTACGTATCGGCACTCTTATTTTCGGGGAAAGGACATATTGAACCACATATTAGAACCATACATCATATGGACACTCAAAAGATAAGCGAAGAGGACATCAGGGACAATATCAAGTATCTGGAACTGCTGTCGCTGAACTTCCCGACCATTGCGGCAGCAAGTACGGAAATCATAAATCTGGAAGCCATACTGAATCTGCCGAAAGGGACCGAACATTTCCTGGCTGACCTGCATGGCGAGAACGAGGCGTTCGAGCACGTATTGCGGAATGCATCAGGCGCGATAAAGAGGAAGGTGAACGAGATTTTCGGGAACTCGCTTTATGAAGCGGAGAAAAAGGATCTGTGTACCCTGATTTATTATCCGGAACAGAAACTGCAGCTGATCAAGGAGTCGGTCCCCGACATAAATTCATGGTACAGCGTGACCTTGAACCGTCTGGTGAGGGTGTGTCAGAGTGTCTCCTCGAAATATACCCGCTCGAAAGTCCGCAAGTCCCTGCCGCAGGAGTTCTCCTATATCATACAGGAACTTTTGCATGAAAGCAGCGCGGATCCCAACAAGCAGGGATACATCAATGTGATCATCAGCACCATCATCGAGACCGAGAGGGCGGATGACTTCATCATAGCCATGTGCAACCTGATCCAGCGCCTTACCATAGATTCACTGCATATCCTCGGGGATATCTTCGACAGGGGACCGGGTCCGCACATCATCATGGACACATTGTGCGACTACCATCATTTCGATATCCAGTGGGGAAACCATGATATTCTATGGATGGGTGCCGCTTCGGGCAATGACGCATGCATAGCAAACGTCATAAGGCTTGCCATGAGATACGCGAACCATTCTGTGCTGGAGGACGGCTACGGAATCAATCTGCTGCCTCTGGCCACATTCGCCATGGAGACCTACGCAAACGACCCGTGCCATACTTTCGGCCCGAGAATAGAGGACGAAGCGCAGAAGATAGACGAGAAGACCATGCGCCTTCTGGCCCAGATGCATAAGGCCATAAGCATAATCCAGTTTAAGCTGGAGGCCGAAATCATACACAGGAGACCGGAATTCGGTATGGATGACAGGCTTTTGCTGGAGCATATAGACATGGAGCGCGGACTTTTCGTGCTGGACGGCAGGGAATATGCCA
This sequence comes from uncultured Bacteroidales bacterium, assembly GCA_944323845.1. Taxonomy (GTDB): domain Bacteria; phylum Bacteroidota; class Bacteroidia; order Bacteroidales; family UBA932; genus Cryptobacteroides. Next base: position 36,984 of record CALUUA010000003.1, read on the forward strand.
TGAAAGACAGCTTCTTCCCGACGCTGGATCCGGCCGACCCGTACAGGCTGACTCCGGAAGAGAGGGAAGTGGTGGACAAGCTCCATAATTCCTTCATCCGGAGCGAGAAACTGAGAAAGCATATCAAATGCATATTCAGGTACGGCTGCATGTATAACGTATGCAACTCGAATCTTCTTTTCCATGCTTCCATGCCGCTGAACGGAGACGGCACCCTGAAGGAAGTCGAAATCATGGGCCGCAAGTACAAAGGCCGCGAATTGCTGGGAAGGGTGGGACAGCTGATAAGGAAAGCCTATTTTTCCGACAGGAATGATCCTGAAAAGAGTTTCGCCATGGATTATGTCTGGTATCTGTGGTGCGGAAAAGATTCTCCGGCATTCGACAAGAGCAAGATGGCCACGTTCGAACGCTACTTTCTCGAGGACAAGGAGATGCATAAGGAAGAGAAAGGCGCATATTATACCCTCAGGAATGACGAAGCGGTTTGCGACAGCATTCTGGATGCCTTCGGCGTGAAAGGGGAACACCGGCATATCATCAACGGCCATGTTCCGGTAAAGGCGGCGAAAGGGGAGAAGCCTGTGCGGGCAAACGGCAAGCTGATGGTCATAGACGGCGGATTCTCAAAGGCATATCATCCTGAGACAGGCATAGCGGGCTATACGCTTGTGTACCATTCCAGAGGCTTCCAGCTGGTACAGCATGAGCCGTTTTCATCCACGCAGAAAGCCATAGAGGAAGGTCAGGACATCAAGTCCACCACGCAGCTCGTCGAATTGAGCAGCCAGAGGATGATGGTAAAGGACACCGACAAGGGAAAGGAACTTATGGTCCAGATACGGGATCTGAAGAAACTGCTTCAGGCCTATCGTCTGGGCATTATCAAAGAACGCTCCTGATCATGTCGGCAGCGACTGCTTCGGAAGCCCCGGTCCCCCCGAGGGCTTCCTTTATTTTTCCGTATTCAGCCATCATCTTTTCCCTGTATGCGCGATCCTCGATTAGGGAGCGTACCTCCGAAACGATATTTTCTGCAGTGCAGTCGTCCTGAATCAGTTCCTTGAACGCAAGCCTGTCCACGATGAGGTTTCCGAGGCTGATATAGCGCACCTTGATGATATGTTTGGCGATAGTGTACGAAAGCCAGCTCCCCATATAGCATACAACCTGCGGCGTGCCCAGAAGCACTGTCTCCAGCGATGCCGTGCCGGAATTCACTACAGCCGCTTCCGCATGGCGGATTATGGACTGGGTCTCTCCGAAAAGCACTTTCACCCCAGATTCTTCGTAGCTCTCCTTCAGGTATCCGGCATAATCTTCCATGCTTCTGGCAGGCGCTCCCGCAATGATGAACTGATAGCCGCCGTATTCCGGTATATGTCTCATTTTAGCGGCAAATTCGGTCAGAACCGGCATCATGGTGCCTATCTCGCTTTTTCTCGAGCCTGCCAGCATGGCAATAATCGGCCTGTCCTGAAGAGAATTCCTTTTCAGGAACTCCTCGCGGCTCTCGTTCATTGCCCTCGATTCCGCTATAGAGTCCACAAGCGGATTTCCCAGATACACGGCATCCACTCCTTTCGACTTGAAATAGGGAATCTCGAACGGAAAGACGATATACAGCCTGTCGACGTATTCTTTCAGTTTTCTGATGCGTCCCTCTCTCGAGGCCCAGACCTTCGGAGCGATATAATAATACGTCCTGATCCCGTGCTTGTGCGTGAATCCCGCTATTCTGAAATTGAATCCCGGATAATCTATCAGGATGACAATGTCGGGCTGCCATGACAGGATATCTTTCTTGCACCTGCCTATGTTTCCGAGAAGTTTGCCGGCATGGGTAAAGACTTCCCAGAAGCCCATGATTGCCCCCTCTTTGTAATGCCTGACGAGTCCGCCGCCTGTCGCTTCATGCTTAAGGAAGACTTCATTCATGAGGTCTCCGCCCCAGAAACGTATGACCGCCTCGCTGTCCTGGGAATAAATGCCTTTCATCAGGTTCGATCCGTGCAGGTCGCCGGAGGCTTCACCTGCAATGATGTAGTATTTCATCTCCGATATTTTCTGGAATTCGTTGTCAATAATTTATATTGAGACCTATATCTTCAAGCCTTTTGCATTCCTGATAGTCGGTGCAATTGATGTTGTGCGGAACGACTGTGATGTACCCGTCTCTGTTCAGCCTGTGATCGGCATCTTCCGGGTTCCGCGGGTCATCTTCAAAATCCCCGACTATGACATATAGTTCTTCCCCGTCTTCGGCCCGGCTCATCGCGTCCCTGATTTCTTCAGGGGATTTTCCTCTGCGTTTCAGGAAGTCCGCGTCCCAGCGTCTGAATTCCCTTACCCATCGGCCGTAACCTTGCGAGGCGACTCTTACTCCCTTGATCTCCCTGCAGGATTCTCCCGGAAAATTGATATTGTAATATATCCCGTACTCTGATGCGGGGTTCTCTGTCAGAGCGGTGAAAATTTCCGGGAAGCGCTTCCTGATTTCGGAAAAATCCGCTTCGGGGTCGGAGGTGTCCATAGACACGCCGATGGCGGTTATGCCGTTTAGAGCGGCTTCGGCAGCAGCTCCGAGGGTTCCCGAATAGCAGACGGCAGAAGCTGCATTCGTCCCGTGGTTGATTCCGGATACCACCACGTCCGGCTTTTCTTCGAGGAAAACCGTATTCAACGCCAGTTTCACGCAGCTGGCAGGGGTAGCGTCAAGGTAAGCCCATCCGATTCCGTCTTCCGTCCCGAGATTTTTGTACGCAAGCGCCTGTCCGCCCATGGAGACAGCCATCGACATGCCTGACTGAGGCCTTTTCGGGGCAATGACAGTCACTTCTCCGAAATTTTTCAGCAGGGCAGCCATCTCTTTTATGCCTTTGGCCCGGTAGCCGTCATCGTTTGTCAGCAGAATTTTCATTATGATTCTCCCGATTATGTTTTTCCGGGAACAAATATAAGAAGCCGTTTTGAAATTAAGCAAAAAATGTATTGTGACATTATGATTTTTCATAATTTTTCTTAATTTTGCAAAGATTTTTGATAACAGTGCTGCCGTGGGTTTTCCGGCATGACCGGCAGGCGGCAGGGAAGTGGAAACGATTACTTAAAAACATAAAGAAATGATTAAATTAGGTATTAACGGATTTGGTCGTATCGGCCGTATGGTATTCCGTGCTGCTGTAGAGAATTTCTCTAAAGACATTCAGGTAGTAGGTATCAATGACCTTCTTGATGCAGATTATCTGGCTTACATGCTCAGGTACGATTCTGTTCACGGTCATTTCAACCATGACGTGAAGGTGGAAGGCAACTACATGATCGTTGACGGCAACAAGATTCAGGTTTTCGCTGAAAAGGATCCTGCAAACATCACCTGGGGCGCTCTCGGAGTGGATGTAGTCGTAGAGTCTACCGGTTTCTTCCTTACTGAAGAGCTCGCTGCCGCACACATCAAGGCCGGCGCCAAGAAAGTCATCATGTCAGCTCCTTCAAAGGACGCCACTCCTATGTTCGTTTACGGAGTCAACGACAAGACTTACGCAGGTCAGCCGATCATTTCCAACGCATCATGCACCACTAACTGCCTTGCTCCTATTTCCAAGGTTCTCCACGATACTTTCGGTATCAAGAGAGGTCTCATGACTACGGTTCATGCAGCTACCGCTACCCAGAAGACTGTCGACGGTCCTTCCAAGAAAGACTGGAGAGGCGGCCGCGGTATTCTCGAGAACATCATCCCTTCATCTACAGGTGCTGCCAAGGCAGTGGGCAAAGTGCTTCCTGAACTGAACGGCAAACTTACAGGTATGTCAATGCGTGTCCCTACTTCAGACGTGTCTGTAGTTGACCTTACCGTAGAACTTGAGAAACCGGCTACTTACGACGAAATCTGCGCTGCCATGAAGAAGGCTTCTGAAGGCGAGCTGAAAGGTATCCTCGGATACACTGACGAGGCTGTAGTATCTACTGACTTCCGCGGTGATTCCCACACTTCAATCTTCGATGTGAAGGCCGGTATCCAGCTCGATTCTACTTTCGTGAAAGTCGTTTCATGGTACGACAACGAGTGGGGCTATTCAAACAAGGTTTGCGAAATGGCTCGCGTCATCAGCAAATAATTTGAAGGATACTCCAAGTTATCAAGCAGGGCCGCAGACCAGCGGTCCTGCTTTTTTACGGTTATCCGGCAGACCGCTTTGCCGGAACGGGGAAAAACAGTATCGGTTATATCTGAATTATGGCAGAAAGGGCGACGGAAAAACTCTGGAACAGCAATTATCTGAAGATATGGACAGGAAATTTCCTGCTTAACTTTTCTTTTACCCTTATCGTGCCGCTGCTGCCGCTGTATCTGAGCGAGACTTTCGGGGCAAGCAACGACACGATAGGCATGGCATTGGCCGGATATACGTTGATGGCCCTGATCATAAGGCCTTTCAGCGGATATGTGGTGGACAATTATCCCAGGAAAACGGTCCTGCTGATCTGCAATTTCCTGTTCTTCCTGCTTTTCTTCGGATATATCATAGCAGGAACGCTGACTATGTTCACGATATTCAGGACATTGCACGGAGCGCCTTTCGGCTCCACTACCGTAGCTGCCAGTACCGTGGCCATAGATGTCCTTCCATCCTCACGCAGGACGGAAGGCATAGGGTATTACGGGCTGAGCAACAATCTGGCTACAGCCCTCGGCCCTGTACTCGCCATTTACATGCTGCAGGCATTCAGGGGCGATTTCCATGCCCTGTTCTGGCTTTCCACTGCTTTTTCCCTGGCCGGACTCCTGATAGACGCATCGATAAAGCTTCCGGTCAGAGAATTCAAGCCGGAGAAAAAGGTGATATCCCTGGACAGGTTTTTCCTCCTGAAAGGGTGGCGTGAAGCCCTCGCCATAGTCACCTATGCATTCAGCTATGGTGTCATCTCCACTTATGTGGCGATATACGGCAAGGAAGAACTGGGGATGACGGGAGGGACAGGCATATTCTTCTCCCTCTTTGCCGTAGGACTGATAGTGTCACGTCTTACCGGAGCGAAGGCCCTGCGTGAAAATAGGGTGAGCTACAATGCTTCGGTAGGAGTCATAGCTTCCATGCTGGGATATCTGTTGTTTGCGGCCGTGCATAGTCCTGCCGGCTATTTCGCATCCGCTTTCGTCATCGGTCTCGGAAACGGACACATGTACCCGGCCTTCCAGAACATGTTCATAAACCTCGCCGAAAACAGCCAGAGAGGGACGGCGAATTCCTCCATACTGACTTCATGGGACGCAGGTGTCGGTCTGGGAGTCCTGTGCGGCGGTGTCATATCCGAACATGCCGGCTATCATTCCGCATTTTGGGCGGCGCTTGCAGTGAATGCTGCTGGGGTAGTCTGGTATTTCCTGCATGTCCGCGGACATTTCGAGGCGAACAAGCTCAGGTAGGCGGCTTAAGGAGAAAAATTTCAGGAAAGGGTTGGATTTAGAATTAAAATCAGTATATTTGTGTCAGATAATCTAAATTTTAATAATTCTAAATTCAAAAAATCATGAAGGATCTGAAAGGAACGAAGACCGAGGCTAATCTCCAGGCTGCATTTGCAGGAGAGTCTCAGGCAAGGAACAAATACACCTATTATGCATCCAAGGCAAAGAAGGACGGATATGTGCAGATAGCATCCATTTTCGAGGAGACTGCAAACAACGAGAAGGAACATGCCAAAATATGGTTCAAACTTCTCCATGACGGCGATATCCCTACGACCGAGGCGAATCTGCTCGACGCTGCAGAAGGCGAGAACTATGAATGGACTGACATGTATGCCGGTTTTGCAAAAGATGCACGCGAGGAAGGATTTCCTGAAATAGCAGTGCTTTTCGAGAAGGTCGGCGCTATCGAGAAGATGCATGAGGAGCGTTACCGCAAACTCCTGGCAAACGTAAAGGACGGGCTCGTATTTTCAAAGGATCAGGATATGGTTTGGGAATGCTCCAACTGCGGTCATATCGTGATAGGGAAGAAGGCTCCTGAAATGTGTCCGGTCTGCAAGCACCCTAAGAGCTATTTCAAGATCCATTCAGAGAACTTCTGATAAAATCGGAAGATGACAAAAGAAAAAAGCGGCGGGATTCCGTCGCTTTTTTTCTTTCCGTAGTATCGGGATTTCATTTGCCTACCGCAGCGTTTATCAGATTCATGATCACGTAGATGATGAATGTCAGCAGTATTATCATCGACCAGTTCAGCCCGAGCAGGGCGACAAGTACGGTACAGACGCAGAATATCCCCACAAAGGCTATCCTCATTCTGTACAGCGGGGACTCAGCCTTTCCGCCTTTCTTGAATTTCATCGAAAACATGGGAATCCGGCTTACCATCAGAGCCGAAAGGACGGCTGTGGAAACAGGTACGAAGACAGGGCTGGAAAGCCAGCTGCACATAATGCTGTCAGGCGTCGAATACACATAATATACAAACGAACCTGCTATCATGGCGCAGGCCGGGGTCGCAAGCCCCCTGAAATTTTCTGTCTGGGTCTCGTCTACATTGAATTTGGCGAGCCGCAGCGCGGAAAACACTACCAGCAGCAGCGGTATCCATGTCAGGATACCGGACATCCCTCCGGGCTGTATCATGGCTCTGTGAAGCATGACTGCCGGCAGCAGCCCGAAACTCACCAAGTCGGCGAGAGAATCCAGTTCTTTCCCTATATCCGAATAGGCGTTAAGCATCCTCGCGCTCAAGCCGTCGCAGAAGTCGCAAAGGGCTGCCCCGAGCATGAGCAGGAAAGACAGGTCGGGCCTGCCTTCGAAAGCACAAATCACACCCATGGTCCCGCAGAGCAGATTCATGGATGTGATTGTGTTGGGAATATGTCTGATAATGTTCATTCCGGATTATCTGATTCCGAGTTTTTTCCTGATATCCTTAGGTATGGCGTTCTTGTTCACCACGATATTCAGGGTCTTGTATCTGACGAAAGCATCGGATGCGTACCAGATACCGTGATACTTGCCTGTATCTCCCCATGAGTTCTTCACCATGAAGTATTTGGTGCCGTTCTGGTCTTCAGCTATTCCGTAAATATGCATGCCGTGGTCGTCAGTGGTGGTTTTCCTGTCATATCCGTCCTGTCTCATTTCAGGCGTGATGAGTTTCTCTTCCGTAGTTCCCTCCGGTGTCACTGTCTTTTCCTCGGACTTGCCGACCCATTTTTCCTGATCAGAGCCTGCTCCCGGTTTTCTGTCGATGTCAGGTACGGTAGCCACTCCGCTTCTTGTGAAGCCGGTCTCGCTTACATCCGACCCCCAGGCGATGGTATAGCCCTTGTCGATCGCGTTATACATTACTTCCATGAACTCGTCGAGAGGCAGGTTGTACGAGGAGTCCCATCTCCAGTTGTCGCAGACTTCGATGATGAACTGGGAATAGTACGGATGATGAGTAAACGAGGTCAGGGATACATAGTCGTCAGGATTGATTCCGAGCCAGTCCCTGTAGCTTTCCGGTGTGTATGTAACACCGTCGGCTTCGAAAGTCTCGGGGATTTCACCCAGATATGCTGCAAGGATGCCGTCAAGTCCGTTTACCCAAGCAGTGGTGAGCTCATGGTTCGGCTTCTTGGCAATGGCTTCCACGTAACCTTTAAGTCCTTCGTCCATTTCGAAGTGTTCAGGCTTTTCGGTGCCGTAGTTCAGTCCAGGCATTACATTCTGCGGTACGATTCCGTAATCCTTTATCACATGCAGGACATCTCCGAAAGAACTGCCTGCCGCAAAATTCAGATACCCGTCCAGACGGACATATTTGATGGCCCTGTCATGGTATGATTTCGATACCACGAACATTTCGGAAAGGTCGAGACTGTCCAGTCCTTTCTCCTTCATCACTTCGGACTCGAGAAACGAGAGTGCGGAAAAACACCAGCATGTACCAGACATGTACTGGTTCTTGACGGAAGTTATGGGGTTTTCCTTGATGACTGTGAATTCATAATCGGAGCTTTTCTTCACCGTCGAGTCCTTCTTCTCCTGCGCAAGGCCTGAAACGGCTGCCAGTGCGAGCGCAACAGCTGTAATCACGATTTTTTTCATTGTCCTGTAATAATATGTTTTTGGTAAATCCTATTATGTGCATTGCATGCACATGCATCTTACAAAGATAGCGAATTATCGGTTAAAAAATGTTCGATATCGGAAAAATTAGGCTACTTTTGGCAAAAATTCAGTCAGACTATGGGAGACAGATGTTCTATATTGTATATTCACGGTATGGGTGGCGGCGGAGACAGCAGGATTCCTTCAATCCTGTCCGAATACCTCGACGGTGTGGTAGTCCGTACCTACAGTTTCGATCCGGCGGAATCTGTACGGCAGATTGACGGGTGGGTGGAAGAGCTGAAGCCGTCCCTGATAATAGGGGAGTCGCTCGGGTCCTTGAATGCCATCAGGATAAAGGGCTTGCCCCATATCCTGATTTCCCCTTCCCTGAACGCTCCTCTGTATCTGGGGTATCTGGCCTTTCTGACGAAGATTCCCGGTATGACAGCTCTTTTAGACCTGATATACAGACCCAAAGAAGGCGACAGACAGCCGCTTCATTTTACTTACGGTGTCATGCGTAGATACCTTCCGCTGCGAAAGGAGGCTCTGGACAACAGCATTGCCGCAGGGAGCAAAGACTATTTTTTCTCTTTTTTCGGGACCGGAGACCATTACCGGAGATCCGGCATAGTGAGCGTGCGTACATACCGCAAGTATTTCGGCGGGACCTATTGCATATATCCGGGGACGCACTTCATGGAAGAAGAATTCATCATCTCGATGCTGATCCCTAAAATAAGGGAAGTTCTGGGCCGGTAAGCGGGTTCCGATCCTACTCGTACCGCAGCGCGTCTATCGGATCGAGATTGGCGGCTTTCCGGGCAGGATACCATCCGAAGAATATTCCGGTCAACGTACATACTCCGAATGACAGGATGACGCTCCATGTCTGTATATACACAGGCCAGTGGGCCATGTATTTCACGGCCATGCATGCCGCGCCGCCGAACAGGATGCCTATGATGCCTCCTGTGACGCTTATCAGTACGGCTTCGATGAGGAACTGGGCCATTATGTCTATTCCGCGTGCTCCCACAGACATCCGCAGACCGATTTCGCGTGTCCTTTCCGTGACGGAGACGTACATTATGTTCATGATGCCTATGCCTCCGACCAGCAGGGATATTCCGGCTATGCATGCCAGCAGGGTAGTAAGAAGGTTGGTAGTCATGTCCATCATGTCGCTGAGCTCCTGCTGGCTGCGGATCATGAAGTCGTCCTCTTCACCGTCTTTCAGCCTGTGCTCCCTGCGGAGTATGGTGCGGATTTCCTCCGTGGCATAGCTTGTCATGTCCTCGGTGATGGCCGAAGCGAAAATCCCGTTGAAATGTGTGACCGCCAGCATCCTCTTCATGACGGTGGTATATGGAGCCAGGACTATGTCATCCTGATCCATGCCCATGGAGTTGTAGCCCTTCGATTCCAGAATACCTATCACTTTAAGCGGGACCTGATTGAATCTGATGATTTTTCCTATCGGGTCATCATCGCCGGGGAAGAGGTTGTCCACTATCGTCCTGCCTATCACGCAGACTTTCGCGGATGACCTGATGTCGGCTTCGGTGAACATCTCCCCGTCTTCCACATTGAGCTGGCGGATGATTATGTAGTCGGTGTCCGTGCCTGTGACGGAAGAAGGGTAGTTGTTGTTCCCGCAGACCAGCTGGCCGGAAGCCGTGGCATATGGACTGATGCCTGCCAGAAACATGCATTCATCCCTCAATACTTCATAATTGTGGATTTTGAGGGTCTGCATCTCTGAAGGATCCATGCGCACGCCGCCTCTTCTCTCGCCACCCGGATGTACCATGATGATGTTCGAACCCATATTGGAAATTTCCTTCTGGATACTTTGTTTCGTACCCTGTCCGAGTGCTATCATGGTGATGACCGCGGCTACGCCAATGATGATGCCGAGCATAGTCAGGAATGCCCTCATCTTGTTGTTGGCCAAGGCCTTCAATGCTACCTTGAATAAATTGCTCCAGTTCATTGTCCTGATCTGCTTAATTTTCCTCGTCTTTCGGCAGGGACTTGTAGGTCTCCTCGGCCGAAAGGACATTGCCGTTTACGGCATCTTCTATGATATGTCCGTCCATGAGCCTGATATTCCGGCTGCTGTATTTCGAGATGTCGGGATTGTGGGTGACGAAAATGATGGTCCTTCCTTCCGCGTGCAGTTTCTGGAACAGCATCAGGATTTCGTAGGAAGTCCGCGTGTCAAGATTTCCCGTCGCCTCGTCGGCGAGTATTACGGCAGGGTTGTTCACCAGAGCACGCGCTATCGCGACCCTCTGCATCTGTCCTCCGGACATCTGGTTTGACTTATGCTCCATTCTGTCTTCGAGACCGACCGCTATCAGGGCTTCTTCCGCCCGTCTCCGTCTTTCCGCCTGGCCGACAGCCGGATTGTACATCAGAGGCAGTTCCACGTTTTCGACTGCCGTAGTCTTGGCCAGCAGGTTGTAGTTCTGGAAGACGAAGCCGATTTTCCTGTTTCTCAGAATGGCGCGCTCGGATTTGCTCATGCTCTTGACGGGAATCCCGTCCAACATGTATTCTCCCGAAGTAGGGGTGTCCAGACACCCCAATATGTTCAGCAAAGTCGATTTTCCGGAGCCGGAAGTTCCCATAATGGTGACGAATTCCCCTTCCGATATGGCGAAGGAAACGCCTCGGAGTGCATGCACCGTTTCGTCTCCGACTATGAAGTCGCGGCGGATATCCTTAAGTTCTATGACATATTTGCCCATGGCCTCATGCTTATTTGCGAGGAGGTCCCGGCATGAACTGTGCTCCTGCTTTCGGAGCCTTTCCTCCGGAAACCTTTACTTCGGTTATGACTTCCGTCCCTTCTTCAAGTCCTCCTGTTATTTCCGTGCGGAGTCCGTCGGTCAGCCCGATGCTTACAGGATGGGCTGTGAACACATTACCTTCCCGTGTCCATACCTTATGCGGCCCTTCGCAGTCGTCGATGACAGCGTTTTTCCCGACCAGCGTGCCTATCGGAACGAACCTCAATGCTTTTGCCGGTACGCTCAGAACACCGGACTTCTCTTTTGTGTAGATGTTTATGTTGGCCGTGAGCCTCGGTTTGAGTTTCAGATCGGGATTTTCGGCTGAAATCACCACTTCATAGGTGACGACGCTTTCTGCCGTAGTGCTCGTGACAGATGAGGTCGAAGAGGAGCTGCCGAGCCTTATCTGTTCCACCCTGCCTTCGAATACATCGTCAGGGAAGGCGTCCACGGTAAATGTGACCCTCTGCCCGTTAGCCACTCCGCCTATGTCCGCTTCATCGACATCCGCCACTACCTGCATCTTGGTCAGATCGGCCGCTATCGTGAACAGGGTAGGCGTTTCGAATCCGGCGGCTACTGTCTGTCCTTCCTCCACGGCCCTGTCTATCACGACACCGTCTATCGGAGAAGTGATCGTTGCGTATCCAAGATTCCTTTCGGCCTTTGCAAGAGCTGCCTTGCTGCTGTTGTACGCGCTTTCCGACATCCTGTAGTTGTACTCGGCCAGTTCGAAATCAGTGTCGCTTACAAGCCCTTTTTCATGGAGCCGGACATTGCGTTCGTAGTTTTTCTTCTGATATTCATATTCGGCTTCGCTGCCCTGATAAGAGGCCTTGGCAGAAGCCAGATCGCTTTCCAGAGTCACCTTGTCCATTTCGGCTATGAGCTGGCCCTCCTTTACTACGGAATTGTAGTCAGCGTACAGCTTGTCGATGATGCCTGATACCTGCGTACCTACCTGCACTTCCGTCACAGGCTCTATCGTACCGGTGGCGGTAACATACTGCGCTACATCTCCGATGCAGGCTTCTCCGGTCTCGTAAATTATCTCCTGCTGAGCCTTCTTCTTGCCGGCAAGGATTACTGCCAGAACTGCGGCTGCCACGATTACTGCCGTCAGGATGATGTTTCTGATAGTCTTGCGTTTCATATCCGTGATATTTTCTTTATTCCATCGTTATTTTCCCTTCGGCATAGAACTGCAGCAGTTTGCCGTTAAGGATGGCCATATATTTGGCCTGAAGCATCTGCTGCTGCGCATTCAGCCAGTTGTTCTTTTCTGTCAGCAATTCCACTGTGTTCTTCATTCCCAGATCGAACTGTTCGCTGACCAGGGCATAGCTGACGCCGGTGCTGCGGACATTGTCCTGGGCCGCCAGAAACTGCTGCTGCGCGCTGTTGGCATCCAGCCATATGCCTTCTATGGTCTTGTACAGGTTTTTCCGTGCTGCGGTAAGATCCAGTTCGCTGTATGTTTGCTGAAGTCTGGCCTTTCTGACAGCCGTCTTGTTCTGCATGTTGCTGAAAATCGGGACATTTACCGTCAGCCCGGCAGAGTTGTTCCATCCGTTCTTTATCTGTTCCGCGAAAGTGAAGTCTGTCCCGCTGGTGTGGTTCGTCCCTATGCCTGCCGACAGGGCGATTGACGGATAATATCCTGATTTGGATAGCCTGACGGCCAATTCCGAAGACTCTACAGCCAGTTCCGCCGCCTTGATTTCAGGCCGTGAAGCCAAAGCGGCTTCATATACCGCCATTTTGTCAGGCAGGGCAGCTGTAGCGGCAAGGTCGGACAGGCTGTCGACCGCCACTTCCATTTCCTCCCCGGGATCCAGTTCCAGAAGCTGTTTCAGCTGCAGCTTGTAGTCGGCCAGAGTATTTTCGGAAACTACCAGCTGGTATCTGTCATTGCTGACCTGCGATTCAAGCTGGGCATAATCCGGAGCGGAAATGCTCCCGGATTCCAGCAATTCTTTTCCCCGGTCTCTCTGGGCGATGCTCACCTCTAAAGTATTCCGGTTTACCTTTACGGATTCTATCGCATAAAGTATCTGTACATATGCGCTGGCGATCGCTTCCAGTATGCTGTTTGTCTGCGTCTGGCTGTCGAGTTCCGACTGTCTGTAGCTGATTTCATTTTGTTTCAGCGTCTTTCTGATACGTCCCCCGTTGAACAATGTCCATTGCGCATTAAGCCCGTAGCTGCCTGTGTAGCTGGTACTGCTGTTGCTCATGAGGATTTCCGTTCCGCTTACAGTAGTGCTGTTATCCTGAAAAGGCCTGTTGATGACGCTTTGAGAAGTGGAGAATGACAGGCTCGGGAACATTTCTCCTTTTGTCGCCAGAATATCCTGTGCTGCACTTTCCGTGTTCAGGACGCTCTGCCTGATGGTGATATTGTTTCTGACAGCATAGTCGACGCATTCTTCCAGAGTCCAGACCCTGACTCCTGTGCTGTCCTGTGCCGTTACCGGCAATGCTGTCAATATCACCGCCAAAGCCGCGAGTGCGGTCTTCGATATTGAATTCATAATTCCTCCGATAAAAATCAAGCCGCCTTAATGCGCAAAAACCCTGCCAGATTGGCCGGATTTTATGACAGTGTCATAAAAGATGGTGACACAAAATTTTTTTGTGTCACCATCAAACGTCTTTCTTCGAAAGACTGAACTATCCTAACCCCCTACACCCCCTATTTAGGGGGATCTCGCTTCCTCCGGTCGCGGTCACTTCGTGACTTTTGAATTCACCCGCTTGTCGGGTCGCAGTCCTGTCTTTACAAAGTCCTTCCCGGGTACTGTTTCAGACCTTCTTCGAGACAGTCGAGAGCCTTGACCATTTCAGGAACTTCCAGTACATATGATATCCTGGCATGGTTCAGCCCTTTTCCCGGAGTCTTGTAGAATGACGCCGCCGGCGTGATCATGGTCGTTTCGTTGTTCAGCCTGAACGATTCGAGCATCCATCTTGCGAAGTTTTCGGTGTCATCTACAGGAAGTTCTGCTATCGTGTAGAAAGCACCCATCGGCCGAGGCGTGAAGACGCCTTCGATGCTGTTCAGCCTGTCTATCATATAGTCGCGTCTGCGTATGTACTCTTCCCTGACTTCCTTGAAATATCCGGCCGGAGTGTCAAGAGCGCCGATGGCAGCGTACTGGCCGAGTACAGGCGGGCAAAGTCTGGCCTGGGCATATTTCATGGCAGCGGTCATGACATCCTTGTTGTGCGAGACTATGCATCCGATGCGGACGCCGCAGAGGTTGTATCTCTTGGATACGGAATCCACAAGTATCACGTTCTGTTCGAGGCCAGGTATGTTCATGGCGGAAAAATGCGGCTCTTCGGAGTATGTGAACTCCCTGTAGACCTCGTCTGAAATCAGGAAAAGGTCATGTTTGCGGGCTATCTCGCCGATGGCCAGCATGTTCTCCTTCGAATAAAGGGTGCCGCAAGGATTTCCCGGGTTGCATATGAGAATGGCTTTCGTCCTGTCGGTGATGGCTTTTTCGAAAAGCTCTATGTCAGGAACCTGGAACCCTTTCCTGATGTCGGTAGGAATAGGTTTCAGCGTGATGCCGTTCATGAATGCGAAGGTATTGTAATTCGTATAGAACGGTTCGAGTACGATGACTTCATCGCCTTCGTTGCAGGCTATTTCCAGAGCCATGTTCACGCTTTCGCTTCCTGCCACGGTTACGATAAGCTCCGGAACCTCTATGTCTATGCCGATACCTTTATAATATTTGTTCACGAGCCCTTCGCGAAGCTCCATCAGTCCTGCGGAATTGGTATAGGATACATTTTTGAGTCTGATGTTCCTTACCGCATCCAGGGCGCAGTCAGGCGATTTTATATCTGGCTGCCCGATATTCAGGTGATAGACTTTCACTCCTTGCTTCTTCGCTGCGTCTGACAGCGGAACCAGTTTCCTGATGGCGGAAGCCGGCATCTGCTGGGCTTTCAATGAAATATTTGCCATAACGAAAATTGTTTAGTTTGATCTGTCAATTCAAATTCCTACAAAGGTAGGAAATAATTCTGATTTATTGAGAGAATTGCTTACCTTTGTCTGTCATTCATGGAAAAAATGAGCAGAACACACGGACATATTGCAGCGGCTTTACTGCCGCTGACCTTTCTTTTTTCCTGCGAGAGGCAGGAGAGTGCGGATTTCGAGCCTGTCGCATCGGCTCTGACGGCTGTTTCCGACACTTCCTCTGCAGGAGGCAAGATTCTGTACGGGTATCCGGATGTAGGCAGTGCCGGAACCATAGCTGTTTTCGGCCCGTTAGAGGAGACTGCCGTACTCACGGAAATGCTGATGACGTCCGACATGTTCGACAATGTGGACGGCAAGAACTGCTCTGACGGACTCCCGGATTTTGCTGGCGAGACGGTAATGCCTGTCTTCGATGCAGTCAATGCCCCTTATTCCGGATATTTCAGGCAGATGAATGAGGATTTCATCAGGGAGACCGCCGTAAATGCGTTTCTGTCCATGATTTCCGACAAATGTTCTTCAAGCGCATTCGACAGGAGCCTTTCCATGACCAAGCCGAGAGCCAAGCTGGTCTTGCTTTCCTCATCTGTCATGTCTGGCTTCGGCTCCATGGATATCGACTATATGGCAGCATCTGCCGGCTTGTCTGCCGGCGTGATGGAGCCTGTCGGGTCCGTCCTGACCTATATGCTCGACCGCAATACTGTGCAGCCGTCAAACATAGGGGTCTGGGCCGCACGTGAAATAGTTTCGTCGGGAGTTTACGGCAATATGTTCAAGCGGCTTGCCGCAGATGAGGACGGAGATGTCAGCGAAGGAGCAGGCACAGCGGAAGTCGTATGCCTTTCTCCGGAAATGTCCGGCAGCCCGGAGGAGAATGTAAGGGCGTTTCTCGATACATACATGGCGGCAGAATATGATGTGCCTTTGAGGGGTGTCGTCATAGATGATATTTCGGAAGCCTCCTCGGTCGATTCCCTTAATGCGGCTCTGACGGAGATACTGTCTGCCGAAAGCCAGGAAGCTGCCGGATACAGACAGATTGTGACCCCGGATTTCGAATTCGTCAGTCCGGCCGTTACCATGGCTGCAGACAGCTATCGCTGGATGAGGGAGAATGACAGGTTTACGCATCTCGTCTCCTTGCCTGCAGCCACAGGATATATGACAGTAGTGTCTTCAGAGGTGCAGAGCCAGATGCTTTCTGCAGACGGGTGGCTGGCAGATGATTTCAAGTATGGGCGGGCCACCGGTTCCGAGACCGGCACCTATCGGTTCATTCCGTTGAGCCAGAGTTATTTCAGTACCGCGACACTGGATAAGTTCAGGATGCTGGCTCCGGAGACTTTTAAACAGTTGATCTATGTATATTAGCAGCATATCTTCAGATGAGTTGCAGAAACTGGAATATGCCAGTTTCCCCGGCACGGTCAAGGTCATCGACTCTGTCGGGGCGGAATTCAACAGGGCGGTAAATTATCTCAGGGCTCAGAAGATACTCGGTTTCGATACGGAGACCAGACCATGTTTTTCTCCGGACCAGCCCCGCTATGGAGTGGCTCTGCTGCAGCTGTCCGGGCCGGAGAAGGCTTTCCTGTTCAGAATCAAGAATATGGGAATGCACCGCAGACTCTGCAATCTGCTTTCCAACGAGAAGATTATCAAGGTGGGTGCAGCCGTAAGGGATGACATCAGAGGATTGCAGAAGTATCAGGATTTCACTCCGAGGTCATTCGTCGACTTGCAGTCGATGGTAGGGGACTACGGGATAAAGGACAGGAGTGTCAAGAAAATGACGGCCATCATATTGGGATTCAGGATTTCCAAGACGCAGCAGCTGTCTAACTGGGAAGCCGGAGAACTGACCGAATCCCAGATAAAGTATGCGGCGACCGATGCGTGGGTCTGCAGAGAGATGTATATCAGGCTTCTGAAGTCTGAAAAGACGGTAATGCCTGATGACAAGGCCTGACAGGCGGCCTGATGACCTGTTTTAAAATCATTCTGGAATATGAATAAAGTTTTTCTGAAGAGAGGAAGGGAGGAATCGGTTCTGCGTTTCCATCCGTGGGTGTTTTCCGGAGCCATAGCAGAGGTTCAGGGAAGACCGGCGGAAGGGGATCTGGTGGCCGTATATTCGCATGACGGGGCTTTGCTCGCTTGCGGTCACTGGCAGATAGGTTCGATAGCTGTCAGGATATTGAGTTTCGACTCTGACGTACTCGGTCCAGATTTCTGGGAAGTCATGATTTCACGGGCCCTTGCATTGAGAAAATCGACAGGCCTGGCTTGTAAGGATAAAGGCGGGGCTGACGGAGCCATGCACCGGACAGACTGTTATCGCCTCGTACACGGGGAAGGCGACAATCTCCCCGGTCTTATAATAGACTATTATGACGGCGTATGTGTGATGCAGGCTCATTCTGCCGGCATGTTCCGTGCCAGAAAGCAGATATCCGAAGCTCTGCAGAAAGTCTTCGGAGATGATCTTAAGGCTGTCTACGACAAAAGTTCGGGAACGGCCCCGTTCAAGGCCGGCCTTGATCCGGTGGACGGCTATCTGTACCGGAAGCCGGGTTTTACGGATGACAGTCAGATAGTGACGGAAAACGGCCATAAATTCATCGTGGACTGGACTTCAGGACAGAAAACCGGTTTTTTCCTCGATCAGAGGGAGAATAGGGCCATGGTAGAGAGGTATGCTTCCGGACGCAGGGTCCTGAACCTTTTCTGCTATACCGGAGGATTTTCCGTATATGCTTTGGCTGCCGGCGCACTTTCCGTAGATTCTGTGGACAGTTCGAAACGGGCCATGGAACTTGTAGACAGGAATGTTTCTCTGAACGGGTTCGATCCGTCCCGCCACACCGGCCTGTGCTGCGATGCCATAGACTATCTGAAGAATGCCGAAGACGGGAAGTATGATATGATGATAGTGGATCCACCGGCTTTCGCGAAACACAGAGGCGCTCTGAACAACGCACTCAGGGCTTATCAGAGACTGAATGCAGCGGCCATATCGAAGGTCGCCTCTGGCGGACTTGTCTTTACGTTCAGCTGCTCGCAGGTGGTGGATAAGGAGGCTTTTTCCCTCGCTGTCTTCTCCGCTGCGGCTCAGACCGGACGGAGCGTAAGGATTCTGGACCGTCTGAATCAGCCTGCCGACCATGCCGTGAATATTTATCATCCGGAAGGGGAGTATCTGAAAGGATTGTTGCTGTATGTGGAATAAAATTTTGCAGATTCGCTGAAAATATCTATATTTGCAATCCTTTCCAAGGAAAACATATGGTGCTATGGCCGAGTGGTTAGGCAATGGTCTGCAAAACCATGTACAGCAGTTCGATTCTGCTTGGCACCTCCTGATTCGATTGGCCGGAAAAATCCGGCCAATTTCTTTATATTTCCTGTGTTATCGGGCATCAACGATGGTCAAAATTCCTTATTTTTGTAGTCTGACTTTCTGATATGAAAAGAATTCTTCTGTCAGCATTGGCCGTGGCGGCCTGTACTTTCATGTCATCCGGACAGACTTGCGATCTGTCCTGGGACGTGTCGCTGAACGCTGCCGGAGCGACTACGGAATCGCTGCCGTTCTGGGCGGTGACGAACAAGAACGGGCTTGTCCCTCCTTCGCACGGGGCATTCATGACAGCCGGCACGGATTTCCGTTACGGATCGCGTCACGGCGTGGACGTTTATGCAGGACTGAAATTGACAGGCTCCGTACAGCCATCCTCCATGTCCCGGATCATCACCGCACCTGTAATCGAAGGTTTCGGAACGGAAGCCGCTTCCGGCAGTTCATCCCGGTGGAGGGGAATGGTGAATCAGCTGTATGCCGGTGTCGGGTGGAAGATGCTCCGTCTGGATATCGGTATGAGGGACAGGGAAACAGAATACGGAGGCCTCTCCCTGACCGGCGGAGACATCGTCTGGACAGGCAATGCGCGGGCCATGCCGGGATACAATCTTCAGGTCAGCTATTTCGATATCCCCGGCACCAGAGGCATATTTTCGGTAAAGGCGAACTACGCTGATTACAAACTCCTCGATGACAGATATGTGGATGGCGTACTCCTGCACAACAAATCCCTGTTCTTCAAATTCAGGCTCGCCCGCCGTCTCCATCTCCAGCTCGGACTCGAACAGTGGTCCATGTGGGGAGGTGTGTCGCCCGTGCATGGCCCGCAGCCGCAGTCGTTCAAGGATTATCTCAGGGTAGTGTGCGGGTTGAGCGGAGGGGCCGATGCCACGCAGAGCGACCAGATAAATGTGCTTGGCGACCACAGGGGCAGGGAACTGATTCAGCTCGACTGGACAGCCGATGACTTCACCGTGACGTTCGCGCATGACATCCCTTTCGACGACAGTTCCGGGATGGGGTTCCAGAATTTTCCGGACGGCGTGAATACGCTCTCCTTTTCATTCAACGACAAGGACAAGTGGATTTCGGACATACTATATGAATTCGTCTATACCAAATGGCAGTCCGGCCCGTATCACGATACATCGGACGCTCCGCCGAAGGAAGGCGAAGAATGGCATATTCTGGGAGGACGCGACAATTATTTCAACAACGGGGCATACAAATCAGGATGGACATATTACGGCATGACGGCCGGACTGCCGCTCTTCACTCCGATGCCTGCGGACGGGGACGGAGTGACCATGGGAGTGTGCAACAACAGGGTAGTGGCCCATCATATCGGCATCGCCGGGAAAATCGTCAGGAAAATACCATACAGGTTCAAGGCCACTTATTCTGAAAACTACGGAAATTATTCGCAGACCCTCGATATTTTCGGGAAAGCTCTCCGGCAGGTATCGCTTGCGCTGGAGGTGGATATTCCGGCATTTTCGGACAAATGGCCTCTGGCTGTTTCCGTGGGTGCATACGGAGATGTCGGCGAATTATACAGAGACAGTTTCGGGCTGACACTGCGCCTGTCCTATTCAGGGCAGTGCAACTTTCACAGATAGTATTGGACATGAATATATTGATTACAGGAGCCGCCGGCTTTATCGGGGCGAATCTGTCAATGGCGCTGCTGAAGAATGGTGTAGGGGACAGCATTATGGGCGTGGACCGTATCGATGACTATTATGATGTGTCGCTGAAGCACTGGAGACTGCAGCGTATCGAGGAGGTTGCAGGGCAGTCCGGTTCATCATGGACTTTCCGGAAATGCGACATTTCGGACAGGGCGGCCGTAGACGCGGTTTTCGCCGGATTCAGGCCTGACATAGTGGTGAATCTGGCTGCACAGGCCGGAGTCCGCTATAGCATACAGGCTCCGGAAGAATATATCGTCTCGAACATAGTAGGATTTTTCAACATTCTGGAGGCTTGCCGCCATTCCAGGGACGGAGGCAGGACCGGTGTGCGCCATCTGGTATATGCGTCCAGTTCTTCGGTCTACGGCCGCAGTCAGGATGTCCCGTTCTCCACGGAAGACAGGACAGACAGCCCGGTATCCCTGTATGCGGCCACCAAGAAGGCAGACGAAGTGCTGGCCTATTCATATTCGGAACTTTACGGAATCCCTGCTACAGGTCTCCGTTTTTTTACGGTCTACGGTCCTGCAGGCAGGCCTGACATGGCCTATTTCAAGTTTGCCGACAGGCTTGTCTCCGGCGGGAAAATACAGGTCTATAACGAAGGCCGCTGCCTCCGTGATTTCACCTACATAGACGATATTGTAAAAGCCGTAATCCTCGTGATGGGAAAGGCTCCGCAGTCCGGGGTTCGGGAAAACGGGGCGGCAGAGCCTCCGCACAGACTTTACAATGTGGGCAATTCCAGCCCTGTAAGACTTCTGGATTTCATAAACATCCTTCAGGAAGAACTCGTGGCCGCCGGTGTCCTGCCTGACGATTTCGATCCGCAGGCCCATATGGAATTTCTGCCGATGCAGCCGGGAGATGTGCCTGTGACCTTCGCCGACACGTCTGCCATAGAACGGGATTTCGGATTCAGCCCTTCCACTGACCTCCGGTATGGGTTGAGGCAGTTCGTCCTCTGGTACAAGGATTTTATCGGAAACAGGAACGGAAATTGCCGATAATTGGTAAATTTGTTACGATGACTTTGAAAGAAAATCCGATGAAAGAAAACATTGCCATAGCTGGGACAGGGTATGTAGGCCTGTCCATGGCCGTATTGCTCTCGCAGCACAATCATGTGACTGCCGTGGATGTGGTGCCGGAAAAGGTGGACATGATAAACAGACGGCAATCACCCGTGCAGGACGAATACATAGAGAAATACCTTGCGGAAAAAGATCTGGACCTGACAGCCACTCTGGACGGCGAATCGGCCTACAGGGATGCCGGCTGGGTCGTCATAGCAGCTCCGACGAATTACGACAGCCAAATGAACTTCTTCGACACCAGCCATGTGGAAGAAGTGATAAACCTTGTGCTTTCTGTAAATCCCGACGCTGTCATGGTCATAAAGAGCACCATTCCGGTGGGATATTGCAGAAGCCTTTATGTCAAATATGCCGAAAAGTTCAGGACGGATCCTTCTCTGGCGGGCAAGAAATTGAATCTGCTTTTCTCCCCTGAATTTCTCAGGGAAAGCAAGGCGCTGTACGACAACCTTTATCCTTCCAGAATCATTGTCGGCTATCCTGAACTGAAATCCGGCTCCGAAGATGAAAATGCCGCCATACGCGCCATTGCCGGCCCAGGACTCGAAGAGGCTGCGCGGAAATTTGCTTCATTGCTCCGGGACGGAGCAATCAGGACGGACATTCCCGTCCTTTTCATGGATCTGAAGGAGGCGGAGGCAGTCAAACTGTTCGCCAACACATACCTTGCCCTCAGGGTGTCCTATTTCAATGAACTTGATACGTATGCCGAGCTTAAGGGTCTGGATTCCAGGTCTATAATAGACGGGGTATGTTTAGATCCGCGCATAGGAGCCCACTATAACAATCCTTCTTTCGGTTACGGCGGATATTGTCTGCCGAAGGACACCAAGCAGCTCCTGGCCAATTATAAGGATGTGCCGGAAAATCTCATAGAAGCGATTGTGGAAAGCAACCGTACCAGAAAGGATTTCATCGCCGACCGGGTGCTTGAAAAAGCCGGATACTATACTTCCGGCTGCGATTGGGACAGGTCACGGGAATGCTCTGTCGTAGTGGGCGTCTACAGGCTTACCATGAAGTCGAATTCGGACAATTTCAGGCAGAGTTCGATTCA
The DNA here is from genome assembly GCA_944323845.1 of uncultured Bacteroidales bacterium. Lineage (GTDB taxonomy): Bacteria > Bacteroidota > Bacteroidia > Bacteroidales > UBA932 > Cryptobacteroides. Next base: position 59,086 of record CALUUA010000003.1, read on the forward strand.
AGGAGTGATGAAACGCATCAAGGCCAAGGGTGCATCAGTGATAATATACGAGCCTGCTTTGGAGGACGGTACGACTTTCTTCGGCAGCGAAGTGGTGAATGATCTCGATGTATTCAAGTCAAGAAGCCGCTGCATCATCGCAAACAGATATGATTCGGTTCTGGACGATGTGAAGGATAAGGTCTACACCAGAGATATTTTCAAGCGCGATTAGATGATATAGGCTATTTCCTTGAAGCCGAAGTGTTTTACGGAGCCGTTTTCCAGTCTGACTGACAGAAGTCCGGAATCTGTGATGCCGGTGATTGTGCCTCTGAAGACCGTACCGTCCGCCTTAATGCCGGTCCCGGTGCCGGTGACGAGAGGATTTGCCGGAAGGTATGCGGGGCGTGAGGAAAGATCCGCAAATTCGGATTCGGTACCTCTTCTGTACATCAGTGATTCATATTCGTCTTTCAGACCGCCCCCGTATGCAAGGCCAGCCGTCAATTTTTCCCGGAAAACGTCCATGAAGCCGGACAGCAGTTCTTCCGTGTTGTATTTCATGCCGGTGATAATGGCCATGGAAACCGGATTCGGCAGCCAGTCCGGAAATACAGTCTGATTCACGTTAAGCCCGATTCCGACGACGGAGGTTCTGACATGCTTTCCGGAAAGGGAATTTTCGACAAGCATTCCTGAAATTTTCCGGTCTGATACATAAATGTCGTTCGGCCATTTGATTCTTGCGTCCTTTATTCCGTTTCTTTCCAGAAAACGGCATTGGGCTATCGTGGCCAGTTCGCTGATTTTGAACTGGTCTGCAGCCGGAAGAGGGCTGCAATATCGCGGATCCGTGTCCGAGGGTATGCCGAACCGGAGAAGAATGCTGAAAGTCAGGTTTTCGCCGCGGCAGGAATGCCATTTGTTTCCTCTTTGCCCCCGTCCGCCGGTCTGGAATACGGCGGCGATGACTGACAAATTGTCAAGCCTTTCTGACAGTCTTATCATTTCATTGTTGGTCGAATCCACTTCCTCGTACCATCTGATGTCATGTTTTTGTTCCATTGGTGCAGATTTTGATTGCGTCGGAGACGCCCCGGGCAGGAAAAACATTTGCTCTGCTCTGGGCTTTTGATTATCTTTGCCGGATAATGTGCAAATTTAAAAATTAAAAATCAAAGATCTGATGGAGAACAATGATATCAGGGTCATAGCCGATGCGATGCTGGAGAAAAAAGGAATGGATGTCGTATCGCTGGACCTCAGGACGATAGGGACGGCCATTTCCGACTATTTCATAGTCTGCAATGCGGATTCCACCACCAATGTCAATGCCATAGCCGACAATGTCGAGGACAGGATGCTGGAAAAATGCCGCAGGAAAGTTCTCCGCTCCCAGGGAAAGGAGAATTCTTTCTGGATCATCCTCGACTATGGCGATATCGTAGTGCATATCTTCCAGACTGAATACAGGGAATTCTACAGGCTTGAAGATTTGTGGGCGGATGCGGCGAGACATGAATACAGTGAAGATTCCGTCAGGTAGAAAACCATTGAGCAATGAATGATTACGACCATATGAACGACAGGGGCAAGGGCCCTGACAAAAAGAATTTCAATATCAAGTTCAATTTTTCCTGGGTCTACATGCTGCTGATGTTCGTCATCGTGTGGATGTTTTTCAACCAGGGAGGTTCCAATCCCCAGAAGATAGAGTGGGATGACGTCAGGCAGCAGATTCTGGCAGGCGATGTACAGGAAATCGTCTTCGTCAGGAATGATTTCGAGGGAAAGGTGACTATCAGGCCGGACAGGCTTGAGAAATATGCCGATGAATTCGGAGGCAAGATACCTTCCAAGTCCCCTCATTTCGTTTTCCTCGTGTCCGGCAGCTTCAATGCCGAGGAGACTTTCGGGGAACTGAACGATTCCCTTCCGGAAGATGCCAGATTCAAGCTCGTCATCGAGAACAACAACAAGGTGTGGGGTTCGGTTATCGAGTGGCTGCTCTTCCCGCTGCTTCTCATCCTGATGTGGGTCTTCATGTTCAGAGGGTTCAACAGGAATGTAGGCCCCGGCGGTGCAGGCGGCATTTTCAGCGTAGGCAAATCTACCGGGAAACTGGCGGAAAAAGACAGTATAAAGGTGACTTTCAAGGATGTTGCCGGTCTGTACGGAGCCAAGGAGGAGGTGATGGAGATAGTGGATTTCCTGAAGAATCCGAGAAAATATACGGCTCTGGGAGGCAAGATACCTAAAGGCGCCCTGCTGGTAGGCCCTCCGGGGACAGGAAAGACTCTGCTGGCCAAGGCCGTGGCCGGAGAAGCCAACGTACCTTTCTTTTCCATATCCGGTTCGGATTTCGTGGAAATGTTCGTAGGCGTGGGCGCGTCCCGTGTCAGGGATCTGTTCCGTCAGGCGAAAGAGAAGGCTCCGTGCATAGTCTTCATAGATGAAATCGATGCTGTAGGTCGTGCCAGAAGCAAGAATGTCGGTTTTTCTTCGAATGACGAGAGGGAAAACACCCTGAACCAGCTGCTGACCGAGATGGACGGTTTCGACTCCAATTCAGGTGTCATCATCCTCGCAGCGACAAACAGGGCTGACATTCTGGACAAGGCCCTGCTGCGTGCCGGCCGTTTCGACAGACAGATACATGTGGACCTTCCGGATCTTCAGGAAAGGGTGGAGATTTTCAAGGTACATCTTAAAGGTCTCGTGCTAGCCCCGGATTTCGATGTCGATTTCCTCGCCAAACATACTCCGGGCTTTTCAGGAGCAGACATAGCCAATGTCTGCAATGAGGCCGCTCTGACAGCTGCCCGGAAGAACAAGAAGGAGATAGAGAAGCAGGACTTCCTCGATGCCGTCGACAGGATAATCGGCGGCCTTGAAAGGAAGAACAAGATCATAACCCCGCAGGAAAAGAAGTCGATCGCCCACCACGAGGCCGGCCATGCCACTGTCAGCTGGCTTCTTCCGAATGCCAGCCCGCTCTTCAAGGTGACTATCGTCCCTCGCGGACAGGCTCTCGGTGCGGCATGGTACCTGCCTGAAGAACGGCAGCTGGAGACCAGAGAGCAGATGATAGACCAGATGTGTTCCCTGATCGGGGGCCGTGTCGCCGAAGAGATCGTGAACGGCCAGCCTTCGACAGGCGCTCTGAATGATCTGGAGAGACTGACCAAGTCCGCATATGCCATGGTCGTCTATTACGGTATGAGCGAACGCGTGGGAACGGTATCATACTATGATTCCACAGGCTCGCGCGGATATGAGTTGGGCAAGCCTTATAGCGAAAAGACGGCGGAACTTATAGACGAGGAGGTGAAATCCCTTATCAACCGGATTCATGACAGGACATACAGGATCCTTATGGACAATAAGGACAAGTTTCTGGAACTGGCTGCCCTGCTTCTGGAAAAGGAGGTCATCTTCGCCGATGATATGGAGAGGATTTTCGGTCCGAGAGCGAATGCCTCAAAGGAGGAGCCTTATGAAGAGAAACCTGAAACCGAAACGGAAGGGGAGGACAGACTGACCGAGGGGAATGCATAATTTGAATCTTCTATGAAAAATCTGATAATCAGGACATTGACGGGAGCCGGTTTTGTCGCGGTGACAGCTGTATGCATACTGCTGAACAAATACACCTTCGGAGTGCTGATGACATGTCTGATGGCCGCGATGATGATTGAGTTCTACAGGATGACCATGAGGGGAGAATATCTTTTCTCGCAGGCGTTGTCGATTCTGGCTGCTGTCGTGATGTTCGCCCTGACATATCTGTACCGGGGCTTCAACTTTCCGGGCAGGCTCGTCATCCTTTCCGTCATCCCCGTCTTCATCATGATGATCAATTCACTGTATGTAAAGGACAAGACCGATTTCGGCAAATTCGCCAATCTCTACACGGCCCTTCTTTATATCGCAGTCCCTATAGCCCTGACATGTTTCGCTGTATTTCCCAGACCCGGGGAGTACAGCGGAGTGCTTCTTCTGAGCCTGTTCATCATCATATGGGTTTCCGACATCGGTGGATATCTTTTCGGAATGACCATTGGACAGCGTTACGGAAAGAAACTTTTCCCTGAAGTATCACCCAAGAAGTCCTGGGCGGGATTCTGGGGCGGACTCCTGCTGGCAGTAGCAGCAGGCGTTGTCCTGCATTATACGGGAATGCTGAAATATCCCCTCGAACACTGCATCATACTTTCTGTCATCATGAATATTGCCGGAGTTTACGGCGACCTTATCGAATCCCAGTGGAAAAGGTACTATGCAGTCAAGGATTCAGGCACCATCATGCCGGGGCATGGGGGAATCCTCGACAGGCTCGACAGCGCGCTTCTGGCATTGCCGACAGGCATAATATATCTGACGGTGGTCAATATCCTGTGACACGGCGTCCGTAAAGACGGAAAGGGCAGGAAATGAGAATATTTCATGTTTTGGATAAAAATTCCTAACTTTGTACGATATAATTCATTCTCTGAAATGACGATACATAGAGGCGGCATAAGGATTATTCTGACGGTCTGGGCGGTTTGCGGCCTGCTGATCTGGCTGGTTCTGCACTATCTGTCAGGCTGTCCGTTTTTTGCAGTGCCCGTAATTGCGATCCTGATCTTCTTTATGGGGTTCGTCCTTTATTTCTTCAGGGTGCCTTCCAGACATACGCCGGAAGGGGAAAATCTGGTGACTGCCGTAGCCGATGGCGAGATAGTGGTTCTGGACCGGGTGTATGAACCGGAATTTCTGAAACGTGAGTGCATACAGGTGTCCATCTATATGGATTTCTTCAATGTGCATGTGAATTTCTGGCCTGTAAGCGGAGAAGTGACATATTACAAGTACCATCCGGGGAAGTATTTTCTGGCTTTCCTGCCGAAAGCCTCGGAACTGAACGAACACACTTCAGTATGTGTCAGGAATGATTACGGTGATGTTTTCTTCAAGCAGCTGGCCGGTACCTTTTGCAGAAGAATCGAATGCTATGCCGAACGTGAGAAGACCTGCATCAGAGGGGAACAGTGCGGAATCATAAAATTCGGCTCCAGAATAGACATTTACCTGCCTCTCGACGCCGATATCAAAGTCGGGCTCGGAGAAGAAGTCCGGGCTTGCGAAACAGTAATAGCCGAATTGAAAAAAAAGTAAAATGCTCCGGCATGTGCCGGAAATGATATGGAAGAAATTTTTATCATCATCCTCTTGATTCTCCTGAACGGCATTTTCGCCATGTCGGAGATAGCCATTATTTCAGCAAGGAAATCCAGTCTTCAGACAGATGCGAACAAAGGCAGCAAGGCCGCCAGAACCGCCTTGGGCTTGGCTCAGGATCCTGACAGGTTCCTGTCCGCAGTCCAGGTGGGGATAACCCTTATCGGAATCCTGACCGGTATCTTTTCCGGAAACAAGATAGCTGCGGAATTTTCCGCCGTCCTCCAGTCTGCCGGGATGTCGGCAGCCGGGGCTTCCGCTCTGGCTCAGACCATAATAGTGATATTGGTCATGTTCCTCACCCTGATTTTCGGAGAGCTTGTCCCGAAGAGGATTGCCATGAGTGCGGCTGAAAAGGTGTCCAAGATAGTGGCGGGCCCGATGAAGTTCATATCGGTCATAGCCGCCCCTTTCGTATGGCTTCTTGCCAAGACTACATCGCTGGTCACTAAAATGCTCGGTATAAAGTATCAGGAAGCCAAGGTGACGGAAGAGGAAATCAAGTCCATAATACAGGAAGGCACGGACGAAGGGGAGGTTTCTCCGGTGGAGCAGGATCTGGTGGAAAGGGTATTCGCTCTCGGCGACCTGAAAGTCAGCACCATCATGACCTTGAGGGCGGATATCGTCTGGCTCAGTCTGGATATGACGGATGAGGAGATACGAGAGACCATATCCAAGAATCTGTTTGAAGAATATCCGGTGGTGGAGGACGATCTGGATCATGTGGTGGGCGTGCTCTCGCTGAAAGAATATGTACTGAACTACAGGAATGAGGTTCTGGATCTGGCCAAGATGATGAAGGCTCCGGAGTATTTCCATGAGAACATGAACGTGTACACCGTTCTGGAGCAGATGAAGCAGAAGAAGATAAGCCGCGCCCTTGTATGCGACGAATTCGGTTCATGCTCGGGTATCATTACCCTGAAGGATATTATGGAAGCCCTTGTGGGCAATATAAACGATGACCATCAGGAGCCGGACATAGTAGCCAGAGCCGGAAATGACGGATGGCTTGTAGACGGAATGTGCCCGATGTACGACTTCCTGAGGCATTTCGATGTAGAGGAATCCATGGAGGATTTTGAATATACCACAGTGGCCGGCCTTATTCTGGACGAACTCGACCACATGCCTGTGGCAGGGGAGAAAGTTACATGGAGGGACTTCCAGTTCGAGGTCGTGGATATGGACGGGGCGAGAATAGACAAGGTGATAGTAAAGAGGATCACTTCCCTTGAGCCTCAATCAGCTCCAGAAGCCGGTCAATAGCTTCCGATTCAGGAATGTGGCGCAGTACCGGCGTCTTTTTCCTGTAGATGGTGACCTTGCGGTTTCCTTCTCCGACATAGCCCCAGTCGGCATCTGCCATTTCTCCGGGGCCGTTCACGATGCAGCCCATAACGGCTATTACCATCCCTTTCAGATGGGAGGTTCTCCGTTTGACTTCATTGAAGGTTTCTTCAAGATTATACATCGTCCTGCCGCACCCGGGACATGCCACGTATTCGGGTTTGTAGAATTTCCTTCTGGTTGCCTGAAGCAGTTCGTCTTCCAGGTACGAGGCTTCGGCAGTCCCGTCCAGCAGGACTTTCCGCCCGTTTCCGTCCAAGTATGAGCCTTTCAGTTCCACACCGTCTATTTCACGGTCCAGAAGCATCCGTCCGAAATCGCATGCGAAGTCGAGCATCAGTCTTTCTCTGGACGGGGAATCGTATGTGGCCGTGATTTTCCTGCCATCTGTCACAGACTCTATCAGAGAGGTCTTCAGTCGGTTCCCGTATCTGTCAGACAGGTATCTGGCCACAGGTATTTCATTGGCCGGGTCTTCTGTCAGAGATACCCTGACCGTGTCTCCGATCCCTTCGGACAGCAGTGCTGATATGCCTGCCGCCGATTTTATCCTTCCGGAATCCCCGTTCCCGGCTTCTGTCACGCCAAGATGGAGAGGGAAGGCCATTCCTTTCTTTTCCATGGCTTCGGCTAAAAGGCGGTATGCTTCCACCATCACTATAGTGTTGCTGGCTTTCAGGGAGACCACGGCATTTGTGAAATCGTTCCTGATGCACAGGTCAAGCCATTCCATAGCGGCCTCCTTCATGGCCAGCGGAGTGTTTCCGTACAAAGTCGTAATCCTTTCCCCGAGCGAACCGTGATTCAGCCCTATCCTCAGGGCTGTACCATGTTTCCTGCATACTTCCACAAGTTTGGAGAACTGTCCGCATGCCTTGGTGAAATCCCGGTGGAAATTTCCCGGATTTATCCTTACTTTTTCGACGATTTCAGCAGCGGCTATCGCTATTTCGGAAGAAAAATGCACGTCAGCCACCAGAGGAACATCTATTCCTTTGCTCCTGAGCCTGTCCCGGATTTCTCCAAGAGCCTTCACATCGCTCATCGCAGGCACGGTAAGCCTTATCATCTCAGCACCGGCTTCATACAGCCTGATGCACTGGGCTGTTGACGCATCCACATCAGCAGTATGCGTATTGCACATGGTCTGGACCACGATGGGATGTCCGCCTCCGATGATGACATTCCCTGCTTTCACTTCATTTGTCTTCATGCCGGTAAAATTTTTCATTCCGCAGCCGGCCCGCCACCGTTTTCTGCCGGAACATTTGACTGTATGGCGCGGATCAGTCCGAGATGCTCCTGAGCCTCACGCCTCAATGCATGTTTGGTCTTGCCTACACGCTTTGTCAGCTGGAAATGCACTCCTACCGAAAAAACGAAATTTGTCGGATAGGCAAAGCGGTAATAATATTCGCTGTAGTGGTCCGGTTCGTAGAGAGACCCGAAAGAATGCTTGTACATAGCCGTGAAATGTATTTCTATCGGGTCGAAGATGAATGCGAAGCCGGCGCCGCCCTTGATGCCGTAGTCGAACCTCAGGTCCGTATCCAGAAAATCGTTCCTGATCTCATCCGGGACATTCTCACCGTAGCGGTGGATACCCAGCCTGTAGCCTCCGTACAGGCCGAGGTTCACCATCAGCTTCATTTTCCAGAAATCGAAGTGACAGTGCGCCATCACGGGGATTTCCACTACATCCATGACGGCTCCTGTAGCTCCTTCCACTGTCGGCGTATAGCCTTCGTCATCTTCTTCGAACTGGTATCCTTCCTGTCCGTAGAAAATACCGGCCTGTATGCCGAAATAAGGCATATACCCGAACATCTTTCCATATCTGGTGTAAAGAAAACCGAAATTCACCGGTATGAACCTGAATTTCTGCTGCATGGAAGGATTCCAGCTTACCTGGCTGAGTCCCACACCATACTGGAAACCGATCATTGTGTAATCGTTTATGGGAATGTCCCGGCTCAGGTCAAGACTGTCCAGATAGCTGTCGCTCAAGGAATCTATATCGACTGTCTCTATGTCAAGCCCTGATGTGTCGGTCACTTCCTGCCCGTTTTCCTCTTCCACGGACATTCCCGGGGGCAGCTGCGCCCATGCCTGACCGGCCGCCAGGAAAACCAGCAGCCATACCGATAAATTATGCTTGAAGTTTCTGCCCATATTCTTATTTGAACATTTCACCCACATCTATGCTTTGTTCCAGTTCTGTCATTTCCGGGATTTCGATATAAGTCTCACCGTCCTCCAGTTTGTAGAATTTCACTTTCTCCGGCTGTCTGTGCTCGAGAAGATTGCCGGTATCCACCATCCCGTTGCGATTCAGATCCTCGGTAAGCCTTATCGAATATTTTCCGGCCTTTATGTACGGGAAGAGCAGGGTCTGGTCAGTGTCGACAGTGAATGAGCGCAGGATCTGGTCTCTCTTTTCATTAAGAAGGTCTACGATGTACTTGTTCCGGACATTTGTAAGCACAAGCGAGAGGGAGCTCAACTTGTCATCGTTCGGCAGCATCACCTTCACTTCGGAACTGTCATTGTAGAACCCGTTTATATCCTTGAACTTGCGATGCGGGACTTTCAGGTAGTATTCGTATCCCGGCAGAAGTTTCGAGGTCGGCCTTACAGTATATTTCCTTATGTTCAGGCTGTCCTGCTCCACGGTGTAGGTGTCCGCAAACTCCTGCTGTTTCGGATTCAGATAACGGAATTCGAGAGAGTCGAACGCTGATTCCACCAGAGGGAACTTGAATTCCAGCACGAATCCGTACTGCTCTACGTTTTCAGGCTTGGCGTCAATGGTGAAGACGGTGGTCGTGTCTTCTTTCTTGATGTCTTTTCTGGAACTCTTCGCGGCTGCAGTCTGTCTCGGCTTGGTCAGTTTTATTTCCTCCAACGTAGGCACCAGATTTCCCAGAGTATCCGTTTTCATGTAGTTGACATTAAGGAAAAGCGTGTCTGGCTGCGGTCTGGAGTCATTTACCCAGATTTCCAGACTGTCTTTCTCCAGATTGAACTGGGTTATGAGCTTGTCGGCCGGTATTCCTGTCATCCAGATGGAATCTATCTGCGCATCAGGAGCCATGAATGTGATGTATGCTGTCCTTTCTCCTATGCGCTCCTTATTTACTATCAGCTGCTTGGATGGCACTTCCTTGAACAGGTTCAACTCGTATTCCGTCTTTCTCGCCAGACATGCCAGTGTGTCGGTCATGACATATTTCATGAGTTCAGGCAGGGAATCGTTCACCTTGGTCACAGGCCGTATCAGGGTGTCCATGAACGCCACCTGCTCGTTGTCGGCCTCATAGATATTGTTGTTGTTCATATCCATGACGGCATACATCCTGTAAACCGTATCCTGAATGTTCCTCAGGCAGAAATATCCCCAGTCATCGGTCTTGATGGCGGCATCCGGACGATGCTTGAAAATGGCGGAATCGGAATGGTCCTTATACAGCATCACCGTGGCGCCCTTGACAGGAATCAGCGTGTTGCAGTCCTGCACTATGCCTGTCACCATCATGGAATCAATATGCTTGCCGGTGGAGAATACCATGGCGTAGCCGGGGTACATGTTGCCTTCATTGTTGTCGGCGATGGCATTGGTCACATCCAGGACGTATGTCTTGTTCGAGTCCAGATCGGATTCGAAATACACTATCAGGGTTTTCCCCTTCATCCTGTATTTCGGAGTCTTTTCCAGAGGAGGGGAGAGAAAGAGGCTCTGGACATCCTTCACGACCACGAATTCATCGAAAGTAAGTGATATATGGGTCTTGTGCCTGTTCACCATCGTATCCCCGGGCAGCGGGGAATATTTCAACAGCACCGGCGGGATCGTATCCTTGGGGCCTCCGCTGGGCGGCGTGGTCGTATTCGCGCATGACGGCGAAAAGACAAGTATTCCCGTTGCCGCGACAGCGGCAATGAGAGGGATATATTGCGACAATAGGTTTCTTTTCATTTCATTCGGGCTTGTGTGTTTTTTCCGAGGCGCGGCTTTGCCTCAAAGGTCGTGCCTACAGGTCTGTCCTGACCACGCTCTGGATGCCTTCTATCTTTCCCAGACGGCGGATCAGCTTTTCCAGATCATCCTTGTCGTGGACATAAAGGTCGATGTACCCGTCGAATACCCCGTCTTCGGTATTCAAGTACATCCGTCTCATGTTCACGTTCATTACCAGGGAAATATATCTTGAAATCTCGTTTATGATGCCGATCCTGTCATAGCCTTTCAGAGACAGTCTTACCAGAAACGACTGGTCGGTATCCTGTTCCCACTGGGTCTTCACTATCTTGTCGCCATGCTTTGCGGCAATGCTGTTGGCCACGCTGCAGGACTTCTTGTGTACGGTGATCGTGCCGTCAGAGGCTATGAATCCCACGACAGGGTCGCCCGGTATAGGGTTGCAGCAGTTGGCTATGACGTATTTGTGAGAAATGTCCGTCTTGTCGTTGATGACGTATTTGCTGTCTTTCTTTTCCTTTCCCTTGAACCATGGGAATGTCCATTTCCCGTTCTGTCTGTCGTCCTCTTTTTTCAGAATCTGTTCCAGATTGCCGAGCTTGAGTATGCCGGCGCCTATCCTGAAGAACAACTCGTCCGATTCCCCTTCGAAAATCTCATAACCGTCCAGCAGACGGGAGACGATCTTGTCCGACATCTTGTATCCCAATACGGAAAGCTGTTCTTCCAGCATTTTCTTTCCGACCCGGACGCTTTCCTGCCTTTCGCCCTTGAAATAATCCATGACTATGTTCCGGGCTTTCCTCGTCACCAGAAAATCCAGCCACACCCTCTTCGGCTTTTCGTTTTCGGCCGTGATGATTTCCACCTGATCGCCGGACTTCAGTACGTAAGTCAGCGGCACGAGCTTCATGTTCACTTTCGCGGCGATGGCCTTGTTCCCGATTTCGGTATGGATCATGTACGCGAAATCCAGAGCGGTCGCACCTTTCTGTATGCTTTTCTGGTCCCCCTTCGGCGTGAACACGAAAATATCGGTACTCGTGAGGTCATTATGGATGATGTCCAGCAGTTCCAGAGCATTTACGTCAGGGTTGACCAGTATTTCCTTCACCTTGCTGATCCATTTGTCCATTTCGCTTTCGTTCTCGCTTACGAAACCGTCTTTCTTGTATGCCCAGTGCGCAGCTATGCCCTTTTCCGCGATGTCGTTCATCCTCTGGGTCCTGATCTGCACCTCGATCCAGATGCCGGAGTGGCTCATGAGAGTACAGTGCAAGGCCTCGTAGCCGTTGTTCTTAGGATGTTTGACCCAGTCCCTGATACGGTCGCTCTTGTATTTGTATATGCCTGTGATGATGGAAAAGACATGGTAGCACTGGTCCCTTTCCATGTCCTTGGTGCAGCCTTGTCCGGGGTTGAAAATGATTCTTACGGCATAAAGGTCATATATCTGTTCGAAGGTTATGCCTTTGGTCACTATCTTGTGCCATATGGAATAAGGGGTCTTGACCCTTTTCTTGATCTCGAAATCGAAGCCGGCTTTCCGCAGAGCTTCGTCGATAGGCTTGATGAACTCGTCTATCTCCTTTTCCTTGTCGGAAATGTTCCTGTTGATCTTCTCGGAAATTTCGTTGAAGGCCTCTGGCTCCTTGTAGCGGAGCCAGATATCCTCCATTTCCGATTTCACCTCATAAAGACCGAGCCTGTGGGCCAGCGGAATGAAGATGAACATCGTTTCCGACAAAATCTTGTCTCTCTTGTATTCCGGCATGAACTCTATAGTCCGGCAGTTGTGGAGCCTGTCGGCGAGCTTTATCAGGACGACGCGGACATCGTCATTCAATGTCAGCAGGATACGCTTGAAGTTCTCGGCCTGTATGCTTTTCTTTTCAGCCTTGTCTTCGTTGTCGAGGACGGTCTTGATCTTGGTGAGTCCGTCCACCAGAGACGCTATCTTCTCTCCGAAAAGGTTGCTGATGTCCTCTACGGTATATTCTGTGTCCTCCACCACGTCATGCAGGAGTGCGGCGGCGATGGACTTGTATCCGAGGCCGATATTGCTTACCACGATTTTCGCCACGGCGATAGGGTGGAGGATATACGGCTCTCCGGAGCGTCGCCTCACTCCCTTGTGCGCTTCGTTGGCGAAGTCGAACGCCTTCTGCACCACATCCAGTTCTTTCTGATTGGCACATCGCTTTCTTGCGGCCTCCTTGAGGTCGGCATAGTCTCTGGCGATGATGTCAAAATCTTCTCTCGTAAATTCCGATACAGGCATATGAAAGTCTTTTCAAGTTAGTGTCATTATTCTATATTGTAGCTGTCCACATGCTGGTACGCATAGGACAGTTCCGCTCCGAAAAGTATGATGAACCATCCGAAATTCATCCAGAACATGAAGAGCGGGATGGCAGCCACGGCACCGTACACCATGTTCAGCCGCGTAACGAAAAGCTGCGTTTCCAGATACAGGTACTGAAGGAGAGTGAACGCCAGAGCGGATACGGCCGCCGCCCTCAAGGCATTTGAATACTGGACCTTGTAGTTCGGTATGAACTTGTACATGGCTGAAAAGGTCAGCGTAGCCACCACGTAGAACAGCACCCAGGCCAGAATGGAAGCGATGGATTCGAAATAGGCCACCCCGAGGCCTATGCCCTTCAGCATGTTCGTATAGACCAGCGAACCCGAGAAAAACAGCATGATGACGAAAGGCGCGATCAGCAGTATGGCCAGATAGAACGACATCCGCTTGAAGATGTTCCGCGACTTTCTCACACGCCACACATTGTTGAAGACCTTCTCCACGGACATCATCATCCAGAACACCAGCCAGACGAAGAGCAGGGCGCTCACTAACCCCATGCCGCTCGACTGCGCCGTGTCGATGATATTGTTCGCGAATCCGAGCACCATATCTATCGTCTCCTGCGAATTTACGAAATACTCGTACAGCAGTTCCTTCAGTTTGTCCGCAAGTCCGAGACCTCCGGTGATGGCGAAGACTATCGCCAGAAACGGAACCATGGCCATAGTCCCGAAAAAACTCAAGGCCACGGCCTGGAACCCAATTTTCTCTGCCGAAAAAGTCTTGATGGTGATTATCAGTACTTTAAGATATTTGATGCTTCTGGCCTTGGCGCGCGAAAACTCCTCGATATCCAGATTCCAGATATCTTCAGTCATGAATCTCTTGACGCGTCTCAGCTTTTCCAGAGGGTTTTTCATCCGCAGTACCGCTTATTTGCCTTTTGTCAATCTGTCCATGAATTTACCGGCATCTATGATGAACCTCTCATGCTCACCCTCGCCGATTACCCCTTCTGCATCCGATACCGTCACCCGGAAAGACAGCCTTCTGCCGTCAATTTCCGACAATTCCGCCGTGCAGGTCAGGCTCGTTCCCGGAAGGCAGGCCCTCAGATGCGAAATCTCCAGCCTCGTCCCTACCGTATCATACCCGTGCTCCTTTGCCAGCCCGAAAGCCGCCCTTTCCATAAGCGCCGTCATCGACGGAGTCGAGTAGACCGGAAGTCCGCCCGAGCCCACCTTGTCCGCAGTCTCTGTTTCCGAAACCGCGTGCCTTACCGTATGTCTTTCTCCTTTTTCCATATTATTGTCTTGAATTTTCCTGCCGTTTCCGGCAATGTCTTTTTCTTTTCAGAACAGCGTCAGCTGCACCGGATTCTTTTCCTTTTGGTCCGGCACCGCCGGACCAATGCCGTCGTCTTGCGGCTCCGGCCCCCGGGCGGAGTCCGCTATCATTGCCCGGAACCGGGCTTCATCAATGATGTCTATCCCCAGATTTTCAGCCTTTCTGATTTTCTCCGGCCCCGGCTTTTCCCCAGCAAGCAGGAAAGATGTCCTGCCGCTTACGGATGAACTGTTCCTGCCCCCGTGGGCGGTTATCATTTCCTTGATTTCATCGCGGGACACACTGAAATTCCCGGAAATCACTATCGTCAGCCCCTCTAAAGCGGACGATGCCTGCTTTTGCATGTCTTCCATGGAAAATTTCAGGCCGGCTGCGCGAAGCCTTTCTATTTCGCGGAGATGCTCCGGTCTGGAGAACCAGTCTGTGATGCTGTCGGCTATCACCTCTCCGATGTCATCCACTGAAAGCAGGGTGTCGCGGTCAGCCGCCATCAGGGCGTCGATATCCCGGAAATGCTTCGCCAGTGACTTAGCCGTGGTCTCCCCGACGTATCGGATGCCCAATGCGAACAGGACATGCTCGAAACCGGCTTTTTTCGAAGCCTCCAGACTGTCGAGGAACCTCTTTGCGGACCTTTCCTTCCATCCTTCGAGAGTCAGAAGCTCGGCCATGGTCAGATCATAGAAATCTGCAGGGGTCCTGACGTATCCGAGAGAGAACAACTGGTCGATAGTGGCGTCGCCGGCAATTACATTCATGGCCTTGCGGCTGATGAAATGCACCAGTTTCCCTTTTATCTGCGTAGGGCAGCCGTCGGAGTTCGGACAGAAATACTTAGCCTCGCCTTCATCCCTGACCAGAGGCGTACCGCAGTCCGGACATCTGTCTGGAAACACCGGCATGACGGTATCGTTTCCTCTCTTGTCCAGCTCCACACTTGTGATTTTCGGTATGATTTCCCCGCCTTTTTCCACATGGACGTAATCCCCGACACGGATGTCGAGCTGAAGCATCTGCTCGCGGTTGTGCAGGGTGGCCCGTTTCACCGTAGTGCCTGAAAGCAGGACCGGTTCCAGATTCGCTACCGGCGTGACGGCTCCTGTTCGGCCTACCTGATAATCTATGGAGAGCACTTTCGTGACAGCATCTTCAGCCTTGAACTTGTATGCGACTGCCCAGCGCGGGAACTTGGCCGTATAGCCCAGCTCTTTCTGGCAGGGGAGTTCGTTTATCTTTATCACTATGCCGTCGGTAGCGAACGGCAGAGCCTTGCGGGCAGTATCCCAATAGTTTATATATTCCTCTATTTCAGAAATGTCCCGGCATATCCTTCTCTTGTCGGAGACCGGAAGCCCCCATCCTGCAGCGGCTTTCAGAGCCTGGTCATGTGTCTGGAAAGGGAGATTTTCGCCCAGCATATGGTACAGGGTGCATTCAAGTCCTCTGTGCGCCACCTCTTCCGGATTTATCAGTTTAAGCGAGCCTGAAGCTGCGTTCCTCGGATTCGCGAACGGCTGGTCTTCGTCCCTGAGCCTTTCCTCGTTCAGTTTGTCGAAGGCCTTGTAAGGCATGTAAATCTCGCCTCGTATCTCGAATTCTTCAGGATATCCGCTGCCGGAAAGCGTCTGAGGTATGTTGGAAATATGCCGCACATTCGCGGTGACGTCATCGCCTATGGCCCCGTCGCCTCTGGTCAGGGCCCTGGCCAGTTTTCCGTTCCTGTATGTCAGGCAGATGGCAGTGCCGTCGAATTTCAGTTCGCAGCAGAAAGTGAAGGCTGTGCCGAGGCCTTTCACGGCCCTTTCAGCGAATGCCTCCACTTCCGGGATATCGTATGTGTTTCCCAGGGAAAGCATCGGATACTTGTGCGGGAACTGTTCGAATTCGTGTTTCCGGTCAGCCGGAGACGAAGGCTTCGCCCCTGCGCCTGTATGGGGGCTTTCCAGATCGCTGCCCACTTTCTGCGTAGGGGAATCCGGCGTGATGAATTCAGGATGGGCTTTTTCCAGAGAAATAAGCTCATTCATCATCCTGTCGTAGTCGAAGTCGCTTATCACAGGGGAATTTTCGATGTAATATCTCCTGTTGTTCTCTTCTATCTCGGCCCTGAGTTCGTCTATCCTTGCCTTTATCTTGTCGTTTTCCACTTCGCTATCGGTTGAATATGTTTTTTGCGATGTCCGTCAGCGGCGGGCTGCCGCTGCTAAACCGGAAGCATTGCTCCGGCAGGAGCAATGCATTTTACAAAAATACGATTTTTTTTCGTGGATTTTGGGCGAAAATAGATAATTTTGCGCCTGTCGCAAAAGGTTATGATTGCGGCTATCTCGGAAAAATCAGTAAATTGTTTTATAAAAATTTAAGTATTAAGGTGTTATGAAAGATGCAGTGATTATTCTCTGTGGCGGCGGTCCCGCTCCGGGAATGAATTCAGTTTCTATGAGCGTGGCCAAGACTTTTCTTGCCCGCGGTTTCAGGGTTATCGGACTTCACGGCGGCTATTCCGGCCTTTTCAGCAAGAACGCACGCACTGAAGACCTCGATTTCTTCAAGGCTGACCGTTATTTCAACCGCGGAGGCTCCTATCTTGAAATGAGCCGTTTCAAACCTACGGACAAGGATTTCGAAGAGAATTTCAATCTCGATCTCTTCAAGGAAAACAACATAAAACTGCTCGTGACCATCGGCGGAGACGATACTGCTTCCACGGCCAACAGGATATCCAAGTTCCTGGCAGCCAAGAACTATCCTATCGCCAACATCCATTGCCCGAAGACTATCGACAACGACCTTCCTCTTCCGGCAAACACTCCGACTTTCGGCTATAATTCAGCCAAGAACGAAGGCGCGCATCTGGCCAGAACTATCTACGAGGATGCACGCACATCCGGAAACTGGCTTCTGATATCAGCCATGGGACGTACATGCGGCAGTCTGGCTCTCGGAATAGGGGAGGCTACCCACTGTCCTATGACCATCATTCCGGAGATGTTCGACAAGACCGGCATCAGTCTGGAGAAAATCATAAGGCTCACCATTTCTTCCATTCTCAAAAGGAAGATCATGGGCGTGAACTATGGTACAGTGGTGGCTGCGGAAGGACTCTTCCACGATGAGGGTGTGGCCAAAGAGGCTGCCGAGGCCGGCGTACACTTCACTTACGATGAGCACGGACATCCGGAACTCGGGAAAATCTCCAAAGCCGTGCTTTTCAACGACCTGCTTGAAAAGGAACTTAAGAAAATCGGCCTGAAGGTGAAGACCCGTCCGGTAGAGATCGGCTACGATGTACGCTGCCAGGATCCGGTAGCCTACGACCTGACATACTGCACCGAGCTTGCAATGGGCGTTTACCAGCTCTACAGCGAAGGCAAGACCGGATGCATGGTCTACGTGGATGCCTACGGCAATGTATCCCCTCTCTATCTGTCGGATCTTCAGGACCCTGCCACAGGCAAGATTCCGCCGAGAGTGGTGGATATCAACAGCGGCACTGCGCAGAACTACTACAAATTCATCGCCCACTATATCACGGAGGCTGATTACGAGGCGGCGAAAGAGTATGTGAAAGATCCTGAAAACTATGATTTCGCCAGGATTCTCAACTGGTAGGACATCACTTTTCAGGAATAATCTTGTATCCCAGCTTCAGGACCAGTTTCAATGTTCCTGAAGCTGTTTTTCTGTCATATTCTTTCTCGATTTCCGGCAGCTGGCTGTACGGGACGAGGCAAGGATGTGTCTTAAGGGTGTCATTCCGGCTCTCTCCGTATGTCCAGCCTTCATCCATGCGGGATTTGGCCCATACTTCATGGACGTTTTCGGCGATTTTTTCCATCAGAGGGATAAGGGTTTCCGGCAGGGCTATGGAATCCGTATCTTCCGGAGCCGGTTTATACTCGTTTCCAGTATTTCCAGAGGGCTGTTTGATTTCTTTCATTGCATTCCTTCTTTATGTCCGTTATCGTTTTCATGTCTACCTCCCTGAGAAACCGTGGAATGGCTTCGTTCAGGCTCGTGTCGTATGGTTTGGCTCCCGAATCCACCTGATCCAGATGTCCGTAGCTGCAGATGTTCGCATGAATGCGGTTCTCGCTTTCCTTGTATTCGTCCTTGATTTTCTTGAAGCGGGCTTCCGCCGCCTTTTTTGCCTCTTCTTCTCCTGAAGCCGCAGCTTTATTCCTGTCCGCATTCAATCCGGCGAACATCCTGTCCTGCTCCGGATTGCAAGGCATGTAGCCGAAAAGAAGCTGCTGCACGTTCCATCTGTTATGTTCGGTCATCGCGAGTTCCTGACTGTACTTTTCTATCAGTTCCGGCAGCTTTCTTTCCAGAGCGTCATCGCCCAGAGCGCGGAGCAGACTGCTGATGTCGGTTATATATTCTTCAGCATCAGGACATATGCCGCGGAGTTTGGTATATATTGAATCAATGAAATTACTGTTCGAGAATTTCTTGTCCATCGGGAGCTTGTTCCATGATTTCTGCAATTCTGCATAACTCTCCGCATCGCTTATGTCGATCTTCTTGTCCCCGTCATCGTATATTCCGTTAGCCAGCAGAGCCTTAAGATACTGTGTCCGGTCGCAGAGATAAGATCCGTACTCCATGCCGAAAGGCCTTATCATCTTGTACCTCCTGTCCTTCTGCACTGTCTCGTTCAGGCTTCTCACTATATCCTCGTTCTCATTCTGGTACACCAATATCTGCTGTGCCTTCGAATAGACTTCTACAGGCAGATACAGGCTGGCTGCCAGTGCCTGATGAGCCTGATTGAAGCAGACGGCGACAGTCATTATCGAATCATTGTCTTTCGAGGCCGCGGACAGATATTCCCTTACCCTGTCGGATTCTATCCTGCCTTTTATGAATTCGATTTCCACGTCCATGAAATTCTTCCCGTCTTCGTCCAAATGCTTCCACCGGCATCCGGGCTCCTCCATAGGGTCTGTCCAGCCTGTTGACATCCATGTGCAGATTCCGGTATCCAGATAGCGGTGCCGCGCCAGAGAAAGAAGATTCTGATATCTGCCCCTGAAAAAATCCATCTCCGTATCGGCTTCTGCATCTATGAAAGTAATCCTGCTCTTTCTTTTCCCGGCATTCAGGTAGTGGGCCTGATGGAGGGCCTCTATACCCAAGGCCATTCCCATCTGCGACATCCCGACTATTATGAAGTGGACGTATCTGTCCGAATCAGACCCTATGCCGTGTCCGTCCAAAGGGATATAATGCACTGTCCTGCCGTCGGAACAGTCAGAGACCGCCCGACATTCCACCAATACTTCCCGTGCCCAGGAATCGTATCTGTTGAATGGAATGAAATCGAGTTTGCTGTTCACATTTTCAGGTATATTCGCGAACTGGAACACGGAATATGTGGTCTGATAGTCTAAAAGCACCTTGCATACTTTCCTTTTCCCGCATTTCAAGGTGTCCGCCAGAAGACTGACGCATCTCATGTTCAGCGTGTCGTGCGACGGCTCCTTGCTTTCTCTGGCGGTAGACTCGCCGAGAACGTAGATTTCAGTGGCATGGTCCGGAAACAGTTTCCCGATTTCAGCCCTCGAGTCGCGGAACGCCTTGTAGATGATGACTTTTCTCAGTTCACTGTCTGTAAGGTGTGATGAAAGCCTGTTCCTGACCGTTTCCGGCTCCTGGCATGTCTGGAGCAGTATGTATCTGTTGTACCCCTCGCATTTGAAGTTAAGGTCATTTTTCTTTCTGGGTGAAAGAAGATTGCGTATCACGGCGGCAGCTGTCTCGTTCGCGCCGATCACTATTGCGAAACGGTTCCTGCCGAAATCACCGGCCCTGTAACGTATTTCACCGTTCATCCTCCAGTCCTTCCGTTTGTCGATGAACCCTATGATTGAAGAAACGAGCAGCCCGTTCAGAAGGAAAATGCCGAGAATCGCGGCCGCACCTGCCGCAGCCCTGCCTGAAGCGGTCGTGCTCATGGTCTGGTTTCCCGGATCCACGAAATGCAGATAAACGGCCCAGAACAGTCCGGGCGATTTCTGTCTCTGTCTGATATCTTCCCCGAGCTCTTCATCTTCAGGACTGTATATCAGCCCGTCATACGCCAGTTCCTTAGGATCCGACACGACCGGCATGATGCAATATGTCAGAGTGAACGGCAGCAGCACGACGAGGCAGATCACTTTCCGCAGGAAATTGCCGTGAATCAGCTTCCAGTCGAATTCTATCCTCATGAAAAAGAAGAGGATGACGGCATAGAGCAGATAACAGGCTCCCAGAATGCCCGAAATCATACAGAAAATATTCCCCGCCGTGACGGTGAATACCAATGCGATGAGCCCTGAACAAAGGGCGAAAATGTCGATAAGTTTTTTCAATATTCCTGTCATGGTCCGTTTTTTTTCAGGTGTCCGTTCCGGACAATGCCGGATTCATTTCATAGTTCCTATCACTGCCTTGTTCGATTTCCTGTCTATGCATGCGGTCATTGAAGCGGGAGCTTCATACAGTCTGGTGAAATTTCCCTCTTTGATACAGTTCAGACTTTTTATGAAGGCGCAGTCCATCGCCTTTCCGTCCAGAACAGTGTCTATGGTCAGGTATCCGACCCCCAGTGAAGTGATGTTCTGGAAGAAATGCGTACCCTGACTCGGCTCTATCCTGTATCCCGGGATGGCGCATTCCACTATTATCCTGGCTTCGGAAATGTTGCTCCACAGTACCGGAATCCCGAGCCACGGATCTGATGAGCCCCATCGTCCCGGCCCTATGAGAAGATAGGATTTGCCGCTTGCTTTCATTTCCTTGTTTATCTGCGAGATTTCTTCAGCCATCTCTTTCGTCCTCGCACTGTCGAAAGAATCGGGGTCTACATATAATATATGGGAAATTCCCCTGATTTCGCCTGCTCCGAGAGCATTCGAGGATCTGATGAACACATGTTCCATCTCGGTTTCGGCCTGTTCGACGGAAATGGCCTGCTCGTCAGCATAATCCACTACAGGCCTTACCTGAAGCAGCTTGATGACGCATTTCTGTGCCGGATCTTCCGGTATGACGTCCATGGCGAACTCCATTTCCACATCGCACATCATTTCTTCCCTGCATATGTGCAGCAGGTCGGACAATACCTGCGCGAGGGGATATCTTCCGTATTTCAGTATATAGTCGAACGAGATGATCCGCGGCCCGACAGCGTTTATGCCCGGAACCATCCTGTTGTCAGCCGTGCTGAACGTGGATGCCACAAGCTCCGGATGGTCGTAGCCTTTAAGCGCTTCCGATACGGGGAGTCTGACGAGATTGACTGCATCGTCACGGGACAGGAGAAAGGCCCCCGGACGGAGATCCAGTGCATACATCGTCTTCTGGGTGTCATTCAGTGCGATTTTCATATCGGACAGCTGGAGAATCCTTTTCGGGTATTTCGGAATGAAGCGGAGGGTGTTTCCTCCGTCCACCACTGTCTTGCCGAGGCCGAATGCCAGATTCACCACCCCGTCTTCCGGCTTTTCCTTTCCTATCGGATAGAAATTCACGGATCTGGCCACGCCAGACAGCATCGGATAATACAGGTCGCCGTGTGCGCTTCCGCAAATGCTCTGGATGATGACGGCCATTTTCTCTTCGCTGAGCAGATTGCCCGTAGTATGTATATAGGAGCGGCTTCCGTTGAAGAAGGCGGAGGCGTAGACGCTTTTGACGGCCTTGCGGAGCAGGCGGAGCATCTGATCCTTGTTCTCGGTCAGAGGTATCATGTAGGTGGAATACACCCCGGCGAACGGCTGGTAATTGCTGTCTTCGAGTTTCGAGCTGGATCTGACGGCCAGCGGTGTCTCCACTGTCTTCAGAAATGTCTTGAGTTCGTCTACCAGATCTTCAGGCAGACGCGATGAGACGAATTCGGAAAGTATTTCATCGTCCGAGATATCCGCATCTATGACATACTGGAGATCGTTTTCGATGATGAACCTGTCGAAATAGTCGGTGGCTATCACCAATGTGCGGGGAGTGGAAATCTGCACCCCTTCATATCTGTTCGTGAGCCTGTATTTCGCTATTAGGGTATTGAGGAAAGCCAGTCCGCGGGCCTTGCCGCCGAGAGAGCCTTCGCCAGCACGGGAAAACCAGATGTATTTCCCGTAGGTGTTCTTGTCGAAGTGGGCGATGATTCCCCGTCCGTTCAGAGCATGATAATCGTGTATCTGCTGGGATACATAGTCCCTCAGTTCCTTGGTGGTGGCGAAATGATTCTCATGCACGGACTTGAACTGATTCGCCAGAGTGAAAAGGCCGCGGGCGAAGAACCATTTTGAAAGCATGTTCCTCGACGTGTTGTAGATAAGCACATCGTCAGGTATGGTGTGGATGCATTCCTCCAGCTGGCTGAGGTTGGCCGCACGGCCGTATTCCTGCCTGTCCTTGTCCCTGAAGACGAAGTCCCCGAACTCGAATTCTTCCCTGATGTATTCCGAGAGCTGGATGATAAGTGTCTTTGAATACTTTTTCAGAAAGCCCACACCCAGTTTTTCCGCCACGGCGGCCATATCTCCCTGCGAGGACTGGAGAATCACCGGCATGTACGGGTCGTCATTCCTGACAAGCCTTACCAGATCTATCCCGGCATCGGCCTTTTCGCTGTCCTGCGGGTCGTTCTTGTGAAGGACGAAGCCGACATCCGATATGATGCCGAGCATGTTGTTCCTGTACTTCCTGAAAGTGTTTACAGCGTCCTCGTAGTTCGTGGCCAGCAATATTTTCGGCCGGGATCTTTTCCTCAGCTTGCGCTGCTTGTCGTTCAGTGTCTCTTTCAGGAATTCCGCGCTCTGTTTGAGCACAAGTTTGTACAGTTCGGGCAGGTATGTGGAATAGTACCTGACGGAGTCTTCTACCAGCAGGATGGCCTGGACACCCACTTTCAAAATATCGTTTTCAGCATTTATCTGATCTTCGTAGAGCTTGACTATGGCTACGATGAGCTCTGCGTTCCCGTTCCAGCTGAAGACATAGTCCACGGAAGACCTGTCCTGTTTTTCGAGTCTTCGGTGTATTTCTCTGGAAAAGTGCGTCAGCAGGATAAACGGGATATGCTTCTGCAGAGGATTGTCGGAGCTCCGCGACCGGAGATTCCGGGCAAAGTCGAATATCCCCCTGTCCTTGTCGTTATACATGCATATTACCATGTCTATATGGCTGTCCTTGTCCAGAGCCTTTTCGGCCTCGGCTGAGGAGGTCACCCAAACGAACTGCGGAGGATTGCTCAGGTTCAGTTCTATGTATTCCTTGTATATCTGGGTCTCTATCTGCCCGTCCTCCTCGAGAATGAATGCGTCGTAATTGCTGCAGATCATCAGGATTTTCCTGACCCTGTAGCTCATCAGCGCCCGGAAATCGGTCACTATCAGTTCTTTCAGGCTTACCGGTTCAACAGTGTTCATAATTTTTTGGGTCTTCAGATACAGAATTTGTTTTGCTTGGATCTGACCTCGGAAATGAATTCTTTTAGTGTCAGGATATTGTCATGATATTTTTTGTCAAAACTGGCTTTGTAGGCTTCTGGTACGACTAGAGAGAGATTTTCATGTTTCATTTCCTTGAGTTGGTTACTTGATATGCCTTGTTGCAGCGTGAACAGGTATTTGTGTCTGATTCTGTCTGCCTCATTGAGGACCTGCCTCCACCTGTCCTTGCATGTTGTCTTGGCTCCTAAAAATGTCAATCCTTCCGCAGGGAAAATCATATTCCGGTATTTCATTATATCCGGAAATATGAAGTCAGGCTTTTTATTGTCTTCAGTAACGGCCTGACAAGAAAATTTGAGCCCATTGATCCTGAATATTCTTGCCAGATGATTTTCCAGGGATTTTCCTGCACGGGCCTTTCTTCTGTTCAGAATCCTGTTCGAAAACGATATCAGTGCCTGGCAATCTGGAAATGCGGACGAATATACCGGCTTGTAGAGCCGTTCTTCCATTTTGCCGAAAATCCTATATTCGGTATCAATCCATTTAAGTATTATGTCCGGAGAATTTATTATCGACATTTCTGATATATTGCAGCTTTTGTTGTAAAGCATACATGCAAGTTCTGCCATCTCCTCTGTGCCTGGAAAATCACTGTATCCTGAAACCAGTGTATCAATCTCGATTTCCAGCTGCCGGTCAGGCGGGAAGGATTCCGTTTTCTGTATGAGTTGGTTAGTCTTGTCAGGATTCAGATTGAAGAAGGCCAGAAAGTCATCAATATCTTCGTCTCGTTCCAAAACTATTCCAGTATAATAGTCGTCAGATATTTTGCATATGACAAGAAGATTCCCGACATTGTTTTCATTCAAAAATTCGAAATTCCTGCCGAACCTTGTGATTCTGTATTCATTTCTTGAACCTTGCCCATAGTATATGAACCTGCTTTCCGTAGTGAATGAATTCTGCCATAATATCTTTACGAATTTCTCTTTATTCTTTCCTTTGACACCGGGAATATCGAAGAGTAGCCTGGCAGCGCATTTCGGTATATAAAAACCCGACTGATGTGAACCGTTCTCTCCTGTATCATTGACTGTGATGAATCTACAGAATGCGTCAGCAGATGAATTTACCTGGTTTATTGCATATTGGCAAATATCACTCATAATTCAAGCAAAGTATTGACAAGATTTTTCGCTACTTCAGTTATAAGAGGCACTACTACGGAATTTCCGCATTGCCTGTACGCTTGTGCTTCCGATACGATGTCTATCCGATATGTGTCAGGGTATCCCATCAGTCTGGCACATTCCCGTGGCGAAAGCCTGCGAGGATTTTTATTTTCACCTTGCGGAATCAGTATTTCCGAACCGTCTTTGTAATACCGCGCGCTGAGTGTTCTTGTAATTCCGTCCGGATCTACCAGCCCGTACCCGAATCCGTTTCCTTTTTCCTTGTGTTTTTCGGCATAGTTCTGCAAATATGTCCATAGCTTGTCGCTTAATGTATATTTCGGATTAATGTCTGTCTCAAGTATATCCCGGACAGCCGGTGTAGTGCCGTCGACTTCCGGAAATGAAAAACAATCCGATTTGAACAATCTTTTCTTGAAACCGACAATCATGATCCGTTCGCGATGTTGCGGGACAAAGTATTTTCCATCCATGACTTTATGGAAAACATGATATCCAAGTTCGTCCAAGGTTCCTTTTATTATACGGAATGTGTTGCCATGGTCATGAGAAACCAGATTCTTTACATTTTCCAGAAAAAATGCCTTTGGCCTGTGTTTGCTTATTATTTCTGCAACATCAAAAAATAAAGTGCCTTGAGTTTTGTCCTTGAAGCCCGTCTCTCTGCCAAGGCTCTTTTTCTTCGAGATGCCTGCAATGGAAAACGGCTGGCATGGGAAACCTGCGCAAAGTACATCGAATCGTTGCGGTATGCATGACTTGACTTCCTTTGTTGTAATATCACCGAAAGGCATTTCACCGAAGTTCGCCAGATATGTTGTCTGGGCATATTTGTTCCATTCGGAAGAAAAGACGCATTTGCCGCCGTTTTCCTGCATTGCGATTCGGAATCCGCCCATTCCTGCGAACAGGTCGATAAAAGTGAAGTCAGGTTTTTCCGGTTCAGGAAAAGGAACATCCATAAACCCTGAAAAGAGATCCTTTACACCTCCTTCGTTCAGAATATTGATGAATTTTTCCGGTTCAGGCAGAGATTCCAGATACTTATTGATACCTGATATGGCGGTATCGCGAACATATTTCCTGCTTTCTTTGCGGTTATGCAGGAAATGTGTAATTGCAGCCAATTTGTTGCTTTCGGGTTCTTTCCGAAAGAACTTGACTACATCATCGCAATCTATTGCACCGTATCCGTCTACAGATATTCCAGTATTTTTTTCCATGACACAAAAATAGGAAAAAAGTATGAAAATAGTTAAATTTGAAAAATTGAAGGCATAGGCAGCCATAACCTTCTGAAACATCACAAGTTTTTACAGTAACTAAAACTACATACCATGAATCTGAAAGAATTCGCTCAGGATTTCATTGACACGGCCAGAACTTCGGCTGAATTGTCGGGTACTGATTATGAATCAGAAATTGTCCAGAGTATTCTGGACTATATGTCGGATAGCGGGGAGGTGATTTCCCCGATCAGATGCAATTACAGGAAATCAAGATGCCGCATCAGTGCTTATGATTATAATTCCGAGGCAGAGTCGTTGGATCTGTTTTATTTCGAGAAAGCAGATACAATTGCAGGTAAAATCAATGACTCTAAAGTGTATCAGGGCTTTAATTACATCATGAAATTTTACAGGGACTCCCTTAATGGTACATTATTGCAGAATATCCCCGACAATGACCGCAACGGTGAAGTGGAGGAAGTGGTGAGGCTGGTCCAGAGTTCGAAGGGAAACATCAGTCAGTTGCGGGTGTTCTTCCTTACGGACGGTCTGACAGACCCGGGTGTTGTTCCGGCTTCGGTGGAAAGCGACGATGGGGAATATATCATAGAATATATTGTATGGGACATGCAGCGGGTTTACCAGCAGCATAATATCAGGGCCGGAAAAGAAAAGGTGGAAATAGATTTTCCTACAAATTACAATACAGAATTACAATGTCTGAAAATGAATGAGCAGAATCCGTATGTGGATGCCTATCTGGCCATAATCCCGGGCAAGACGTTGGCCAGAATATACAAGCAATACCAGCATGCTCTTCTCGAAAAGAATGTGAGGACTTTCCTTCAGTTCAAAGGTAAGGTGAACAAGGAAATCAGGAAGACGTTGCGTGAAAGGCCGGATATGTTTTTCTCATTCAATAATGGAATATCTACAACAGCGAGCGAAGTGGAATTTACCGAAAATGACGGTACGCTTTACATAACGCGCTTATATGACTGGCAGATCGTAAACGGAGGTCAGACGACAGCTTCCATAGCAGCATCTCTTTCTGACCGCTCGGTCGATTTGTCAAAAGTTTTCGTGCCTATGAAAGTGAGTGTAATCAAGGATACTGCCCATGCCGATGAAATAGTCAAATCCATTTCAGTTTCTGCCAATAGCCAGACTGCCATTAAGAATTCTGATTTGTCCGCAAATGACCAGTATCTGGTCGATATGGAAAACTGCAGCCGCTCCATATGGGTTCCTAATGGAAGTAATAAGCCGGTTTGCAAATGGTATTTTGAACGTACCCGAGGTCAGTATCTGGATCAACTTGCCCAGCTGAATGGCTATGATGAAAAAAGTTTCAGAATAGAATATCCGAAAAACCAGAAGGTCACCAAAACTGATATAGCAAAATATGAAGTCTCATGGCGCCAGCGTCCATACGATGTCTGCAAAGGTGCGGAACGGAACTATGTTACTTTCGTAGCGGAAATCAAAAAAGACAGACCTGTCATTACTCCTGCATATTACAAGAGAATTATCGCAGAGTGTATATTGTTCAATACGATTGATGCTATTGTAAGGTCAAAGGATCTGGGGGGATACAAAGCCAATATGAATGCATACATCATGTCGTCTATTTCCATTCTTTCGGAAGGAAATCTTGATTTTACGTATATCTGGGAGCATCAGGAAGTCCAGCCGGAAGTCGCAAGGAAAATCGAACTCCTTGTGCCGGTTGTATGGAAGCACTTGACTGAAACGGCGACAGGGTTACAGTCTTCGAATGTCAGCGAATGGTCCAAGAAGACAGACTGCTGGAGCCGGCTTAAATTGAAACTCGCGGATATCGAAAAATTCAGCGAAGAATATTTACAGAAAGAAATCAATGAAGACGGCTCCTTCTTGAATGAATCGCAGCAGAACAAGATCAAAGAAGCGGAATCATACCCGGCACAGTATTGGTTCGCTTTGGCCGACTGGGCTAAATCCAATAATGCCATGACTCCGATCGACCGTCATTCTGCGTATAATTTCGGCACTTTGCGTTCGCAAAACAAACCTTTCAAGTCATTGAAACAGGCTCTGACAGCATTGAGGATAGCCAAAATGGCCAAAGAACAAGGATTCAACGCATAAAATAATTTTCATCCGTTATGGAAACTGAAGACAAGGCCACTACACGGGCTCCAAAGAAGATTTTGCGAGTAACGTTCAAGGATGGAACCGTTATCTGCTATAAGAATGTCACGACAACATATATAGAAGCCCTTAGGAAAATAGGTGTTGACAATATAAGAAAAGCCAACCTGGAAATCGGCCATTTGCCGCTTTTGACCAAGGTCCCGTATCCGCAGTATGAAGATTATATGAAGGGGATCGGCGGAGGATGGTACGTAAATGTCCAGAGCGACAGTTCCCAGAAATATATGCAACTGATGTCAATAAAAAATATAGCTGGACTGGACTTTGATGTGGAAATCGGAGAAGATATTGTCCCGGTAAGCAGTAAGCAATATGTAAAGTCCCGGCAAAGTTCTGAAAGTATCCTGGTCCGACTTCCTGACGCTACATATATCGGAGCCAGAAGTGCCAAGGACGTATATGTCCAGACCTTGAAATACATGGGACTGGAACTCATACGGCAGAAATGCCTGGAATTTTCCGGAAAAGAGTGCGTCACCAGGTTCAAAAAATATAATGGCCAGGTTCAGACAGATGACGGTTATTGGATCACCCTGCCTAATTCTACCAAAGACAAAGTCAAGGCCATAGAGTTCTTGTCATCACGCCTTAAGGCTGGGCTGACGGTTAGTCTTGTATGATGAGAAAATAAATTGCATTCAGGAGGGGAGTGATGATAATATTGCCCGGATTTCGGGCAATAAAATTGTCTATTCGATAATTTCATTATTTTTGTACGATTCAGATTAAGATTTGGATTACGAATTATAGATAATATCGTAGATTTTGTTACGAATTTTAACTGCAATGCAGTTTTATATGAAAAAATTAAATCATTTTTTCGGATTATGTTTCGGTGTGTCGGTTTTGGCTGCCGTGACATCCTGTGAAACCGGCACGGGGGGGGGGAGAACGTAAATGAAATTTCCATCACTCTTTCATCTGCCCCGAAATCAATTCTGGCCGACGGCAGTTCTGTTGCCGAATTTACCGTTATCGAAAATTCCACTCTGGAGGATGTGACATCCTCGGCCGTCATCCGGCTCGTTTCCGCGGACGGGGAGCAGGTTCTGGAATCTCCTCGATTTTCTACAGACGTCCCGGGAACATACACATTCTATGCCGAATACCGCGATGTGACCTCTCCTGAAATCAGTGTCACTGCCGCAGACCCTGCCAATCTGGCGGGTACGGTTCTCCATGTATCCAAGGAATCCATCTACAGCGACGGGGGCGACTTTTCCGTACTGACGCTTGTGAATGCCGACGGTGAGGATATCACCGACCTCGGGACTTTCTATGCGAACGGGGAAGTCCTCGAAGGAAACCGGTTCAGCACTACTGTCAGTTCTCTCAGGCCGGTTCAGGTCACTGCTAGGATCTGACTGCGGCGGAAAGCTCTACTGATGTCGCCATAGCTTTGGAGACCTCTGCTCCGGATCCGTCTACAGCGAAGGCAGATATCACCGTAGGTACGAAAAAATCATTCACAGGCAAGATTGTGGCTGTCCTTATGGACAATGGCATCAATGCATCTACCGGTATGGGACAGATACAGCTCCGCCGCGTGATGAGAGCATACTATCCGTCAATAGAGGGACAGGCGGCGGAATTCGGCTATAGTTACGGCGGTGGCGACAGCCGCATTCAGAGACTCTGAACCGGAGTCGCCGGCAGGATAAGGCGGGATGGCAATCCTTTCTGAAACCGTTTCGGAGATTTCAGGGGATATGCCGTCCGCTTCGTTTCCGGTTATGACCATCACAGGGCAGTCTTCTCCGGTCTTAAGCTCTGTCCTGTAGATGTTTTTCCCGTCCATGAAGGTTCCGTAGACCTGTCCGCCTCTGTCTATAACGGTCTTGGCGGCAGCTTTCAGGTCGGTATAGACGAAACGGACGCGGAAAACCGCCCCCATCGTAGCCTGCACAGTCTTCGGGTTGAAAATGTCCGCCGTACCGTATGCCGCCAGTACCGCATCGACCCCGAACCAGTCGGCTATCCTGACTATAGTCCCGAGATTTCCCGGATCCCTGATGACGTCAAGTCCCAGATAAAGCCCCTTCCGACCGATTACCGAGTGCAGGTCTTCACCTGCAATGCCGGTATTGTCCGGCTTCCGGACAACCGCAAGAACCGGGGAAGGGGAGGAAAGCATCGTGATCCTCGACATCGCTTCTTCGCCGATCTCATCTTTCCTGTAGACATTCTCGACCTGGAAACCTGAACGCAGAGCCTCGTCCACGAGTTTTTCCCCCTCTACGGTGAAAAGTCCGTACATGTCGCGGTATTTTTTCTGCGCGAGAGATCTTACACGCTTTATTTCGGCATTGGAAATCATCAGTACCCCAGAATCTTGAGCATGGATTTATAGGTCTGCTCCTTGGTGAACAGCTTGGTGGAATACTCTCCGTTCTCGTCCCTGTCGATGATGATGTACTTAGGAGCCGGCTGCAGGCAGTGCTGGAGTCCTCCGAATCCGGAGATGGATTCCTGATAGGCTCCCGTATGGAAAAATCCTATGTACAGCGGATCTTTCCTGTCTTCCATGATAGGCAGGAAGATGGCGTTTGCGTGGGAATCCGCGTTGTAGTAATCCTGACTGTCGCATGTAAGCCCGCCGAGGAAGACCCTCTGGTATTTTTCATTCCATTTGTTGATAGGCAGGAGGATGAATCTCTGTTTGATTCCCCATGTGTCTGGAAGAGTCGTCATGAAAGAGCTGTCTATCATGTACCATCTTTCCCTGTCGTTCTGCTGCTTCATGTCCAGAACCTGGAATATGGTGGCTCCGGACTCCCCGACAGTGAAGCTGCCGAATTCGGTGAAGATGTTAGGCTCCGGTATTCCGCGTGCGTTGCACATGGTCTTGATCTGCAGAAGGATTTCTTCTGCCATATATTCGTAGTCGAAGTCCATGGCCAGGGAATTCTTGATAGGGAAGCCTCCTCCTATATTAAGGGAGTCGAGTTCGGGGCATATCATCTTAAGATCGCAGTACACGTTCACGCACTTGGCGAGTTCGTTCCAGTAATATGCAGTGTCGCGGATACCGGTATTGATGAAGAAATGCAGCATCTTCAGATGGAACTTGCTGCTCTTGCTGATTATGTTCTCGTAGAACGGGACGATGTCGCTGTACCTTATGCCCAGCCTTGAAGTATAGAATTCGAAATTCGGCTCCTCCTCGGATGCTATCCTGATGCCTATGTTTATAGGTACGTTCACAAGAGTGTCCAGATCCTGGAGTTCATGCATGTTGTCCAGCACCGGGATGATGTTGTGCCATCCGGAATTGGCGAAATTCGCTATGTTTTCGATGTAGGCCGGTTTCTTGAAGCCGTTGCATATGATATACAGATCCCTGTCCACTGCCTTTTCTTCCTCCAGTGCCTCAATCAGATTCAGGTCGAAGGCCGATGATGTCTCGATGTGGATGTCGTTCTTCAGGGCTTCTCTCAGCACGAATTCGAAATGAGAACTCTTGGTACAGTAACAATAGTGATAGCTGCCCTTGTAGTCGGCCTTGGCCATGGCTACGTTGAACATCCTTTTGGCCTTCTGTATCTGCGAGGATATTTTCGGGAGATACGTTATCTTCAGAGGGGTGCCGTACTGGTTGATGATGTCCATCATGTTTATTCCGTGAAAATAAAGTTCTCCGTCCTCTACCTTGAATTCATCCTGCGGGAACTCGAAAGTCTGGTCAATCAGATCAATGTACTTGTTCTTCATTTCTATATATGCAGTTTAACCGGTTTGCCTGAAATCCGGCAATCCGATTGAGCCGGATCCGCGGATTTCGGGTGCAAATATATGATTTATATCCGTCATTCCTAATAATCGGACGATAAATTTTGTTAATTGGAATTTATAGGATAATTTTGAAAGATGTATTTTCCATGACAGGGACAGATGGGTAAGGGAAGACTGATATCGGCATGCCTTTGTCTGGCAGCGGCGGTTTCCTGCAGTACGACAAGAGTATTGCAGGACGGAGAATTCCGTCTTGCAAAGAACAAAATCAGGGTGACTAATGACAAGTCATTCAATATCAGTCTTATAGAGCCTTACCTGAAGCAGAAGCCGAATACCTATTTCATGTTCGGGTGGAATCCGTTCCTGAATGTCTACAACTGGTCGAACGGAAAAGGCAAGGGCTGGGACAAGTTCGTCCAGAAGATCGGAGTCGCCCCGGTGGTGTACGATCCGGAGATGGTGGAGAGCTCTGTGGAGAATATTTCGCGTCATCTGGAATATCTCGGTTATTTCGATTCATCTGTGGACACCCGGATAGAAGTGCGGAAACGCAGGGCTTATGTGAACTACGACGTGACCTTGGGAAAGCAGTATCCTATCAAGGCTTTGAATATCAGTGTCCCGGGAGGAGAGTTCGCGGAAGAGTTCTACAGGGATACCTCTTCTCTGGCGATCAGGCCGGGCGTGCCGCTTTCCGAGAGTCTGCTGGAGAGAGAAAGCGAGAGGATAAGCACCTGGATGAGAAACAGGGGCTTCTATACCTTCAACAAGAACTACTTTTTCTTCGAGGCCGATACTCTTTCCTTCAGGGATTCGGCTGTGCTCGACATGAGGGTGAACAATTATACGAGGAACGAGACTCCTGCCGATGCAAGGCCTCTGTGCCGGTTCACCATAGGGCAGGTGGCCATTTCCTATCCGGCAGACTTGAAAATCAGGGAAAAGGTGCTGACCCAGCTGAATACGATCAGGCCGGGACGCATGTATAGCGAATACATGGTGAACAATGCCTACAACCGGCTTTCGTCCCTGCGCGTCTTCAGCAGCGTAAACGTGGAGATGACGCAGAGGGACACCAATGTCGTGGACTGCGACATAAACCTGTCCCAGTCGAAGCTGCAGGGGTTCAAGCTGAATCTGGAGGCGTCCATAAATTCTACAGGCCTGTTCGGAATCTCGCCGCAGCTGTCCTACTATCACAAGAATATCTTCAGGGGAGGCGAGTGGCTGAATCTCGGTTTCATGGGGAATTTCCAGTTCAAGTTCAACGATGCCATCCGCTCGAACGAATTCGGAGTGTCGGCAGGCTTGAGTTTCCCGAAATTCCTCCTGCTCCCGTACAGCCTCTTTCCCGGCACCGTGCCCCGGACAGACATCAATTTTTCGTTCAATTACCAGAGCCGTCCGGAATATACGCGTAACATAATATCCACATCATACGGCTATAACGGCAATGTCAGGGGACGTTTCTTCTATCAGGTCTATCCGTTGCAGTTCAATGTGGTGAGGCTTATCGATCTGGATCAGGCATTCTTCAACACCCTGTCGCGGGACCCTTTCATGCGCAATGCGTATCAGGATCACTTCGACCTCGGGTCCGGAGCCATATTCTATTATACGACGAACACCGATGTCGTGCCGCGCACGCCTTTCCATTTTTTCAGATTCCAGATAGACATAGCCGGAAATATACTGAGCGCGTTCAAGCCTCTGATGAAAAAGGACTCCAGCGGGGCGGGCATGATATGGCGGACTCCGTTTTCACAATATGTGAGGGCCGAGTTTTCCATGGGTAAGACTTGGAGGTTCGGACGGAACGACGGTCAGGCTTTGGCGACCAGATTCCTCGTCGGGGCAGGATATGCCTACGGCAATTCGACTGCCCTTCCGTTCGAGAAGCATTTCTGGTCGGGAGGCGCAAACAGTATGCGCGGATGGCAGGCCCGGTCGGTAGGTCCAGGCATCGCTCCTCTCGACAGGACCTTCATCATAGCCAATCAGACAGGAGACATGAAGCTGGAGGCCAATGTGGAATACCGCTTCAAGATGTTCTGGAAGGTGGACGGAGCCTTGTTCCTCGATGCGGGCAATGTCTGGACCCTCATGGATACCGGAGGGGCTGACGGCGACAAGTCGAGACTTATGCTCCGGACATTCGCGAAGAGCATTGCGGCCAACTGGGGCTTAGGTATCAGGCTGGACCTGAATTTCCTGCTGCTGCGTGTGGACATGGGCATGCGCCTGCATGATCCTGCCAGAGCCGACGGGGAGAGATGGCTGCGTCCTGCCCAGTGGTTCCGTCCTGACGGATTCGCCGTCCATTTCGGCGTCGGATACCCGTTCTGATGCTTTATACGGTCGCCGCTTGCATATGACAGGAAAATTGAGTATTATTACACATTATTTATTTAAAACATAACCTTAAAATGTCATTGATCAAATGTAAGGAATGCGGTAAGGAAATATCCGATGCCGCTTCAGTATGCCCTCACTGCGGTGCGCCTGTAGTGAAGGATGTCTATTGTCAGAAATGCGGAACAAAGGTTCCTGAGAACGTGCAGTACTGTCCGAATTGCGGGGCGACGATCAATTCCAAGCCTAAGAAAGACAGGCTTGTGACCGGTCTTCTCGGCATCTTCCTCGGTACTCTCGGCATACATTATTTCTATCTTGGAAAAACTACGGGAGGTATCGTATCCCTCATTCTGGGCCTTTGCTCCTGCGGTTTATGGAGCATAGTGATGCTCATTCAGGGCATACTGATCCTCACCATGACCGACGAGGCTTTCCAGGCCAAGTATGTGGACACGGAGAAGTCTTTCCCGTTGTTTTGAACCGGTGTGCCATATAAAATGAGACTCGGAGATGTTTTGTAAGAATTGCGGAACCGAACTTCAGGACGGGACGCGCTTCTGCACTCAATGCGGAGCCGACCAGACCGCCCCGATGACCGCTTATCCGTCCAAGTCAGGAAGACCCTCCACGCATATGGCTCTGTCCATAATCGTGACTCTGTGCTGCTGCATACCTTTCGGTGTGGTAGGCATAGTTTACGCCGCGAAGGTGGATCCGGCCTGGAATGCAGGCAGGCTGCAGGAGGCTTGGGAATATTCCCGCAAGGCCAGAAACTGGTCTCTGTGGGGCATAGGGTTGACCCTGCTTTTCTATCTGGCATATATCATCCTGATTGTAGCCGGAGTTTCCTGGGCCATGTGGTGGGAGAACACCGATGCTTATTTCACATGTCTGATGTAGGGCATCGCGGAAGGCGCAGGAATATCATTATAGTATGTATTGCAGCTGCCATGGCTATGACAGCTGCAATTTTCCTGTATTCCTGTCTCGATCCGGCTGATTCTGTCTATTGGCCCAAATGTCCGTTTTTCATGCTTACCGGACTTGAATGTCCGGGCTGCGGAGCCCAGCGGGCCATACATAGTCTTCTGAACGGGGATTTTGTGTCCGCCTTGCATTTCAATATCCTGACAATCATCGCTATACCGTACCTGCTCCTGTATGCATTGCTGCTTGCAGCAGAGAAAATATTTCCCGGCTCCCGGTCTTTCTGCCGGAAGCTGGTTATGACTTTTTATCACGGACCGGCCCTGT
This sequence comes from uncultured Bacteroidales bacterium, assembly GCA_944323845.1. Lineage (GTDB taxonomy): Bacteria > Bacteroidota > Bacteroidia > Bacteroidales > UBA932 > Cryptobacteroides. The sequence goes on from CALUUA010000003.1 coordinate 94,689, forward strand.
GGGTCATTCTGGGCATAGTCCTCGCTTTCTGGCTTTTCAGGAATTTCACCCCTCTTTTCTAGACTTCTCCTGCCGTCTTCCTGCCGGAACGGTTTTTCTACTTGTATTTCGGCCAGAGCCGGTCGAGCCTTTCTTTCATTTCAGCTTCACGCCTGTTGTCAGCCGGGTCGTAGAATCTGGTGCCGGACAGTTTTTCGGGCATGAATTCCAGATCCGTCCAGTGTCCCGGATAGTCATGCGCATATTTGTAGCCGTCGCTGTAGCCGAGGTCTTTCATAAGGGAGGTGGGTGCATTGCGCAGGTACAGAGGTACCGGAGCATCCTGGGAATCCTTGGCTGCGGCCATCGCACGGTCTATGGCCAGATATGCCGAGTTGCTTTTCGGGGAACATGCCAGATATATGGCTGTCTCGGAGAGGGGGATGCGGGCTTCGGGCATACCTATATTATGTACTGTGTTGAAGCAGGCGTTGGCCAGAAGCATGGCGTTAGGGTTAGCCAGTCCTATGTCTTCTGAGGCGAGAATACACATTCTGCGGGCTATGAATAGGGGGTCTTCGCCTCCGTTCAGCATCCTTGCCATCCAGTAGACGGCAGCATTCGGATCCGAGCCTCTGATGCTCTTTATGAATGCCGAGATGATGTCATAGTGCATTTCTCCGCCCTTGTCGTAGACTGACAGATGTTCGTTAAGTCTGGAGGTGACGGTATTGTTGTCGATCACCACAGTCTGGTCCGCATGAAAGGTGGATGTGAGCAGGTCAATGATATTCAGGAGTTTTCTGGCATCGCCCCCGCTGTATCTGAAAAGGGCGTCGGTCTCGCGGATATCGAATTTCCTTGTCTTCAGAAGTATATCGGATGAGATGGCGCGGTGCAGAAGTGTGTCCAGATCGGAGGCTTCGAGAGGTTTCAGAACGAAGACCTGGCATCTGGACAGGAGGGGGGTGATGACTTCGAAGGACGGGTTTTCGGTGGTCGCTCCTATCAGGGTCACGACTCCTTCTTCCACGGCGCCCAGAAGGGCGTCCTGCTGTGATTTGTTGAATCTGTGGATTTCATCTATGAAAAGGACAGGGGAGTGGGCAGCGGTGAAAATGGAGCCGCTTCTGGCCTTGTCTATCACTTCGCGGACTTCCTTTACGCCTGCGCTGACTGCGGACAGCGTGTAGAACTCCCTTTCCAGTGTTCTGGCTATGATTCTGGCCAGCGTGGTCTTCCCTACGCCCGGAGGCCCCCACAGTATGAATGACTTCAGGTCGTCATTCTCGACCATCTGCCAGATGACCGCATCCTTGCCTACCAGATGTTTCTGTCCCACGTAGTCATCGAGAGTCTGCGGCCTCATCCTTTCCGGCAGAGGCGGCAGCATCGAGCTCCTTCCTGCATTGTCAACTGAATCCATATCCGATTTGATTTGCCTGATGTCAAAAATAGAAGATAAAATTTACATAGGCAAAATTTAAAATCATTTCAAATCGAAATTAATTTCTTAAATTCGCAAAGATATAGCAAACGGTATTATATGTTCGAGAAGAAGACAAAGATTATATGCACGATTTCGGACTTCAGGTGTGATGTCGATTTCCTGACCAGGCTCTACGAAAGCGGGATGAACATCGTCAGGATCAATTCCGCCCATGCCTCGGTGGAAGGAGCGCAGAAGATAGTGGACAATGTCAGGGCGGTATCGGACAAGATAGGCATTCTGGTCGATACGAAGGGGCCGGAAGTGCGGCTTACAGCCATGGAAGACGATTCCGTGGACTTCATTGCCAGACAGGGAGACTGGATAGAGATACACAACGGGCCGGACAAGCTCTGCAAATATCCTGTTCTCTATACGAGCTACAGCAATTTCGTCTCAGATGTCCCTGTAGGCTCCCATGTCCTCATAGATGACGGCGCCGTGGATCTTTTCATCACGGGAAAGGACGACGACAAGCTGCTGTGCGAGGTCCAGAATGACGGTGTCATAAAGGGAAAGAAAAGCGTGAACGTGCCTAATGTCCATATAGCCCTCCCGGCATTGACGGAAAAGGACAAGAAGTTCGTGAAATGGGCCGTGGACGCGGACATCGACTTCATCGCCCATTCTTTCGTGAGAGGAAAGGAAGACCTGATAGAGGTCCAGACGCTGCTGGATTCATACGGCAGCCATCTGAAAATCATATCCAAGATAGAGAACCAGCAGGGGATAGACAATCTGGACGAGATTCTGTCCCATACTTATGCGGTGATGGTGGCCAGGGGAGACCTCGGAGTGGAGATTCCGGCTGAAAGGATACCTCTCATCCAGAAGCAGATCATCCACAGATGCCGCGCCCGGAAAAAGCCTGTCATCATAGCCACGCAGATGCTGCATACCATGATAGAGAACCCCCGTCCTACAAGGGCGGAGGTGACGGATGTGGCCAACGCCATTTTCCAGAGTACGGATGCCATCATGCTGAGCGGCGAGACAGCCAGCGGCAAATACCCTGTGGAGGCCGTATCGACCATGTCGAAGATAGCTGCCGAAGCTGAGAAGTCCATAGACATTTCCCTGGATTTGAATCTGGAAATGGTATCCAAGCCGATAGCTGCGGTTCTGGCAAAGGAACTTGTGGCTGCGACCCAGGATCTTCCGGTGAAGGCGATAATTTTCGATACATGGACAGGCCGCACAGGACGATATCTGTCGGAATTCAGGCCGAAGGTGCCTATATATGCCATGTGTTACAATGATTTCACCATGAGGGAGCTGGCTCTGGCATACGACATTTACTGCTACAAGTTTCCGATTCAGGAGAGCAAGGAAGCCTTCGTGCGGAATGCTGTCAGCCTGCTGAAGGAAAACGGAAGGATATGCAGCGGCGATCTTGTGGCATTCATCGGCGGCAGCTTCAACGACGAGGTCGGGGCCACGTATCTGGAATTCAAATACGTATAGATTATGGAGAGCATATCGGTAAGGGACGCCAGAAAGGAAGATGCGTCCGACATAGCCCGTCTGATGGTCATGGCTTGGCCGGTACAGGATTTTCTCGACCTGCATCCCGGACAGACTCTTGAAGATTTCACGGCTTTCATCGCCGGTTTCGTGGCAGCCGAGGGAAACCTGTACAGTTACGAATTCACGAAAGTGGCCGTATTGACAGCTGCCGACGGAGAGGAAAAGATAGTCGGGGCCATGAACGGCTACGACGGAGCGAGGTATATGGAATTGAAAAGGCCTGTACTCGAGGCCCTGTCCGCTGATACAGGTTCCGGAGGCGGTTTCGCAGAAGCTGTCGAGACGGAAGCGGGGGAGTTTTATCTCGATTCTGCAGGCGTCGATCCGCAGATGAGATCCAGAGGAATCGGTTCCATGCTTTTCAAGGCCATGCTGGAAAGGGCTGCATCTGAAGGTTTCAAGGTCGCAGGTCTGATCGTGGATGAAGACAAGCCGGCAGCGGAGGCTCTGTACCTCAGGCTCGGTTTTACAGTCACGGGATACCGGGACTTTTTCGGACACAGGATGAAGCATATGCAGAAAAATCTCTGACCATGCGTAGGACAGCCCTTATCACGATCATATCGGCTGTTCTGCTGTCATGCTGTCCCGTCTTTGCGCAGGACAGGTCGGCAGGGCTTAACCTGTCCTGCAATGAATTGGCTGCGGCAATCCATCTGCCGCTGGACGATGAAGGAATATTGTGCGTTTCAGCCAATCTCGACCTGACATGCGTACTTTCGGGAAAAGAACTTTTTCCCGGCGTTTCCGCCGATATAGTCTATCTGTACGTATTTGCCGACAGGAGATTCGATTCCGGAGAATCCATGAGGTTTTATGCCGGTCCCGGATTCAGCACGGGATATGTAAGGAATATGGATGGGGAGTACGGGGCAATGGCCGCCATGACTGGCTGTGTCGGCTTCGAGTATCTCTTCAATGTGCCGTTTTCCATCTCGCTGACTCTCGAGCCGGCCTTGGGCATTCATTTCCATCAGGATGAATACGGCGGCGTCGGCATGGATTTCCATATGCCGGGGCTGATTGCCTCTCTTTTTCCTCATCTCGGCATCAGATACAGGTTCTGAAACTGCATTGTCATGAAATGGAAGCATATCATAGTGTCTTGTCTGATGTTCGCCGGCGGTCTGCTGCCGGCTGATGCGTCCGGTTCCGGTTCTGAAAGGCCGGAGAGAGACTATCCGCTGTTCACCTTCGGTATGGAAACCTCATATGTATTGGGGTTCATGAATTATTCCCATTTCAACTTCATTTCCGCTGACGGAGACAGGAGGGACGAGAGGTCATTGACCGCAGGCGCGGTCAGCAATGGACAGATATTGGCAGGATGCGGAATCAATCTTTCCCGGAACTGGAATCTGTCCCTGTTTACTGGGTATGGCGGAGTTTACAGGAGGGAGAGAATGGTGCCGCTTTCGTTGCGGGTCACGTGGCTTTCGGGAGACAATCCTCTGGAAAACCGATGGCTGCTCTTTTGCGGAGCCGGAATAGGGTTCAATGATTTCGAACGTCCTGAAAAGGTGTCGGCGGAGGGGAAGATAGGGGCTGGATACCGTATTTCGCTGAACAGGGCTGTCAAGCTGGATTTTCTGGTGGGCTTTCAGGAAGTCTATACGCATCCGCGTGCCGGGGAGTCGGATACGGGCGATTATGTGGCGCCTGAGCGCATGAGACGCAATGACGCATATCTGAGCGCCCTGACCATAGGTCTGGCTCTGGTGTTTTAAAATAAAATAGTATATTTGCGTTCAGTTAATTTTACAGAAATTCAATATGTGCAAGATCTCTGAAAAGATAGTCTATGTCGGAGTCAATGACTTCCGGAAAGTGATATTCGAGGGAATGTGGCCGCTGCCGTTCGGCGTAAGCTACAATTCCTATCTGGTCCTCGGCGAAAAGATCGCCCTGATCGACACGGCGGAGGCCGACTTCGCTGCGGAATATATGGAAAACATCCGTAAGGCTCTGGAAGGCAGGAAGGTGGATTACTTGATCGTGAATCACATGGAGCCGGATCATTCTTCCCTCATGTCTATAGTCAGGGACGCATATCCTGAAGTGAAGATTGTGTGCAATGCGAAGACTGTCCCTATGATCAAGGGGTATCATGGCATAACCGACAATCTGCTTGTGGTCAAGGACGGGGAGAGCCTCAGTCTTGGCTCATGCACCCTCACTTTCTATATGACGCCGATGGTACACTGGCCGGAAACGATGGTAACATATTTCCAGGAAGAAAAGACACTCTTTTCGGGGGATGCATTCGGGACTTTCGGAGCTCCTGACGGAGGTATTACGGATAGTTCTGCGCGTCTTTCAGGGAGTACCGATGCGGCCGGAAGCACTTTCGAAGCGTTCAGGGACGAGATGTACAGGTATTATTCGAATATCGTGGGAAAGTACGGGCAGACAGTACAGGCAGCCCTGAAGAAGCTGTCTGGCTTGGAGATTTCCAGAATATGCAGCACTCACGGACCTGTGTGGGAGAAGGATATTCCAGAAGTCCTGGCCTGCTATGACAGGCTTAGCCGCTACGAGGGAGAAAAAGGTGTCTGCATCGTCTACGCGTCTATGTACGGAAACACTGCACGCGCGGCGAAGGCTCTGGCTGCCGAGCTGGAGAAGAGGGGAGTGGCCTATGCCATGCATAACCTGTGTACCGAGAATGTTTCTTATGCTTATCGCGATACGTTCAGATACGGGACTTTGGTGGTGGGCGCTCCTACTTATAACAATGATATATTTCCTCCGGCATACAGTTTCATGTACGGCGTGTCAGCCCGTCTGATGAAGAACCGTCATTTCGCTGCGTTCGGCTCGTTTACCTGGGCAGGGGCAAGTGTGAAACTTTTGAATGAGATGGCTTTGAGACTCGGTTTCGACTTGATTTCCGACGGTCTTTCTTTCTCTCAGGCTTATTCAGCAGAGAAATGTGACATGGCCGCCCTTGCCGATACCATAGCCCGCCTGTAGCCCTCCTACGCCCCGAAAGACGTCTGTTCATATAAATGGAGGGAATCAATTCCCTCCATTTATATGAACATCCAGCTGCGGGAACGGGAACTGAATCCCATTTTCAGGCACATCATTGTATATCCTTTCATTCACGTCATACAGGACATCCCAGTAATCCTCCTTCTTCACCCAAGCCCTTATGACAAACTGGATGCTGCTGTCCCTCAATGCTCCAAGAGCAATGGACGGATCTGCTGGAGCTGCGGGGGCGCGGACTATCCTTTTTTCTCCATCCACGATATTCTTGAGAATGGATTTCATCTTTTCTGACGAGGTGCCGTATTCCACATCCACAAGCCATTCAAGACGGCGGTAAATATTCTGAGAATAATTGTTGATGGTACCGTTCGAGAGAGAACCGTTGGGAATGATGATGTTCCTGTTGTCCGTAGTGGTGATTTTCGTGCTTACGATGGACACGTCGGTCACTGTACCGCTGTAGCCCTGCGCCTCGATGAAATCACCTGCCTTGAACGGCTTGAAGACCAGAATCATGATTCCTCCGGCAAAATTCTGCACCGTACCGCTGAGCGCCATACCTATGGCCATACCTCCGGCAGCAAGCAGAGCCGCGAGAGAAGTGGTATTGACCCCGAGTGCGCTGATGGTGAAAATGACCAGAAATACGGTGAGCGAAATGCTGACGAGACTTTCCACGAAAGAAGCTATCGAATGCTCAGTCTTCCTCTTTTCGAAGATGTTGTGGACTATCTTCTTGATTTTCCTGATGATCCATGCGCCTATTATGTAAATTGCGAGGGCGGCGAGCACTTTCAGACCGAACGCTATAGCCTTGTCGGCAAATTCTGACAAGAGCTGGTCAGCCGGGGTCGTTGTTATCTTTTCTACCAGTTCTGCGGTAGTTTTCTGCAGGTCGAGAGTATCATGGACTTCTACGGCTGCAGTCTGCAATAAATTTAATGACATGACTTATCCTTTAAAACAGTTTTTCCACTTTGGCTATGACTTCGCCTGCCGGCATCGAAGGGTCCAGCACCAGATTCGGAAGGGCGTAGACCACCTGCTTGTGCGATTTGGCGAGTTTTTCCCCTCCTCCTGTAATGTTGAGCATGATGATTTCGTCTTTTTTCACCGAACCGTCCCTGACTGCCTTGTCCAGACTGGCCACTGCTACGGCAGCCGCCGAATATATGTCGACCCCTTCCAGATTCAGGAATTTCTCTTTCCAGAAATCAATTTCGTCATTGCTTATCATATAGATGTCTCCTCCGGCATCAGTCAGGGCATCGAAAACCCCTCCTGCAAGGGAATACGGCGGCTTCCTGTTCGAAAGAACCTTGGCCTTGATGACAGCTGCCTGATGGCGGGCATCTTCAGGGGTCAATGGAAGAAGCTCCCTCGAAGAGGCTTTCCAAGAATCGTACATGATAGTGAACGGTGCGTTCTGCGACGGGTACAGTCTCATCTTGTGTGTGCCGAACCTGCCGTCGGCAATGAGCCTGAGATTGTTTTCCCATACCGCTATCGTACCTGTGCCGCTGCCTATGGCCTGAAAATATGCATCAGGTATCCGTCCGATCTTCTCCACGGCAGACAGTATGGTGGTACCCATTCCGTCACGTCTGGCTATATTCTTCGCTCCTCCCTCGGCCAGGAACATTTCCGATGTGCAGACCTTGTCTCCGAGAGCTATCGCATCGAAATAGTCCGACCCTTTCGGTGCGGCGATTATTCGCACGCAATCATTCAGGGGCTTGTCGAACCACAGGGCGTGGATGTTGTCTTCAGGTATGCTCAGGAGGAGGCGTATGCCGTTGTCCGAGCATACTTTCGCGAATGCTCTGGCCGTGTTGCCGGCGGAAGCCACCACCAGCACCCTGTCTTCATCTTCAGGAAGCCGGGCGCATACGGAGTAGGCTTCGGTCTCCTTGAATGAGCATGTATGCATGAAGGCCCCTATTTCAGGGTTGTATCCGGAAAAGGTAATGTAAAGATTATCCAGTTTCAGCAAATCGGCCAGCCCTTTGCTTTTGTATGTCACGGGAGCGCATGAGTGGCTCAAGGTCTTTTTTATCGGCAGCCAGTCGGCGAATTTGTAGAAGCCGTCCAGATCTGTCCTGATTCCGAATTCCTTTTTCTCATATACGGCCCTGACCAGAGAAGGTGTCTTGCTCTGAGGGTCGGCCAGCGTCCAGCCGGAATCCTCGAAGATTCTTCCGTCTGCGCAGTTCATCAGCTTGTAGCTCGTAGGTTTAAAGGTCATGATGTATATCGTTTATGTCAATTGTCCGTTTTTCCCTTTACCGGACGGACGCCCGCCGACCTCGCGGCAGGTCTTTCCGTAACCGTATCCAGAATCATCGCTATATCTTCTACAGGCCTGTCCGAGTATCTGGCGAAGGTGGACATGCACAGAGGGCAGGCTGTCGCTATCCTGTCCGGAGAGGCCGCCGTAAGATTGTTCAAGGCGTTTTCAGTCATAGCCTTTCTCTTGTCGAAACCGAGAGTCAGGCTGCCGAGGCTGCCCCCGCAGCAGATGCTTTCTTTCCTGTTTTTCTCGGCTTCCACGACTTCTCCAGCTGCCGACAGGACATTCCTCGGCTGTTCATATATTCCGCAGCCTCTTCCGAGTTCGCACGGATCGTGGAAGACATACCTGACATCTCCCTTCGTGACCCTGAGTCTGCCGGAACTTATCAGTTCATCGAAATATTCGCTGTGGTGTACTATCCGGATGCCAGGAAGCGTATATTTTTCCTTGAATATCCTGTAGCATATCGGACATGAGAGCAGGAGGGTATCCGCTCCGGAACCGAGAATGATTCCGGTATTCTTTTCCACAAGCTGGGCAGCCTGAATGAGGCGTCCGGCCATGAGCATCGGTCTTCCGCAGCATATTCCGCCGTCCTTGTCCATGATTTCGTAGTCTGTCCCTGCCTTGTCCAGAATCGAACAGGTGGCCTTGGATATGGCCGGTGTCAGAGCCGTCATGCATCCGGCGAAGTACAGGACTCTCTCATTTCCAGTCGATGAAACAAAAGAGTTAGTATTTTTAACAAATTTGTTACATCCATTTATCTGATCGGAGATGTCTATGTTCGAGTAATCCGGACCGAAATTGTAATGCCTTACTGATCTCTGGGCGATTCTCAATTTGTCGCCCTCGACTCCCACAGGGCAGACTGCCGTACATTTTCCGCAAAGAAGACATTTGTCGCTGATTTCTTCGATCCGCGATTCGTTTTTCCTGCGAATCTGCCTGTTCAGATAGACAGTGGTATCCTTGATATTGCCTTTGAGCACCCCCATAGGGCAGGCGTCGATGCACAATCCGCAGCTCGGGCATGAATATACTTGGGCTCTGGCAAAGCCTTTCCGTGCGTTCACTATCCTGATGCCTGCGTTGCGAAGAGGTATCAGCAGGATTTCAGTCGGAATGTGCATGTATCTGGTAAACGGCAGGACGAAGAAGAATACTCCGAGAGCGCAAGAATAAGCCCACCACGCCGGAAGCATGTTTGCGTGATTGCTCAGGAATTCCGTGAACACATAGTTCAGGGATTTGGTCAGGAACGAGCCTCCGCTGATATCGGCCGTGAAGGATTCTGCCAAAAGACGGAGGGGGAATATCGACCAGAGCGAGTACAGACCTATCAGATCCAGAAAGCTCGGATTAGTGGTCCGGCGCATGCCGAAGAGTCTGGAACGCACCCGTTTTATGATGGCCAAGGCTATTCCGCTCAATACCACGAGCAGGAAGAAGTCCATCAGGAAGAATATCAGCGCGCCTTTCATCGTAGTTTCGGTCTCTGCCACGAAGTACCTGAAGAAAATAGGGTAGTACAGAGCTTTGGGACCGAGATCGGAAGTATAGAGGAGCACTTCTATGTGTCCCACCAGAATCAGCATGAACCAGCCGAAAGCTATGCTTGAATGCATGTATCCCAGCAGCTTGTTCCGTTTCCACAGGTCTACATGTATCAGACATTTAAGGAAGATATCTTTTATGTTCCTGATGGCTGTCTTCGGCGTGACCAGGGATATGAAGAACCTTTTCCTGTCCGCCGCAGGGAGCTGCATGATGATTCTTATCAGTCCTACCATGCAGTAGACGATGACGAAGAGCATGCCGCAGACGAAAGGCAGCACGAAATCATTGTATCCGGTCAGAAATCTCTCCCTCATTTCCGTTCCTCCTCATAAATCCTGCATATCGAAAGGATAAGATGTCTGGTATTGATGCCCCTCGGGCAAACCATGGAGCATTTCCCGCACAGCATGCAGTTCTTCATCATGGCGACCGCCTCCTTTTCCTTTCCCCTCTGCAGGGCCAGAATCACTTTCCTGATGCTCATCCCGGAATACCTGCCCGCCGGGCATGTCGATGTACATGAACCGCAGGCCATGCATTTATATACGTCCGGTTCTGCACGGTGAAGCTCCTCGAACTTGTCTGGATTCACATTGTCGAGGTTAATTGCCGAACTCGGCGACAGTTTGAATCCGAAATCCATCATTCGAGTCCTTTTATGAAGAGGTGAACTTTCAGAGCCGCAGCACGGGCTTCGGCCAGAGTCTCGGGGACTGTCTTCGGACCAGTGCATGCCCCCGCATAGAAAACCCCTTCTTTCGGGGACTCGATGATATCCATGACATTGTCCCTCGACTTCAAGAATCCGTCGGTATCTATCGGAAGCCGGGCCATGTTCGCCACTTTCGTGCTGTCCTGACTGCATACCATGCCGGACATAAGCACCAGCAGGTCGAGTGTCGCCTTTACAGGCTTTCCGGACAGCGTGTCCTCGGCCTTCACTATGACGCGGCCGTCTATGTTTTCGCTGACTTCGGACACCCTTCCGCGTATGAAACGGATGCCGTAGTCCCTCTGTGCGCCGATGTAGAAGTCCTCGTATTTCTTCCCGAACATTCTCAGGTCCATGTAGAAGCAGTATATCATGGCATCGGGAAACTTCTGCTTGAGTTCTATGGCCTGCTTGACGGCCGTGATGCAGCATACTTTGGAACACTGAGTGTTTCTGGCCTTCTCGTCCCGTGAGCCTACGCAGTGGACGAAACCCACGGCGTTCATGGCGCTGTCGTTTATCCTCGGATCCTCTCCGGTGTTGAACCAGTGTTCGAGATCCTTGTTTGTCATCACCTGATCATAGACTCCGTAGCCGTATTCCTCTTTTTTGGATGCGTCGAAGAGAGCAAATCCCGTGGCCATGACTATGATCCGGGTGACGATGGAGATACCGTTCGACAGCATGATATTGTAGCTGTCCTTCAGCTTGTTGATGAAGGATATTTCCGTATTCAGAAAGATGTTGGCTCCTGAAACCCTGGATGCCAGGGACCTCACGACATCGGCAGCGGGAGACATGTCAGGAAAAAGCCGGTTCCAGTCGGCGACATGGCCGCCCAGATGGTCTGACTTTTCTATGATGATAGGCTTGTAGCCGAGATCAAGCAGCTGCGCCGCAGTCTCCATCCCGGCGATTCCTCCTCCTATTATGACTATGTTTTCTTTCATCTTCTAAATCGATAATGCATTGCTGCGTCAGCAGCACCTCAATACTCCCGGCAGTTCCGGTCTCATGATTTCCTTTTCGTCCAGCCCTTTGTATTTGGCCGCAGGATCGTATTCTATGCCGAGTTTGTCCAGAAGGGGTTCTACGGCCACCTGATGCAGCTGCAGTCCGATATCCCACGGGTCGTATCCCAGCACCAGCGATGCCAGCTCCTCATACGTGAGCACAGGTATTCCGAAGCCGTTTTCTCCGTAGGTCTTGCCCTCGGTCTCGGCGATGACATACTGCCATCTGTCCATGAAGTACGGGCATCCCGGGCAGTTAGTGAGAATGAAATCGGGGTGGTACGGCTCCATGGATTCGAATTTCTTGTGGGTATTCGAAAGGGAATAGCCCCTGTTCGCCTTCACATGGTACTGACGGAAGCCATAGCCGCAGCAATGCCTCCTTTCCGGGTAGTCTATGACATTCCCTCCCCACGCTTCTATCATCCCGCTGAGCACATACGGATATTCGGCTCCTCCTATTCCGCGGGCAGGGAACATTTTCGCATAATGGCATCCGATGTGTTCCACAGCCTTGAGCGGCTCTCCAGTCAGCCTGTTCACGAGGCGGTACTTCGCCTTCGCCGCTATCTCGTTCCTGTATTTGTAGATGAGGTCGCTGGCATGGGCCACGTATTCAGGCTTCTTGAATTCCCTCCTGCAAGCCTTCCACAGCAGTTCGCGGATACGTGTCTCCAGTTCCGGAAATTCCTTCCAAGTCTCCAGAATCTCGATGTAATTCCCGAATGAGGTGATGCAGGAAGCCACGTAGTTTTCATATCCGGCCTCCGTCATGAGGGCGAACTGGCGCGCCACGATCGTCATCACCGTCTCCTGCGGTATAGTGTCGCAGTGATATGCAATCCCCCCGCAGGTAGTATGATGTTCGGTTTCATAGAAATCCTTGCCGAGCAGGCCTCTGCAGATTTCCAGAAACATTTTCTCCGCTCCCGGAAAAAAATTCTGCCTGATGCAGCTCCTTACATAGAACCAGTGGTCATCAGGTATTTCCTTCTGATAGTCTGCCCAGATTTTCTGTTTTCCCTGATATATCATGTCATTTAGTCTCTTTTCAGGCCTTCCGGCCAATATTTCCGTGCCTCCGGCAATGCTGGCGCCGCCGTTCAGCCAATGTTATTCAGTCTTCTCCGTTCAGATGGCCTCCGGAATTGTGCTCGAAGGTATCCCTGAAATATTCGTCCATTTCCATGCCCATTTCACGGGCTTTCGCCTCGGAAAACCGGTTTACGGCATCGATTCTTTCCGTCCCGCCCGTGACATCGAAAATGCTCTTGAGTTCGTCGAGAGATTCCTGCGGAATCTTCCTGAGGACTCCCGTCCCTTCTCCCTTGAAATTCGCCCCGACTCTGGCCATTGTGTCTTCTATGTGTTCCAGATGCCATTTCCATACAGGACCGGACTCCTTGTGGTCTTCCCATTTGAAAGTGTCTGGGTAGACGCAGTAGCCGTAATTGAGGATATTGCCTGTAAGGATTTTCGTCAGAGGATACAGCTGGCGTCCCTTTTCCGAATACGTGAAGTAGCCGAGCCGTGCGGAGAGATTTCTCAGCGCCATGATTACCAGACCCGGGCCGTTCTTCCTCGGGCACCGCGTGACGCACGACATGCATTCGCCGCAATACCAGATGAAATCGCTTTTGAGCAGGTTTTCTATTTCCGCTTCATCCCGGCTCTGGACTATGTCCATGACCTTTCTCGGATCGTATTTATAGAATTCGGCCGCAGGGCAGATGGCTGTGCATGTCCCGCAGTTTATGCAGGTTTTCAGTCCTTCTCTGGCCCTGTAGTCTTTCAGCAGTTCGTCATATAATTTCATGTCCGGTGCAAGTTCAAAAACACAAAGATAGAAAATATTTAGGATTCGGCTTCGAGAGCCACGACATTCTCCACATGATGGGTGTGCGGAAACATGTCTACGGGGCGGACGGCCGTAATCCTGTATTTCCCGCTTAAGACGGCCAGATCCCGGGCCTGTGAAGCAGGGTTGCAGCTGACATATACAATCCTTTCAGGGGCGGCGTCCAGTATGACTTTGGCGACATCCGGATGAATGCCGGCGCGAGGAGGGTCGAGTATTATGACATCTGGTTTCCCGTGCTGTGCGATGAAATTGTCCGTCAGGACATCCTTCATATCCCCGGCGAAAAATTCGCAGTTGGTGATTCCGTTGCCCGAGGCGTTGGCCCGGGCATCCTCTATGGCTTCCGGGACGTATTCTATTCCGATGACCTTGGCTGCCATTCCCGAAACGAATTGTGCGATGGTTCCGGTTCCGGTGTACAGGTCGTAGACCGTCTCGCTGCCCTTAAGGCAGGCGAATTCCCGGGCTATCTTATAGAGTTCATAGGCCTGAAGGGAGTTCGTCTGGTAGAAGGATTTCGGCCCGATCCTGAATTTCAGGCCTTCCATTTCCTCGTATATGGCATCATCGCCCTTATAAAGGATGCAGTCCAGATCGGCTATCGAATCATTCGCTTTCGGGTTTATGACATACCACAGGGACTTTATCTGAGGGAATGCGGACGATACGGCATCCAGAAGGGCTGTACGGGCTCCGGCATCCTCATGATAGAAACTTATGATAAGCATGACGTCTCCCTTCACGTTGTTCCTTATCGTCATGGTGCGCAGAAAGCCTGTATGGTTCCTGATGTCGAAAAATTCCAGCCCGCGCTCCACAGCATACTGTCTGATGAAAAGCCTGATGGCATTCGACGGTTCGGGCTGAAGGTGGCATTGTCTGATATCCAGAACCTTGTCGAAGAAGCGTCCTACATGAAAGCCTAATCCGACACGTTCTGCCGGGGGAATGCTGTCCGGATCTTCCCCGGTTTCTATCCATCTGCGGTTCGAGAAGGTAAATTCCAGCTTGTTCCTGTATCCTGCGGTCTTTGCCGAGCCTACGATGGGCTGGATTTCCGGTATTTCCAGATGTCCTATGCGCACCAGCTGGTCATAAACCTGCTGCTGCTTCGCCTGAAGCTGCATGGAATAGGGGAGAGGCTGCCATTTGCATCCTCCGCATATGCCGAAATGGCTGCAGAAAGGCTCTATACGCTGTCCGGACGGCTTGACCATCCGCAGTATGAAACCTTCCATATAGTTTTTCTTCTTTTTTGTCACCTTCACGTCGACAATGTCTCCCGGAACGGCGAACGGCACGAAAAGCACGGTGCCGTCTATCCTGGCAATGGCTTTTCCTTCGGCGGCTACCGACTCTATCAGAACATTTTCCAGAACGATATCCTGTTTTTTTCTTCCCATTTTCATAGAATTTCAATTGCAAAAATATGTTAAATAAGTGATAAAAATATAAAATGGCTTCAATTTCTGCCGGATTATTGTTACATTTGCGGATAACGTGTATGTGAAAATGTATTGATTATTCCGCGCCATCGGCTGGCGCTACAGTATTGTTTATTGTAATTATTTTAATATGGTAAAGCAATTTTGTCTGAAGACGGCATCCGGCATTGCGGCTGCTGTCATGCTTTTTGCCTTGCCGCAGTCGTGTGTCAATGAGGAGTATGACATTTCCAAAATAGATACGACTGTGTCATTCGGCGGCGATGCCATGGTATTTCCTTTGGGAAGTACCGCCCGGCTGACTCTCAAGACTCTTCTGCCTGAAGAAGACTTCGATTACATCACAAGCCAGCTCCAGGGTCAGGATGAAGGAGTGTACGGCTTCAGCATGAGCGGTGAGATGAACGATCTGGGGGATGCGATTCCGGATATTTCCGAAATGTTGAGCATAGCCGACATGGAAGTGAATCCAGAGCCCATAGAGTATGAGCTGAACTATAATATGGACGGCATGAAGATAGACGAGACCGTCTTTCCGGAGCCTGACGGTACCGGCAGCAATCCGGGGGAAATCTCGTTCGACAGCCTGAAAGACATGCCGGACCTGGATGAAATGATGCCGACCGAGCCGATCGAGGGTCCGTCGGTGACTGTGGAGACAGCCAAATATTATCCTACGGAAGACCAGCTTGACATGTCCGCGCATTTCCCGGAGGTCAGGATTCCGGAAACGGATTATATTACCCTGTATAATCTGGCTTCTCTGAAAAGTGTCGTGGATCTTCTTCCTGTCGGACCTGATGAGACCATCGGCAGCGAAAGCATTCCTTCAGGGATTCTGGAGGATCTTGCCAATATCGGTCTCGGTGAGGAGCGGTTTGTGAAAGTCAATCTGCATGTCGAGATGCCTGAAGGGATTTCCGACATCAGCAATGTCAGCTTCGGGGAGAACGCCGAAATGACAGTCACCACTACTGTGAACAATTCGTTCCTGACAGGCGGTTCGATAGTCCCGCACATTACAATCGACGGACTCGGGAATCTGGTGCTGATAGACGATCCGGCTTTCTCCGCCTCATCTGACGGCGGGTCACTGGATCTGAGCGGTCTGGCACTTGAAGCCAATGAAGCCTCTCCGTCCACTGTCATTTCCGACAGCAAGACATACAGGCTTGCCGGGCTTCCGGATTTGCCGTGGAACGGCAACATTTTAGATATGACCGATCAGAAAATCACGGTCGACGGTTATTTTTCCATTCAGGACGTAAAGACTACCAAGAACATGATCGGGGCTCCTGCACTCGGGGATGAACTGGAGGTTGCAGTGGAAATCGTGTTCTCAAACGTCGTCGTGGATGACATGACAATGAATATCAATGATGTTACCGGTTCCGTGCCGGCTGAGGGGGAGTCTTCAGACATCGACTTGAACATAGGCACCATAGACCTGCCTGATCAGATAGTTTCTGTCGGGGAAGTGACCATGGACAATTCATGGCTCGTCATGGATATAGTTTCCGAAAATCTGTCAGGACTCGGAGCGGCAGGAGCGGAGAACCCTTTCCATGCCAAGCTGGACAGACTGACCATAAATTTCCCGGAAATGATAGGATTCGGAACGTATCAGGGCAATATCGGCCGGCTCGAGGGCAACACCTTTACGGCTGAAAACGTCGATCTGACAGTGTCGAACCGCATATCGCTGCCTGTCGAGTCCATAAATCCGGGTACGCCTGCAGACGGGCAGATCGTCATGGACGGGAAAGTCACCGTAGAGGCCGGATACTCTGCCGGCGGGATGATTACGCTTGCCGGGCTTCGCGGACAGTCGGGGACGCCTCAGGATGCCGGCATAAAGGTCTCTGTCACCCCTGATCTCCATGTAGGCGATTTCGCTCTGAAGATGGAGCGTCTGGAACAGGAACTGGATATAGACGAGGACTTCAGCATGTCGTTCGATGAGGAAGTGGCCGATCTCGGGGTAATCAATGTCATTCCAGATTCCGAGAAGAAGATAACGGTAACGGTGTCCAATCCTGTGTCCGATTATATCCATCTGACAGGAGAGAATCTGAAAATCACTTTCCCTGATATGATCAGGTTCAAGGATACACAGTCCCTACCTGCAGAATACGGCTATGACGAGACGGACAATTCCCTGAACATGAACGGGACTTTGCCGGAAAGTATAGAACTGGTCATAGACCATATCGTCATCGACCCTGAAGCGGATCCTGACAATCAGGGTTCATATGTGGCCGGCGGCAGGATGACTGTCACCGGAAAAGTATTCGCCAGCACCGGCGAGACTTCCGGCAGCGGTCTCTACATCCTGCACAAGGATGCTGTGGATGCCCTGAAAAATGCGGCGGATGCTGGACAGAGCATCTCTATCAGCGGAGTGGTTCCGGGCCTGAGCCTCGATGAATGCACTGTGAATATCCAGGAGTTCAAGTATCAGATTGCCGACAGGCAGGAGGAGGTGACTCTCTTCGATACTTCCGAGCTTCCGGATGGAATAGAAAGCCTGAAGATAAAGGAAGTGCTTCTTTCAGGCGGAGAACTCTCTCTGGATGTGACTGCGGATCTGCCGGAAGCCCTGAAGGGTGCCGAATTCGTCTTGTCGGCAGATGTCACCCTCCCGGATGAGATACTGATAGATGATCCGAGGGTGGTGCAGACCGAATACGGCAAGGTCCTTCATCTGGAAGGTACGATTACCGACGGACGTTATGTGCTGGATCCGGTCATCAAGATCAGCGGTCTGGATATGAGCGATATCGTCATCGTAGGGGACGGCGCTGAAAGCAGCATCAAGAGGACGATTTCCATTTCAGGCAGCATTTCGGCAGCAAACACTGATATAGAGAATCCGGAAAGTCTTAACGGACAGACTGTTACCATAAACGTCAATGGTGGGATAAAGAATATACAGGTCGATGAAATCACAGGAAACATCGGCTATGTACTCAAGCCGGAAGAAGGTGCGACCGAGAATCCTCTGGAGCAGAGAATCACGCTCGAAGGTCTTCCTGACTTCGTGAAAGGCGATGATTTCGTACTCGATTTCACCAATCCTTACATTCTGGTGAACGTGACGAGCAATGTCGGCATTCCGATCAAGGGCTCCATTGTCATCACGCCTGAATACGGCTCACAGGCCGGTACGCCTCTGATTATAGATGATGTTGTCATCCCGAGGGCTGACAATGCGGCCGAGCCGAAGACCACCTCATTCTGGATATCATCTCCAGAAGACAATAATGTGCCGAGCTCATATACTCACCTCGGGGCGGACATCGCATCCCTTCTGACGAAGATTCCCGATGCCCTGAACCTGAAGGTGGATGTCTCTACCGATGAGAGTTCGGAATTCATCGTGGAAGGAGGCGACGATATCATATACGATATAGCCCTCGACTATGATGTCGTGGTTCCGTTCGAGTTCGGGGAGGATCTTTCCATCAGCATGGAATATACATTCCCGGGAGAGTCCGACGAGGAGTCCGGTCAGGGACAGACATCAGCGGAAGGGGAGAGCGGAACCCTGCCGCCGGTAGTGGGCGAACTGCTGAACATGAATTCTCTGGGTCTGGGCGGCTCCGTCACGTCATCGCTGCCTTTGCAGCTGAAACTTGACATCGAACTTCTGGATTCGGAGAAAGGCGTAATACCTACGGAACCTATCACCACGACCATTGCAGCCGGAAGCGATGAGGAACCTTCGGTTTCCGAAATAGATGCCATGGTAAGACTGGCTGAAGGTGCGGACGGCACTGACCTCAGCTACATCAAGATGAAATTTACGGTGACTTCCGGCAATATGACCGGCAAGCCAGTGACCGACAAGTCCTATATACAGGCAGACCTGAAGGTCAAGGTGCCGGGAGGCGTCACTATCGACCTGAGTTCGCTGGGTGAAAGCGAAAACACTACGGATGGCTCCGGATATTCCGGTACTGAAAACTGATGATTATGAAAAGGATTTACATATCTATTTTGATTTGCCTGTTACCGCTCATTGCCGGCGGACAGGCTTTGAAAGGAAGCTATTTTTCAGAGTATTCCGTACTCAGGAACAAGCTGAACCCTGCATTCGTCCCGCGGTCATCGTATCTGGGATTCGCCGCGCTCGACAATCTCGGCATAGGCGTTACCAGCAATGTGGGAATGTCGAATTTCCTCTATCCGTCCGGAGCAGGCGACGGTTCGCTGCTGACATTCCTTCATCCGGACGTGAGCGCGGATACATTCCTGAACAGTCTGCCGTCAAATCCTCATCTGGACATAGATGTGGACACGGATATCCTTAACATCGGCTTTTTCACAGGCAAGAACAGTTTCTGGTCTATAGGTCTGGGGCTGAAAGTCGACGGGGAAGTGAATCTGCCCAAGGAGCTCTTCACTTTTCTCAAGCTGGGAGCGGCGACTGATCCTCAGGTGTACAACATAAAGAACACAAGTATCATCGCCAATGCTTATGCCGAGCTTTCATTAGGATACTCGCATGATTTTTCCGATCTGGTCGAAGGCCTCAGCGTGGGCGCAAGAGTGAAATTTCTGGCGGCTATTGGCAGGGCGGACCTGCGGATAAACAATCTGAATCTGAGGATGGCTTCCGACATGTGGCAGGTCAAGGCTGACGCTACAGGATATCTGATGGCCAAGGGCATAGACGTAGGTATCAACGAAGACGGCACTTTCAGTCATAATCTGAACAATCTCGATTACGGACAGCTCGGTCTTGCCGGGATGGGCGCCGCTTTTGATTTGGGCGTAGAATACCGCCTGCGTATCAACGACTTCTTCGACAGCGTGAGGTTTTCCGCTGCCGTCACTGATCTCGGCTTCCTGAATTTCTCCGCTCCGGCGGTACAGAAGTTCGTGACATCAGGCGATGTGCAGTATGTCGGCGTAAAGGACTTCGAAGTGGGGCAGGACTTCGATTTCAATGAGACCGTCACAGAGATTACGGATCAGTTCAAGGAGTTCCTTAATCTCAAGGAAGTGTCTGCCGGGAAGGTAAATTCACGCATCCGCCCGCAGGTGTATGCGGGTGTCGAAGTGCCTTTCCTCTGGAACAGGATGAGTCTCGGTCTGCTTTACAGCGCAAAGTTCGGATATACGAGCGTCAGGGATGAACTGACTCTGGCCTTGAATATGAGACCTGGCAAATGGATCAATCTGGGTGTCAACTATTCCATGCTGAATGCAGGCAAATCCATCGGATGGATACTGGAACTCATCCCTCGCAGCGGTATCGGTTTCTTTATCGGAAGCGACTATACTTTCCTCGAAGTGGCAAATCTGCCGATGGGGGATATGACTCTGCCTGTGCTTCCTGTAAATCAGCTGAATTTCAACCTCCGCTTCGGTTTCCACATAGCCATGGGCAACCATTATGACGATAAGGGGATGGCCAGAAGGGCTGCCAAAGAAGCCCGTCGGGAGGCCCGCAGAGGCTGACAGGGGAGTGAGCTTATGAAATAAAGAAGCCGGCCTTTTCGGGCCGGCTTCTTCATTTAGGTGTCTGATACTCTTATTTCAGGAGTTTTTCCACTTTCTCGATACTATGCTCATAGTAAGGAGTACATGGCTCGTAACGGTAAGGAATATACTCATAAAGACGGCAATATGCCTTTCCGTTCTTCCTGCTGTAGAAGATATCGACTCTCGCCCCGTTTCCTTTGTTTTCTTCCGCAAGGTCTATGGCAGAAGGGTCGGATGTAAGGGAAGCCGTCAGCGAATCGCGTTTGCTCTGGGCGAAGAATATTTCCTTTTTCTTGTATGTATCCTTGGTGCCTTGAAGTTTGTAGCTTGTCTTCATGACGAGCAGAAGGATGAGTCCGGCGAAAATCATGAAGAATCCGAGAATATTCACGGAAGCCGATGGATGCAGGGCTACAAGAATGCCTCCTGCGACTACGAGTATAAGAGATATTACTATATCCTGTGCAGAGCGTACCCTGCTGAATTCCTTTTCCATAATTTATTGATATTTAATGTTTTAAGTATTTAAAAATGTCAAAAATCCGCGCATTTTCCCGCCTCGTGCAGCTATCCTGCACCAGCGTCGGAATCCGGGAGCGGATCCGGAGAATCATGGAAAGGCTATATGCTAAATGAGCAGAAGACGGAGCAGATGAATCCGTTCCGAATTGGATGACATGCCCCGGTCCAGAAGTTCCACATTGTGGTGCATGATGTAATATCTTGCCGGAAACGAATGCGTTATTCCAGCCTCATGATGCCATTTGTCGTTGAGCGAAACCTGCCTTTTGGATGCAGCATGCTGGTATAATGAAGTGCCGTTGAAAGAATTCCTGAAGACCAGCACCTGTCTGTCCGCAGTCCCGATCTGTTCGGAAGTCCCGTTCAGGGCATTGTATGCGATGAATCCGGTGAATCCGGAGTCTTTAAGGATATTGTTGTCGGCGGACTGGGTTTCCGTACCGGTTTCTCCGGAACACGAACCCGAAAATTCCGCAGCCGAAATCATCAGTGCGGTGCAAGTCAGGATTGCAGCGGACGCTGCAATTATTATGTTCAGGAATCTTTTCATGTCCGGTGCGCAAATATAGCAACTATTTTTCAAAAACAGTATTTTCAGCCATAGGACGCACCTCGTTTCTTACCGGCACTTTTGTCATACAATTTATATTATGTTAAGTAGTATGTCATGAAAATAAAAAAGGCTTCCCTGCCGGATAGCAATGGAAGCCTGATAAGATAACGGCGGAATGTTTTAACGTCCCCATTGGAGTTTCCATCCGGGCAGCTCTATCTTGTCGGCAAGAAGTTCTTTCGACAATACCGGGTTCGAGTAGATTTTCAGGAAAATCTCCCGGAGTTCGGCCCGGTTCAGAGTCTGCTCGACTGAATCTAGCTGATGCTCCATGTAGTCAACGAAACCCTGAGCCTCTTCAGGAGTGTATTTGTCGCTGTATTTGAAACACTCGTTGAGAAGGTCATATGCGATATAATTCGTTTTCCAGAGTTTGTAGCCCTCGATGACCCTGAGGTCGACTGCATGACGTATCCACTGGTAGCGGTCGTTCTTGTCGCATTTGGATGCGGCTTCGATTTCTTCCGACGTGAGTGGCGTGCCGATGTTCAGATGTATGTTGCCTTTCTGCTGTTTTATGCCTGTCAGAATGCTGTTCAGATCCTCTCCCGGAGCCTTGACATATTTCTGCGTCTTCGAAATGAGAAGTTCGCGCGCCTTGAGGATATCGCACGGCTCGTATTCATAGGAGATACTGAGCGGGATGATGTTCAGCTCTTCGAAATTCCTGCGGAAATCCGCCGTTCCGCTCATGTCCAGCATCTTCAGCAGACCCTGTTCCGTGATGTCCTCTCCGTCTTTTGTCCGGCCCTGCCTCTGGGCAAGCCAGATGGAACTTTTCTGCTCCGTGATGTTCAGCCTGATATATTTGGACAGAAGCTGCGAGGACAGGTAAAGCTCCTTGGCCGATATGCCTCTGACCACTTTTATCATCCTGTTCGAGCGGATGAGATATTCGATGAACTTGTTGGTGATGAGATTGTCGCCTACGGCAATTTCAGTAAGCGGTATGCCGTTTCTGAAGAGGACGAGCTGCGTGATGGCCGGGTCCAGAATGATGTCCCTGTGATTCGACAGAGCCAGGAATCTGGTATCCTTGTCGATATTGGCTATGCCGTCGTATGAAAAATTATGGGCAGTATGCTCCAATACCCATTCAACGACTTTCGACATCACCATTACCTGGAAGTCGTCTATGCTTTTCACTTGCTTCAATATGTTCTGAAGATAGTCCGGCGATTCTTCCGGGAAGAAATATTGGGATACCTCTTTCAGAACCGGATTTTCAGCCACGATGTTCAGAGCTTTCACGGCTTCCTCGTCAGTGTACGGGCTGATGCTCTCGAATTCGGATAAATCAATCATAATCAATATTTATATTTACAAAGTTAGCATTTATCGGCGGATTTACAAAGGAAATCCCGGGCAGCTGTATGATGCGGCTATCTGCGGCTGCCGGCGCCTGTAAGAATCGAACTGTCTCCATAACTGAGGAATCGGAACCCGTTACGCAAGGCGAAGTCGTATATCCGTCTCCAGTCCCCTCCCACAAATGCGGAAATCAGCAGCAGCAAGGTGCTCTGCGGCTGATGGAAATTGGTCACCAGCATGTCCGTCAGCCTGAACCTGAAGCCGGGTACTATAATGATTCTGGTGCCAGCCTTGAGTTCTTCGGCATTTTCAGCATCCAGATACGCCAGAATGGCTTCCAAAGCCTCCTTAGTGGAATAACCGTACTCCCTTTCGTAAGGGACCCACTGTCCGACATCTTCCGGTCTGCCGTTTTCAAGACAGCTGACACCTATATAATAGAGCGACTCCAATGTCCTGACCGAAGTAGTTCCTACCGCAACGACTTTTTTCCTGTCGTCGAGCAGATCGCGGATAAATGATTTCCTTACAGTGAATGGCTCCCTGTGCATCCTGTGCCCTGCAATCAACTCGGATTTTACAGGAAGAAATGTGCCTGCGCCCACGTGGAGACAGATTGTCTCCATGTCCACGCCTTTTCCGGCTATGGCATCAAGCTCGTCCTGAGTGAAATGGAGTCCGGCTGTAGGGGCTGCCACGGAGCCCCTGTATTTCGCATACAGCGTCTGGTAACGCTCTGAATCAATGGCTTCCGATTCTCTGTCGAGATACGGGGGAATCGGTACAGAGCCGCAGATTTCCAGCACTTTAGAAAATGGCTGGCCTCCTTCCCATGTAAATTCCACCACGGATGTCTCCCCGTCGCGTTCTACAAGTGCCGCCTTCAGTCCGAGGGCTTTCACTTCCGGATCATTTTCAGGATTGCAGTGGGAAAGGATGTCCGATTTCCACCGTTTGACGTTTCCGACTATGCATTTCCATCTGCAGGATGAAGTTTCGGAAAAAATCAGGTTGTATTCGGCCGGCTTGACAGGTTCCAGACAGAAAATTTCAATATGCGCACCCGTTTCGCGCTGGAAATTCAGTCTGGCCGGCACGACCTTCGTGTCATTGAAAACCATGATCGAATTTTCCGGAATGAATTCAGGTATATCCATGAAGCGGTGCGCCGTGATTTCTCCATGGTCGTAACGCAGGAGTCTGGACATATCCCTTCTTTCCAAAGGATATTTGGCTATTCTTTCATCCGGCAGTTCATAGTCGTAATCGGAAATTTTTATTTCAGGTATCATATCGTCAGATTCTCAAATTCTCAAATTCTCAAATTCCAATACTAATATTATCAACCGCGAAAATACTCAATTCCCGGCAAAAATAGAACATCTGGAATATCATTGAAAGAATTTACAAAAGTTAATCACATTTCGATAATTCATGATTTATAAATGTAAACAAAGCCGACCGTCGGGATGCTCGATACGTTGTCGATATGTAAATTCTCAACGCTTGTGTGCAAATGTATTCTCCGGAAAAATTTAATTATATATAAAATACTTAAACCCAGATATTTAAACCGGTTTACCTAAAGTTGATAATAAGCCTTATCTGGCAATTCACGCCGATTTCGGGGACTTATCAACAAAAACTATGTTAATAATGACAATAATACTATAATCACCAGATATTTACAACTTTTATCTAAAGTTGTGCTTCAATGAAATAGGCCGTCTCCCCTTCCCCATTAACATATGTAACCAGAATATTATTCACATTAGTTAACAAAATATTTATTACATTTGTGAATCAAGAGTGTACGATTATGAATACGAGACTGGAGCAGTTTCTGGCTGCCGAAAACATCACTCAGGCAGCCTTTGCCGACAAACTCAAGGTCGCGAGAGCGAGTATCTCGCATATATTGTCCGGGCGGAACAAGCCAGGCTATGATTTTTTAGTCAGACTCATGAAGTGCTACCCTTCCCTGAATATAGAATGGCTGATAAGCGGGCAAGGCCGGATGTATAAAGAAGACAGGCCTGCTCTCAGGAATGATGATTACGCAGAACGGGAGGATTACGGGCTTTTCAGTCGCGAGTACGGGCAGGAAACCGTTTCCGAGCCGGAGGCTTCCCCTTCCGGAGGCTATGGACAGGAAGATTCCGCATTGCCGGGAACGGCACCTGAAAATGCGTCCTCTGACGAGGCATGCAGTCGGAAACAGGCGGTAAAAGTCATTGTTTTCTACGACAACGGGACTTTCGAGGAATTCGGGAAATGACGGAAATCGCTGGACAGCCTTAAATTTTCGGCAACAGTCCCTGATTATTCCAAAAGTGCTTCTATCTTTGCATGGAATTTCAATCAGAATCGCGATGTACAAGCAAATCATAAGGCCGTTAATGTTCAGCCTGAATCCCGAAACTGCCCACAATCTGACTTTTTTCGCACTCAAGGCATTGAGATACATCCCTTTAGCGAGGCCGTTTGTCAGGATGATATATTCGAGGAAAACACCGGATCTGGAACGCGAAGTCTTCGGTCTGAAGTTCAGGAATCCTGTCGGACTGGCGGGAGGACTCGACAAGAACGGGGAATTTTATAATGATCTGGGTAATTTCGGTTTCAGTTTCGTGGAGATAGGTTCGCTGACTCCGGAGCCGCAGCCGGGAAATCCGAAGCCGAGGCTTTTCCGGGTGGTCAAGGACAGGGCCATAATCAACCGTATGGGCATCAACAACAAAGGTATCAGAAATGCCGTGGAAAACCTCAAACGCATGAAGCCAGATGTGCTTGTGGCCGGGAACATTTCGAAGAATACGTCAAGCATAAATGAGGATGCTGTAAAGGATTATGAATCGGCCTTCGCCCTGCTGTATGACTTCGTGGACATGTTCGTGCTGAATATTTCGTGTCCGAACGTGAGCGGGCTTTCTGCGCTTCAGGATGTGTCATTCCTTTCTGAAATAGTGGACAAACTGCTGAATCTGAGGATGTATTTCGATGAATACAGGCCTATCCTGATCAAGGTCTCCCCCGACATATCCCATCAGCAGCTGGATGAAATCATCGACTATTCGCTGATGTCCGGTGTGGATGGAATCGTAGCCGGAAATACTACCAGATCGCGAGAGGGACTGACTCTGCCGCAGGAGAAGATAGATGAAATAGGAAACGGAGGAATGTCAGGCGCTCCGCTGTTCAGGAAGAATCTCGAACTTGTAAGGTATATCCATGAACAGTCGAGAGGGAAACTGCCTATAATAGGCGTGGGCGGGATAATGTCCGGGGAGCAAGCAAGACAGATGCTCGATGCTGGGGCTTCCCTGGTGGAAATCTACAGCGGCTTCATTTACGAAGGGCCGTCTCTCGTCAGGAAAATAAACAAGTATCTCCAGAAATGATTACGGCATGCATATGTACTATCGGGGATGAAATCCTGATAGGCCAGATAACTGATACCAATTCCGCTGTAATTTCACGGGCATTGGGAAAGGCGGGCGTGATGGTGAGGAAGATGGTTTCGGTCGGGGATATCCGGCAGGAAATCGAATCAGCCCTTACAGAGGCCCTTGAAGAGCACGACATCGTCATAGTTACGGGCGGTCTGGGGCCTACGAAGGATGATGTCACCAAGAACGTGATATACGGGTTGTCCGGCAGTTCGGGCTATGTTACGGACAGTGCCCAGCTGGAGATAATCCACAGGATACTTTCTTCAAGAGGGCTGGACATATTGGAATCCAATCTGAAGCAGGCTTCTGTTCCTGACAGGTGCGAGGTCATACCAAACAGGCTGGGTACGGCTCCGGTCATGGTGGTCAGGTTCGGGGAGGAGAGATTCGGCCATAAGGCAGTGTTGTATTCGCTTCCGGGAGTCCCTTTCGAGGCGGCAGGCGCCCTCGATGACGTGACTGCCGACATCAGGAAGGCTTTCTCTATAGAGAAGATATATCATAAGACCATAATGACATACGGCATAGCCGAATCGGCGTTGGCAGACAGGATTTCGGCATGGGAGGACAGTCTCCCCTCCTTTGTCCGTCTGGCATATCTCCCGGATCCTCTGAAGGGCGTGGCCCTGCGGATGTCAGTCTACGGCAATGCATCAGATGCAGAAAGTGTTTTTTCCGTAAAGACAGCGGAGCTGAAGGAAATTCTCGGCGATGCTGTCTATGCAGAAGCTGAAATGACACTTCCGGAAGTCCTCGGCGGGATACTGCGGAAGTCAGGCAAGACTGTCTGCACTGCGGAGTCGTGTACCGGAGGCATGGTAGCTTCCCAGCTGACATCGGTTCCCGGATCTTCCGATTACTTCCTCGGCTCGGTAGTCGCATATGCCGCAGGCGTGAAGGAAAATGTACTCGGCGTGCCTCATGAAATCATAGACAGCTTCGGAACCGTGAGCCCGGAATGTGCCGCCGCCATGGCTGAAGGCGTCCGCCGTCTTACCGGAGCAGACTATGCCGTTTCCACCACGGGAAATGCCGGGCCTTCGGCATCTGAAGAAAAGCCGGTCGGTCTGGTATGGGTCGGAATCAGCTCTTATGACAGGACTGAAACAGTCTCTTTCAATTTCCGCAATGACAGGATCAGGAATATCGAACGTTTTTCCTCTTCGGCGTTGAATGCTTTGAGGAAATTCATTGCTTCTTCCGAAAACATCTGAATATTAATGTATAAAACAAAAATGTTACTATATATAACATTTTTGTTATCGGATATTTTCTTCCATTATCGCCCCTCGGGGGCAGACTGAAGGCGCAAAATTTCGAGAAAATTGCCTCCGGCAATTCTTGCAATGTCGCCCTCGCCGTATCCGCGGGCGCGCAGTTCTTCGAAAAGCAGCCCGAAGCATGAGATATCCTCCATTCCTGCCGGAGTGACGGATATGCCGTCAAAATCCGAGCCGAGTCCGACATGCTCTATGCCTGCGACGGAAACAGCATGGTCGATATGGTCGGCAATCCTCTTGTACGTTGGTCTGGTCATGGATGCCAGCTTGTCTTCGACAGCATACCATGCCGCCCTTTTGGCCGGGTTTCCCGGATCCTTTATGAATTCGGCTTCCACGGCATCGCATTCAGATTCAATTCCTGACGCAGCGAGACTTTCCGCGAAGCCGTCATCCAGAAATACCGGGTAGAAATTAATCTGGAGCACTCCTCCTTTTGCGGCAAGGGCGCGTATCATGTCATCGCTCATGTTGCGTCTGTGGCCGGCCAATGCCCTGCAGCATGAATGAGTGGCTGCAACCGGTTTCGATGACAGGTCCAGTACATCGTAAAAGGCGGCATCGGAAATGTGGGAGACGTCTATCAGCATCCCCAGACGGTTCATTTCTTTCACTACCTCCTTTCCGAACGGGCTCAGGCCGCCCCATAGAGGTTTTTCCGGAGATGATGAGTCGCAGATGCGGTTGTGGGCGGAGTGGGCCAGCGTCATGTACCTTACTCCCATGCGGTAGAACATGCGCAGAAGCGGCAAGGATTCCTGTATGGCAGAACCGTTTTCCAGACCTAGGAATACCGATGTCAGTCCGTGCGCCTTGGCGTCATAGGCCTCTTGCGCGGAAGTCGCCAATACTGCCTGCGACCTGTTCTTTTCTATGGCGTCATACGTATCCGCCAGAAGTTCGAGCGCATAAGAAGTGGCTTCGGCTCCCTTGAGCGACGGCGGGACATACAGTGCGAAAAAGGCTCCGTCCACTCCCCCTTTCTTCATCTTGGGGAAGTCCACGTGACCATGGGGATTCCATATTCCCACATCTCTCAATCTGTGAATCTGCGACGGGGTGTCACAGTGTGAATCAAGCACGAACATAGTTCTGGCGCACGGCTTCGAAGAGGACAATGGATGTGGCTGCGGAAACATTCAGGGATGAAATCTCGCCAGCCATCGGGATGGCGGCTTTCACATCGGCCAATTCCAGCATGGACTGGGAGATTCCTTTGCCTTCGGAGCCCATTATGAATGCACACGGTCCTGTCAGGTCGGTGTCGTAAATCAGCCCTTGCGTTTTTTCCGTGACAGCCACCACCTTGAAGCCGCTCTGTTTCAGATAATAGACAGCAAGTCTCAGGTTCGGGACCTTTGAGACGGAAAGTCTCATGAGAGCTCCGGCAGAAGCCTTTATCGCCTCAGAATTGATGGCTGCACCGCCTTTTGCCGGAACTATGATACCGGCGCCTCCGGCACATTCGAGGGTTCTGGCTATGGCTCCGAGATTCCTCACATCGCTGACTCCGTCCAGTATGACAATAGCAGGCGCCGGCTTCATGGCCAAGGCCGTGTCTATCAGTTCCTCATACGGTACATAATCTATTTTGGATATGTATGCCACCACACCCTGATGAGCGCCGCGCACTGTCTTGTTAAGCCTTTCGACCGGCACGAACTGGACAGGTATCCCGTTCTGTTTCAGAAGATTCATCAGTTCGCCTGCCTGACCGCCTTCCATACCCTGCTTCAGCAGGACCTTGTCGAATTTTTTTCCGGCTCTGACAGCTTCCATGACGGGATGAATCCCGAAAAGATATTGCATTTGCTGTTCTTCCATAAATCGCTCTGTATCAATTATCATTCTGTAAATCCGAAGATAAGGGTCACGAAATCACTGTCCGAGATCCTCCACGAGTTTTTCCCACTCTTCAGTCTTTATGTCCAGATCCCTCTTGTACTCCAGATACTGTCTGGTCAGCTCCATTATGTCGTCAGACGGCTTAGGAGCAGCCAGAACCGTCTCTAATTCCTTCATTTTCGCCTCGGCCTCCTCTATCCCCTTTTCCAGGAATGATATCCTGTTCCTGACCTTGCGTTCCTCCTTGGATATGAACTTCTTCTGCCTGTATTCCTGATGGGAGGCGGAAAGCGTCTTTTCCTCCTGTTTCGCTGATTCCATGACTGCCGGAGCCGCTTTCCGTTCCAACTCGTTCAGGGTCTCTATCTTTCTCTTTTTCAGGAATTCTTCCACACCACCGAGGTGTTCGGTCACCTTTCCGTCCCTGAATTCGTACAGTTTGTCCACAAGTCCGTCGAGGAAGTCCCTGTCATGGGAAACTATGACAAGGGTCCCGTCGTATGCCTTGAGAGCCTGTTTCAGTATATCCTTGGAACGTATGTCCATATGGTTCGTAGGCTCATCGAGCGCCAGCAGGTTATACGGCTTCAGAATGAGTTTTGCCATCGCCAGACGGGCTCTCTCCCCGCCGCTGAGCACTGCCACCTTCTTGTCGATATCCTCCCCCTTGAAGAGAAAGGCCGCAAGTATGTCCCTGAGTCTGGTCCTTATGTCGCCTACGGCAATGCGTTCGAGAGTCCCGTAGACAGTATCATCCTTGTCCAGTATATCTTCCTGATTCTGCGCATAATAGCCGGCACAGACATTGTATCCCGTCCTGATCGAGCCGTCCATAGGCTCCAGTTCTCCCATGACAGCCCTCATCAGGGTAGTCTTGCCTTCGCCGTTCCTTCCCACCAGAGCCACCTTCTCCCCTCTCCGGACCTCTATGTCTGCTCCTGTAAAGACAATCTTCTTTTCATGGCCATCCTTTGCAGGATAGCCCAATGCCAGATTTTCAGCCTTGATCACCACATCGCCGGAGCGCGGCGCAGGCGGAAATTTCACGGACAAAGCCGAATTGTCCTCGATGTCCACTTCAATCCTTTCCAGCTTGTCCAGCTGCTTGATTCGGGACTGTACCTGATTCGATTTCGTAGGCTTGTAGCGGAATCTTTCGATGAAATCCTCCGTCTTCTCTATCATCCTTTGCTGGTTCTCGTATGCCGCTTTCTGCTGCGCAATCCGTTCTTTCCGCAGCACTAAATACTGGCTGTACGGCACTTTATAGTCATGTATGTGCCCCAGCATTATCTCCACTGTCCTGTTCGTGATATTGTCGAGGAACTTCCGGTCATGGGAGATAAGCACCAGCGAACCCTTATACGCTTTCAGGTAATCTTCCAGCCATTCTATGGATTCGATGTCGAGATGATTCGTAGGCTCGTCCAGCAGAAGCACGTCCGGCTTAGACAGCAGGATCTTGGCCAGTTCTATGCGCATGTTCCAGCCCTGACTGAATGTCTCCGTCGCCCGGGACAGCTCTTCAGGCTTGAATCCGAGCCCTGTCAGCGTCCTTTCGGCAGAAACTCTCGGTGATTCGGCCTTGGTATAGGCGAGGCGGTCGTTCACGTCGTTCATCCTCTCTATGAGCTTCCGGTATTCCGCCGAATCATAGTCCTCCCTGCTTGACAGCTGTTCCATTATGGAATCCAGTTCTTCCTCCATGGAGAAAAGTTCCGAAAAGGCGGTCATGGCCTCGTCTATGACACTTCTCCCCTTGTGATGCTCCATGATCTGGGGCAGATAGCCTATACGCAGGTCTGACGGCATTTCTATCTTGCCGGACGTGGGCTTCTGCAAGCCGCATATGAGTTTCAGAATGGTCGACTTTCCGGCCCCGTTCTTCCCTGTAAGGCCGATCCTGTCGTTTTCACTGATATGAAAACTTATGTCGTCCAGCAAGGTGAAACCGCCGTATGCTACTGTCAGAGAGTTTATTGAAATCATAGTTCCATTCCAGCCCCATGCAGGTGCAGCTGTAAAAGTTTATTCATCGATATGGGCGGCGATCAGCGAAGCCAGACTTTCAGGACACCTCACAGGATGTCTTGTAACGGCGTCGATGAAGCCGAGCACCACTTTTCCAGTGCAGAGAAGCAGTCCGTCCTGATTGTATATCTCGGAACGCACTTCCAGTTTAGCCATCGGAACCTTGTCGATTCTGGAGACAATCCTGATCGTATCCCCCATCTTTGCGGGATTCTTGTATCTGGCTTCCACGGATACTATGGGCAGCATGACTCCCGCCTTTTCGATTGCTTCTATGGGAAGCCCGTTTCTGGCCATCATGTCGGAACGCCCGCACTCGAAATACCGGATGTAGTTCGAATGGTGGACAATGCCCATCTGGTCCGTTTCATAATACCTTACGGCCAATTCCAATTCTGATCGCATACTTTATTCCGTTTTAAGAGCTTTGAGAGACGCCCGTGCCGCTTCGATCTTGGCTATGGAATCGGCCTCTTTCTTCCGTTCCATGGCCACGACCTTTTCTGGGGCTCCGTTCACGAATTTTTCGTTCGAAAGTTTCTTGCGCACGCTTTCGAGGAACTTCTCCTGATAAGCTATCACGGCTTCTAATTTCTCTATTTCTTCCGATACGTTCACCATGCCGGTAAGAGGAACGGACATTTCATATGTCCTGACCATGAATGTCACCCCTGATGCCGTATCTCCGAATGATTCCACGGTCTCGACAGTCACATTCGCGAGTTTCTCGATGACCGGTATCACTGATTCCGGAAATCCGGCCTTCACTTTCAGGGAAAGTCTCTCTTTCGGCGAGATATTCTTCTGCTGGCGGATATTCCTGATTCCGGCCACGGCTTCACAGGCATTGCCGAAGGCATCTATGCAGGCTGAATCTACATTGCCTGCCTTAGGATATGGCTGGAGCATGATGGTCTCCCCTTGGGCCCGCTCTGACATTGCCTGCCACAACTCCTCTGTGATGAATGGCATGACAGGATGGATCATCTTCAGAAGCGATTCGAAATACGAAAGCGTAGCATCGTATGTCTGCCTGTCGATGCCTGTTCCGTATGCAGGTTTGACGGCTTCGAGATACCACGAGCAGAAATCGTCCCAGAAGAACTTGTATATGGTCATCAATGCATCCGAAATCCTGAACTTCGTGAAATGATCCTCCACCTGTACCAGAACTTCGCCGAGCTTGTTCGCGAACCATTCCACGGCCACGGCCGAATAGTCCGGCTGCGATGCGCTTTCATCCACTTTCCAGCCGGATATGAGCCTGAAAGCGTTCCAGATCTTGTTGCAGAAATTCCTGCCCTGCTCTATCTGGGCCTCGTCATACAGGATGTCGTTCCCGGCAGAACTGCACAGGAGCATTCCCAGCCTTACGGCATCGGCCCCGTACTTGTCTATCAGATCGAGCGGGTCAGGCGAGTTCCCGAGCGTCTTGGACATCTTCCTGCCGAGCTTGTCGCGGACGATACCTGTCAGATATACGTTGCGGAACGGTACGTCCTTCATGAATTCGTTACCGGCCATGACCATTCTGGCCACCCAGAAGAAAAGGATGTCCGGACCTGTCACCAGATCATTCGTAGGATAATAGTATGCCAGATCTTTGTTAGGTTCATGCTCTGGATGCCCCGGCATTTCAGGGTCGAAGACGGATATCGGCCACAGCCATGAAGAGAACCATGTGTCCAGTACATCCTCGTCCTGCTTCAGATCGGCTGCCGTGATATCAGGATTTATCTTCCGTGCCGCTTCGAGAGCCGCTTCCGGCGTAGGTTCCACCACGAACTGTCCGTCAGGAAGATAATAGGCCGGTATCCTCTGTCCCCACCAGAGCTGGCGCGATATGCACCAGTCGCGGACATTCTCCATCCAGTGCCTGTATGTGTTCCTGTATTTGTCAGGGATAAGTTTCACCTTGCCGCTTTCCACTGATTCGAGGGCATCTTTAGCCAGGGCGTCCATCTTCAGGAACCACTGCATGGACAGGCGCGGCTCTATGACGGCATTTGTCCTTTCGGAATAGCCGACCGGAGAGGTGTAGTCCTCTACTTTTTCGAGGTTGCCGGCGTCCTTGAGCATCCCTTCTATCTTGTGACGGGCTTCGAAACGGTCTTCACCCACGAGTATCTGCGCCTTTTCGTTCAGGCGTCCATGGTCGTCTATGATGTCGATGACAGGAAGTCCGTGCCTCAGGCCTATTTCATAGTCGTTCACATCATGGGCCGGCGTCACTTTCAGACAGCCTGTACCGAAGCCCATTTCCACATAGCCGTCCTCGATGATGGGAATTTCCTTGTTTATCAGAGGAATGAGCACCTTCTTCCCTTTCAGCCAATGATATCTTTCATCTTCAGGGTTGATACAGATTGCCGCATCGGCCATGATGGTCTCCGGACGTGTAGTGGCTATGATGATGTACTTGTCGGTAGGATTCCCCTCCCCGTCGGAAATGAAATATCTCAGGTGGTAGAACTTGCTTACGGTATCCTTGTGTACCACTTCTTCGTCGCTTACGGCAGTATGGCCTACAGGATCCCAGTTCACCATCCTGATACCTCTGTAAATATATCCTTTCCTGTAAAAATAGACGAAAGTATTGATGACGGCATCGCTCAGGTCCGGATCCATGGTGAATCTCGTCCTGTCCCAGTCGCATGAGGCGCCGAGTTTGCGGAGCTGGCTCAATATGATGCCTCCGTGCTTTTCTTTCCACTCCCACGCGTATTTCAGGAACTCTTCGCGGGTCAGGTCGTCCTTGCTTATCCCTTCGCTCTTGAGTTTGGCCACTACCTTGTTTTCTGTGGCTATCGAAGCGTGGTCTGTTCCCGGAACCCAACATGCGTTCTTCCCGTCCATTCTGGCCTTTCTGATAAGGACATCGTTCAGGGTATTGTTCAGGACATGTCCCATATGCAGGATGCCCGTCACGTTCGGCGGCGGAATGACTATGGTATAAGGTTCGCGTCCATCCGGTTCCGAATGGAAAAACTTGTGTTCAAGCCAATAGGCGTACCATTTGTCTTCTGTTTCAGAAGGATTGTATTTCGCAGAAAGTTCCATAATTAAATTTTCGTTTCGCAAATATCCGCGCAAAGATAGAAAGAAGCCGAGAGCAATGCAAGTTTACTTGAAAAAGTCATACGGCCAGAAATTTCTTCAGGTGAAGATAGACCTTGTGGACCGGAAAACCCATGATGGTGTAGAACGAGCCCTGAATCGACTCGATCCCGATATAGCCGATCCATTCCTGTACCCCATATGCCCCAGCCTTGTCGAAAGGCCTGTATTTGTCTATATAATAGTCGATTTCCTCATTGGTCAGGTCTCTGAACCTGACCAATGCAGTATCCGAAAAAGTCTCTTCCGAGACAGAGGACCGTATAGTCACGGCCGTCACCACTTCGTGCTGCCTGCCGGACAATAGTCCGAGCATACGCACGGCGTCCGCCTTGTCTGACGGTTTTCCGAGAACTTCGTTTCCGCAAATGACGATGGTGTCGGAGGTTATGAGTATCTCATCATCGGCCAGCGGCCTGTGGAATCCGTGGGATTTTCCTACGGACATGATGGACGGGATTTCATGAAGCATGCTTATGTCATGGAAATCCTCCTGGAAAGTGTTCCCTGTATCGGTTTCGAAATCAATGCCTAAACCTCCGAGCAGTTCTTTCCGTCTCGGTGACGCGCTGCCCAGAATTATGCGTTTTCCGTTAAGTTCCATATACGATGTTGTCAGGACGGAGACGGGTTTGCGTTCCGTCAGAATTTTTTCTTGTATAACGACACGTCGAGATGCCATTTCCCCTGTGCCTTCATCACTTTCTCTACAGTGTCCCTGACGCAGCCTCTACCACCTGCTTTCGGCGAGACGTAGTCAGCCGCCTCGAGGGCTTCAGCCACGGCATCGGCAGGAGCGACACCGCAGCCGCACCGGACCATGACAGGGATGTCCGGGAGATCGTCCCCGAAATACATCACATCTTCCTCCTTAAGTCCGTGACGGGTGCAGAAGTCCTCGAAATCCTCGTTTTTGTCTCTGGAACCGAGATACACATCTTCAGGTCTTACCCCGCAGGTGAGGAAACGTTTCCTGATGCTTTCGGACCGTCCTCCTGTAATGATTCCCACAGGGAAGCCGGCCATAGAGGCCATGCGCAGGCCGAAGCCGTCTTTAGAGTCGAAGGTGCGGAAAAGCTCGCCGTCCAGATTCGCCAGAATGCCCCCGTCTGTCAGGACGCCGTCCACATCGAATGCGAAGGCTTTGATAGTCTTGAAAATGTCCCTTTCCATATTAGGACAGTCCGTTTTGTCCGCCGCCTATCGGGAAGGTGATCTTGTGCTGGTCAGATGCGAATTTGATCTGTCCGAACTGGGCTTCGTATTTGGAGATATTGTCCTGCAGCGCAAGCATCAGTCTTTTTGCCGTTTCGGGAGTCATGATTACCCTGCTTACCACTTCCGCCTTCGGGTACCCCGGGAGGTTAGAGACGAAATCCACTACGAATTCTGTCGGTGAATGCGTGATGAGGGCGAGGTTCGAGTACACTCCTCTGGCCATGTCAGGCTTGATTTCGATGCTCAGCTGGCCTGCTTTTTTCTTGTTGTTCGGATCTTCCATGATATATTGTCGTTTTTTGTAAAATCTGTTTTCCGTTTCTGATAAAGCAAGCAAATTTAAGAATAATTATTGATAATGCACTGCAAGATTTTCAATTCCGGTTTTTGACGCCGAGTGTCTGCAGCCAGGCCCGGACAGGGATATCGCACGCTCCTATCACTGTTCCTAAGGAGAACATTCTACTTTTCCATTTTATTTTCCGATGAGAGTTTTATGACAATTTTACAAATAATCACGGACTTTTTCTATTTTTGCGCCCGTAAAAACCGTCATGGCCGACCATGAGAGAACGCGGGATGAAATCAGGAAAATTTTTCGGAACCTGCAGGACTGATATTTGAGGAATAAGACAATGGAAGAAAAGAATATTGCCCGGAAGGGCGAAAGAAAAGGACTGAAGGCATGGCTTCCCGTGCTGGGGCTGACATTTGCCACCTTCATTTTCAATACGTCCGAGTTCGTGCCGATAGGACTTTTGTCGGATATAGCCGGCAGTTTCGGTATTACCGAGTCTCAGACCGGGATGATGATCACGATTTATGCCTGGGTGGTGGCCTTGGCGTCCTTGCCTCTGATGCTGGTTTTCGCGAAGACTGAAAACAAGAGGCTGATGCTGTCGATTACGGCCCTTTTCGTGGCCAGCCACATTTTTTCGGCCGTGGCCGGAGATTTCTACATGCTGATGATTTCCCGTATCGGAGTAGCCTGCGCCCATGCCATTTTCTGGTCGATGGTCACTCCGTTTGCAGTGCGGATAGCTCCGGAAGGAAAACAGGCCGCGGCATTGAGTATGGTCATTTGCGGGTCTTCCGTAGCGATGATTCTCGGCCTGCCGCTCGGACGGACGATAGGACTTATGCTCGGATGGAGGGCTACATTCATGGTGATTGCCGTCGTGGCTGCCCTGATTCTTGCGGCTATGGCTGTACTTCTGCCGAAAACCCCGAGCGACAGCAGTATCTCGCTGAGAAAACTGCCGGCTCTCATCAAGTCCCCCGCCCTTCGGAACATATATCTGGTGACTGTAATAGCTATCACCGGACATTTCACGAGCTATAGCTACATCGAGCCGTTCTTGGGACAGGCCGCCGGACTCGGGGAAAACATGATTACCATAGTCCTTACCCTTTTCGGAATCGTGGGCCTGATATGCAGTTTCCTTTTTTCGCGCAGATATTCAGGACGTCCGGCCGGATATGTCATGTTCGCGGTCTGCGGGATGTGCATATCCATGCTGATGCTCGCTCCTGCGGCAATGACTCCGGTTACTGCCGTCATGCTTTGCGTGTTCTGGGCCTTCGCGATAAATTTCTACAATCTGATTTTCCAGTCGGAAATCATACGTTGCGCTCCCCGTGGTACTGCAGTGGCCATGTCGATATATTCAGGCATATATAATGTGGGAATCGGAGGCGGAGCGCTTATAGGAGGCTATGTATGTTCCGGACTCTCCGTGTCATTTGTGGGATATGTCGGCGGAGCCATAGCTTTCGTGGCGGCTGCGGTCAGCCTCAAGTACCTGTTGCCTGCATTGAAGGCAGGCAATCCTGACCTTATGTCGGATTAGATTTTCAGAAATTCAAGATATGGAAAAAAAGGAAATTCCTGTCCTGCTGCTTACAGGATATCTGGGCAGCGGAAAAACTACTCTGGTAAACAGGATATTGGCAAACCGGAAAGGAATCCGTTTCGCCGTCATTGTGAACGACATCGGTGAAGTCAACATAGATGCCGGACTGATCCAGAAAGGCGGAGTCGTCGCCCAGAAGGACGACAGTCTGGTCGCCTTGCAGAACGGCTGTATTTGCTGCACCCTGAAGGCCGATCTGGTAGAACAGGTATTCGGACTGGTCCGGTCCCGGAAGTTCGATTATATAGTCATCGAGGCGAGCGGGATTTGCGAGCCTGAACCTATCGCGCAGACTATATGCAGCATACCGACATTGGGCGGAGCCTATACAGAATACGGGGTCTGCCGTCTCGACTGCATAGTCACTGTGGTGGATGCCTTGAGGATGAGGGATGAGTTCGGATGCGGAACGGGGCTGGAGCGTACGGATATAGGCGAGGAGGATATAGAACAGCTGATCATACAGCAGATCGAATTCTGCGACATTATTCTGCTGAACAAGGCTTCCGAGGTCAGCCGGGAGGAGCTGGAGAGGATAAAGGCTGTCATCAGGACATTGCAGCCATGTGCGGAAATCATAGAATGCGATTATGCCGATGCGGATCTGGATTCGATTCTGAACACGCGGAAGTTCGATTTCGGACGGACATCAGTATCGGCCGGCTGGATACGCGGCATAGAAAGCAGACCGTCTGACGAGGCTGAAGCGGAAGCGCGGGGAGAGCATCACCGCCATCACGGGCACGAAGACGAAGAGGATTCCGGTCACCGCCATCACCATCATCATGACGAAGGAGAGGCCGAGGAGTACGGTATAGGGACATTCGTCTACTATCGCCGTCCTGCATTCGATATAAACAAGTTCGATTATTTCGTGGCGAAGAAATGGCCTTCAT
The DNA here is from genome assembly GCA_944323845.1 of uncultured Bacteroidales bacterium. Classification (GTDB taxonomy): domain Bacteria; phylum Bacteroidota; class Bacteroidia; order Bacteroidales; family UBA932; genus Cryptobacteroides. Next base: position 133,250 of record CALUUA010000003.1, read on the forward strand.
CCGTAATCAGGGCCAAGGGAATCTGCTATTTCAGCGACGAGAAAGAGATGTCTTATCTCTTCGAACAGGCAGGCAGGCAGAAGCAGCTCAGGCAGGCGGGTCTATGGTATGCCACGGCGCCGGCTGAAGAACTGGCCCGGCTGATGAAATCCGATCCGGGTTTCCAGCGCGACTGGGACGAGGAGTACGGGGACAGGATGCAGAAGATAGTCTTCATCGGTCGCAACATGGACAAGGACCGGATTGCCAGCGATCTGGACGAATGCCTGGAACAATAATTCATCATCACTGGAATATGCTGTACGATTCATTTGACAGGGAACATTTGTGGCATCCCTATACTTCTACGACCAATCCGCTTCCGGTTTATAAAGTCAGCCGGGCTGAAGGCTGCGAAATTATCCTCGAGAATGGAACGAGGCTTGTCGACGGCATGTCTTCATGGTGGTGTGCCATACACGGGTACAATCATCCGGAACTTAACGCTGCTGTGGAAACCCAGCTCAAAAAGATGTCTCATGTGATGTTCGGCGGACTGACCCATGATCCGGCCATAGAATTGGGGAAACTCCTTCTCGGGATCGCGCCTCCGTCCATGGACAAGATTTTCTATGCCGACAGCGGCTCCGTGGCTGTGGAGGTGGCGATGAAAATGGCTGTGCAATACTTCCATGCCGCAGGAAAGCGCGGAAAATCCAATTTCGCGACCATCAGGAGCGGTTATCATGGCGATACCTGGAATGCCATGTCGGTCTGCGACCCTGTGACCGGAATGCACTCCCTCTTCGGCTCAGCCCTTCCGGTGAGGTATTTTTCCCCTGCCCCGCTCTCCCGCTTCGACGGCGTTTGGGATGAAAACGATATTTCCCCGCTGAAAGAAATCATGAAAAGCCATCATGACGAAATCGCCGCGCTTATTATGGAGCCGGTCGTGCAGGGAGCCGGAGGGATGCGTTTTTATCATCCCGAATATCTGCGTCAGGCGGCAGCACTGTGCAAGGAGTATGATATTCTGTTGATATTCGATGAGATAGCTACAGGTTTCGGACGTACAGGCAAACTGTTCGCATGGGAACACGCAGGAGTCGAGCCGGATATCATGTGTATCGGCAAAGCGTTGACCGGCGGCTATATGACATTTTCAGCCGTATTGGCATCCGCCAAAGTCGCAGATACCATTTCAGGAGCCGAACCTTATTCATTCATGCACGGCCCTACATTCATGGGAAATCCTCTTGCCTGCGCAGTCGCCTCGGCATCGACAAGACTATTGCTCTCCTCTGACTGGCAGGTGCGCGTCCGCGCAATAGAAACGCAGCTCAGGGAAGAGCTCAGGCCTGCGTTGCGGCTGCCGGCCGTACAGGATGTAAGGGTGCTCGGCGCAATCGGCGTGGTAGAAATGAAAAAACCGGTCGATATGGCTTCCGTCCAGAAACGTTTCGTGGAAGAAGGCGTATGGGTAAGGCCTTTCGGCCGACTGGTATATGTGATGCCTCCGTATATCATCACCAGTGAGCAGCTCGGCAAACTGACTTCAGCTCTGGTAAAAATCGCGGGAGAACTGTAAACCTGTCATGAAGCCGGCCACCGGAGCATGGCAATGACAATATGAGGACATGATATGAAAAGCAATGTATATTTCGTAAGCGGGATAGATACCGGCATCGGAAAAAGCTATGCTGCAGGCTATCTGGCAAAGATGTGGAACGGTAAGGGCGTGCGGACCATAACGCAGAAACTGGTCCAGACCGGGAATGCCGGAATATCAGAGGATATCGTTCTCCATAGAAAGATTATGGACTGCGGATTCTTGCCTGAAGATATCGAGGGGTTGACAATGCCGGAAATTTACACTTACCCGTGTTCTCCTCATTTGGCCGCAGAAATAGACAGGCGTCCGATAGATTTCGAGAAGATCGATTCCGCCACCGAAGCCTTGTCGGAACGTTATGACGCTGTCCTGTTAGAAGGAGCCGGCGGACTTATGGTCCCGTTGACCAGGAATCTGCTCACAATAGATTTCATTGCCGGTCACGGCTATCCTCTTGTCTTCGTAACATCAGGGCGTCTTGGAAGCATAAACCATCTTCTTCTCAGCCTCGAAGCGATGGAAAAGCGGAATATAAGCCTTCATACCCTTGTCTACAACCGCTATCCGGCCGATGATGACAGGCTCATCAGCGAGGATACCGAAAAGTATGTCAAGGAAATTCTGGCCGCAAGATTTCCTGCTGCGGAACTGGTCTTGATGGATCCTCTCGTTCCGTAACAGTCCTGCCTTCAGAAGGAATCAACTTTTAGAACGGTACTCTTTCGGAGTGCAGCCGACTTCTTTCTTGAAGAAGCGCAGGAAATGCTGCGGATACTGGAATCCGAGTGTGTCGGCGATCTGTTTTATGCTTGCATCCGGCTCGAACAGGGCGTTTTTTGCCATTTCTATGATTTTCAGGTGTATGTGCTCCCGTGCAGTCTTGCCTGTCTCGGCTTTTACCAAATCTCCGAAATAATTCGGGGAAAGGCAGATCTTGTCCGCAAAATATTTCACTGTCGGCAGTCCGTACCGTTCGGCCATGCCTGATTCCCAATATTCATCCAGCAGCCGTTCGAAACGTACCAGCACATCATTGTTCAGCTCTTCGCGGGTTATGAACTGGCGTTCGTAGAATCTCATGCAATAATTGAGCAGCACCTCGATGTTCGAGACAATCAGCGGCTTGGAGAATCTGTCTATCGGGTGCTCCAGTTCGTGGGCTATCATTCCCATGTAATCCTGTATGATCACGCGTTCATCCGCTGACAAATGCAGAGCCTCATTGGAAGAATATGAGAAAAAGGAATATTGCCTTATCTTCTGTGCCAGCGGTGTGCGGTGCAGAAAATCAGGATGAAACAGCAGGGCATCGGCTTCCGGCACAGGACCGTCCTCTATACGGTGTACGGCGATGGTCTGGCCCGGCGCAAAGCATACCACGGTCTCATCGTCGTAATCATACTTGGTCTTTCCATAATTTATGGTGCATCCCACCGTCTTTTTCAGGAAGAGGGCGTAGAATCCGAATGTCATCCTGTGGGCATCAGGCTGGTTCTCATTGCCGTCGAAATGTACGACACTGACCAAAGGATGCTGCGTCCGGAATCCGAAAAACCTGTTGTACTGTTCTATCGTGTCTGCCTTTATGATTTCCATGGCTGTAGCTTGTATTTATTGCAAAATTACATTTTTTCGCGGAAGCATAAATGCCTCGGAGCACGAAAACGTAATCCGGGTATGTTTTGCCGTATTGCGTACACTTCGCTGATATTCAGGATTAAAGTGAAAAAATCAAATCCGTGAAGATGGTAATTATGTCCGTTGTCCGGGTACCGGACAATATAAATACGGAGATTATTTTTGCATCGGATTATGGATGATTTATGAAACTGATTTCCTTTTTTACTGCCGCTTTCCTCTGTTTGATCTGTGCGGAGGAAAGTCCGGCCCGAACTATTAAAGACGATTTTGATATGGAACAACTTACATTGACCAGGGAGTGGGACAAGACATTTCCCTTGAGCGACAAGGTCAGCCACTGCAAGGTGACTTTCCACAACCGTTACGGCATTACGCTTGCCGCTGACCTGTATATTCCGAAGGATGCCGGAGACAGGAAACTGCCGGCAATCGCCATGAGCGGGCCTTATGGTGCGGTAAAGGAGCAGGTATCAGGGCGTTATGCCCAGGCTATGGCGGAGCGAGGTTTTCTGACCATCGCCTTCGACCCTTCGTTTACCGGTGAGAGCGGCGGACAGCCACGTGCCGTATCGTCTCCGGACATCAATACCGAGGATTTCTGCGCTGCGGTGGACTATCTGTCTACTCGCGATGACGTGGATCCGGAGCGTATCGGCATCCTCGGGATCTGCGGTTTCGGAGGATTCGCAGTCAATGCTGCGGCTATGGATACCCGCATCAAGGCCACTGTAGCCGTAACCATGTATGACATGACCAGAGTATCGGCAAAGGGCTATTTCGATGAGGCTGACAATGCCGATGCCCGCCATGCCCTTAAGCAGAGACTTAACGCCCAGCGTACCGAAGACTATCGGAACGGCAGTTATGCCAGTGCCGGCGGCAATCCGGAAGTGGCTCCTGACGATGCTCCGCAATTTGTCAAGGACTATGTGGCTTACTACAAGACAGCGCGCGGCTACCATCCCCGTTCGCTCGGCTCAAACGAGGGTTTCAACACTACAGCCATGCTTTCGCTGATCAACATGCCTATTCTGGCATATGCCGGTGAGATTCGCAGTGCTGTCCTCCTCGTGCATGGCGAAAAGGCGCACTCACGCTATTTCAGCGAGGATATTTTCAAAAAACTGGATGGCAATAACAAAGAGTTGTATATCGTGCCTGACGCAGTTCATACAGACCTTTACGACAATTTGGAGAAAATCCCTTTCGGGAAGATCGAGGAGTTCTTCCATAAATATCTGTAGGACCTGACTTCTCCGGTCTTTCCCAATCGTTTTAATAATCACTTGTTATATTCCTGCTTGATGATGCGCAATGCCTTGATGGCGGCTGGGAAACCGATGTATGGCAGGCATTGGATGACGGCGGCTGTCAATGTTTCGGGCGAATTGCCTGCGTTGATGTTGCCGTGATAGTGCGAATGGAGCTGGCTTTCGGCTTCCAATGTGGCCAGTACGCAGTAGCCCAACAGCTCGCGTGTCTGCAAGTCGAGTGCGCCACGGCTGTATATTTCACCGAAAAAATAGTCGGTCAGGAACTGTTCTACATTCTTGCCCATATCTCCGGGCATACCAGACATGACGAATGACACGCCGCCGGGATATTGCTTGTCCTGAATGGCTTTTCCCGTCTCGTGGCGTGTTTCCTCCGTCACCGTGCCCTGCTTTTCCAAAGGCAGGGAGATGCCACGCTCCTTGAACACTTCGTTCACCGTGGCCACGGCGTTCAGCATTTTGGGGAAGCCGATGAACGGTGCGGTGAGATACATCACTTCGCGCAGTTCCTCCGGAGTGACGCCCACATTGAGTGCCGCACCCGCGTGGGCTTTCAGCTGCGGAAGTGTCTGCATCGTGGCAAGGGTGATGCAGGTAATCATTTCGCGTTGTCTCATAGTAAGGTCTCCCGTCTGGAATACCTCGCCGAAAATGAACTTCTGAAGGATGTCCATCATTTCCGGGTCTGTCCCCTGCCCCGTTAAGGCTTCTCCGCCGAACAGGGTGTGATAATTCTGCTTGCATACTTCGATTCTATTCATATTGTCTTTTGTTTGTGCCGTCGCGCCCAAGCTTCCTTCCGTCAAGACTACCGGAGCCACTATGGACATCAACCGTCTATATTCTTCGTCGGTCACAGGCTCCAGCCATTCGTTGGACGTGTTTTCTCCGGGCACCTCAAAGGCGAGATGCGCAAACCAGCTGTCCGTCGCCGCTCCATGCCAATGCTTCACATTCGCCGGGATGTGGATGACATCGCCAGGAAGCATCTGCACGGCAGGTTTGCCTTCCTCCTGATACCAACCCTTACCGGCTACGCAGACCAGCATCTGTCCGCCTCCTTTGGTCGCACGGTGAATGTGCCAGTTGTTGCGGCATCCCGGCTCGAAAGTGACATTGTTGAACGGTATCTGCTCCTTGGATATCGGAGCCAGATAGCTGTTGCCGATGAAATACTTGGCGTAAGCGGTATTCGGTTCGCCGATCGGGAATATCATTTCCTGCTGGAAAGCGGCCTTTCCGTCAGTTACGGTTTCTGTAATCTTTTCTTGTGCCATAATTCCTTGAATGTTAGTCATTGTCGCTACTAATAATAAAAACAGTATCTTTTTCATGTGTCGAACATTTTATATCATACTCAAATCATCGGCATTTCCCAAGAGCCGCGTGTATCAACTCCCGTTTTTTCTGCCACCATTTCCATTTGATTGATTTCCTCTGCGGTAAGGGAAATACGCATCGCCTTCACCGCATCCTGCACCTGCGACACTTCCATTCCTCCGAGGTTACGGTGTTCCATGTTCTTGTACTGTTTCAGATTGTCGGAATACCCTTCTGTCCTATCCTCCTTTGCAGGCATTGCAGAGGCAAAGACCTGCCCGATGCCCGTCATTGTTCCGGCAGCCGCCAAAGCGTAGCCGGAAGCTTGTTTTAGAAAATTCCTTCGGTCCATAATCACCTGTATTTTATCTCTATGCAAAGATATCGTGGAACAGGCAGAATACTCGTAACAATAACTCGGAGGTATGTACCCGTTTCACTGAAAGAGGCACTTAGCTGTCGTTATTTTCTTGATAATTTTTGCCGGCACACCACCGACTATTACATTCTCCGGAACATCTTTAGTCACAACGGCACCAGCCGCTACGACCGCATTGTCGCCGATAGTAACGCCTTGCAGGATAGTCGAGTTTGAGCCGACCCATACATTCTTACCCAACACAATCGGGGCTGGGTAAGTGTGCTTGCGATCTTCGGGCAACAAGCCGTGGTTCAGCGTAGCGAACACGACATTGTGCCCTATCTGACATCCGTCGCCGATGACAACGCCCCCATGATCCTGAAAGTGGCAGCAGGCATTGATAAAGACATTTTCACCTACGGTGATGTTTTTGCCGAAATCCGTATAGAACGGCGGAAAAACATGCAGCGATGCAGGCACCTCGTAGCCGAACAGTTCCGAAAGAAGCCCGCGTACTTCCTCCGGAGTGTGGTAAGCCGCATTCAGCCGGAAGGTGATGCGGCGTGCGGCATTGCTCATCTCGTCCATAAACTGGTGTATTTCCTCGGTGCTGAGGGCACGTCCCGTCTTTACATAATCTTTGAATTCTTTACTATTCATTTTTTATGCAAAAGTAGCGGTATATGATACGAAACGAGGTATCAATTCCACGGAGGATTGTAACTGTTTTACTGATATTTTACTGAAACCTTCTTCCTCCAGCTACTGAACTTAGCGAAAAACTCAGAGTCTGTCTATCTTACAAAGAAAAAGATGTATTCACTTCTCCTTGAAGAAATTCAAAGGTGAATACATCTGTTTTTCTAATTCATCCAATTCTGCTAACAGCTATTCATAAACAACGGTAGTGCTGATATAAACAGTATTCTTTGCTCTGTTTACTTTGACTAATCCCCCTCGCCCTATTCCCGGCAGTTCATATCCATCTTCCGTCCTGTACCATTGAAGGCCATAAGGCCTATTTGGTTCAGCACTGACCGTTATGCCATCACTGATAATTACGAGATGAAACTCCGTGAACGGATGGGATTGTTCCGTATGGCGACAAAGACCAGAAAGACATTGGTAATTCCACAAATGGGCATAAAGCCCTTCCTTTCGGATAAGCTCATCGTGCGTGCCTTCTTCCTTTATCCGTCCATTGT
>CALUUA010000004.1 GCA_944323845.1 uncultured Bacteroidales bacterium
TACAACCTGCCCGGTGTCATCTATGAGGTGCGTGATGAGCGTATGAATATCTACGCATACATAGACAAGGAGCTGAAGCCCGAAACGGAACTCTACGCTGCTCCGTTCTTCAATGTCACGGGGGCAAGCGTCTGTCTCGGCTCGGCAAAGATTGACAAACCGACAGAGATTACCTACGACAAATTACTTGAGTACTGGGAGAAGAAGTTCTGGCTCACGGAGTTCTCACACCTCGGAGGTAACGGAAATCCCACAAAGAGCAACCTTGTACTCGTAACAAAGGCAGCAAAGGATGCTCCCTTCAACCTCGAAGAGTTAAAGCCTCTAAAGAATTTGAAACTTAAAGATATACTACGATGAAAAGAGTACATTATACCGACAGCTATCTGCTCAATCCACAACACCCCGTAACGGTAAACCTTATAGGTGGTGGAGGTACAGGCTCGCAAGTATTGACAAACCTTGCACGATTGGATGTAACACTTCGTGCCCTCGGACATCCGGGACTATTCGTAACGCTATACGATCCCGATATTGTAACTGAAGCCAACATAGGACGACAACTCTTCGGATATTCCGACTTGGGACTGAATAAGGCGAATTGCCTGATAACACGCATCAACAACTTCTTCGGGAATGACTGGAAGGCTGTGCCGGCATTCTATCCCTCCAATATGAAAGATGTACGACAGGAACATCTTGCCAATATCACTATCACCTGTACGGACAATATAAAGTCGAGAATAGACCTCTGGAATGTACTCAAAGCATTGCCACAGTACAATTATACAAACTATCAGACACCTCTGTATTGGCTTGACTTCGGCAATACGCAAACATCGGGACAGGTCGTATTGGGCAGTATCCCAAAGAAGATAAAGCAACCTACCTCACAAATTTATCAGACCGTACCGTCATTAAAGGTCATTACCAAACTTGTGAAGTATGCCCGAATCAAGGAGGAGGACTCCGGTCCGAGTTGCTCGCTTGCCGAGGCTTTGGAGAAGCAGGACTTGTTCATCAACTCCACATTGGCACAGCTTGGCTGCAATATCCTCTGGAAGATGTTCCGACACGGTATGATAGAGCATCACGGACTCTATCTCAACCTTACGACAATGAAGGTCAATCCCATAATGGTATAACCGTAATAGACAGCTGTCATATTCTTAACGAGTATGATGGCTTTTTTTATGCTATCGCTCCATATTTATTACAATATCTTCATCATTTATAGCGTTTTATATTAAAAATGCCTTGAAATGCTATTAAAAAATGATAAAGCAACATTAATTTTTTGCTTTATTAGTAATTTTGCACATTAGGCATATATGATAAACAGTTCGGACTAACCCGACTTAAATATAGGACGCAATGAAAATAGAAAGGAAGATAGCCATTGGCTATACTATTATTGTCGCCCTAATTGGTGGTATCGTATATACGTACCTGCACGAATGGCGACAAATGAACAGATTGGAGCGTGAAGTGAAAGAGATTCACCGTCTCCGGCAAAGTGTTCATGAGGCATATGTACATATGCTCGACCTTACGATGTTCGGTGAAACCATTCTCGAATGGGAAAGAGCCGACACAACTCTCTATCGTGCCAAACGCCTCAAGGTGGATAGCATCCTTTGTGAGTTCAAGGATTACTATTCCGGTGAACGGATAGATAGCCTACGGGTGTTGATGGCAGAGAAAGAAATCCAACTATTCAATATCTCCAAGCTGTTTGAAAAGCAGGTAGAACTCGGCGAAGAACTTGCCGAGCGTGTTCCCGTCATAGCATATGAGAGTACGCAGGAAGCTGAGAAGAAGAGCGGTTTCCTGGGCCTCTTCAAGAAGAAGGAGAAACCGCAATCCACGACAACCACAAAACTTTATACCCTTAATCGGGATGTTATCAAGAAGCAGTCCGAGCAGAGCCGTCAACTCTCTGAAACGGCAGACAGCCTTGCTCATCGCAATTATGTAATCAACCAGCAATTGAAGGATCTTATTGCTGCAATGGACGGGCGTGTAACGGAGGATCTTCAAGCAAGGGAACAACAGATTATTAAGACTCGCGAGAGAACAAAGGTTTATTTAGGAGGCATTACAGCTTTTATTTTCATTGCTCTTATAGCCTCGTATTTTGTCATTATGCGTGACTATGGCAAGAAAGAACGTGGCCGACGCAAGTTAGAAGAGAGCAACCGCAAGAATGCCGAGCTGCTTGAAATGCGTAATAAGATTATCCTTACCATCTCACATGATATACGAGGTCCGCTCAACAACATTATCGGTTATACAGATCTGGCCATGGATACACGTGAGAAGAAGAAACGCAACCTCCAGTTGAAAAAGGTTCTTGGCCGTAGCAAGCATATACTGCACCTTGTAAACAACCTCTTGGATGTATATAGGCTTAATCAAGCAAAAGAGACGATGCATCCTGTGCCATTCCGTATATCTGATTTGTTAAGCCGTGTGGTGGACGGTGCCACACAGCCTATCAATGACAAAGGACTGCTCTTTGAGCATGAATTCATAGGTGTCGATACAGTAGTCAAAGGCGATGTCGATAGAATAGAGCAAATCATCAACAACCTTATTGCCAATGCCGTCAAGTTCACTTCCGCAGGACATGTCAGATTTGATGTATCCTATATGGACGGCACATTCACAATGAAAGTCAGCGATACGGGTGTGGGTATGACCGAAGATATGATGAAGCGTATCTATATGCCATTCGAGCGTGCCGCAAGTGCAGAGAACTCCGATGGGTATGGTCTTGGTTTGCCAATCGCCCACGGAATAGTAACAATGCTTGGTGGAACAATAGATGTGGAGAGTACATTGAATCAAGGTACAACATTCACCGTCACTTTGCCTCTTCCTGTTACCGATGAGCCTATAGAAGAGGAAAGCGTTTCGTTTGACGCCTCATTGCATCTGCCAAAAAATGTCATTGCCATCGATGATGATATGCTGCAACTTGAACTGGTAAAGGAGATGTTGGAGCGTAACGGAGTATCGTGTACAATATGCAGCAAGGTGGATAAACTGACGGAGGAGATGCGTAAGAAGAACTACGATCTGCTTTTGAGCGATATTCAGATGCCGAACACCGATGGCTTCAAACTGCTTGAACTGCTACGCAGGTCACGCATCGGTAACTCTAAGGATATTCCGATAGTGGCAATGACAGCAAGAAGCGAAAGTGAGCGTGAAGCACTTCTTGAGGCTGGATTTGACGGCTGCATCTTCAAGCCGTTCTCCATGAATGAACTGTTGAAGGTCATTGCCTCAGTAGTCAAGGGACGCGAACCTGGCAGCGAAACCGATTTCTCCGTGATGCTAGCCAATGTATCGGACAAGAAGAAAATTCTGAGAACTATGATAGAGTCCTGCGAGAAGGATATTGTCGATTTGAAGATTGCAATGACAGCCGAGAACAGGGAGTCGATGCGAAGCATAGCACATCGTATGTTCCCGATGTGGGAGATGGTCTCGATGGATGAAATTCTGCTTGCTTACCGCAATGTCCTGAAGGATACGGACTGTGATACTCAAACCGTGTTGAACCACACGAATCATATAATAACCCACATAGAGCACCTGATTGAGGATGCCGGAAATGAGATAGAAAGAATAGCCGATGAAGAAAAGAATATTGATAGTAGAGGATAATATAACCCTTTCGCAGATAGTGAAAGACTGGCTGGAGCGTGAAGGATACGCTGTAGCGACTGCAATAGACGAACCTTTTGCCCGTAAGTTATTACGTAAGGAATCGTTCGATCTGATACTCTCAGATGTGCGTCTGCCACAAGGTGACGGTATATCACTTCTTGAATGGATCAATAAGGAGAAGATGGATATCCCATTTGTGATAATGACCGAGTATGCATCGGTAACGGATGCAGTCAAGGCAATCAAGATGGGTGCAAAGGACTATCTTGCCAAGCCGGTATTCCACGAGCAGTTGGTGGAAATGGTCAAGGAACTATTGAAACCCGTATCAACTGTTCGCAGTAAGGAGAAGGAACTCTTCAAGCGTACAAGCCCCAAGGCTATGGAAGCTATGAATATGGCGGAGTTGGTTGCTCCATCGGATATTTCAGTATTGATTCTCGGAGCAAACGGAACAGGCAAAAAGTCCATAGCACGAAGCATTCACTTCCATAGCAACCGCAAGGATAAGCCTTTTGTTGCGGTGAACTGCGGTGCCATACCTCATGAGCTGGCTGCTTCTACATTTTTCGGGCACGCAAAAGGTGCGTTCACAGGTGCTGATGCCGACAAGGGTGGTTGTTTTGAAGCCGCCAATGGCGGTACGCTCTTTCTTGATGAGATAGGAACATTGCCATACGATATGCAGTCCTCATTGCTGCGAGTGTTACAAGAGGGAACATTTATGCCAGTCGGCTCAAGTGTGGAGCGTGTGGCGGATGTCCGTATCGTGGCAGCGACTAATGAAGATATTGGGAAGGCTATTGCCGAGGGGCGTTTCCGTGAGGACTTGTACCATCGTCTGGGTGAATTTGAGATACGACAACCCTCACTTGCCGAGTGTCCCGAAGATATTTTGCCGCTTGCCAACTTCTTCCGCGAGAAGTTCTCCGCAGAACTGCATCGTGAGAGAACAGGCTTTACCGCTGAAGCGGAACGGTTATTGCTCTCACACTCTTGGTCAGGCAATATAAGGGAGTTGCAGAACAAGATTAGGCGTGCGGTATTGATGGCTAAAGATACGCACATTGACTTTGCAGATTTGAATATTGTACAGGCACAGCCAGTAGATATTCCAGAGGCTCCGCTGTTACCATTGAAGGATGATGAGCTGGAAAAGCAGAGCATCATCAGAGCCTTGCAGTCGTGTGGTGGCATCAAGACAAAAGCGGCTCAAATGCTTAATGTAGACTCATCTACACTATACCGCAAGATGAAAAAGTATGGTATAAAATGATGATTGTGGGGGCAATATGAACCGCATATCGGCAAAAAGTTGTATCTTTGAGCCGTAAAATTGAAATATCGTGACAGAACATTAGTTGATTCTGTCCGTTTATATAGACATAAGTTCGCAAGAATCCCGAACAGAAATCTGGCAGTTGATGTAATGGTGATAAATTGCGTATGCTTATGCTATGCCCATGGCATAGCGTGGCATTGCGTATATCACCATAGGCCCATGCCAGAGCCTCTGTTCGGATGCGTGATGACCACGCTTCTTTTTTGGACGGAGGTAACGATATGGCAAAGATTCAGATCATAGCAGCGATGACAATGGACGGCTTTCTTCCGAAAGCTGATGAGAATTTAATGCAGTGGGTAATGAATGATACCAAAGGCTTTCCATATTGGCACGAGCGTAGCATCTATCGCCTGACGCCACACTATCCGCTACTGGACCTGCTTGCCGAGAAACACTCCGACAACAACCAATCCGATACATACATCGCTGAAATATCCGACAAGGATAGCATAGAGCTTCTGCGAGGACTATCCCGTTACAACCTCATTGACGAGATGGTTGTCTATATCCTGCCAATCATTGCAGGTAAGGGAACTCCCGTATTCGATGACCTTACCCCAAGTCGTTGGAACGTTCATAAAACCACCTCATTCTCCAACGGGATAACACGCATCATCTATCGCAACTCTTGCATTTTGCAATAGCAGGTTGCGAAAAAGTGTTGCATTTTGCAATACTCTAAAAAGTCCCAATTTTTACGCTTAAAATTTTTATTTCACTGATACACAATGATGTATCGGTGTCTTTTTGTGTCATTCCATGTCATTGGCACGCAGGATGCCATTTAATAAGTATAACCTGTTGCGCAACACGGTGTAGTAACCCGATTATTTACACTTAAACAGATTATACGATGTTACAGATAAATAGTGAAACCGCCCACAAGATGTTCATCCAACTGATGGAACGCTTCGATAAGATTGAGAAGATGCTGGAGCGACAGAACAAGATGAAGGAGTGTCTCGATGGCGACACACTGCTGGATAACTACGACCTGAGCAAACTGCTTGGCGTGACTCACCGTACCCTTGCTCGCTACCGCCAGAAGAAACTTATCCGCTACTATATGATTGACGGACGCACATACTACAAGGCTTCCGAGGTCAAGGACTTCTTCGAGCAGAAGGGCTTGCCACTTCCGGCAAGCATGAGAAATAATCCCAATGTCTAACCTCAAAACAAGTATGGAATATGGAAATCGTATGTATAGATAAGAAGGCATTTGATGAGATATGCAGCCACTTCAACGAGTTTGAGGATAGAGTGAACAGACTATGCCGACCTAATCAGGATCTTGGCCTAAAGAACTGGATGGATAACCAGGATGTGTGTCAGATACTCCGCATCTCGAAACGAACACTGCAAGTGTACCGAGAGAAGGGCTTGATACCGTTTGCATGCATAAAGCACAAGATATTCTACAAACCCGAGGATATTCAGAGATTCATTGACAGCACTTATCACCCCATTAAAAAGAAAAGACCATGAGCAGCTTTTTTATAGACAAGACCGACCCGCATATCGCGGAGATACTTGAGCGTCTGAGACGAGTAAACAAAATTCTTCAAAAGACGGAGACTCTGGTACAACCTACATTGAACAATGAGAGGTTTCTGACTGATGAGGAACTCTCCAAGATACTCAGAGTGAGTCGCCGCACATTGCAGGAGTATCGCTCGGCAGGTGCAATCCCTTACTACCTTGTTCAGGGCAAAGCTCTTTACAAGGAGTCAGAGATTGAAAAGATTCTCAATGATTCCCATAAACGCTGCGTAGAGGAACAGCGATGGGTATGACCCTAAACAATAGCAACGACCCCGATTTGAGGCCGTTGCTATTGTTTTTATTATACTGTTGTCCGCTTCCATTTGATACATCTCTCAAACTTCAGACCCTCATCTGCGAGTTCTATCTTCTTGTCTGCTGTAACCTCACGCAAGCGTTTCATATCCTCATCAACCTTCTTATCCGTAACATGGGCATAAATCTGTGTGGTGGTGATGGAGGTATGTCCCATCATCTTACTTACCGTCTCAATAGGTACACCCAGCGATAAAGTAATATGCGTTCCGAAATTATGACGAGCTTTGTGGTAGGTAATATGAAAGCCATACACCTCACTCAACTCCTGCATTAGCATTGACATATAGTTTCGGTCCCAGGTATTGAATACCTTATCACTTTGCCGCTCATGCTTGTACTTTTCGATAATCCGAAGTGGTATATCCAACAGACGAATAGATGATAGTGTGTCAGTCTTCTTACGCTTGATGTGTATCCACCAGCTGCCATCTTCTGCCTGTGTTATATCGTTCACGGATAACCGTCTTAAATCAGCGTATGCCAATCCTGTAAAAGTCGAGAAGATAAACCAATCGCGTACCCGTTGCAATTGAGGCTTATCTACAGGCGTTGACATCAAGGTTTTAAGATCCTCCAACTTCATATGTCGGCTCTTGCGCTTAGGCAACGGTGGATGTAGTCGACAGTAAGGATCTCTACGCAAAGTGCCTTGACTGACGGCTCGCATTGTCATCTTTTTCAGTCTATACAAATGTTCGTGTACCGTCTTGGGACTTAGACGACAATCGCTTTGCAGGAATATCTCAAAGTCGTCATAGAACACCTTGTCAAGGCTTCGCAATGTGACATCTTCCACACCTCGTTTCTCCTGAATAAACGCTGCAAGGTGCTTGTATGAGCGTTGATAACAATCGTAGGTCTCCTTGATTCTATCCACGCCAACACGCTTCTTGAACTCCTCGTTATGTTCACGGAAGAGGGCAAGCAATGTTACAGGCTTTTGGCCGATACCCTTGACTGCGTTCTTGACAAGTTCTGCGGTAACAAAGCCTAAACTCTTCTTGATATGATTATAGTGTTCGGTTATCCCCTTGGTAAGTTCGTCAATGGCTCTGTTTACCGTTACGGCATTTTCGCTACGACCATCGGCACGACCCTTATCGGGATTCCAGATAGAAGGATTCACCGATACTTTCGTACCGATTTGTTCCCATTCAGCATCAATGCTAACTTTACACAATAGTTGGCACATACCATCCTTGCGTACTTTCGTGCGGTTGATGTAGAACAATATGGCGAAGGTACTGCGACGCTTCGTGTTCTGATTCTCTGTATTCTTGTCTGTTCTCATATTTAGTCGTTTTAATGGTTTCAAATGGCGATTGTAAAGCGTTCACTAATCTTGCTGTCGAGCCTTTTAGTGTCAGCATCAATCTTTTCATCGGTTACTTTGGCATAAATCTGAGTGGTATCCACCCGTGTATGTCCCAGCATCTTGCTGACCGTTTCCAATGGTACACCATGCGAGAGAGTAATCTCTGTAGCGTATGTATGTCTGGCCGCATGAAAGACGATTCTACGGTTGATACCGCATATTGCGGCAATCTTTTTTAGGGAAAGATTTACGTCTGAATTGCTGTACATAGGCAACAGCTTTCCATTGGGCTCTACATCACGATACTTATTAAGTATATGTAAGGGAACCTCAAGGAGCGGAACCTCATACTCGACCTTGGTCTTTTTACGGGAGGTCCGTATCCAGAGCGTGCCGTTTTCATCCGTTACCAAATCTTCTTTGGTCAACATACACATATCTCCATAAGATATTCCGGTGTAGCAGGAGAACAAGAATAAATCTCTGACGATGTAAAGTCTTGCATTATGCAATGGTGTTGTCATAATCAACTCTAATTCCTCTGCCGTGAGATACTTCTGTTCACGCTGTGGGCGTTCAGGCTCGTAACCCCAGAATGGATTGAAAGTAAGAATACCATCTGCTACGGCTTCATTGATAATGGTTCTAAAAGAGGTTGTAAGATGGACTATCGTACCAAGAGCTAAATGACAGTCTGTTCGTAAGTGAAGGTCATATTTCTCAATAAACGAACGATCCAATGCCGTAAAGGGAATATCGGTCAATTTGTATTTCTCATTGAGGAATTTCTCTACATGCATATAGGCATACTTGTAAGCACGAAGAGAACCTGCGACGCGGTTCACACCTATACGCTTCTCGAAATTCTTGATGAAGGCGCGGAAATAACTCATCAAGGTCTGCTGCCCCGAAGCCATACCCAAAAGCAGGCACTTGACATCTTCGGCAGTTACTCCTTCTCGTATTGCCGATTGTTCTTGATAGATATGTAGAGCCGAGGCTCTGATCTCGTCTAACTGACGATTGATTTCGCGTGCTGCGACACTCTTACCCGTAGCACGGCCGGAGTGCCACATCGTGTGTGGTACCGACATTTTCACACTGAATGCCGCCTCGGAGTACTTGCCGACATTCAACCTTGCCATTACAGGGCAGTTCCCTTTGGCATCTGCTTCGCTCTTTTTGAGGTAGAACGACACCTTTACATCTGCCTGATTCATAACTCATTTCTTTGGTTGCAAAAATAAATTTTACAGAGTTAATGAACGGCATGTAGAACATAGCGGAACAAGGCAACAAGTACTTGACAATTAATCTCATTCCCGTATTTTTCTTCCAACGAGAAAAAATGATTACCTTTTTCAGTGCAATGATAGAAAAAACAAGCGTTCTTTGTGGCTGTTGTAGGGTATGTGCAAGAGATTAAAGATGCTGTTTCTACCAAATTTCCATTCCATAAAAAGGCAACGGATAGGTAGCAATTCTTTCTCTAATCCCCACCATATTCGGCTCCTTCTGCCAAATTTAACAATATGGTGAGGTAACACAAAAATGGTATATGTACCAACCACTTATCACATTTTGCCCTCATCCTGCTATTATTACGCAAGTTCTTTTTATATTTGTGATTGCCGAATGAGGCATTTTAATTTGTCGTTCATGAATAAGACTATATCGCATTTCCCGGTCGTAGCCGGGCTTTTCATCGGTCTGCTGTCCCTGACGACGGTTTCTGAAGCCGATGCCTGCACGAATGTCCTGATTTCCAAAGGGGCCAGCACCGACGGGTCCTGCATGGTATCATATGCAGCTGATTCGCACACCCTTTTCGGGGAACTTTATTTCCGCCCGGCAGCCAGCCATGAAAAGGGCGAAATGCTGAAAATATACGAGTGGGATACAGGAAAATATCTCGGCGAGATTCCTCAGGTACCATATACATTCCAGACTGTCGGAAACATGAACGAGCATCAGCTCATCATCGGGGAATCCACTTTCGGAGGCCGGGCGGAGCTGTATGACTCCACCGGTATCATGGACTACGGCTCCCTCATCTTCACTACCCTCCAGAGAGCCAGGACCGCACGTGAAGCCATAAAGATCATAGTGGATCTGGCGAATACCCACGGCTATTATTCCAGCGGCGAGTCGTTCTCGATAGCGGACAAGGATGAAGTCTGGGTCATGGACCTCATCGGAAAGGGCTACAGGGAGGAAAACGGACGGAACGTGAACAAAGGCATAGTGTGGGTGGCCAGAAGATTGCCTGACGGCTACATCTGCGCCCATGCGAACCAGTCCAGGATAAGTACCTTCCCCCTCGACGATCCGGAAAACTGCCTCTACGCCCCGGATGTGATATCATTCGCCCGCGAGATGGGGTATTTTGACGGAAAAGACGAGGAATTCAGCTTCTGCGATGCATATAACCCTCTGGAATTCGGCTCTCTGCGCGGATGCGAGGCCCGTGCCTGGTCTGCGTTCAATATCCTCTGCGACGGCCGTTTCACGTTCGAGGATGAAAACGGAAAGGAAGTGACGGCTGACGCATATGACTACATCGATTATGCTATGGGGTACGACGCCTCGAAGCGTTTCCCTCTTTTCGTGAAGCCGTCCCGGAAAATCTCCATGAAGGACGTGGCTGACGTCATGCGCGACCATTTCGAAGGCACTCCTATGGATATGACCACAGATATAGGTGCCGGGGGCAATGCGCTTCCGTACCGCTGGAGACCTATGGATTTCGAATATGAAGGGCGGATATATGTGAACGAAAGGGCCATTGCCACCCAGCAGACCGGTTTCTGGTTCGTAGGTCAGTCCCGCGGCTGGCTTCCAGACGTGATCGGCGGCCTGCTCTGGTTCGGCACCGACGATGCGGCCACCTCCTACCTGACTCCGATATACACCAATATAAAGGAGGTGCCCGACTGCTTCGCAGAGGGCAATGGCAGTATCCTCGAATATTCCCCGACTTCAGCATTCTGGATTTGCAACCGCGTGGCCAATGCCTGCTACAGAATGTACAACGTAATGGCGCCTGTAGTCAGGGCGAAAGCCGATGACTTCGAGAACAGCCAGATGGCTCTCATCCCGGAAATAGACAAACAGGCCTTGGATCTGTACCGGAAAGCCCTCGATACTCCGCGGAAGCAGATAAGAAGAAACGATGAAGTGCAGAAGGTTCCTGACCCGTTCAAAGAGGTAAAAGATTTCCTGACAGACTATTCTGTCGGCACGGCGCAGGGCGTGTTCCGGGAGTGGACCGAGCTGGAGACTTTCCTGCTCGTGAAATTCATGGACGGAAACGTGAAGGCCCAGAATCCGGACGGCAGTTTCGTCACGAACGGATATTCCGACCGCATCCCTGACGGCATCACGAATCCGGGATACACTGAAAAATGGAAGGAAGCGGTGGTGCGCGACCACGGCGATATCCTTCTCCAGCCGGAATAGTCTTTCCGAGGATTTGCCGGCAGATTTATTTCAGGACAGTTTTTCATTATGAAACACAATCACAGATGAAGCGCTTGATAATCATAATTGCCATTCTGACGTCGGTGTTCCAGTGGGCGGATGCCCAGGAAACATACACCATAAGCGGCACCGTACTGAACAAGGCTACCGGCAAGCCGGTGGAATATGCCACTGTCGTACTCGAAAATTCAGAACAGTGGGCTGTCGCTGACGGAAACGGAAATTTTTCCATCCAGAAGGTCCAGCCTGGAAGAAACGTCATCAGCATATCATGTCTGGGATTCGTGACTGATACCAGAGAGATAGTAATAAGCAAGGATATAGACATTTACATGGTATCGCTTGCCGAAGACAATCTGACACTCGAGAGCGTAGTAGTCACCGCTCAGGACAACAGCAACAGCGCCACTACGAGCCGTACCATAGACAAGACAGCTCTGGACCATATACAGATGCTCAATGTAGCCGATGTGTCCAGTCTCCTCCCGGGAGGAGCTACCAGAAATCCTGACTTGCTGGAGAATCAGGTGTTCAACATCCGTTCCGGCTCGACAGGCGAGTCCGGAAACGTGTCTTTCGGCACTGCCGTGGAAGTGGACGGTGTCCGCCTCTCGAACAACGGCAGTTTCGCCTCCTTCTCCACATCCGGCGTGGCCGGGGCTTCGGTGAATAATGTCGCTTCGACGAATGTGGAGTCCATAGAGGTCATCACCGGCGTCCCGTCGGTGGAGTACGGCGACATGACATCCGGAGTGGTGAAGATAAACACGCGGAAAGGCCGCACTCCGTACACAGTCACATTGTCCACGAACCCGAACATGAAGCAGGTTTCAGCCAGCAAGGGATTCGGGTTAGGAGAGACGCACAGGGGAGTGTCGAGGGGCATTCTGAACGCCAGTCTCGAATACACTTTAGCCACAAGCGACCAGCGTTCGCCTTATGAATCATACGACAGGAAGCAGCTGCAACTGACCTACAGCAATCTTTTCGACCGCGGCATCCTGAGCGAGATGCCTCTCAGATTCTCTGTCAGCGCTTCCGGCAATCTCGGAGGCATGGACACGAAGGCGGATCCCGATGCTTTTTCCGAAAACAGGACCACTGTCAGGGATAATTCGTTCCGGGGGAATTTCTCGTTCGACTGGCTGTTAAGCAAGAAATGGATTACGAACATAGAGTTCAGCGGTTCCGTAGTCTACAGCGACAAGCGCAGCCGTGACCATCAGAATGTGAACTGGGCACAGGACAGTCCTGCAATCCACGGAACGGAGGAAGGCTATTTCATGGCGCAGCGTTATGAGGACAATCCTGATGCAGCCGTCATTCTCCGTCCGGCAGGATATTGGTACAAGACCATGTGCGTCGATGACAGACCGATAAGTTACGGGCTGAAACTGAAGGCTAACTGGGCGCGCAAGTTCGGGGAAATAAACAATAAGGTCAAGGTCGGCATCGACTGGTCGGCGGACGGCAACTTCGGAATCGGCCAGTACACCGAAAACATGGCCACTGCAGATAATTTCTGGGAGTACAGGTATTGCGACATACCTTTCATGAACAATGTTGCAGCCTATATCGAGGAAAATATCACCATTCCGATAGGAAAGACCCGCCTTAATATAGTAGCCGGTCTCAGGAATGACAATACCATCATCAGAAATTCGGTTTACGGCGTCACATCCAGCCTTTCCCCGAGGTTCAATCTGAAATATACGATACTTTCGCCGAAGGCCCGCTGGAACAAGACAGTGCGCGAACTTTCTTTCCGCGCAAGCTGGGGCGTGGCCACCAAACTGCCGTCCTATTCGATACTGTATCCTGTGCCGGAATATACCTACCTCAATACTTTTGCTTCTACCGCCACGGCTTCGGGACAGGCTTTTTCGGCCTATTACATATTGCCGCGCACCATAGAATACAATCCTGACCTGCGCTGGCAGAAGAACCGGCAGGCGGAAATCGGCTTCGACATAGACATTGCCGGAAACAAGATATCTCTGGCCGGATATTATAACCGCACGGTAGACGCATACAGGCTGAGCCGCGATTATGAAAGGTTCACATTCAACTACACTTCTATCGGCGCACTGGAAGGGTGCCTGATTCCTGTCGAAGACAGGGCTTTCAGCGTGGACAGGAATACCGGAATCGTGACTGTGACGGATGTGACCGGAGTTCATGCCCCGGAAATTCTGGATCATTCCGAGCGCAACAGGTTCAACCAGACTACCTATGCATCGAATACCGCTAATCCCATCACCAGATACGGTCTCGAATGGGTCATAGATTTCAGGCGGATAAATCCGATAAATACGAATATCAGACTGGACGGCTCGTTTTACGGCTACCGCTCTGTGGATGAGAATATCGAAGCATACTCGTACGACGGCAACGGAGCCGACGGACAGCCGTACAAGTATGTCGGATATTTTGTCGGGGGCCGGTCGCAGTCGAACGGGCGGGAAAGCCGTCAGCTGAGCACGAATCTGACCATTACGACACATATCCCGAAGGTGAGGATGATAGTCTCCCTCAGGCTTGAGGCTACCTTGCTGCGGTACACCCGTTTCCTGAGTGAGCAGAGCGGAGGAGTCCGCTCCCATGTCCTGACGAACAGGGAAGACATACTCTCCGTGACGGATGCTTCCGTATATGACGGCAACGGCTATGCGGTCGTGTATCCGGAATATTATACCACTTACGATGATCCGTACACGTTGCGCAATTTCCACGACGATCTCGTCTGGGCCCGTGAAAACGGGATGAGCGACATGGCGTCCGATCTTGCCCGTCTGGCCATCAGCAATTCCATGGATTATTTCTACAACAAGGAGTATCTTACTCCGTATTTCTCCATGAATTTCAGCGTGACCAAAGAGATAGGCGATCTGGCCTCCATATCGTTCTATGCAAACAATTTCTTCAATAATTTCGGCCAGATACGTTCTACAAGAACCGGAAACTATGTATCGGCTTCCGACTATATCACCAATTTTTATTACGGATTGACATTGCGGTTCAAATTTTAGGCATCCATGACAAGCAAGATAAGGAAAACATTTGCATTTGTACTCGCATTGGCCGCAGCGGCGGCCACCTCCTGCGAAATCGTGCCGTCCATCCCAGGGGTGGAAATGGAGTTCGTGCTCATGAGCGACGGTGAGATATATGCCGAGGACGGGATTACGGTGACGCTTTCTACACAGAACAATTCCGTTTCCTATGTGGCCGAGACCGAGCAGGGTGTGGTCAGGTTTACGCTTGTCCCCGGACTTTACACGGCAGTGGCATCGTTCAAGACCTCTACCCATGTATATAATCTGAACACTTCCGTGGTCGTAGACGTGTCTTCTGCCGGCAGGATTGAGCTCAATCTCACGAAAGTGCGCTCCGAGCCGTTGATAATCAAGGAACTGTATATCGGAGGCTGTCAGACTGACGATGCGAGCAAACCGTATTATTACGACAAGTATGTCATACTGTACAACAATTCCGCAGAGGAATACGACGCAAGCGATGTGGCATTCGCTTTCGCCACTCCGATGAACAGCGAGGCCACTAACCGGTGGATAAGCGGCGGCCGTCTCAAGTATGACGGGGAGGGATGGATTCCGGCCGGATACAATATCTGGTGGTTCGATACGGAGGTGAAGGTGCAGCCGTATTCGCAGATAGTCGTGGCCATAAACGGAGCCATAGATCATACCCTCACCTACAGCAATTCCGTGGATTTGAGCGATGGCGGCTATTATGTGATGTATCATCCGGCGGCATTCGGCGAAAAATACAACACGTACCATTATCCGAATCCTTCGGCCGACATTCCGCAGTCGCATTATCTGAAGACGTTCCTTTTCGGACAAGGCAATGCATGGCCTGTTTCGCAGACGAGTCCCGCTTTCTATATCCTCAGGTATGACGGCATAGAAGCATATTCGAAGGATGAACTGAACTATGACAGGACAGAAACCCTTCCGGTGGTGAAGGTGGACAGGGACTGGGTAGTGGATGGCGTCGAGGTTTTCGCTGCCGGCAAGGAGGGCAGCAACAACAAGCGTCTGACTTCCGACATAGATGCAGGTTCCATATATTTTACCAACCAGTACGGCTATACCGTTTACAGGAATGTGGACCGGGAGGCGACCGAGGCCCTTCCGGAAAACGAGGGGAAGATAGTGTACGGCTATACCGGCGGAACGGAGAGTACAGACCAGTCATACGGCAACACCGACCCGTCCGGGATAGACGCCGAAGCGTCTCTGGCCAAAGGAGCGCATATCATCTATATGGATACGAACAACTCTTCGAAAGATTTCCACCAGAGGCGTGTCGCATCCCTGAAAAAATAAACTGCCTGCGGCAATAAAGACAACGACCATGTCCAGATTCAAGATAACAGTTTTGATTTCAATACTCTTTGCAGCCTCCTGCCTGCCATCTTCCGGGCAGGGGCCGCAGAGAAATGTCTATGAGTTCGGTTTCATCAAGGATAGCAATCCGTGGCTGACAAGTTCCAACGCTTCGGGCATTTCCACCCTGCAGACAGACAGGTCGTCTTTCGTGGAGGCCTATTTCGACAAGGATGACGGAGCCCTTATCCCTGTGGAAGGCTCCGATGACAGTTGGGAGGCCGGGGCGAAGACCGAATCCTATGTCCGGATTTCCGACAGGATAGCGTTTCACGGCGCTTTGTCGTATTCGTATTTCATGGGCAGGAACATGGGGGGACATTATCTGATGGATCCGTCGTACAATCCGATAAATTTCGTGGAAACTACGGAAGACAATACCGGGATAAAGGTCAAGGAACTGTATTCCCTCCTCGGCGGCATTTCATACTTTTTCAACGACAGGTGGTCCGTCGGAGCGGAGATAGGCTATGAGACCGGGGATTATGCCAAGCGGAAAGACCCGCGTCCGCGCAGCAGATGGATGGATCTGGACATTTCGGCCGGAGTCCGCTTTGCCCCGAAAGACAATTTCTCGGCAGGTTTGTCCCTGATATACAGAAGGACTACCGAAAATCTCGAAACAGGTACCTTCGGGACTACGGACAAGCAGTATTTCACGATGGTGGATTACGGCGGGTATCTCGGTTCCGTGGAAAGCCTCTCCGGCAGCCAGGGATTCATCAGGGTGACGGAGCCGGGAAGGCCTATGATGAACGCATTCTACGGCGGAGCGGTGCAGCTGGCTTTCGGCAGGGCTGATGACATCCTTTTCTTCAACGAGCTGGAGTACAGGTACAGGACAGGGCACTACGGCGAGCAGGCTTCCGACGAGGCGATATACTGCGAATTTTCCGGCAGCACTGCGACCTATACCGGTACGCTCGACATCCGCAGGGGCGATGACCTGCACAAGATAGGTCTCAATGCCATGTATGAGGGCCTGTCGAATATGGAGAATATCTACAGGTGGACTACGATAGAAGGCGGGAATACCATAGTGGAGTATTTCGGCCAGAATGAGATTTACCGGAAGATAGGCTTTTCCGGGAAGCTCTCCTATACCGGATATCTCGGAATCAGCCAGTTCCGGCCGGAGTGGGAATACGGAGCGGAAATTTCCGGCGACTACAGTACTTTCAGGGCTACGTATTATCCGTATTACAGGGATCAGACTCTGGTCCTGACCGATGCCGTCCTTTACGGAAGAAAGAACATCCGCACCGGAGCCAATATCTTTACGGTAGGGCTTGCAGCAGAATATCGTATGGGATTCGGCACGAAAAATTCCGACGGCAAATATGCGGAAAGCGCATCCGACAATCACAGGACCATGGATTCTTATCTGAACCGCGATTTCGAGTATGACACTGCCGCGAGGTGTGCCGGGACATTGTCGTTCAGATATACAAGGCTGTTCGGCAGCAAGATATCCGCTTATGTCGATGTCCGGGACACTTATGTCCACACCCTGAAGAAACCGGAATTTCTGGCTGAAGGCTGGAGGAACATGTTTACGGTCTCCATAGGCTGTGCGTTCTGATTCCGGACAGCCTGCGGCGGACAGACCGGCCTGAAGCCGGATTATGAATGAAAAAGACAGGAATATGTATTCGGTCATGAAAAAAACTGCGGCAGTCGCCGCAATGGCCGCACTGATGGCGGTATTGCCCGTCATCGGACGGGCACAGGAAGTCATTCCGGATGATCCCCGGCTGATAAAGGGAAAGTTGGAGAACGGTCTGACCTATTATATCCGGCACAACGGGAACCCTGCGGGCTGTGCGGATTTCTATATCATACATAATGTGGGGTCTCTGCAGGAAGAGGACAACCAGAACGGTCTCGCCCATTTTCTGGAGCATATGGCTTTCAACGGCACCCGCCACTATCAGGATCAGGAGATTCTTTCCTTTCTGGCGAAGGACGGAGTGCGTTTCGGCTATAATGTGAATGCCTATACGAACAGGACGGAGACTGTCTACAACATATCTTCAGTGCCTTTGGTGCGTGAATCTTTCGTGGATTCGGTGCTGATGATATTGCACGACTGGTCGTGCGACATATCTTGCGAGCCTGAAGCCCTTGATGCGGAGAGGGGAGTGATCAGCGAGGAATGGCGGCGGAAGGACGAGCCCCGGTTGAGGATGGGCGAGAAACAGACAGGCCTGATATACAAGGGTTCGAAACATGCGGAACGCAATGTGATAGGCACTCTTGAGGTCATAAACGGATTCAAGCCTCACGAAATACTGGATTTTTATCACAAATGGTACAGGCCGGATCTGCAGGCCATAGTCGTGGTCGGGGATTTCGATGCGTCGCAGATGGAGACGAAGGTGCGGAAGATGTTTTCCGACATCCCGGGGCGCGAAAATCCGGAGCCGAAGGAATCGTATGGAATACCTTCCCTGCAGGAACCGCTTTTCGAGAACATGCTCGATCCCCAGGTCAGCTATCATGTGCTGAAGGTCATACACAAACAGCCTTTCCCTCCGGTGGAGCTCAGGAATACGGACGCATTTTACAAGGATTTGTATTCCAGACAGATAGTGACGTACATCCTCGGAGACAGGATGAGGGAGCACAGCCGGAAGCCGGGAAACCCGCTTTCGTCGGCAGTGTTGGTCACGAGCCCGTACAGTACGGATTTCTACATTTCGCTTTTCACGTTGTCCGTGAAAGGTCCTGAAAATCTGGAAGAAGCCCTCGTCTTCTATACCGAAGAGACGGAACGTATGCTAAGGTACGGTTTCACGGAAGATGAATTCGAGGCGGCGAAGTCGCAGGTGATGAGGAAATATCGCCTGAATATGGAATATTTCCCTTCCGAAGTCACCGACCGCGAGATAGTGGAAGTGTGCAAGGAGAATTTTCTCAGAGGATTTTCCGCTGCGGATCCGTATGACATGAAGCAGGTGCAGAAGAGGATACTTGCCGAACTGGATTATGACCATGTAAGGGGGTATGAGCAGAAGATGTTCGGGGACAGCGAGAAAATCTATTCGTGGTGCATGAACGGGAGCGAGGCGGAATTGATCCCGTCGCCGGAAAGGATGCAGGAAATCATCGCAAGGACTGCGGCATCCGATATCCGTCCGGAGTATCTCGAATACGAGAAGATAGATTTCGGCTTCGGCCCGGAGTCCGGGACAATAATGAAAACCGCGCCCGTAAAGGGAACTTCCAGTGAATTGTGGACTCTGTCCAATGGTATCAGGGTCATCTGGACGCCGTCGGAGCCTGTCAGCTCCAATGTCCATCTGGATATCAGGCTTTTCTCAGATACCGGCTACAACGCCCTCCCGCAGGACAGTATAGCTTCAGCCAAATTCGCCGCAGGTTACATAAGCCGCTCCCTCGGCTTTTCCGGACACGACGGCACTGCCTTGAAGAACAGTCCGGAGTGTTCCGGCCTGAATGTCTCGTCATCCATAGACCGGAGATTTTCGACATTGTCGGTGAATACCGACAGGAAAAGCATGGAAAAAGGTTTTGCTGTGCTTTACGGCATTCTTACGGACCCGTGTTTTTCCACTGATGCGGCACTCAGGAGAATGAAGCAGGGGACGCTCAGGTCGCTTGGAAAGACTACGGCTGCCGACAGGTTCAAGGATCTGGTGAAGGCCGGAAGATACGGGTCGCATCCGTGGATGGCAGACTTCGACAGTACGGCTGTGGAGGCCGTGGATATGGGGTTCGTGAAAGAGGTCTTTGCCCGCAGTTTCGGTGACTGCAGCCGCATGACAGTATATGTTGCCAGCGATATGGGCAGGGAGGAAATCATTCCTCTGGTGGAGAGATATATCGCCTCATTGCCGTCAGGCGGCGGGGTGTCGATGTCGGATACTGAAATCCCGTACCCGGTCTATGAAGGCCGCACGATCCTCGACCGGAGCTATGACGTGGAGACTGTGCCGAAGAGCGAGGTGAATTACAGTTTCAAAGGCAGGATCAGCCTGAAGCCGGAGGAAATGGCATGTGTGGAAATCATGGATTATATCATGTCCGCCAGATATATGAAACAGATCCGCGAGGAGCGCGGAGGAACTTATCATGTAAGTTTCTCTACGGAGCTGGATTATTCCGCCGGCGGTGTCTTCGAATCGACAGTCAGCTTCCAGACCCGACCGGAAATGACGGATATTTTAGTCGCGGATGTGGAGGATGTGATGGCGGCCATGGCTTCCGAGGGACCTTCTGCCCGGGAACTCGACGAGGCGAAGAAATATTTGGTGAAACATCATGGGGAAAAGACTGCCCGTGATGCCAATTCGCTCCGTGCGAGAAATGCGGAAGCAAGCGATTTCGTGAGATACGGGGTCGGCTTCGGCTATGACTATGCCGCTGCAGTGGATGAGGTTTCAGCCGGGGATGTCAGGAAATTCGCCGCCAGACTGGCGGAAGGCGACAGATTCGTGGCTGTCTACAGGGAAGAATGATACAGGTACGGCATTGCCGGCGGAGAGTCGCCGGCACCGGATAAGAATAACAACAATCTAAAGATATCTGAATATTATGGCAAAAAAACCAATCATCGTCAAGAACTGGCCCAAATATCTCCTCCAGTGGGGAGTGCTCGCGGCTCTTGTGGTATTCCTGACAGGAATCATTCCAAGCAAGGAACCTGCCGATCCTGAGGCTTATTGTCCGGTAGGAGGTCTTCAGGCTCTGACTACCTATTTCGTGAACGGCTCATTGCCATGCAGCATGAGCTCCCTGCAGATCATGATGGGGATAATGCTGGCGGCTGCGGTGATCCTGTTCAGCAAACTTTTCTGCGGATATCTCTGCCCTCTGGGTACGGTACAGGATCTGCTGATGAAGCTGCGCAAGTCCCTGAATATTCCGGGAATCAATATCAGGAACGGTTCTGTGGCCGATTCTGTCCTGAGAATCATCAAATACGGACTTGTCTTCTGGATTTTCTATATGACGGCTACGGCCAGCGAACTGTTCTGCAAGAATCTGGATCCGTACTATGCCGTGGCTACAGGGTTCCAGGGAGAAATAACCCTTTGGATGTCCATAGTGACAGTCTGCCTGCTTGTGCTCGGCGGCCTGTTCATCAATATGTTCTGGTGCAAATATCTCTGCCCGCTCGGAGCTGTGTCCAATTCTCTCAAGTTCTGGATATGGATCATCGTGCTTTTCGGCCTGTGGTGGATACTGGATCTGATAGGCGCCGGCATACCGTGGTGGGTGCTTCTGGCTGCATTCTGCGTGGCAGGTTATCTGCTGGAAATCCTGAACAGAAAGCCTAAATACCAGATACTCAACGTAGTCAAGACCTCCGGTCTCTGTACTCACTGCGGCATATGCAACAAGAACTGTCCTTACGGAATTGACGTGGACGGTCTGAGCGGCGGCAGACTGCATTCGGTCGACTGTACTCTTTGCGGCGAGTGCGTGGCATCCTGCCCTACGGAAGCCCTTCATATCGGTGCATGTCAGAAGAAGGGTTCCGGCTTCGGAAAATATCTTCCTGCCATCATCGCCGTTCTTCTGGTCGTCCTCGGAATGTGGATAGGGGATAAATTCGAACTTCCTACCATCGACGAGACCTGGGGCATCGAAGCAGTGGCCGAGGACGGTACGGTGACGCAGCTTGTCGACCCGGAGACTCTGGCAGAGTTCAGGATGGACGGACTCCGTTCCGTAAAATGCTACGGCAGCTCCATGGCATTCAAGGCCAAGCTCGAAAAGATACCGGGAGTACATGGAGTGAAGACTTTCGTGAACCACCATTATGTGATCATCACATATGATCCGTCGAAGATTACTGCAGAGCAGATACAGGAGAACATTTATGTGCCTTCCAAGTTCCGCGTGAATACTCCGGATCCGGCCGTGACCGACAGCGTGAAGGTGATTACCATCAGGACCGAAAAGATGTACGACAAGCTGGACCTGAACTATCTCGGTATGCAGATGAGACTCTCCGGAAAGAAGATTTACGGTCTGACCTCCGAATTTGCATGTCCTCTTATCGTCCGCGTGTACGCCGACCCGTCCGAGGAGCTTGACCGCGACTGGTTCAAGGATATAGTAGAGATGAAGGTTCTGTCCATGCCTGTCCATGGAGGCGGCACGAAGGATACGGAGGTGGATTACGAATTCGTGGACATGGAGGACTCTGTTTCCTATATTCCTGTCGAAGACCTGATCAGGATGCTTTTCAATCCGTTCAAGGCCGAGTTCAAGGCTCGTGTCGAAAAGTTCGCGGACCAGCCGCAATACATTTACGAGATTGCCGACCAGGATTTCGAAAAGCCGATCATTCTCCGGAATATGCCATATTTGAGCAATCATCTGTCGCACAACGAGAATGTCATAGGCATTTACCTCGTCCTCAACGATGATCTCGTACCGGCTATCAGGATCCGTTATGCGGCTCCGCTGACCGAAGACGCTCTCTGGGATCTGATGACCATGGAGACATGGACCATTACATATGCCGAAAATGACGTCCGCGAGACTCCGGCCAAGCTCAGTTTCGAGGAAAAGGGTATTGTGAAACGATTGGAATAAACTTTTTGGAGGGTGATCCGGAATTTTCCGGTCACCCTCCGGATATCGGTCTTTTATGAAGAGGATAATATCAATATTGGCAGTGTTCTGCCTGGGCATGACCCTGTCCTGGGCGGATGAAGGCATGTGGATGATAAACGGCATCGACAAGGCTTTGGAAAAACAGATGAAGAAGCGGGGTCTGAAACTGTCGGCAAACGAGATTTACAATGCCGATGCGGAAGGCGCCACCATTTCGGATGCTGTCGTGTCTCTCGATTTCGGCTGTACGGGCAGCGTGATATCGGACGAAGGGCTGGTAATAACGAATCACCACTGTGCCTACAGCGACGTTCATGCATTGAGCACGGATGAGAAGAATTATCTGGAAGACGGATTCTGGGCCATGTCCCGCGCCGACGAGATACCTGTTCCCGGGAAGAACATGTATTTTCTGAAAAAAGTGCTCGACGTGACCGATGAGGTAGAGGCCCTGCAGGAAGAGTTCAGGCAGCAGGGAAAGCGATACGGCATGAGGAAGATAACCTTCGAGATAGAAAAAAGGTACAGGTCCGGCGCGGACGGGCTGGACGTTTCCTTAGCATCCATGTGGGGAGGCGAGAAGTACTACATGATGTTCTACAAGGTGTATTCCGACATCCGTCTGGTAGCTGCCCCTCCGGTGTCTTTCGCTGCTTTCGGCGGCGATATCGACAACTGGGAATGGCCGCAGCACAAGTGCGACTTCGCCATGTACCGCATTTACACGGCTCCCGACGGGTCTCCTGCCCGCTATTCCGAAGACAACATCCCGCTGAAGCCCGAAACGCATCTGACAGTATCCATTGCAGGATACAGACCGGGGGATTTTACCATGGTCATAGGCTATCCAGGACGCACGAACAGGTACAGTTCGTCCGCTGAAGTGAATTTCGAGGAGAGAGTGACGCTTCCGATTACGAACAGGATACGCGGGGACCAGATGGAGATAATAAACCGCTGGATGAACTCCGACCCGTCCATCCGGCTGAAATATTCCGACTATTATTTCGGACTCAGCAATGTGCAGGAAATGAACTGCGGAAAGGAGAAGAACATCCGCAGGTTCGGCGTTGTACAGAGCAAGGCGGCACAGGAAAAGGAACTTCAGGCATGGATAGATGCGGATCCGGAGCGCAAGGCAAGATGGGGCGAGGTCATACCGCAGCTCTGCAGGAAGTATTCCGATGTGGAAGAAGCCGAGACGGACATCAATTATTTCAGGGAAACTCTGGTAAGAGGGTCCGCTCTCTCCAGAATGGCCACAAGGCTGAACCTGCTGAAACGCGAAGTACTGGGCAAGCATTGCATAAAGATGCACACTGCAGCGCAGAAGGGCGGGCCCGACTCCACGGAACTGGACTTTTGCAGAGGCTACAGGTTCTGCGGACGCGATTATGATGCAGTCAGGAAAAACCTGCTCTCCGAGTATGACCGTATAGATCTGGCCGTGGAGAAAGATCTGTTCCGTTATTCGGTGCAGGCCTTCTACGACAATATCAGCCATTCCGTCATAGGACCGTACCAGCAGGAGCTGTTTTCAAAGTTTTCCTGCCCTGACGGGCAATGCGACTATGACTCCATGACCGAATATCTGTGGGACGGAAGTTTTCTCACCGACAGGGACAGGCTGGAAGACTTCATTTCCTCCGGACATACCGTGGACGAATACCTTGCCGATCCGATGTACCGCTTCCTTCAGGATCTGAAGATCATCTCGCTGAACAGAAGGGTGGCTGCCGTGGAAGGCAGACCGGACATCCTGTCGTTGGACAAGGAATATACGCATGCCATGTACGGGAAATCCCTTTCCGAGGGAAGGCCTCAATATCCTGACGCAAATTCCACCATGAGAATTACCTATGGTACGGTAGGAGACATCAGGCCATACGATGCGGTGACCTGGTCGTGGAGGTCGACAGCTGCAGGAGTGCTGGAGAAATATGATCCGTCCAGCTATGAATTCCGTCTGGAAGACCGTCAGCGCGAACTGCTGGAGGCTGAAGACTGGGGCCGCTGGGCTGCAAGGGACGGCAGCATGTATGTGAATTTCCTGACGGACAATGATATTACGGGCGGAAATTCCGGGTCTCCGGTAATGAATGCAAAAGGCGAGCTCATCGGTCTGGCGTTTGACGGAAACAAGGAATCCTTGGCCTCGGACGTATATTATGTGGACGGATATACGAAATGTGTCTGTGTGGATATCCGCTATGTGCTCTGGGTGCTGGAGTACTATGCCGGCATGGACCATATTCTGGAGGAAATAGGCATTTAGGTGACAGTCAAGGAAAAAATATCGCTTTTCCCGCATTCCCCCGGCGTCTACCGGTATTATGACGCCGAGGGGAATGTTATTTATGTCGGAAAGGCGAAGGACCTGCACAAGCGTGTGGCCCAGTATTTCGTTTCCCCGGACAGGCTCACGCGGAAGACGGCGCTGATGGTATCGAAGATAGCCGATGCCCAGTATTCCGTCGTGGACACGGAGGCTGATGCCCTGCTGCTGGAAAACAACCTCATCAAACAGTATAAGCCGAAGTACAATATCCTGCTGAAGGATTCCAAGACTTATCCGTGGATATGTGTCAGTGCGGATGACTTTCCGAAGGTGTATCTGACCAGGCGGATGGTGAAGGACGGATCCAGATATTTCGGCCCGTACAGTTCGGTGATGCATGCCAGGAACTTGCTTGAACTGTTTTCGGAACTGTATCCTCTGCGAAGCTGCAACCTGAAAATCACTTCGGAGGCGATAATGAGGAAAAAGTTCAGGCCTTGCCTGAATTTCCATATCGGCAAGTGCCGGGGATGCTGTGTCGGAGGGATTTCCGTAAAGGAGTACAATGACAACATCGAAGACATTGTCCGCCTTCTGAAAGGAGGCGGCAGAGAGATGATCCGGCATTTGAAGGAACAGATGAACGAGGCGTCGGCGCGTCTGGATTTCGAAACGGCGGAGGAGTGCAGGAAGAAGGCGGCATTGCTTGAAAAGCATTATGGAAAATCGCTGATCGTGAGTACCGTCATCGGCAGCGTGGATGTGTTTTCATTAGTTTTCGATTCTAACGAGGCATACGGAAATTTCATGAGGCTGAGGGACGGGGCGGTCATACAGTCATTGAACCTCGGGTTCAAGATGAATATAGAGGAGGAGCAGCCGGCGGTCTTGGGAATGTTCATCGCGGAGATACGGTCCAAGTTCGGCGACCTGTCGAGGGAGGTCCTGGTGCCGTTCAGACCGGATGTCGAGATGGACGGCATAGAATTCAGGATACCTTTCAAGGGTGATAAGCTGGCCTTGCTGGAACTGAGCCTGAAGAATGCCAAGGAGATGAGGTTCAATGCCCTGAAGCAGAAGGAGCATACCGACCCGGACGAATTCAGGCGGAAAGTTCTGGAGGAGCTTCAGGCTGCATTAGGCATGAAGGAACTGCCTGTCCATATAGAATGTTTCGACAATTCGAACATTTCCGGTACGAATCCGGTGGCGTCGTGCGTGGTTTTCCGGGATGGCGTCCCGTCCAAAAAGGACTACAGGCATTTCAATATAAAGACTGTGGTGGGGCCGAACGATTTCGCGTCCATGAAGGAGATTGTGAACAGACGTTATTCGCGGATGCTTCGCGAGGCTCCGGATGACCTGCCGCAGCTTGTGGTGATAGACGGCGGAAAAGGCCAGCTCGGCAGTGCATACGAGGCTTTGTATGAATTGGGTATCGCCGACAGCCTCACCGTGGTAGGTCTGGCAAAGCGTTTCGAGGAAATCATAAGGATCGGGGATCCTCATCCCCTGTTTTTGGACAGAAATTCGCAGGCCTTGAAAGTGATGCAGCATATCAGGGATGAGGCCCACCGTTTCGGGATCACTCATCACAGAAACCGCAGAAGCAAGGCTCAGATACAGTCAGCGTTGCGTGAAATAAAAGGGGTGGGCGAGAAGACAGAGCAGAGGCTCATCCTGCATTACGGAAGCGTGGCTCGGATAGCCGACGCACCTGTCGAAGATCTGGCCTCTCTGATAGGAAAAGACCTTGCCGAAAGGATACATGATGCTTTAAATTCCTGATTTATTCGTTTTTTCGCAAATTTTGTCTATCTTTGCGCCCATATTCTGGATATATGTGTATTTAAACATAAACTTTTTTAATTAATTAAATTCTTAACATTATGTCAGAAGTTGCAAACAAAGTAAAAGCAATTATCGTTGACAAATTAGGCGTTGACGAGTCTGAAGTTACAGAGACTGCTAGCTTTACAAATGATCTTGGAGCTGATTCTCTGGATACGGTAGAACTTATCATGGAATTTGAAAAAGCATTCAATATCACTATTCCTGACGAGGATGCAGGTGAGAAGATCTCTACTGTGAAAGACGCTATCGACTATATCGAGAACAAGCTGAACGCTTAATCTGATCAGAAAACAGCGGAAACAAAGGGAGGGTGACCCAAAAGCCATAAGGCATTGGAGTCACTCTTTTTTTTTGGGGGGGGGAGAGAAAAATAAAGAAACCGACCTCAAAATTACTTTTGGGTCGGCTTCTCTTTTCGTATGCAAGGCCCGGTGCGCGACCGCCTTGCATTGCATTATGGCTTCTTTTTCACTTCACTGTGGAATACGTCACGATCAGGCGCGGAGCCTTCATCTTTTCTTCCCTTGTGGATGGATTTTCATTCGGACCGTACAGGACTCCGCGGTAGTATCTGTCCTTGTCCAGCTGTATGGACATGGTAGTGGTAGAGGAGCTCTGGGAGCTGGCATACTGCGCGGCGAGCATGTAGTTGTAATAGTTGCTCATGCCATAGTAGCTGTCGTATCCGTAGTAACCGCCGTAGTATCCTCCGTAGTCGTACGGATTATACATGCTGTTGTAGTAGTCGTAGTAGGCCAGATTCTGGTAATAGTCGCTCAACGCGCTGTTGCTCCCGCTGTCTGTCTCCACGATTTCATTCGCCATCGTGAGCATCCAGATGTCGTAGTCCTTGTAGTTCGTCTCGTCAGCCCTCCTTATGATTTCCTGCACATGGTGGCTGATGTCAGGTGCATAGCAATTCAGCGACCTGTTTATGTCGCCCTGATTCTCGCTCTCGACGCTGGCATCGGTCAGGCCTGCGAAATTCACGTAGCTTTCCCCGTCCTCGTCCTTGAGGGAGAGCCGGCATGTCGGGCTGAGCCTGTCCGGATAAAGGAACATTTTCTGGTAGCCGGTGCCCTCATAGTCGTATGGCAGCACTACCGTGGCCTTGTGGATGATGACTTCTTCCGCATCCACCCCTTCGGTCTCGAACAGGTTCATCAGCGATTCCTTTATCTCTTTGGACGTAATCACCGGTTTCATTCCGCCGCCGCCCTCGATATAGAATGTCTTGCCGGCAGGCATGGCTCCGTCTTCATCGGTCAATGACCGTGAGTCCGAATCCGAAAGGTTCAGGGCGAACTGGGCCGTCTGGTCAGGGGTCACGTATATGCTTTCCGTGTCTTCATAGACCTGCATGGCCTGTGCCCCGAAAAAGAAGAGGAAGGAAGTGTCGACATCTTTCCTGTGCCCGTAGTCGGATCTGAATTTCAGTTCGGCGTAATTTCCCGAAATGTAATAGCTGTCCGCCACCTGAATCGGAAGCTCGAACATGTTTATCCTGCCCCCGTCGGCAATAGGTGCGTCGGCCTTCAGATATATTCCGTGCAATATTTTCGAGTAATCTTCCACATCGCCGATGTCTTCCATATCCTGTATGGCCTTTATATACTCGTCTCCGAAGTCCGTCTTCATGTCGAACGAGAGAGAATCCTGCCCGAAGTAGGTGCACCGGGCTATCGGATCGGCAGCGTCATAGTGCAGCTTGTCCGAACAGTTGATGTAGGCGGCTTCTTCTCCGATTTCTTCGGTCAGTCTGTAGACCTTTATATTCTGTATGATGTGTTCCTGACTTTCTTCAGGCCATGACAGGGTGTCTCGCACTGCCGTGAAATGAAACTGAGTACACCGCGGTTTGTCCCCGAAATCCATGTCCGGATCCACAGGTATGAGGGTAAATGCGCTGCTTCTGACGGTAAGTCCGAAGACAGGGTCCTTTACCGCACCGACGGTTATTCTCGAAGAACTGTAGCCCGACAGACTGTCGGTCTGCTTCATCAGGATATTTTTCAGATATATGGTATCAGTATGGACATTATACTGATGGCTTGTCGGTATGTATTCTTTGCCAAGTTCTTCATTGATTTCCACGCAGGACACAACGCTGCAAATCCCTGCCATGACGGCTGCCGCGTGGCGGATGAATTCTAACTGCATTTTCTATAACTTGTCGTAAAAGTCGTTGTAAATATCAATATATGCCCCGGATTCCAGTGCTTCCGCGTCATAAGGAAGTATCGGGAGTCCTGTGCCGGCGCAATAGCCGGCAATTTCCCAGCTTATGTCGGGAGAGCCCATGATTATGCCGTCGGCA
Organism: uncultured Bacteroidales bacterium; assembly: GCA_944323845.1. GTDB lineage: Bacteria > Bacteroidota > Bacteroidia > Bacteroidales > UBA932 > Cryptobacteroides. The sequence goes on from CALUUA010000004.1 coordinate 29,131, forward strand.
TAGCGGACGGCCAGTTTCGCAACATTCATGCCGTCAGCCTCTTCCATGACGTCGAGATCTTCCGGCCTGATGTCTCCGAACATTATCTTTTCCTTGAAGTCGGAAGAAAACCGCTCTCCGGCAGGTATGTCGTCGTAGAGCGACAGCACTACCTTGCTGTCGGAAAATATAGGGTCATCTGAATATACTTTCTTCAGATACAGCGGGAGAATATGGGAAATCCATCCGTGACAGTGTACTATGTCAGGCGCCCATCTGAGCTTTTTCACGGTTTCCAGTACGCCGCGGGCGAAGAAGACGGCCCTTTCCCCGTTGTCTTCGAAAAATCTGCCGTTTTCGTCTCTGTAGACCTGTTTCCGGTGGAAGTAGTCCTCATTGTCTATGAAATAGACCTGCATCCTGGCCGCCGAAATGGAGGCGACCTTGATGACCAGAGGCCTGTCCACATCGTTTATGATGATGTTCATTCCAGACAGGCGGATCACTTCGTGGAGCTGGTTTTTCCTTTCGTTGATGCAGCCGTACCGTGGCATGAATGAACGAATCTCTTTTTTCCTTTCCTGGATTCCCTGTGGAAGAAAACGCCCTATCCTGGATATGTCGCTCTCCGGGAGATACGGGAATATCTCGGAGTTGACAAAAAGAATTTTTTTAGCAGAATCTCCCATGTTCAAGGTTTTAAAGACAAAAACTCAACAAATGTAATAATTTTTTTTGATATTTCACTATCTTTGGCTCTCAAATGGACTGACGCGGTTATGGGAAAAGAAGAAAAGGGGATAATAGGCAGCAGGCTCAGGAATGCATATCTGTCCACTGTCATCAGCATCAGCCTTGTGCTCCTTCTGGTAGGTGTGGCAAGTCTGCTTCTGGTGAATGCACGGTCGGTTTCCGACTATTTCAAGGAGAATATGCAGATATCCGTGATGCTCAAACAGGATGTCAGCGAAAAGGCTGCCAGAGCCTATCTTCTGGACCTCGGTTCGGAACGCTTCATCAAGTCTGTCGAATTCATTCCTGTGGAGCAGGGGGAGCGTGAAATGGCCCTTATGCTCGGAGAGGATTTTCTGGATGTCTTCGAGTCCAGCCCGATTCCCATTTCCATAGACGTGACGCTGAAGGCGGATTATGTGTCGGCCGACAGTCTGGACATGGTCAGATCTGAAATCGCGGCATCTCCCCTCGTGGACGAAGTGGTGTACCAACGCTCGCTGGTAGAGGCCCTGAATGCCAATCTAAGCAAGATTTCCCTTGTGCTGGGAGTCTTCATCGCCTTGCTTCTGTTTGTGTCGTTCGTGCTGATAAACAATACGATACGTCTGAATGTCTATGCCAGAAGGTTCACGATTCATACCATGAAGCTCGTAGGGGCCACGAGGTCTTTCATCAGGGCTCCTTTCCTGCTCCAGTCGGCCTTTCAGGGGATTTTTTCAGCCATGATTGCCATTCTCGGCGTGATCGGCCTGCTTTTCTTCATCAGGAGCGAGGTGGCGCAGCTGTTCGGGATATTCAGTCTGAAGCTGTTGCTGGTGGTCATGGGTATCGTGCTGGCCTCGGGTCTGCTGATTTGCGTCCTCAGTACTTATTTTGTGGTGAACAAACTGGTCTCCTTGAGCAAGGACGACCTGTATTATTGAATCGTGTGGAATCATTGGCCGGGACTCCGGCCACGATAATTTATGTTGCAATGGAAAATTTTCCTATTACCCGGAAGGGACTCCGTTTTGTGTTGGCCGGCCTGATAGTGATGGTGGCCGGGTATATCCTGCTTGCGGGCGGAGGTGTCAAGGATCCGGAAGTGTTCAATTACGCCATGTTCGATTTCAGGCGTCTGGTGGCGGCTCCGGTGGTCATCCTCAGCGGTGCGGTGGTCATTGTCGCCGGAATCATGAACAAGGACGGCGGAAATGAAAATGTGAAATCCGAATAGTTTGATTTATGGAATGGTATGAAGCTGTCATCCTCGGGCTGGTGCAGGGGCTGACTGAATTTCTGCCCGTAAGCAGCAGCGGGCATCTTGTGATCGGACGGGAAATCCTCGGAGTGAAGGAGTCCGGCGATCTGGTGTTCGAGGTTGCAGTTCATGCGGCTACTGTCCTGAGTACGATTGTGGTCTTCAGACATCAGATATGGAATCTGCTGAAAGGGCTTTTCAAGTTCAAGTACAACGACGAGACTGACTATATCCTGAAGATCTGCGTCTCGATGATACCTGTATTCATTATAGGCGTTTTCTTCAAGCCGTTCGTGGAAGGACTGTTCGGCTCCCTGTTCATCGTGGGCGTGGCCCTTCTCATGACTGCCGTCCTGCTTTTCTTTTCGGATATGGCTTCGAATCCGCGCAGGAATACGGCATCTGCGGCTGTACAGACCAGAAACGGAATATCCTACTGGCAGGCGCTGGCTGTGGGTATCGGTCAGGCTTTCGCTGTGGTTCCCGGGCTTTCCCGTTCAGGCACCACCATTTCGGTCGGTCTGATATGCGGGGTGCGCAGGGATGTCATGGCCCAGTTCTCTTTCCTGATGGTGCTGGTGCCGATTCTCGGTGAAGCCTTCCTCCAGGTCGTAGGCGGGGAGCTGACGGGGTCTGCATTGGGTGCGTGGCCGGTCCTTCTCGGTTTCGTTTCGGCCTTCCTGTCGGGATTGTTCGCCTGCAAGGTGATGATAGCTCTGGTAAAGAAAGCCAGACTGACGTGGTTCGCCCTTTATTGTGCGATAGCTGCGTTGTGCATATTCATTTTCGGTTAGCGGCTTTTCGGTGAATCAGCGGAATCTCACATATTTTGTAGCCGATGTCCATCTGGGCCTGAACGTGAAAGACCCGGAGGGGAGGGAAGCGCGTTTCGTCTCCTTCCTCCGTTCGCTTCCGGCAGACAGGACGGCGGCCTTGTATCTTCTGGGCGACATCTGGGATTTCTGGTACGAATACAGGGATGTGGTGCCGAAGGGCTATGTCAGGGTCTTTGCAGCCCTGCTGGATCTGATGGATGCCGGAGTGAAGGTATATTTCTTCGAAGGGAATCATGACGTTTGGACCTACAGGTATTTCGAGGAACTCGGGATGATCAAGCTGGAACAGCCGGCGTATGTGGACATAGACGGCACCCGCTTCTGTCTCGGCCATGGCGACGGCCTCGGTCCGGTGCCTGCGGATTATCGGATATTGAGGAAAATCTTCCATTCTAAAGTGCTCCAGTTCCTCTTCAGCCTTCTGCATCCGTGGCTGGCTTTCCGTTTCGGCACAGGCTGGTCGCGCCGCAACAGGCTTGCCAGACAGCAGCAGTATTTTTTCAGGGGAAAGGACGAGCCTCTTTACAAGTTCGCCTCCGAATACGAGAAGACGCGCCCCGTGGACTATTTCATATTCGGCCACTATCATGTGGACGTGAAGATAAGGACTCCGGAAGGCGCCGACCTTTATGTGCTGAAAGACTGGATGGACGCCTCTCCTTATCTGTACTTTGACGGGATCTCTATTTCCGGAGGATATTTCCAGAAAAGCGAATAATACAGTCCCTCGAACTGCCCCGTCTCCCAGAGTTCCACCAGCTCCTCTATCGGCCTGTCCTCTCCGTCCGGGTCGTATGGCTTTTTCAGGTCTGTGCCGAAAATCTTCGCTATTCCCTGCCAGAAGCCTGCGGCAATGCCGTTCTTGTAGTCTTTTATGATGAGATACGAGGATTTGCCGACTTCCCGGTCAATGAGTTTCATCAGCAACGCCCCCTGCGATACGGTCAGCCCTCTCATCGGCTGCTCGAAGTCGTCGAAAAGTTCCTTCTGCTTCTCCGCAATGAACCTGTCGCGCCTTCCCCTTTTCATGCGCTCCGCCGCAATCGTGCTGTCCACTTCATGGACAAGGTGCCTCGCGGCAATGGCATAAGGGTACGTCTTGCTGAAATTGTGTACCAGCCTGTAATACCTTCTCCATTCCCGCCCTTTCTGTCTCGGCATCCTCGAATAGATTCTGGCCGGAGGCAGTTCATCGGTAAACACGGTGTCGCGGCCTTCTATCCTGAATTGCATGTATATCCCTTCGGGGCTGTCCGGTGTCTGGGCATGGATTCCGTGTCCCGTCACGGCTGCCGCCATGACGGACAATGCCAGTATGTAACGAAGACTTCCGCGCATCATGCCGCACATTTTTAACGGACTGCAAATATAGTAATGTTTCGTCATTTGCTCCTGCTGTCATAGCTCTTTACCTCCGGTCGAAAACGTCATGAAAAATTTTTGAACACAGTTTATAACTGAATGATTTTCCCGAATTTAACTTATCGGAAATCCGGTCGAAAATATCTGATTTTTATTGAAAAAATATTTGCAATTCAGAAAAAATGACTATCTTTGCAGTCCCTTAATTGAGGATAAGTCCGCCCAACCAGCTGATACTCAATTATTTAAGGAAAGTGAAATAAATTTTTAAAAGTAATAGACAATGTTACAACCGAAGAAAACAAAATTCAGAAGGCAGCAGAAGGGCCGTATGAAAGGCCTTGCCCACAGGGGCAATCAGCTTGTGTTCGGTTCTTTCGGCATCAAGACTCTTGAGAATTGCTGGCTTACCGGTCGTCAGATTGAGGCTGCGCGTCAGGCTGTCGTGCGTTACATGAAGCGTGAAGGTAAGATATGGATCAGGATTTTCCCTGACAAGCCATACACCAAGAAGCCGGCCGAAGTGCGAATGGGTAAGGGTAAGGGTAATCCTGAAGGCTTTGTCTGCCCTGTTACTCCGGGACGTGTCCTCATCGAGGCTGAAGGTGTTCCGTTGGAGATCGCCAGAGAGGCGCTTCGTCTTGGTGCGCAGAAGCTCCCTGTTACTACCAAGTTCGTTGTACGTAGAGACTATGTTGAATAATTAAAGGAGAAGAAATGAAAGCATCTGAAATAAGGGAAATGTCAGTCAGCGACCTGCGCGAGCGTATCGAGGCGGAGAAGGCTGCTCTGGACACCATGAAGATTAACCACGCCATTTCTCCGCTTGAGGATACATCGAAAATCTCCAAAGCCAGAAAGGACATTGCCAGAATGATTACCATACTGGCGGAAAAGGAAAAACAGAACTAAAAATTCAGTCTGATGGAAAGAAATCTTCGTAAGGAAAGAGTAGGAGTCGTGGTCAGCAACAAAATGGACAAGTCCATCGTCGTTGCGGTAGCAAGAAAAGAGAAACATCCTATTTACGGCAAGTTCGTAAAGAAGACCACCAAGTTCGTGGCTCATGACGAAAAGAATGAGTGCAGTGAGGGCGATACGGTACGTATCATGGAAACCCGTCCGCTGAGTAAGACCAAGAACTGGAGATTAGTAGAAATTGTAGAAAAAGTCAAATAACAATGATACAGCAGGAAACACGTTTACAGGTGGCAGACAACAGTGGAGCAAAGGAAGTCCTTTGTATCCGTGTTCTGGGTGGTACCCGCCGCCGTTATGCTAAAGTCGGCGACAAGATCGTCGTTGCCGTTAAAAGTGCCATCCCTGGCGGGGATGCCAAGAAAGGTTCGGTATCCAAGGCTGTAGTGGTCCGTACCAAGAAGGAAGTCCGCAGACCGGACGGTTCGTACATCCGTTTTGACGACAATGCCTGCGTCCTTCTCAACAATCAGGGGGAAGTCCGCGGTACACGTATTTTCGGCCCTGTGGCAAGGGAACTTCGTGAAAATTACATGAAGATCGTTTCACTGGCACCGGAGGTCCTTTAATCGTAATCGTTATGAAGAAGTTTAATATAAAGAAAGGCGATACAGTCTATGTCAATGCCGGCAATGACAAGGGAAAGACCGGCAAGGTGCTCGAGGTTATCCGTTCAAAGGACCGTGTCATCGTGGAAGGTATCAACATGGTAAGCAAGCATACCAAACCGAATCCGAAACATCCTCAGGGCGGTATTGTTAAACAAGAGGCAGGAGTGCATATTTCCAATCTCCAGCTTGTGGATCCTGTGAAGGGCGGTCCTACAAGGGTCGGCTACAAGTTCGTGGATGGAAAGAAGATCCGTTACTCTAAAAAATCAGGAGAGGAGATTAAATAATGGCAAAGACTAAGAAGACGACAGAGGTCGTGAACAATGCAGTCCCTGCAGGCTATGTCCCGACTTTGAAGAAACTCTATAAGGACGAGATCGTTCCGAAGCTCATGAAGGAGTTTTCCTACTCTACCGTGATGCAGGTGCCGAAGCTCGTTAAGATTACCATCAATCAGGGTGTGGGCGATGCCACGAATGATAAGAAACTCGTGGAGAATGCACAGCAGGAGCTTACTCTCATAGCCGGACAGAAGGCTGTCACTACCCTTTCCAGAAAGGATATCTCGAACTTCAAGCTCCGTAAAGGAAACCCTATCGGAGTGAAGGTCACTCTCCGCGCCACCAAGATGTACGAATTCCTCGAAAGGCTTATCCGCATTTCGCTTCCTCGTATCAGGGACTTCAACGGAATCTCCGAGAAGATGGACGGAAGAGGAAACTATACTCTCGGAATCAAGGAGCAGATTATCTTCCCAGAAATCGACATCGACAAGATATCGAAGATTCTCGGTATGGAGATCACTTTCGTAACTACCGCCAAGACAGACGAAGAGGCGCACGCTCTTCTGCGTGAGTTCGGTCTGCCTTTCAAGAAACATAACAACTAAAGGAGAACTGGTATGGCAAAAGAATCTATGAAAGCGCGCGAAGTAAAGCGCGCGAAGTTGGTTGCCAAATACGCCGAAAAGAGGAAGGCTCTGAAAGAGGCCGGTGACTGGGCAGCACTTGACAAGCTCCCGAAGAACTCCAGCCCTTGCAGGATGCACAACCGCTGTTCTCTCACCGGAAGACCAAAAGGATATATGCGTATGTTCGGCATCAGCCGTATCCAGTTCCGTGAGATGGCGAGCAACGGCCTTATTCCGGGCGTGAAGAAGGCGAGCTGGTAAAACAGGAAAAATTCACGACAATATTAATAATGGATATCGGGCGCAGACGGTCTGCGCCGATTCTTAAATCAAAAAGAAATGACTGATCCAATAGCAGATTATCTTACAAGGGTGCGCAATGCGTACATGGCCGGCAAGAAGATCGTGGAAATCCCGTCTTCGAAGATGAAGCTGGCTATCACCAAAATCCTTTGCGACAAAGGTTACATCCTCAGCTACAAGGTAGTTGAAGGCCAGCCGTACAACACCATCAAACTTGCCCTGAAGTATCATCCTCAGACCAAGACTGCCGCAATCAAGAAGATTGTGCGCGTTTCAAAACCGGGTCTCAGGAAGTATGCAGGCGTGGAGAACATGCCAAGAGTCCTCAACGGTCTCGGCATTGCCATTCTTTCCACTTCAAAGGGCATCATCACTGACAAGGAGGCGAAGGATCTCAATGTCGGTGGCGAGGTATTATGTTTTGTATATTAATTTAAAGTGAAGAATAATGTCAAGAATTGGTAAATTGCCTGTAAACCTTCCTGCCAAGGTAACCGTCGAGGTTCTCCCTGGCAATGTCGTTAAGGTTAAAGGACCTCTCGGCGAGCTCAGCCAGAAAGTGGATGCTGACATAACCGTAACCGTAGAGGGTAATGAAGTTAAGTTGACCCGTCCTACCGATCTTCCAAGACACCGTTCTCTCCACGGACTTTACCGTGCTCTTATCCATAATATGGTAGTGGGCGTATCTGAGGGATTCACCATCAGGCAGGAGCTTATCGGTGTGGGTTACCGTGTCGAAGTCAAGGGCCAGATCCTTGAGTTCTCTCTCGGTTTCTCTCATGATGTCCACTTCATGCTTCCGGCAGAAGTGAAGGCCGAGGCCGAACCGGTAAAGAAAGGTGCAAACCCTGTACTGCTTCTGAAGAGCTCCGACAAGCAGCTCATCGGACAGGTGGCAGCCAGAATACGCTCGCTGCGCAAGCCGGAACCTTACAAGGGCAAGGGTATTAGATTCGTCGGCGAGCAGATCCGCCGCAAGGCCGGTAAGTCTGCAGGTGCTAAATAATAGGAGATAGAGTTATGGCATTGAATAAGATAGAAAGAAGAAGAAGGATACATTACCGCATACGTAAAGTCGTAAATGGTACTGCTGAACGTCCGAGAATGGTAGTCTTCAGAAGTAACAAGCAGATTTATGTTCAGGTAATCGACGACACCAAGGGCGTTACTCTGGTGTCAGCGGCATCCAACGACAAGAACCTTGCTGCTGAATGCAAGGGCAAGCCGGGAAAGGAAGCTGCCGCTATCGTGGGCAAGGCCATTGCCGAGCGCAGCATAGCGAAGGGTATCACCACCATATCTTTTGACCGTGGAGGTTACCTGTATCATGGAAGAGTAAAAAGTTTGGCTGAAGCTGCCCGTGAAGGTGGCCTAATATTCTAAAGACTATGGCAAATACGAATGTTAAAAGAGTAAAGACAACTGATCTGGAACTTAAAGACAGGTTGGTAGCAGTCAAGAGGGTGACGAAAGTTACCAAAGGCGGCCGTCACTTCAGTTTCGCTGCCATTGTTGTGGTCGGAGACGAGAACGGCGTTGTGGGTTATGGTCTTGGAAAGGCAAATGAGGTCACTACGGCGATTTCAAAAGGAATCGAGGATGCAAAGAAGAACCTCGTGAAGGTTCCGGTTCTTAACAAGACGATCCCTCATGAGCAGGAAGCCAAGTTCGGCGGTGCAAGGGTATTCATGAAACCTGCAGCTCCGGGTACAGGAGTGAAGGCCGGCGGTGCCATGCGTGCCGTATTCGAGTCAGTGGGTATCCAGAATGTGCTCGCCAAGTCGAAGGGCTCATCGAACCCTCACAATCTGGTGAAGGCTACAGTGGCTGCCCTGGCTGAGATGAGAGACGCTTACACTATTGCCGGACTTCGCGGTATTCCTATGAGCAGAGTATTTAAAGGTTAAGGAGGAAGAACGAAATGGCAAAAGTAAAGATAACTCAGATCAAGAGTAAGAATGGCGCGACCAAAAGACAGATCGCGAACCTCACCGGTCTCGGTTTGCGCAAGATGCATCAGACTGTCGAGGTTGAGCTTACCCCTGTGACCAACGGCATGTTGCAGAAGGTTCTCCACCTTGTTAAAGTAGAGGAAATTTAAAAAGGAGGATCGAGAAATGAAACTGCATGAATTGAAACCTGCAAAAGGTTCTACGACCAGGGAAAAGAGAATCGGACGTGGAGAGGGTTCCGGACATGGCGGAACTTCTACCCGTGGACATAAGGGTGCGAAGGCACGTTCCGGATATTCACGCAAGTTGGGATTCGAAGGCGGACAGATGCCTATCCAGAGGCGTCTTCCGAAATTCGGATTCACCAATATCAACAGGGTGGAGTATGTTCCGTTGAACGTGGCTGACCTTCAGGTCATCTCTGAAAAACTGGGCGTAACCGCCATAGATGTCGAGCTTCTGAAGCAGTACGGCATAGTAGCCAAGACTGCGCTTGTGAAAATCCTCGGCAACGGGGAGCTGACTGCAAAACTTGAAGTTTCTGCAGACGCTTTTTCCAAGTCGGCTATAGCCAAGATTGAGGCTCAGGGTGGAACAGCAACTACAATCGGAAAATAATGAAGAAGTTTGTACAGACTATAAGAAACATCTTCAAAATTGAAGAACTGCGCAAGAGAATCGTATATACGATTCTTTTGCTGCTGGTTTATCGTCTGGGCTCTTTCATCGTTCTGCCGGGCATTGATTCCGCCCAGCTGGCGAATCTTCAGGACAATACCCAGGAAGGCCTCATAGGCCTCCTGAACATGTTCTCCGGAGGAGCCTTCGGCAATGCTTCGATTTTCGCCCTCGGTGTGATGCCTTATATCTCGGCATCCATCGTCATCCAGCTTCTCGGAGTTTTCGTTCCTTATTTCAGGAAACTCCAGATGGAAGGAGAGAGCGGAAGGAGGAAGATGAATCAGATGACCAGATATCTGACCATCCTGATTCTTCTGATCCAGGGTCCTGCCTATATGGCCGCCCTGCATAACCAGATTCCAGAAAGCGCATTCCTGGCCGTGCATAATCTCGGCTGGAGCAACTTCATGTTCAATCTTGTTTCCACCATTATCCTTATCGGCGGAACTATGTTCGTGATGTGGCTCGGAGAGCGTATTACCGACAGGGGAATCGGAAACGGAATTTCGCTCATAATCATGGTCGGAATCATCGCCCGTCTTCCTTATGCCCTTACTGCCGAAATCGGAGAAAAACTGAACAACACTACAGGCGGCGTGCTTCTGCTTATCGTCGAACTGGTGATCCTGTTCTTCGTGTTCGTGGCTGCGATAGCCCTTGTGCAGGGTGTCAGGAAAGTTCCTGTGCAGTATGCCAGAAGAATCGTCGGCAATAAGCAGTACGGCGGCGTGCGTCAGTATATTCCTATGAAAATCAACGCGGCAGGCGTGATGCCTATCATCTTTGCCCAGGCACTCATGCTTTTCCCGCTGATCTTCTCCCAGTTCGATGCCACCAGAGGACTCGCTGCGACTTTAAGCAACTATACCGGATTCTGGTATAATCTCATATTCGGGCTTCTCGTTGTGATTTTCACATATTTCTATACCGCTGTCACGGTAAATCCTACCATGATGGCCGAAGACATGAAGAAAAACGGAGGGTTCATCCCGGGCGTAAAGCCTGGAAAGAAGACCGTGGAGTATCTGGATACCATTATGTCCAGGGTTACTCTTCCGGGCTCCATTTTCCTGGCGCTCATCTCCATTCTGCCGGCGTTTGCCATGCTGCTTGGAGTGAACAACCAGTTCGCAAGTTTCTACGGCGGTACTTCGCTGTTGATCCTTGTAGGTGTCATCCTGGATACCCTTCAGCAGATCGAGAGCCATTTGCTCATGCGTCACTATGACGGTCTCATGAAGACAGGCCGCCTGAAAGGACGCTCGGGAATGTAATTTCAGTAGAATCACAGGATATTATGGTAAGGCCGAAAACAGAAGAAGAGATAGCGCTGATGCGCGAGAATGCCATTCTCGTATCCAAGACATTGGCTGAAGTCGGAAAGACGGTCGCCCCTGGTGTGACAACTCTCGAGTTGAATAGGGTGGCCGAGACTTTCATCCGTGACCACGGAGCTATACCGAGCTTCTTAGGTTATGAAGGCTTTCCCGCTGCCCTCTGCATCTCTGTGAATGATACTGTAGTCCACGGCTTCCCTTCGGATTATGTCCTGAAGGAGGGTGACATAGTTTCAGTGGACTGCGGCACATTATACAAGGGCTACAACGGTGATTCTGCCTACACTTTTCCGGTAGGGGAAGTGGACGGGCAGACCAGAAAACTTCTGGAAGTCACCAGAGAGTCCCTGTTCAAGGGGATAGCACAGGCAGTGGACGGGAACAGGGTCGGCGATATCGGACACGCGGTGCAGTCGTATGCCGAATCGTTCGGTTTTTCTGTCGTCCGGGAACTTGAAGGGCATGGAATCGGACAGCGGATGCATGAGAATCCGGGAGTCCCGAATTACGGCAGGCCGGGACACGGTCCCAAGCTGGTCGACGGGATGACCATATGCATCGAGCCCATGATAAATGCCGGGACAAGGGGTGTGTATCTGGCTAAAAATGGTTGGGAGGTACATACCGCGGACCACAGGAATTCCGCACATTTCGAGCTTACGGTTGTTGTCAGGAAAGGCCAGCCTGAAGTACTGTCAACCTTTGATTATATTGAAAAGTCTGATGTTGGATTTTAAAGTGATGTTTTAATGCCGAAACAGTCAGCAATAGAACAGGAAGGCGTGATAATAGAGACCCTTCCGAACGCAATGTTCAAGGTCGAGCTGGAAAACGGTCACGTGATTCTGGCTCATATCTCAGGTAAGATGAGAATGCATTATATCAAGATTCTTCCCGGGGACAGAGTCAGAGTGGAAATGTCACCATATGATTTGACAAAAGGAAGGATTTCATTCAGGTACAAGTAAAATAAACGCAAGTTTAAAAGATTACGAAAATGAAAGTCAAGGCATCCATTAAGAAACGCAGCGAAGATTGCAAGATCGTAAGGCGCAAAGGCCGTCTTTACGTGATCTGCAAGAAGAACCCTAAGTTCAAGATGCGTCAAGGATAATCATTCAGTTGTATAATAAAAAATAAAGCAAGATAATTATGGCAAGAATAGCCGGAGTTGATTTACCGAACAACAAAAGGGGAGAAATAGGTCTGACCTATATCTTCGGGATTGGCCGCAGCTCAGCGAGGAAGATCCTGTCAGGACTCGGAATAGATTTCGACACCAAGGTTGGCGAATGGAACGACGAGCAGATAGCAGGTATCCGTAATGTGATTGCGACCGAGTACAAGATCGAAGGAGAGCTTCGTTCCACTATCCAGATGAACATCAAGCGTCTGATGGATATCGGCTGCTACAGGGGCATACGTCACCGTCTCGGCCTTCCTGTACGCGGACAGAGCACAAAGAACAACGCCCGTACAAGAAAGGGTAAGAAGAAAACAGTTGCAAACAAGAAGAAGGCAACCAAATAACGGGAGATGAATTATGGCAAAGAAAACGACATCAACAAACAAGAAAAGAGTTGTAAAGGTTGAGGCATACGGCGAGGCTCATATTTCATCAACCTTCAACAATGTCATCGTGACCCTGACGAACAGCATCGGTCAGGTCATCAGCTGGTCTTCAGCAGGAAAGAGCGGCTTCAGGGGTTCCAAGAAGAACACTCCTTATGCTGCCCAGGTAGCTGCCGCAGATGCTGCGAAGACTGCATATGACCTCGGACTGCGCAAAGTCAAGGCTTATGTGAAAGGTCCTGGTGCCGGACGTGAGTCTGCTATCAGAACTATACATGGAGCAGGCATCGAAATCACTGAAATCATAGATGTGACTCCAATGCCGCACAATGGATGTAGACCAAAAGGCCGTCGTAAAGTTTAATTTTTATTCATAAAGGAAAATTGCTATGGCTAGATATACTGGACCAACTACTAAAATCGCGCGCAAATTCGGCGAGCCTATTTTCGGTACGGACAAGGACTTTGAGAAGAGAAACTATCCTCCGGGACAGCACGGGCTGGCAAGAAAGCGCAAGAAAGTATCGGAGTATGGAACCCAGCTCCGCGAGAAGCAGAAAGTGAAATATACTTACGGCTTGCTCGAAAGGCAGTTCCGCAACACTTACGAGAAGGCTTCCCGCATGAAAGGACAGAAGGGTGAGAACCTCCTTTTCCTGCTTGAGTCCCGCCTCGACAACCTCGTTTACCGTATGGGCATAGCTCCTACCAGAGCTGCTGCCAGACAGCTTGTCTCACACTGCCATATCACAAAGAACGGCGCCGTGTGCAACATTCCGTCAGCCGAGGTGAAGCCTGGCGACGTGATAGCTGTCAGGGAAAGGTCAAAGAGTCTCGAAGTCATCCAGAACAGCGTCGCTTCTGCCGCCAAGTATTCCTGGATCGAGTTCGACCCGAAGACCCTTACCGGAAAGTACCTCAATGTTCCTGTCAGGGAAGAAATACCTGAAAACATCAACGAGCAGCTTATCGTCGAGTTGTACTCTAAATAATAATTAACACCAATAAAGGAATTGTAAATATGGCAATCTTAGCATTTCAGAAACCGGATAAGGTGATAATGCTCGAAGGCACGGATACTGTCGGCAGGTTCGAGTTCAGGCCTCTGGAGCCTGGCTACGGACAGACTATCGGCAACGCCCTGCGTCGGATATTGTTGTCTTCTCTGGAGGGGTTTGCTATCAATTCAGTCAAGATTTCGGGAGTGGACCAGGAGTTCGCGACTATCCCGGGAGTGATTGAGGGGATGCAGGATATTATTCTTAATCTCAAGCAGGTGAGATTCAAGAGAATGGTTGAAACTGTAGATTCCGAGGTGGCAAACATCGTTATCAGCGGCAAACAGGAGTTTACCGCAGAGGATATTTCCAAGGGATTGTCTTCTTTCAAGGTGTTGAATCCTGAACTCCATATCTGCTCTCTCGAACCGTCTGTCAAGCTGGAAATCTCACTCAATATCAGCAAGGGCCGCGGTTTCGTGCCGGCAGACGAAAATGTCGACTCCGATACGCCGATCGGCACCATACCGGTGGATGCCATCTACACTCCGATAAAGAATGTCAACTGGATAGTGGACAACTGGCGTGTAGAACAGAAGACCGACTATGAGAAGCTGACGCTTGAAATCATTACTGACGGCTCCATAACTCCGAAGCTTGCGCTTCAGGAGGCTGCCAATATCCTTATCTATCACTTCAAGCTGTTCACCGACGAGAAGAAACTTTCTCTGGAAAGTGCGGTTGAATCGGATTCGAAGGAACTGGATGAGGAGTCACTCAGAATGAGGCATCTGCTCCTTACGAAACTTTCCGACATGGGACTTTCAGTGAGGGCATACAATTGCCTGAAGGCGGCAGACATTGATACTTTCGCCGATCTGGTTTCATATTCGAGATCCGAACTGATGAAGTTCAGGAACTTCGGCCGGAAGTCTCTCAACGAGATAGATCTTCTGGTGGAAAAAATGAAACTTTCGTTCGGGATGGATGTATCCAAGTATAATATTGAACCCAAGAAAAAGACTGTATAACAATGAGGCATAATAAATCAATCAATCACCTTAGCCGTAAGAGCGGACACCGTAAGGCTCTTCTTGCCAATATGGCGGTCTCTCTGATCGAGCACAAGAGGATTACTACCACTCTTGCCAAGGCAAAGGCCCTCAAGATGTATGTTGAACCTCTTATCACAAAATCCAAAGAGGACACCACTCATTCCCGCCGTATGGTTTTCAGTTATCTGAAAAACAAAGAGGCTGTGAAAGAGCTTTTCGGGACAATTTCTCCGAAAATCGCTTCCCGTCCCGGCGGATATACCAGAATACTCAAGGTAGGTTTCCGTCATGGCGATTCAGCTGAAATGGCTCTTATCGAACTGGTGGACTTCAACGAGGCAGCTCTTGCTTCTTCACCGAAGAAAGAGGTAAAGAAGTCTTCTACCCGTCGCAGCCGTTCGAAGAAGGCCGCCGTTGCTGAAACCGTACCGGCAGCCGAAGTAAAGGCTGAAGAGACACCGGCAGCAGAGGCTGCTCCTGCAGCTGAGACTCCGGCTGTGGAAGCTCCGGCCGCAGAAGAAAAGAAGGCCGAGTAGAAGAGTATCTGCATACGCGTGTATAAAAGAAGCCGACCCAAAAGTAATTTTGAGGTCGGCTTCTTTATTTTTCTCTCCCCCCCCAAAAAAAAAGAGTGACTCCAATGCCTTATGGCTTTTGGGTCACCCTCTTTGCCGTTACTGAAGGGGTATCCTACAGATTGTTCTTCTCGATATCCTTGAAGTATCTGTATGTGTTGACCTTGAGTTCTCCTGCAGCCAGCTCGTCGCAGACTATGATGCCGTGCGGATGGGCCTGCAGTGCGGAAAGTGTGCATGCCTGGGAATATGCCCCCTCTACAGCCTGCTGGAGCGCACGCGCTTTCTTGTGTCCGAAAGCGAGTACCAGCACCTCCTTGGATGACATTACGGTACCTACGCCGACGGTAAGGGCGAGTTTAGGCACTTTGGTGATGTCGTTGTCGAAGAAACGGGAATTTACCAGAATCGTATCATAAGTCAGGGTTTTCACACGTGTGCGTGATACCAGAGACGAGAACGGTTCGTTGAAGGCAAGATGTCCGTCTTCTCCTACGCCTCCCATGAAAAGGTCGATACCTCCGGCGGCTTCTATGCGTGCCTCGTAGGAAGCGCATTCTGCAGCCAGATCAGGCGCATTTCCGTTCAGGATGTTTATGTTTTCCTTCGGCACATCCACATGGTCGAAGAAATTCTTCGCCATGAACGAGTGATAGCTCTCCGGATGCGACTCCGGCAGTCCTACGTATTCGTCCATGTTGAATGTGATGACATTCTTGAAGGATACCTCGCCGGCCTTGTTCATCCGGATAAGCTCCTTGTATGTGGCTATAGGAGTCGAGCCGGTCGGAAGTCCGAGCACGAAAGGCTTGTCTGTCTTTGCAGCCTTTTCCTTGATTTTGGAAACGATATAATGCGCGGCCCAGACGGCACCCTTCGCATCGGTTTCATTGATGATAAGTCTCATTTTCTATCGGTTAAAAAAGTTTGACAAATACTTCTATGGCCTGATATTCCGCCATTCCCAGCTCGTCATAAAGCCTTGCGGTGTTCTGGGTCCTGTCTTCCGCCCTCTGCCAGAATTCGCGTGGATCCTCTCCAGGGAACGGAACGATATCCTTCTGTGACACATGCCTGTAGATGGCGTGACGTTTCTTGATAAGCTCATCAGGGCTGAGAGGGACGGCCATGTCCACTCTTCCGAGCTCCCACTCCATCCATGCGCCTCTGTACATCCATACGTGGCATTCTTTCATCCACGACTCGTTCTTCAGCTGGTCGAGAGCTTCGAGCACGGCCTCGGTGCATACCCTGTGTGTCCCGTGAGGGTCGGCAAGGTCTCCGGCGAGGTATATCTGATGCGGCTTTACCTTCTGGAGGAGGGCTATGATGATGTCTATGTCTTTCTGAGTCCTCTGGCCCTTCTTGATGCCGCCGGTCTCATAGAACGGCAGGTTCAGGAAGTGTGCGTTCGTATTCTCGTTGAGCCCGAAGGACCTCACGGCGGATCTGGCTTCGGCGCGGCGGATGGCAGCCTTGATGTCCAGGAGAGGACGCGGTTCCGGTTCGCCCGGTTTCTTGCTGGCCACAATGGCCTTGACTTCCTCGAACTTGTCGGCGAAGCCGAGCTCGTGGGCTGTATCCATATGCTGGAGGACCACATCATCATGCACGGCTACGTTTCCTGATGTCTCGTAAGCTACATGCACGTCATGTCCCTGCTCTACAAGACGGATGAATGTACCTCCCATCGAGATGACATCATCGTCAGGGTGCGGCGAGAAGATGACCACGCGCTTAGGGAACGGCGTAGATGATACGGGACGCGTGGAATCGTCCGCATTCGGCTTTCCTCCCGGCCATCCGGTAATGGTGTGCTGAAGGTCGTTGAACACGTCGATGTTGATCTTGTCATACGGGCCTTTCTTTTCAAGCAGCTCTCCGAGGGAATTCTGGATATAGTCCTGATACTTCAATTTGAGTATAGGTTTGTGAACCGTTTCGCAAAGCCATACCACAGCTTTCCTGATGAACTTCGGAGTCCATTCGCACGGACCTACGAGCCATGGAGCCACGACTCTGGTCAGCATGCTGGAAGAATTGTCATCTGTATAGAAGGTGATGTTTTCGTGTTTCTGCAGGAAAGATGCAGGACATGCAGTAGTCACAGGCCCTTCCACTATGTCTTTCACGGCAGCAGCCTTGTCCTCGCCCCATGCCATGAGAATGATTTTCTTCGCGCTCATCATGGTGGCTATGCCTACCGTTATGGCAGTCTTCGGGGTGTCGGCAATGTTCCCGTTGAAATTCCTGGACTGTGCCTTTCTGGACTTGTAGGAAAGAAGCACGGTCCTGGTGCGGCTCTTTTCTGAAGACCCGGCTTCGTTGAAGCCGATCTGGCCCTGTTCGCCTACGCCGATTACGAGCAGGTCGAGTCCGGAGATGGCCTTGTCGTATTCTGCGCAGTATTCACTTACCTTATCCTTGTCTACATTGCCGTCAGGCAGATGGATGTTTTCCTTTTTCACGTCCACGTTGTCGAGGAATTCCTCATGCAGCCTGTGGTTCCTGCTCTGTGCGGGAGCATTGCCGGCAGGATAATATTCGTCTATGCTGAAAACCTCTACATTCGCGAAAGATACGGCGCCCTCCTTGTATTTGGCGGAAAGTTCCCTGTACAGCGAAACCGGAGTCGTACCGGTGGTCAGGCCGAGCTTGAAGTTGCCCCCGGTGTGTCCCTTTATGGCTGAAATGATGATGCCGGCGATTTTCGCGCTTGCATCTTCCTGGTCTTCATAGATTTCGGCAGGAATCTTCTCGTAGCTGTGGAGAATGTCAGCCGGCAGGCCTTTTTCGATCAGACCTCCGTCTTTAGGTAAAGTAAAGTGTTTCATATAAGTATAATTATGTGTTGTATTTCCGGCTTATCACACAAATGTAATAAGAATTCGTGAAATACAGACAGATTTTCAGAGGAATCGGATCAATTCCTCATGACTTCCACCTTTACCTCGCCTGAAAGTCCGGACGGAACGGTTTCCGAATCTTTCTGATAATGTTTCCATGTGTAGAACGTGATTCTGTCGCGGTCTTCCGGCATCTCCCCGTACAGCCACTCCGGGAACTTCCCGAGCCGGCCGATCGTGAATTTCGTCCCGTTCATCTGATAGTCTATGTCGTCCGGATACTGTTCATCCCCGATTATCCTGTTTATCCACGAGTCGGCCACCCTGACGCATACGGAATTTTCTCCCTGTCTGACATAGTCCCCTATGTCAATGCGATAAGGCCGTGTCCAGACGAAGCCGGCATGGCTGCCGTTTACAATCACTTCGCAAATGTCATGGATATCCTCAAAGGTCATATGCACTGTCTCGTCTCCGGACAATGGCTCGTCAAGGGTAAAACCGCTGCTGTAGACCATGGTTCCGGAGTAATACTTCAGTTCAGGTTCCGGCATTTCATTCACAGGTATGAGAGTTTCCAGCGTCAGCGTGGTGTCGGTCTGGCGTCTGTCTTCAAACGTCAGTGTCCAGGGCAGGTCCAGTTCCAGACTGCGCACCGGTTCCGGTCTCTTCCGCTCCTTGTCCGTCAGAGGTTCATCTGAAAAGATGAAAAACGCAGACTCCAGTGCGTCAAGTTCGATATCCACGCATGACATGCCGCCTGCCCTGACAGTCCTGACACTGGTAACATCCCCGGAGACCGGATCCCATCTGGAACAGTATCCGGCCCCTGTCCTGAACCATGTTTTCGCCGACTTTGGGGCGCTGTCCTGATTCGAGATGAAATACATGTCGCTGCTTCCGGCTTTCTTGTGGTAATGGTAAAGTCCGTCCCCGGCCTCTCCGAAATCCACGTCTTTCGGCAGCCTGATGTACTCTATCGCCTCTTCATGACTGTAGCCGCAGAGCACCCGGCCCTTCCCGACCTTGTTCACGTATTTTTCCCCGCCTCCCGGCCACAGAGCCTTGACGATAGTGTCGAATCCGTCTTCGGAGGCTCCGAGGCATTCGCTGTAGGAAGCCGGAGCAGCAGGAGGTTCGCCGCATATTACGGCACCCTGCATCGTCAGGTCGAGCAAGGTCTCCATAGTCTTCATGTCCATGGCTGCGGCAGGCACTATGAAGAGTATCTCGGATGCAGCGCCGTTCGCGAATATTATTTTCCTGTCTTCGACTCGGGCTTTTTCAAGATCTTCCGGATAAGTCACCCTGTAGTCATATCCTTCAGGTATCATGGTAAATCTGGTGTTGTAGGAATACCGGATGTCGTAGTTGAACAGAAACGCGATGTCGGCCTCTCTGATTCCTTGCTGCAGCATATACTGGCAACGCGACAGATACGTAATCCAGTCTCCGGAATAGTCCCACCATGTGGACAGACGGCTGAACATGGTGCCGTATCTCCCGAGGGCGAATCCGGGTGCATGATCCACCGGCTGGTGTGCATAAGTGTGGAAGCAGAACCTGTTTATCCCGCAGATGAAGGCCAGATCCCCCGGCTTCTTCAATGTCCCGGGCCAGTTCTTCCATCTGCCGTCCTCGGGCTTCGACGTGAAGGCCTCGGCTCCCACGATTTTCTTTCCCCTGATATCGGCTAAAGAAGCAGTCAGCCGCATGTTCTTCATCCTCGGGTACGCATCCGGATTCCAGAATTCGTTCATCGGAATGTCCGTGAAGTCCATCGCCATAGACGGGACCGGGCCTCCCTGCGGTTCGGCATAGACTGCCAGCCCTGCGGCATTGATCTTTTTCTTCAGCGTCCCGTAATAGAACTCCGACAACATATGGTCGAGCAGCTCCCTGAAGTCATACAGCACCTGTTCCGTGACTTTCATCGACTCTACCGGCCGGCCCGAGAAGACCGGCATATAGTCCAGAAGATCATATCCGTGCATCTTGGTGAATTCTTCCGGGAGTCTTTCCGTCCAGTTCTGGAATCCGGCTTCATAGCTGTCGAACAATATGCCTTCGAAGGTATTCCCCAGATACCGGCTGTTCTTTTCGAACAATGGTTTCAGATAATGCTCGTACTGGACGAGGACATCGGTAGAATCGAGCTTGTCGACTTCGTATCCTTCTCCTCCCCATGCGGCAGGATGGGTCTTTTTGCCGGTAATCGTGTACCCGAACCGGAGGATGCACCAGTCCCCGTCCGGCAGGACGCATTCCAGTCTTCCGTCCCTGTCTACGCTGCCGGTCAGGTCGATGATCTCGTCACGACGGACGGCCCGGGAGGAATCATCGGAATAATCATATCTGACAGCAGTTTTCGAGGCTGCCATTATCTTCGCCTGCAGGTCTTCGACAGTACCGGCCTGTATGCCGGCAGGCACGGCCTGCACGGCAATTTCCCTGTAATACCCGCCTTTGGTCTCCGGCATGGCCAGCACCGTGTCGGTCTTTCCTCCGCTGACAAAGGTTTCCGACAAGGTCAGTTTTTTCATCGACTGTTCCGCGGTGATCCACGGGCCTCCGCTTCCGGACCATCCGGCTCCCGGAGTGATGCAGAATTTCATCCCGAGGGAGTCGCATACATGGAGGGCATAGTTTATCATTCCGTGCCATTCTTCGCTGCCGAATTCCACTGGTCCTTTCGGGAGATACATGTGTGTATTGAAGACCTGTACCCCTCTGAGTCCAGCATCGTGCATGGCCGAGAGGTCTTTCCTGATACCCTCTCTCGTTATGTGTCCGTTTATCCAGTGCCACCAGGTCATGGGTCCGTAGTCTCTGGCCGGTGCCTTGAAGGTCTGTACGGAAAATGTCTGCCTGTCTTCGCGGTTGTGCGCCGGCATGACGGCGGCAGGCAGCAGGAGCAGCGACAGGGCTGCATGGAAAAGGCAAAACTTCGACATGGCTCTTTTCTTTTAAAGTTAGTCGGAAATCCGACATGCGGCTACGCTTCTGCCGGGATTTCTTTACGGGAGCGTTCCCGATACCGAACCTTTCCGGCGGATGGCAATTTCAGGTTTTTTTTATTATATTGCGCCAAAGAGCGCATGACAGATGACGAAACGGGCCACCATAAAGGACATAGCACATGAACTGAACATCTCTACATCCACGGTATCCAGAGCCCTGGCTGACCAGTGGGACGTGAATCCGGATACCCGCAGGGCCGTGCTGGAGGTGGCCAAGAGGCTGAATTACCGTTCGAATCCCATATCCTTGAGACTCCGCAGCCGGCAGACATGGACTGTGGGAGTGGTGGTCCCTGAATTCATCAATTCCTATTTCGCCGAGATCCTTATCGGGATGCAGCGGGTGTTTTTCCCGAAAGGGTACAATATCCTTGTGGCCCAGTCGAACGAGACGGCTTCCGTCGAGGAGAACAATCTGAAGCTCTTCGAGAACAATATGGTGGACGGCATCCTGATTTCGGTCGCCCAGGATTCGGACAACACCGCCATATATGACCGTCTGCTGAAAAACGATATGCCTTTGGTGTTTTTCAACAGGGTGCCCGAGGATATCCGGGCCTCGAAGGTCATAGTGGATGACAGGAAGTGGGCCTTTCTCGCCACGGAACACCTTATCAGCCAGGGATGCAGGAGGATTGCCCATTTCGCCGGCAACGGAAATCTTTCCGTCTCCGTAGAGCGTCGGCACGGGTACATAAGCGCGTTGAAAAAGCACGGGCTGCCGGTGGACGAAAGCCTGATCATCGAAGCCGGGCTCCAGATGGAGTCGGGTTATATCGGCGCCATGAAGCTCCTGCAGATGGATCCTCTTCCTGACGGACTTTTCGCTGTCACGGATCCTGTCGCCATCGGCGCCATGAAATTCCTGAAAAACCATGGTATCCGTATTCCGGAGGACATCGCAGTGGCAGGATTCACCGAATCCCCGTATGCCACCATCGTCGAACCGCCGTTGACTACGGTCCGCCAGCCTACTTTCGACATCGGCGTCACGGCGGCCACCCTTCTTCTGGACCAGATAACGAGCCGGCACGATCCGGACAAGTCCGATTCATGGAGCGGGGACAATGTCCGGACGGTGACGCTTGAGGCTCATCTGGAAGTCAGGGAATCCTCTCTATGCAAGAACTTCAGGGGGGGAAGCTGAATAAGGTCTATTTTCTCAGGATACCGGTTCCGGATTCCGTCATTGCCCCGTCCGGGGCAATACCTTCAAGACGGTATCTGAATTCACGGCTCCCGTCCGGTATTTCCACGGTAAATTCATAAGGGTAGCCTGACTTTTCCAATGTCATTTCCGGCCCTCCGTCTATGGAATAGTGCAGGGATACGCGGCTGAAGACCGAATTGTCGGCCTCGTTCCAGACATATACGCTTTTGAGTCCCTGCCCGAAATCGAAAAGGACGGCCCTGTCGTTTTCAAATCCTGTCGAAGTGAAGTTTTTTTCCCATTTTCCGCCGCCTTTCTGCAGTTTTTCCTGAAAACGGGTCTTGACGTCCACTCCGTCTATGGCGACGGCCGTTATGCCTTTGGCCTTTAGAGGAAGCGTGATTTCACCTCCGGAGACAGCCGCACTGCCGGATTCGAGGTTCTGAATCCAGACCTTGCACCGGTATTCCTTTCCCGGGTCGATGAAACTTCCGTCAGGATCGAAAGTCACCTTGACTTCGATGTCCCTGTCCGACTGGTTCGACAGGGCAAGGTAGAGCTTGCCGTTGCCATATCCGGCTATATAGTCCGCCTGAATGTCCGAGACCTGTACCAGACCTGCCGGCATGTACGGCATCACTCCGGCTTCATCGTAGAAATGTCCCGGATGCGCCCCGTATATCAGGCTTCTGCAATAGGCGTAGCCTTCGGAATATTCATACGGAAAGTCTATCTTTCCTTCAGATGCATAGTAAAAGTCCGAAAACAGGTAGTCCCACAGCATGGTGAGGAATGAAGGGATGTGATTGTAGTGTATGGATGTGTGGGCGTTTAGGTCTTTCTGGGGTCTATACGCGAAGTCTTTCCTTTCGTAGACATCTGTGCGGCCGGTGTTGATGTGATATCCCGGGAAGCATTCGTATCTCCCTATGACGGCGTTCCTCGCCACATCGTGAAGGAACAGGTTGCCTGTCTCTTCCGCAATCCTCATCATGAACGGGGCGTGATGTGCCATGAATATCGCCCTGTGTCCTGAACTTGTCCCTGACGATTCTGGCGTAAGTCCTATTTCCGAGAGTTTCCATGCATCGGCTTCCGTTTCCGGAGCTTTCATGAAATTGTATTTTTCCGGATCGTTCCTGAAACCGTACACTGGGACATTCCCTCCGGGATTCACGGTTATTTTCCCGTCGGGTACAGTCGGAAGCATCCAGCAGAAGCGCGTGTAGGCCATGGCTCCCTTTTCCGCTGCCTCCAGATAACGTCTGTATCCCGTGGCATCGTACATTTGCAGAAGTTCCATCCACTGGGGAGTGAAGGAAGTCCAGAAGAACCAGCCGATGCTGTATTTGTCATCGAAACCGGTCTGAGGGGTATCCACGCGTGTCTTCAGATAGCTGTCGCAATCCTTTACGGCCTGTCTGAGATATTTTCTGTCGCCGGTGGCCTTATACAGGGCGAGGGAATTGATCCATCTGTCCTCGAAAGTGTATGAATCCAGATTGAGGCTTCTGACAGCCTTTTCGTCGTAGAGCCTTACGGCTTCTTCGAGCATGTAATCGATCCTGTCTCCGGAGTATGTATAGGTGGCCAGCAGATCGGACGGCGGTACTCCGGGACCGTGTATCCGGCTGGACGTACCCTGACCCTTGACCTTGCTGTCAGGGGAGAAGAGGAACCTTTCCCGTGACAGGCCGTATTCGAACATCGGCCTTGCCATTCTTCTGAAAATGTTTTCATTATCCGTAAGTATGGCTGTTTCCAGCAGGTGCAGGCCGGAGATGTTCTTGACTGCGCCCGGAACATCGGTTGAGTAGTTGAACCCTTTCAGGGAGTCTATGAACATGGCGTAAGGGCTCTGGACGAAATCCGTCATGTTTTCTATGGTGGTGTTCAGGTTGCAGGTGGAGTTCCGCCTGAAATCGCTGAAACCGCACAGGTCGCGGGCTATGGCTTCATAGCTCGCATCAATGTCTTTCCGGGACTGGTACAGATACATGTCGAAGCGGAGGGTGTCTCCGGCCGTCATCTTCGAGTCGGCATTTCCGAGTACAGGGGCGAAAATCATGGACTGTGCCTTCCCTTCTTCGTTTCTTATCATGGCTCCGAACTGAGAAGAACCGCTTGTCGGGGTCACATTCGTGAAAGGGATATATTTCGGGTCGGCAAACACCCCGTTCGTGATTCCCCGGACTGTCATCATGGTGCCTGGAACAGGAAGCCGGAAGGCTTCTGACAGGAAAGGGGCGTTCGGGAATCTTTTTTCAGACCATATGTGTGCCTGCCAGATTCCGTCCGTATCTTCGGGACGGCATTGCGGGGCACCCGCATAGCCTATCGAGTACCATTTTCCTGTTTTCGGGATAAATTCGAAAGACAATTTCGGGTAAACGCTGTCACCGGCGGTCAGGACAGCTTTCAGGGAATAGTCGGGCGTCTGCCGGAATGTCC
Organism: uncultured Bacteroidales bacterium; assembly: GCA_944323845.1. Classification (GTDB taxonomy): domain Bacteria; phylum Bacteroidota; class Bacteroidia; order Bacteroidales; family UBA932; genus Cryptobacteroides. Next base: position 53,725 of record CALUUA010000004.1, read on the forward strand.
AGGTCACGGTACCGTCCTGTTCTTCCGCAGCTATGGCTTCTGCGTGCTCCACAGTCCCTGCACGGAAATAGTCGGCAGTCCGTCCTTCTCCGTAGGCCCGGTCGTATTCAGGGTTGAACCCGTCTTCGACATGCTGCGACGGGTCTGCCTTGAAATGGTCGGCTTTGCCCCAGGTCGGGACATTATAGTGCAGCCCGGCCTCGTTGTACTGGTCCTTTACGAAGCCGAAGTCCCCTTTCCGGAGCTGTTTGTGCGGATTTTCGGAGGACGACAGTATGATGAAGTCCGGCTCGTAGGTCAGTATTGCGCCGTCAGGCGATGTTATGTTCACGCTGCGGTCGCTGTTCAGTTTCAGTGTCCAGCCGCCCCTGTCCGAACATGCCGGAAGAAGCAGGCATGCCGACAGGATAATGGATATGCATTTCCGTGTCATTTCGATGTCATTTTTCAGATAGTGTGAAATCCGGACCTGTTACGGTGTTCCCGGCCATGTCGGCGGCCGATATCCTGAAGTCCATCTTCTTCGTGTCTGCCGGCACCGGCAGGGAAAATTCATAAGGGTAGCTCACGTCTTCCGCGCTCTGCCACTGTCCGCCGTCATACCTGTATTCCAGCGACACTTTCCTGTATTTGGAATCGTCGTCGCGCAGGAAGATATATGCGGTCTTCAGTTCGGCTCCCATGTCTATCAGCAGGGCTGACATGTTCCCGAAGTCTGATCCGAACGAGGAGTGTTTCCATTTCCTGCCTTTGTCCGCGAATTTTTCCTGAAGGCCGGCTTTTACGGGGCAGTCCTTTATGATCAGGGAGCTTATTCCTTTGGCCGGTACATTGACAGAGGTTTCCCCGTCCGTTATCATGACTTTCCCTGTTTTTCCGTCCGCGTTCCAGACTTCGGCTTCCACTGTCTTTCCCTTGAGGGCAGGAACCTTCCGCGTGTCTATCCTGACAGTGCTGAGGATATCTTCTCCGCACTGGTTCATGAATGCCAGACACAGGGAATTGTCAGTCCTTGCGGCCAGCCAGTTCAGTTCGACATTGCCGGCGGACACCAGACCGGCCGGCATCCATAGCCAGGCATTCCTTTCGGAATAGAAGGTGCCTGCGCCGCAGCCGTAGAACCTGTTCTGCAGATAGCTGTAGCCGTCGATGTGCAGTGACGGGAAGCTGATCCGTTCTCCGGACTTGTCGAAGGCATCCGTGACCAGATAGTCGATAAGGATGGAAATGTGAGGAAACGGATGGTTGTAGTGGAATGATGACGCACTGATTTCGTCATGCCAGTGATAAGGGAAGTCCAGCTGTTCGTATGCCGTATTCCTCATGGTGTTGATGTGGTATCCCGGGAAATTCCGGTATCGGCCGACTACTGCCGACCTGGCGATGTCCCGCAGGAATGTGTCGCCGGTGTAGTGCGCAAGTTTCAGGAAATACGGGGCGTGATGAGCCATGAATACGGCCCGGTGTCCTATTCCCGTGGTCGAGGATTCTGCGGTAAGCCCGATTTCGGACAGTCTCCATGCTTCCACAGTCTCCTCGGGTGCGTATTGCTGCGGGATTCCGCGTCTTTTCAGATACCAGTACCACGGAGCCTTGTTCCCGATGTTGACGGTGATTTTTTCATCCGGTATTGCCGGACACATCCAGATGAACATGGAGTAATACCTTGCCGCCCTGTGAGAGGCCTCGAGGTAGGCTTTGTCTCCTGTCGTCTCGTACAGGTCGAGAAGGGCGATGTATTTCGGCACGTAGCTGGTCCAGAAAAATTCGGACTTCAGAGTGGTGAGCATGGTGCAGGCCGTGGTCGTCAGATAGCGGTCCGCCCCTCTGACAGCCCAGTCGAGGTATGCCTCATCTCCTGTACTCCTGTACATGGACAGGGCATCGTTCCACAGTCCTCTTCCCGGCTGGCGTTCTGAGGCCGGCTTGTATCTGTAGAATTTGTCTTCAGCCCAGTCCTTGAGAAATCCGCAGTTTCCGCCGGACAGACTGTAAAGCGCGATGAGTTCGGATGTCGGGGCGCAAGGCCTGCCGAGTTTTCTGGACGGATTCTGCACTTTCTGCGTGGTATCCAGACAGAACAGGGTATTGTCTCTGGACAGCATGTACTCCATGACAGGCAGCGCCCTGTCTCTGTACAGGGAATCGTTGTCCGTCACGAGCGCGATGGACAGCGGGTGCAGTGAACTGACATTCTTCACCGAGCCGGGGACGTCTGTGGAATACGAGCAGCCTTTCAGAGAGTCGATGAAGTTGCTGTACGGTGTCAGTGTCCACTTCACCATGTTTTCGATGATCTGATTCGTGGAGGCGATACAGTTCCTGCGGTAATCCTTGAATCCGAACATGGAGCGCGCCACTTCGGAATATGTTTCGGGGATGGCGGAGGCGGAGACTACGAGATGCAGTTTCATGGCGAAGTCTTCCCCGCCTTTCATGAAGGAGTTTTCTCCGCCGAGGGCCGGCGCGGCTATCATCGGCTGTGCGTCCCCGTCCATGTTCCGGAGCAGGACGCCGAAGCCGTTGTTGTTTTCTCTGGACGGAAGAGGCTGGAACGGAAGTTCGGAGCTGTCTGCCATCACACCCCATGTACACTTCCCGTCAGATACCATGGTCCCCGGCAGGGAGCACTGGAACGCCAGAGTCAGATAGCTGGCCTCGGGGAATCTTTTCTGCTGCCATACCATAGGCTGCCACACTTCCGCGGCAGATTCTATCGTGCATGACGGGGCACCCGTATAGATGATGGAATAGAATCCGTCTTTCCCGGCGGTGAATCTGTAGGAAACGGCAGGATATGCCGAGCCGTCGTCATAGACGGAAACGTCCAGTTTCCCGTAATCCTCCGCCTGCATGGTCAGTTTCAGGGTGTCGCCGTCCATTCCGGAATACACTTTGCCGAACTGTATGTTCCTGCCTGAATGGAAATAGTCTCCTGTCAGCCGGAAAGCCGATTTTTTCTGCAGGTCTTCGTCTATTCCGTCTCCTCCCTGGGAGGCTGAAGTTTTCCTTTCCCTGAAAATCTTGTCTTCAGGGATATCCTGAGCCTTCCACACGGGGACGAAATATCTGCATTCGGCCAGATTCTTGAGCTGCATCCCCGGATCATCCTCCCTGTAGATCAGCATGAACTCGGGGCGGAATATGATTCCGTTTCCGCCGCATGACACGGTTATCCTTCCGTCAGGGGTCATTCCCAGTTCATTGCTGTCATTCCCGTATATCGGGAGTGACAGCAATGCCATCAATATCAGACAGGTCCTTTTGAACATGGCTTACCGTATTTGGAATTAATTCGTATATCCCGGATTGTTCTCCATCGGGTTGGTCTGGAGTTCTATGGCAGGTATCGGCCACAGATAGCCTTTGGCTTCATTGAAAGTCCTTTCCATGAATACCTTACTGGTGTAGTAGATAATCGGGTTTTCCGGGTCGTCAGGGTTTTCCCTTTCGGCCTTTACCGCCGCATAGCAGTCTGTCAGGACTTCCGGACCTATCTTCCATCTCCTGACATCGGAGTTGCGCAGGCCTTCGAATGCGAATTCCACCCTCCTTTCATGTCTGATCACTTCGCGGAGCTCGTCCCGGGACAAAGCCCCGTCCTTTCCTTCGACTTCTTCTATGATCGGCATCATCACATCGCCGCGCTGTCTGATTCTGTTGACGATTCCGACCACTTCGTCATAATCATAGGTGCCGGTTTCCACTAAAGCTTCCGCCAGCATAAGCAGGACGTCCGCATAACGGAGCAGAGGGAAGTCCACTTCATCGTTCCTGTGGACTTTGGCGGCATTCGCGTCATCATCCACGAATTTCTGGAGCTTGTAGCCAGTGCTTTCGGCTCCGGTCATGCTTCCCTGATCCACCTTGATGGTGAACAGCAGCCTCGGATCCCTGTTCGAATACGGGGTCAGATCCGAGTATCCTGAACCGGGAGCGTCGAAACGAAGCCCTGTATCCTGCATGTAGTATTCATCCACGAGGTTCTGCGAGACCATGTAGGCGCTGAATGCGGAATACTTGGTCCAGAATATGCCGGAAAGGTCTTCTTCGCTCCTTCCTGCCACGAATTGCTGCTGGAAGATGTACTCCTTGTTCGTGCGTTCCACTTCCGGGGTGAAAAGTTCTTCGTAGCTCGGGTGGAGGTCATAGATGTTCAGGTCCATGACTTTCCTGCAGGCGTCTATGCACCAGTCATACTTGTAGTTGTAGAGACATATCCTGGCTTTCAGGGCGTAAGCCGCACCCTTCGTGGCTCTTCCGAAGTCGGAGGTTTCCGAATATTCCGGCGGGAGTATTTCGGCGGCCTCGTCCAGATCCAGCAGGATGTTGTTGAGTATGATGTTCTTGTCCACGCGCGGACTTATCTTTTCCTTCAGGCCTTCTATTTCAGTCCGGTACGGGACATCTCCGTAGAACTCGATAAGGTCTGCATAGTAGTAGGCTCTAAGGAATTTGGCTTCAGCCACATACCTGTCGCGCAGGGTTTCGCCCAGATCCGACACTAACGGTGCATAGTAGATGACGGAGTTTGCCCTCAATATGCCCTCATAGTCCCTGACCCATTTGGCGGTCTCGAAATATCCGTCATATGATGTCTGCGTGCCCCTCCACATCTGTAGTTCGCCATAGGTAGGGCTGTTGCAGAATCCGTCATCGCACATGAAGTCCTGCGATGTAGGCATCAGCATGTCACCTTCCTGCCATATCAGCGACCTGTATGTCCCGGTGAGCAGTTTCTTCACGTCTTCCCCAGTGGATATGTCGTCAGGGGTGAAGAAGGCTATCGGCTTGCGCTCCAGAAAGTCCGAGCAGGATGCCAGAACGAGGGCTGCGCCCAATATTAACGATATCTTGGTGTTTCTCATGGTCCGGAAATCAATTAAAAGTTAAGAATAAGTCCGCCGGTGAAGCTTTTTATGAGCGGGTAGGAAGTGATCGTACCGTTCGTCACATTCCGTTCAGGATCCCATCCTTTCGGGAAAGACGTGATGGTGAACAGGTTTTCTCCCGAGAGGAAGAGGCTCAGCCCGCTTACCTTTATCTTGTCGAGGAAGCCACCCTTGAAAGTGTATCCGAGCTGGATGTTCTTGATTCTAAGGTAAGCCGCATCGTAGACATCGTAGCTGGAGATTATGGCCAGCCTTTCCTTATCGGCATACAGGCATCTGTAGTTCGGGGTGGCTTCCGTCCATCTGCGGTTCACATAGTCGGAAAATATCTGTCCGGTAAACGCGCTGCTGTACGGCGAGGCGGTCTGCAGATAGACGAGCGATCTTCCCTGTCCCTGTGCCAGAATGGACAGGCTGAAACCCTTGTATTCGAAGCCGAGAGTGAAGGCATACTGCACTTCAGGACGGCCGTTTCCGAGTCTGACGATGTCGTTCGTGGTAATTTCGTTGTCACCGTCCTGATCCTCCATCAGAAGGTCTCCCGGTCTCGGGTTAGGATGCAGTGTGGTGGTCGTCTTGCCCGGCTTGAGCTGGTAATCCCTCTCCATGTGCGGAATCGAAGGATCGCTGTTGTCCTGCCAGGTGAAGTCATCCACCTGATAAACGCCGATGGCCTTGTAGCCGTAGAGGGACATGAACGGTTGGCCGACTTCGGACCTTACCCGGCCGTCTGTCGTGTGCCACTGGTCAGCGTTGCCGCCGAGGCTGAGCACCTTGTTCTTGACGAAGCCGACGTTCGCGCTGGCGGAGATGCTCACGTCAGTGTTGAAATAATGCTTCCAGTCGAAGGTCACTTCGAAACCTTCGTTCTGCATTGCTCCGGCATTTATGGCAGGAGCATTCTCTCCTATACCGAGAGACAGCGGCTGGTAGACTTTCGAGAGCATGTCGGTGGTCTTCTTCTTGAAGTATTCCGCGGAAACGGTGAATTCACGCAGGAAGGAGAAGTCGATGCCGACATTGAGCTGGCCTATGCTTTCCCATGTCGTGTACGGGTTCGCGAGCACGGAATATCCGTATCCTGTGGAGACCGTACCTCCGAAGGAGTAGTTGTCCTGAGGGTTGATCCTGTCGGAGAAGGCATAATAGTTCCCTGATACGAGATAGTTCCCGAGGATACCGTATGAAGCCCTGATTTTCAGGTCATCCAGCCATCTGGCGTTCCGCATGAAAGGTTCTTTCGAGATTCTCCATGCAAGGGCGATAGACGGGGAGTTGAAGTATCTGTACCCCTTGGCGAATACGGAACTGCCGTCCCGCCTGAAGTTGGCTTCGAGCAGATATTTCCCGTCGTAGTCATAGGAGATACGGCCGAAATACGACATGATGGCATATTCGTTCTGGCTGGCGTCCACCGTGATGGTGGTAGGGTCGAGCAGGCTTATCAGAGGCTCGTTCTTGCTGAGGTCATAGCCGTGTACGCTGTGGGAGTCATTGTAGTTTTCCATGGTCTCGAAACCGGCGAGGATTTCGAGGTTATGTTTGCCGAAACTCTTGTTGTACGTGCCTATGACATTGAAGATATTCCTTTTGGTACCGCTGTCGGTCTGGGTGAGGTCGGCCCTCCTTGTAGTTACCGAGGTTATTTCCTCGCTCGCCGCAATCTGGTATTTCGGGATGTACTTGGTGTAGCTCGTGCTGTTGTTCCGCATGTTGTAGTTGACGGTGAACACCAGACCCTTTATCGGCTGAAGCTTGGCAGTGAATATGGTGCTGAGCTCGTTGAAATCCTTGTCATTTCCGCCTCCGAGTTCCTCTATCGCGTAGAATGCTGAGCCGCCGCCGTACATGGTGCGTTCGCCGTCATCTCCCTTGAAATAGAGGATAGGCCTGTTCTGAAGATACCTCTGGACTATGGAGTTCGCGCTCTGGGCCTCGTGGCTGGAGGTGGTCCTGCCCATGATGTTTATTCCGAGGGTCAGCCTTTTTTCCCAGAAATGGACGTTCACCTTTGTCTTGTAGGTGAACTTGTTCGCCTTGGTCGAATAGACCACGCCTTTCTGGTCCTGGTATCCGACGGACACGGCATAGTCATACCGCTCTCCGGCTCCGGACATGTTCACAAAGTGGTCCTGCATGAATCCGTTCCTGTATATGAGGTCTTTCCAGTCTACCGGGGTCTTTTCCCCGTTTACCCACTGCTGTCTGGTGGTTTCGGAATATTTCGGATTGAGACCGCTGTTCAGGAAGGCTTCGTTTGCAAGGTCGATGTATTGTACAGGGTCATTCACCACATTTGGGAGCCTTGTGGCCATCTGCAGCGAGAAAGAGTTCGAATAGTTGATCCTCATTCCGCGCTTTCCCTCTTTCGATGTGATGATGATTACGCCTGCTGCGGCTCTGGCTCCGTAGATGGCTGCCGATGAAGCGTCTTTCAGCACCGATACGGATTCGATATCCTTCGGGTTTATCGAACCCAGACTGGACTCCACGCCGTCGATGATCACCAGAGGGTCGTTGTTGTTGTCGATGGAGGTGATACCCCTGACCCTGATTTCGGACGTCGTTGCCCCGGGCTGTGCCGAAGTCTGCGTCATCATCACTCCGGCCATCTTTCCCTGCAGGAGGAGGTCGGCGCTGCTGAGAGCCCTCATGTTCACGTCATCCACGGTAGCGGTGGATACTGCACCCAGCAGGTTCTCTTTCTTCTTCGACGAGTATCCGATCACCACCATTTCTTCCAGCATGTTGGCATCGGGCAGGAGTTCCACATCGTATTTGTCGGTCTTGCCGTCGATGCGTATCGACTGCTGCTGGAATCCGATATAAGATATTTCCAGCGTAGCGTCATCGGACGGTATCTCTATCGAGAATTTTCCGTCGATGTCGGTATATGTCCCGGTCCTGGTCCCCTTGATGAGGATGGATGCGCCGGGCAGCGGTTCGGATGTTTCCGCTTCCGTCACGGTACCTGATATGACTCTCGTCTTGCCGTCTTGGGCGTTGAGGGAGACTGCCGTCAGGCACAGCAGGCACAGTAATACTGCCGTTATTCTGGTCATAGTCATAATGTTGGATTGGTGGTACTTCAGTCTTTGATACATCTTACAGGATAGCCGTTGGCCTTGTGCTGGCCTGCAATCCTGAAGTTGTTGCCGGTATTCTGGATTCTCATAGGCCAGCCGTTGTTGTCGCTCTGGGCTGAGTTCGTCCACAGCATTATCCAGCCGCCCAGATTCGAGAGGGTCTCGTAACCGACATCGGTGTTGGCCCTGTTTCCGGAGAACGGAATGTACGGAGGGTTGTTCGCCATGGTCTCGGTAGCGTTTGCCATACTGTTTCCGTTCGTGTTGTAGACCAATTTGTCTAAACCGGCCACGGCTGCCACCAGCTGGTGGAACTCGACGATGGTCGGCACCCTGTATCCGTAAGGGCACGGGTTGTTGGCCTGGGCCGGATCATCGAGAGGCGCCGCGTGCGACATGTTGGTGAACTGTTCTTCAGTGGCAGTGCCGGTAGAGGCTATGGTGTACTGGCTGCCTCCCCAGAAACTTTCCTTCGTGTTTTCAGCCCAGTCATAGCTGACGGAGATGAAGCTGGAGTGGCCCGCATCCCGTCTGTCTGCAGCCTTGACCGTGACATAGTCGGTCAGGGTGTAGCCTCTGCCGTTTTCTCCGAGGATTTCGCTCCACTTCACCTTCTCGTGTCCGTCAGCCTTTCTGGACCACTGGAACAGCGAGCCGAATGACAGGGAATCCTTGTAGGCATCGTTCATGCCCGGCGCAGATTCGGTGGCGCGTCTTTCTGCTCCAAGATTCCTGTCCAGCCATGTCTGGATTTCCGTCGCACCGGTTCTGGCTCCGGTCCTGTCCAGTACAGGTACTTCTATTTCGATCTGACCATAGGTCTTCTTGTAATATCCGTCATCGAACTGAGGCCCTGTCATGTCGTACAGCGCATCCTTGATTTCGTTTCCCGGGACAGTGAAACGGCATTCGGCGAAAGCCCCGCCGCCGTCGATGGCCTCGCATCTGACAGTGGCTTCCCCTCCGCCTATGATCCTGACTTCACCGGCATCGCTGACCTGTACCACGAAGAGGTCGCTTGAAGACCATTTTACAGTCTCGATGGTGACAGGAACATCGGGGTCGGTGGCTTCAAGCGTGGCTGCAAGGGTGACAGGCGCGTCGGAAATGTCCGTAAAATCGTGTTGTGTCTCGCTCAAGGTGATACTCTTGATAGGATTTTCAGCCACGTATGGCGTCACGAGAACATTTGCTACAGCCCTTTTCCTTCCGTTCACAAGTTCCGCTCCTACGATGGCCTCTCCTTCGGCCAGAGCTGTCATAAGTCCCGTCTCCGAGACTGATACTATGTCAGGGTCGGATGTGATCCAGATATAGTCCGTATCCAGAGCCGTTTCAGGGAAAAACTCTACTGACAGCTGTGCTGTCCGGGTCCTGACGATTTCATATCCCGTCGCCGGCATCTCCCCGTCTTCGGAAACATGAAGGATCATCTGTTCGACAGCCAGCCCTTCTTCGGCATCTTCCGGTACCATGTCACATGCCGGAATCATGAAGAGAGAAAGGGCGGCCGCAATCAAGATAGTGTTAGTTCTCATGTTATCAGGCTTTAAGGTGGTTATCTCTATTCAAAATTAAGTAAAATAACAGGCGTCCCGGACGTCCTGCAACCTATAAATCGCCGGTATCGTTCCCGAAATCCCGGTTTCCTTCTTCGCTTTCTCAGGAAAAATTTCATTAATTTTACGACCGTCATGAAAAAGAACCCGATCATACTTGCAACTCTCGCCGTAATTGCCGGCCTGCTCGCACCTGTCTGCGGGGCGGACGCTCTGGAACGCATGTATCTGGAGCAGATTTCGGTCGCCGAGGGGATGCCTCATACTGATGTGAATGCCATAGCCGGGGATCCTGAAGGCTTCCTCTGGTTCGGGACGTTTTCCGGACTGTGCAGGTATGACGGCAGGAGGATGGAAGTGTTCAATGTCACTAATTCGATGCTGGAAAGCTCCAGAATAAAGTCCCTCCATGTTTCTGATGACGGACTTCTGTATGTCGGCACTGAGACCGGAGGCCTTTCTGTATATGATACTGCCGGGGACCGCTTTCTGATGACAGTGCCCGTCCCTCTGAACAACGTGAACAGGATTTTCAGCTATAAGGGAAAGATATGCCTGTGTACCGACGCCGGAGTCTCGTTCGTGGAATTTTCAGACGGGAACTATGTCATGGAGTCCTACAGCCTCGGTTCCGGAGTCATGGGCGGCTGTCCTATCCCGGGGAAAGGTCTGGCTTTATGTACACCTTCCGGACTGTTCCTTGCCTCGGAAAGCACTGGGGGGGGGTATTCATTCCGCAAGGTCCTGCCCGGGATTTACTGCTGCGAGGCTGTCCTTCCGGACGGACCGGACGAATTGCTGCTGGCAGGATATGACGGCTGCTTCAAGGTAGACACGCGGGACTGGTCCGCCGAAAAGTTAGACGGGCGGGAAGCCTTGTCCCTGTATAAGGCGGCCGACGGGAAAATATGGGTCGGAACCAGAAAGGACGGCATGCTGTGCTATGACAAGGAGCTGAATCTCCTGCATGACTCGGGCCCGGACAGGAAATACGGATTCAACAGCTGCGACATCACCTCTTTCTATATGGACGGCTCGTCCGTGCTGTGGATCGGCACCATAGGCAACGGCTGCTACAAGAAAATCCGCCATACCGATGACTTCCGTCTTTATTCCATTACCGGCTCCGCCGGCAATGACCATATAATATGCATGTATGCGGACAGCCGGGACAGGCTGTGGATATCCACCAGAGACGGCGCCCTGTACGTCATGTGCGGGGAACAGGTCACACGTTTGGATGAAAGATCATTGTCGGTCTTCGGCGGGATGCCGGTTTCGTTCATATACGAGGATGACTTAGGCTCCATCTGGTTCGGGGCGTGGACACACGGCCCTCATGTCATTTCCGGCAAGAATCTGGACCGGGCTGTCGCCGGTCTTCCGTTCGGCTTTTCCGGATTCCCCGGACACCCGCTGCTGAATGCCGCCAGCATATATATGGCCGATACGGACGATTCCGGGAACATCTGGTTCAGTACGAATTACGGCGTATTCAGATATGAGGGCGGTTCCGACAGGATTTCCGGCCGGCCGGACAGGTACGCCGGGAAGTGGACCTGCTTTACGAGCGATCCTGCCGACTCCTCATCTCTGACGGACAATTTCTGTACGGATATCTTCGCCGAGACATATGACGGCCGCCGGTATGTGTGGGTGGGCTCCCGTCTGGGTCTTACCAGATTCATCTGCTCGTCGGAAGGCGATGTGCAGTCCATATCCAGAATCTATCCCTCCAGAAGCGAGAACGGCCTGTCCGGCGATTACATATCTGTTATACACAGGGACAGGGAAGATTCACTCTGGATAGCGACCCTCGGAGGCGGACTTAACAAGCTGTCCGGAGACAGGAGCGCGCCGGAACTGCATTTCAGACACTATGACAGCGAAGATTTCCCGTTCGGCACCTGCGAATTCGAGTCCCTGCAGGAAGATTCCTCCGGCGTCTTCTGGATAGGAAGCGCCAGAGGGCTGGTCAGATTCGATCCCGGAAGCGGACAGGTGAAGACTTTCTCGAAGAAAGACGGGCTTCAGAGCGATGTTTTCAAGATATGGGCCTCCACAGCATTCTCTGACGGCAGGATGGCCTTCGGCGGTCCTGAAGGTTTCAACATTTTCGACCCGTCCGGAATCAGCCGGAACGAGATACCGCCCGTCACCGTGCTGACAGGGCTGAGGATAAACGGCAGGGACGTGATGCCCGGGGATACGGTCGGGGGAAAGGTCGTCTTGTCCGGACCACTGAGACACAGCAGGTCGATAACACTGCCCCACGACTGCAACAGCCTGGCATTCCGTTTCGCCGCCCTTCATTACGAGCATCCGGAAATGAACTCTTTCCGCTTCCGTCTGGAAGGTCTGGACAACATCTGGCACTATTCGTCCGACTCGAACGCTTCCGCCTCTTACCTGAACCTGAAACCGGGCAGATACGCTTTCACTGTCTACGGAGCGAACAGCGACGGCATCTGGGGAACCGTCCCTGCAAGACTGGCTGTCACCATCCGTCCGCCTTTGTGGAAGAGTACTGCCGCCTGCATCATTTATCTCCTGTCTGCCATGGGGCTGCTGTTCTTCCTGAAGACCGTCATCCAGCGTCGGAACAGACAGCATTACGAACTGGAAATGGAGCGCAAGCTCCGCATGGAAGAAGCCCAGCGCAACGAAAACGAAATGAAATTCCATACGGACTTCCTCCACGAAATCAAGACCCCACTCACCCTGATTTCCGCCCCTGTGGATGAGCTGCTCGAAAACCACAGCCTCGGGAAAACTACCAGAGAAAGGCTGCAACTGGTGCGCAGGAGTGCCATGATACTCCAGAAACTTCTCGACACAGTCACGGATTTCCGTAAATACGACAACGGAAAATCCCGCCTTCATGTCACGGAAGTGGATTTCTGCCGCTTTGTCGACGAGTCGGTCCGGCTTTTCGTCCCGTATATGAAAAACCGCGGCATATCCTTCTCGATTGAGCTTCCTAAGACTCCTGTCATGCTTTTCATCGACAGGATGGAAATGGAAAAAGTCCTGATGAACCTGATGTCGAACGCCATAAGATACTCTCCCGAGACCGGAGGCAGGATCAGTGTGTCCGTCACGACGGACAATTCTGCCGGCTCAGCTCCGGTATTGCTGTCGGTCAGCAATACCGGTATGGGCATACTGCCCGAAGACATCGACAGGATTTTCGACAGATTCCGTCAGGGTTCTAACAATACTTCGAGGAAAGGCATGGGAATAGGTCTGGCAATATCGAAACACGTGGTGGAACTTCACGGAGGCGAAATATACGCCGAATCCGTGCCCGGGCAGAAGACGGTCTTCCATGTACGCCTGCGCACAGGCTGTTCGCATTTCCGGGAGGAAGACATAGACAGGAACGTCCGGGACAGTGACGGCATTTCCGGCTATGAAGACATATCGGACGTCATGGCAGGCCTGGCATCGAGACTGCCGCAGGCGTCCGACCGCACATATACGGTTCTGGTGGCGGACGACAGTCCAGACCTGCGCAGCTACCTCGGACAGCTGCTTTCGCTCAGATACAATGTCATAATCGCGTCGGCCGGCAGGGAGGCGTATGAAAAAGCCATCGCAGATCAGCCCGATGTCATCATTTCCGATGTGATAATGCCGGGAATGGACGGTATGGAACTTTGCTCGGCCATAAAGAAGAATCCTGACACTTCCCACATACCTGTAATCCTCCTTTCCGCGAGAAGTCTTCCTGTGGACAAGGTGGAAGGATTCGACGCCTTGGCCGATGAATACATGACAAAACCCTTCCAGTCCGAGGTCCTGCTGTCGCGTATAGCTAACCTTATCCGCCAGAGAGAGAGCATGAGGGATGCTTTCAGGAAAAACATAGTGCTGGAACCGTCTTCCGTCTCCGGAACCACATCGGACGAGAGATTCATGAAGAATGTCATTTCGGTCATAGAGGAGCATGTGTCGGAACCGGAATTCGGAGTGGACGAGCTTTGCGAGGAAATCGGGGTCTCCCGCCCTGCCCTTTACCGGAAGATAAAATCCCTTACCGGTCTTTCCGCCATCAGGTTCCTGCGGAGCATCCGTCTCAAGCGGGCTGCCCAACTCCTCGCATCGGATGAAAACATGTCTGTTTCATCGGTAATGTATGCCACGGGATTCAGTAACATGTCCTACTTTTCCAGAATATTTTTCGACGAATTCCATGTCCTGCCGAAAGACTGGTACGGCCGGAGCCATGCCTCCGACGGCTCGCTGCCCGGTTGAATCCCGACGCCTGTACGGACGTGTTTTTCCGAAAGTGCAAAAATCTGAACGATTTGTGCCGGTAGGCCATGGCGGCCAATGTTTATATTTGCTCGAACCACGTCAGGCGGGGCCGGAAACGCCCGCCGGAACACTGAACTGTCGAAGAAAATGAAAAAATCCCATGCCGCAAGGCTTTTCGGCCTTCTTTTCCTGATTCCTCTGCTTTCATGCAGGGGCGAGCATATGGTGGAAATCAATGCTGATCCTTCCGTGAAGGATTATACTCCCGTGGTAAGGCAGATCCTTGAACAGCATCCGCGGGGTCATGTCACCCTGAAATTCTCTCCCGGCACATTCCGTTTCTTCCCTGAAGAAGCATTCGGCGAGTACATGACCGTCTCGAACAACGACAACGGCATGAAACGGATCATATTCAGGCTTAAAGGCATGAAGAATGTCACCGTAGAAGGCGATTCTTCCGATTTCGTGTTCCACGGAGCCGTTATCCCGTTCGCCGTGACGGACTCACGCCATGTCAGGATATCCGGAATATCCATAGACTATGATGCCCCGTTCACCCTTGAAGGCACGGTGACGGCCACGGACAAGCAGGCGGGGACATTCACTCTGAAAATAGACCCGGCAAACAAATACAGGATAATGGATGAACGCTTTTATTTCCTCGGCTACGGCTGGGAGTCGCGGCTGGGTGAAAACGTCGTCTTCGACCCTGAAACGAAATCCCCTTACTACAATGCTGCCCGCTACCAGCATTGGCCTGTCCACCAGTTTTCTGCCCGTGAAGTAGGGGAAGGTCTGGTGGAGTTCGGGAATGTGTATGCTGCCGAGCTTCCTCCCGTGGGCAGCGTATGGGTGGACAAGGGTGTGCATCCGCAGGACAGATATTGTTCCGCCATTGTCCTGAGCGACAGCGGGGACATAACAGTGGAGGATGTCCATATCTATCACAGCGGGGCAATGTCGCTTGTGGCCCAATATTGCGAGGATGTGACCGTAAGGAGGTTCGACACCTCGCGCAGGCCCGGCTCTTCGCGGATGGTCACCTCGTCGGCTGACGCGACGCATTTCGTGGACTGTTCCGGAGATATCCTGATCGAGGACTGCCGCTTCGAAAGCATGCTTGATGACGCCGTAAACATACACGGTGTCTACATGAAGCTGGAGAAAGTGCTGGGCCGGAGGGAATTTGCCGCATCATTCGGCCACAGGCAGCAGACCGGGAACCGTTTTGCCGACAAGGGAGACGTCATCCTGTTCATGGACAGGTCTACGATGCAGCCTGTGGGGACTGGCAGGGTCAGGGAAATCAGCCGCGTAAACGAGAACCGGTACGTCTTCCGGACTGATTTTCCTGTAGAAACTCTGCAGGATTCCGGAGAATATGCGATAGAAAATATTTCGCGCGGAGCTTCTGCCGTCATCAGGAACTGCTCTGTAAAATACAACAGGGCGCGGAGCCTCCTTCTTTCCACTCCCGGACAAGTCCTTGTGGAGGATTGTTCTTTCGCTTCCATGATGGCGGGGATAGTGATCTGCGGAGATGCCAATTTCTGGTTCGAGTCGGGCAGGACGCGCGATATAGTGATAAGGAACTGCGAGTTTCAGGATCTGGCGCGCGGCGGAAACGGCCCGCAGGCTGTCCTGCAGATTGACCCCATGATTCCGGAAGAGGCGCGGACGACGGACTTCTTCTATCACGGTCATATTTCATTCACGGGGAACACTGTAAGGACATTCGATTCGCAGATAATCTATGCCCGGAGTGTCGCGGATCTGGATATCAGGGATAACGTGTTCGTGGATTCCGGCACGTGGAAGCCGCTTTACGGCGATCAGGCTGCGATAGATGTCGAGTATTGCGGGAACGTCACGATAAGCGGAAATGATTTCTCGGGATGGAAAAAAGACGCCTGTATAAGCGTGCATGATTGTATCGGAGCCGATATCCATGCTCCGGGGATAAAGGTTACGGGCTGGACGAGGCTGCCCCGGACCTCCGGTTCGGAGGCAATGGAAGATGCCATTGCCGCCTACGTCAGCGAGGCGGCAGCCGACAGTATCCCTATTCATTCCCTGATGGTCGTACAGAACGGAAGCGTCACAGCGGAGGCGTATCTCGACGGATGGACAGCCGCTGATCCTCATCGGATGTGGTCTGTGAGCAAGACTTTCACTTCCCTCGCGGTGGGTTATGCAGTGGAAGAAGGTCTGCTGGCCCTTGATGAGAAGATAGCGGCTATCTTTCCCGAAGAAGCGGCTGCGGTGCTGGACACGATGGAAAACGCGCTGTTCCGGAAACACCTCATGGATGCGGACGTGCGGGACTTTCTGGTCATGGCCACAGGGCAGACGGAAGATCCCACCTATGTGCTCGGCGCCCGATATGCCCCATACGGGCTGACCGGGATAGACAGTCTCGATGTCTTTATGGAAAGACATGGCGGAAGTCTGATTGCGGACTTTTTCTCTGTGCCGTTCACAGCTGAACCGGGAACGGTGCGGTGCTATAACAGCATAGCCACCTATATTCTTTCGGCGGCCGTGCAGAAAGTCTCCGGAGAAAAGCTCGTCGATTACCTCTATCCCCGCCTTTTCGAGCCTCTCGGCATAGAGAAACCGCGTTGGGATGAGGTGCAGGGCATAAACTGCGGGGGTTGGGGGCTGTGGCTGAAGCCTGAAGACATGGCCCGGGCAGGTCAGGCCATGCTCTGCGGCGGACGTTATGCAGGCCGGCAGGTGATTCCTGAGAGGTATCTGGAAGAGGCGGCGAAGAGTTTCTTCACCTGGGACTTGCCGACGGGAAAAGAATCCGATACGGACAGGTACCATGCCACAGGATATGGTTATCAGATATGGCGGAACCCCGATTCCTTCTATGCCGCAGGCATGTGGGGACAGTTCATCTATGTGTTTCCGGAGCTGGATGCGGTAGTTGTGGCTACGGCAGATGTCAGGGATGACGACAGCCGGGAGTCCGCCCTGATATGGAAGCACATCGTTCCTGTGTTGAAAGCGGAGGCCGGGGCCGGACAGCGGCCTTTGCGCTGGGTCCTTTCAGGCCCCCATTCCATAACATGGAATGTCCGGCCCCCCGCCCCGGGCCATCGCGACCATTTGGAAATGAGCGGCGAGAGAATATCAGTGATATATGAGTACGGTGTGGATGATTCCGGAGCCTTTTCCGTGGACAGGAATGTCATCTGGCCCCTGCTCCGGAAATATCCGAACGATACATACGGCCACACGTCCATGCGCTTCAGCCAGGATTTCCTCTCCGGCGTGACGGCGGACGGAACCCCTATCGGACCCGGAACAGCCTCAAGTCTCTCTCTGGACGGAAAACTTAACGTGGAAAGCCGCCATGGAGCCTTGAAAGTGTCCCGCTGCCTCTTCCCCTCCACTGTCCACGCTGCAGTATGCGAAGAATATGTCCTGACCAACATTTCAGACAGTCCTGTCACGGTGAGGATACCTGCCGCAAGATACAGTCATGTCACCGAGGCCGGAGTGTACGGAGCATACACCCTTGTCGCCCGTACATCGCATTCCTCCGACATGGAGGTGAAGCTGGAGCCTTCCGCTTCGGCAAGATTCTGCGCCTGCATCATCGGCAGCCGTTATCCCGAAGTGGAAGAATATATAGACGTCCCGTATGAAAAGAA
Organism: uncultured Bacteroidales bacterium; assembly: GCA_944323845.1. Classification (GTDB taxonomy): domain Bacteria; phylum Bacteroidota; class Bacteroidia; order Bacteroidales; family UBA932; genus Cryptobacteroides. The sequence goes on from CALUUA010000004.1 coordinate 71,184, forward strand.
GCTGAGGGACGGATTCGTGGAGGAAGTATGCACGAACCTCGTCCTCGACACCCCGGACCCGATACTGAACACGATGTTCGCCTTTGCCAAGATAAGAGGTTCCGAAAGCCTGTTCCGGACCAAAGGCGGGCTGACCCACAGTCCGGGAGGCGGATATTACTATTCGGCCGTCTGGGCCAACGACCAGGCCGAGTACATCTGCCCGTTCTTCCCCTTCCTCGGATATGCCGGGGGTAACGAGGCTGCCATGAATGCCTTCCTGCATTTTGCGGAATATATGAATGACGCTTACGCCCCAGTCCCGAGTTCTCTGATAGCCGAATTTACGGATATATGGAACGGCTGCGGAGACAGGGGAGATGCCGCGATGATAGCATACGGAGCCGGAAGATATGCCCTTGCCAGAGGCGATGCCGATGCAGCACAGCGTCTGTGGCCTCTGATCAAATGGTGCCTGGAATATTGCCGCCTCCGCCTGACACCGGACGGAGTGGTGGCCTCGGATACGGACGAGCTGGAGAACCGTTTCCCTTCAGGGGATGCGAACCTGTGCACTTCGTCCCTGTATTATGATGCCCTGCTCTCGGCCGCCCGCATTGCAGAGGAATTCGGAGAGGACAGCGACTACATGGAACGGGCTCATGAAATGAGAGCTTCGATAGAAAAATATTTCGGCGCGGACGTGGCAGGATTCAGGACATACCGGTATTATGACGGGAACGAACTGCTCCGCTCATGGATATGCATCCCTTTGGTCATGGGCATATATGACAGGGCCCCGGGGACAGCCGACGCCCTGCTTTCCGACAGGCTCTGGACAGAAAACGGGATCCTTACCCAGGAAGGCTCAGATGTGTTCTGGGACAGGGCTACCCTGTATGCGTTGAGGGGTATTCTTGCTGCCGGCAGGACTGAGGATGCCCTGTCCCGCCTGCAGCAATATTCTTCCCGCCGTTTGCTCGGAGAGCACGTACCCTATGCCATAGAGGCATGGCCGGAGAATGACCAGCGTCATCTTTCGGCAGAAAGCGGACTGTATTGCAGGGTTTACACCGAAGGCCTTTTCGGCTTCCGGCCGGAGGGCTTCAGGAGCTTTTCCCTGACGCCGCGTCTGCCTTCGTCATGGAAATCCATGTCCCTGAAGAAAGTCCATGCATGCAGCGACACTCCTTATGATATCGAGGTGCGCAGACTCCGTGGAGACAGGATTTCCGTTTCCGTGTCCATGAACGGAAGGCGGATATTCAGGGAATCTGTCCGGGACGGCGGGACTGTCGAGGTCTCCCTTGCCGGTGCGGATGAGATCTGACGGCGGCATTCGAAGGCAAGCCGATCAGGAATGCAATGGGAATGTAAATAATATCATATATGAAACGCATCATATCATCATTGTTGGCCGTACCGGCCATCTTCATGGCTTTGGCATCATGCGACAAGGAGCAGGCTGGACCGAAGCCGCAGAGACCGGCAGGCTATGTCCCCGACGACCCTGATTATGAAATCTACGATGTGTCCCCGAGGGCTGAACAGGGCTGGGACATCTATACAGGCACGGGATACAGATACGGAGCGTCCGTCATAGTGAATGACGACAGTTCCGTGGATCTGTGGCTGGCGGCCCCGGGCGGAACCTTCGCCGAAGGCACGGATACATATCTTTCGGAGGAACAGGAGGCGCAGCAGCTCGGTACGGAGCATGTTTTCGCCCAATATTTCGAGTTCGGGGAGGAGTTCGTATGCGTGAGCCTTTATTGCCCGTCATGGAGCAGTTCCACGCAGTGCTTTACCCTGTCCATGTACAGCTGGGATACGGACTATAGCACCACTGTCGGGAATGCTCCGCTTTCCACTGTCAGGTTCGAGAACTACAAGGACAATTCCTGGCTGAAGATCTATGCCGATGAGGCTCAGACCGGAACCGTGAAATTCCCGGCCGGGCAATATCTGTGGGTGATGTCGGACGGTACGGAGACATCCGGAATCTGGAAATGCACGGATCCAGGCTCCAATGCCGGGACGAATGCCGTATCCTATATCGACGGCGTCAGGATAGATGAAGAAGCCGTGATAGGCGGGCAGACAGTGACTCCGGGGCAGTTCCGCAGCATGATCTGCACGGTGGACGGGTCTACCGATGTCTATTGGGACAAGATAGTCTACATGCATTCCGAAGACGGCGGCCGGAGCTGGTCTGAAGAAAAGGCGTCGCTTATCCCTACGGAAGGAAGCCGTGATGCCCTGTCCTGCTGTGATCCGGGAGTGGCTGCATGGGGAGGCTATTATTATGTCGGCTATACTTCCACGGAAAACACTGCCGGCCGCGAAAACCATGTCTATATGGCGAGGAGCGCCGGACCGGCCGGACCATGGGAAAAATGGAACGGTTCCGGCTGGGGAGGGAACGACCCGCAGCCGGTGGTCACATTTGACGGGGCCAGAAGCGGTTTCGGCGCCGGCGAACCGTGTATCGTGGTCCTGAACGGGACTGTCTATCTCTACTATTCTTGGAATGACTGGAATACCGTGACCACGAGGGTGTCCACGGCTCCGGCAGATGATCCGAACTGGCCGGCGCGGCTGGAAAGCCACGGTACGGTGATAGACAAGACGGGCACTTCGAATCCCGACCATACCGATGTGAAATACATCGAGAGAAGCCGCAAGTTCGTGGCCGTATATACAGTGATGCGGGATACGGATGACAGTTATCTGCAGCTTTGGGAGTCGGAGGACGGGATAAACTTCGTTATGGGAGGCCGTATCGGCGGAGAATTGGAGCCCGGTATCATAAATGCCGGGATGAGCGGCGATGCTGTCGGGCATGTACGCCCGGATTCCGTCCAGTATCTGTGCTATGCCCACAGCGATGCCCCGAGGGAATGGGGGCACTGGGCCACATGGTGGTCTCCGTTAGTCTGGGAGAAATCAGTGTCAGGCGAAGTCGAGTGAATGCAGGTTCGGGACAGTGTCAGGAGGCGTTTTTTTACAAAACTGAAAAAAACTGAACGATTCGTGACGGTTCCGCTATGGCGTTCTTTCCTAATATTGTAGAAAGAACACCAAATTAATAACACACATCATGAAAAAGATCCTTTCATTATTGACCGTTTGCGGTCTTTTCTCATTGGCTGCATGCCAGCCTGACGATGCGGAGACTATAGAGAAGGATTTCGATTTCGGCGCCAGCGTGACTACCGTCAATGTCGGCGAGACCGTCACCTTCACGGACTATTCCATAAACGTGCAGTCCCGTAAATGGACTTTTCCTGACGGAGAACCTGCCACTTCTTCCGAACCTGTGGTGGATGTAGTCTTCACTACCCAAGGGACCAAGGATGTGACCCTTACCGTCACCTATTCCGACGGCACTGAAGACAAAGGGAATATTTCCATTACTGTCCTGAATCCTCTGACAGCCGAAATACAGGCGGACGGCCTGACTCCGAAAGGCTGCGCGAAAAAAGGTCAGGAAATAACTTTCTCTCTGGACGGAGTAGTCGGCTCTCCTGATTCTTACGAGTGGACTTTCCCGGGCGGTACTCCTGCCACTTCTTCCGAGGCTTCCCCTAAGGTGGTGTGGATTGACCAGATAAATGACGTGGAGGTTACCTGCAAGCTGACCCGTTCTTCCGACGGAGCCACCGCTACGCTGACAAAGCATATCATAGCCGGAAATTATCCGATGCTTGTCTTCGACGAGGAGTATAATGTGGATGTTTTCGGATTTGAAGTAGGGGAGAATCTTGATAAAGCTTGGTATAACTGGGGAAATTTTCCTGTCAATGATCCGAGCATGGCTGCAGGAGAATATCCTGACCTAATGACTGTAGTAGACGGGGGCTTTAATTCCGATAAATGTCTGCGTTTTGATTTGTCCAAAGGGGCGTTCAATGCTTCGCAAATGCCGGACTGCACCTGGATATTGGGTCACAGGAAAAACTGGTCTAATAATCCATGGCTTACAGTGGGCCAGAAATACGAAGTCAGCATTTCATTCAAGGCAGATGTGGATAACATAGCTAAAATAGCCGCGTGCCATTGGCTGAAAGTAAATGCTTGGGTTTTGGATGAAGAGGATCCTCTCCGTGGACTGAATAGCAAGGTTGAATGGTCGAATGTGTTTGACGGCGACCCATTTGAGGCTAATGCCGAAGTTGAATTGTTCAGTCAGGATGTATGGTTGGCACATATTAAAGAAGATCCGAATGCTTTTGATTTGCTGGAACCTGACTGGAAAACATACACTTATGAATTTACGGTTCCTGACACGCTCGGAAAGAGTGACGGCGAAGTCTTCAAGAATTGCTATGTGCTTACAGGATTGGTAAGTATAGGTGCCGTTATCTGGATTGATAACGTCCAGATTAACCTTATCGAAGAATAGTTCAAATTTTCCATTCTTTTCCCGAAAATGTTGAAAAAATGCATTGCCCTGCTCTGCTTGATGCAGGCAGGGCTTGCTGTTTCCGCACAGCAGATTACTGTCACCGGCAGGGTGACCGACAGTTCCGGCGATCCTATTCCGTGGGCGGATGTCTACCAGAAAGGCACCAGTACCGGAACCGTGACTGATGACGACGGCTCCTACACTATAAAGGTTTCTTCTTCTGAAGCCGTGCTTGTGGCCTCTTTCATAGGGTATCAGGACTCCGAAGAGATTGTAGGCGTCAGGTCTGTCGTGAATTTTTCATTGCAGTCGGATTCGGAAATGCTGGATAATGCCGTGGTCATCGGATACGGTACGGCACGCCGTCAGGACCTTACAGGATCCGTGGCTTCCATCAATCCCGAAAAACTGGACAATCAGGTGATTTTCTCCGTGGACGATGCCCTGAAGGGCGGAGTGGCGGGACTTATGGTCTCGTCTACCAGCGGACAGCCGGGTGCGGCCACGAAGATGCTCATCCGCGGGGCCAGCTCTCTTTCCGGCTCTACGGGACCTCTGGTCGTCGTGGACGGCTTCCCGCTTAACGGTGTGACTACTTCTTCCGGAATGGGTATGGGAAATCTGGACTCCCAGATGAGCGGACTTTCCATGATCAACCCTGAAGACATCGCATCCATAGAAGTGCTTAAAGACGCATCCTCTACGGCCATTTACGGAAACAGGGGAGCCAACGGTGTCATCATGATCACCACGAAGAAAGGCCGGGGTTCTTCGGGCCGCATCCAGTACAACGGCTATGTCAGCATGCAGATGCTCCCGAAAAAACTCGACATGCTGGACTTCAAGGGCTATGCTTCTATGATGAACGAACTGAATCCTGCATACCAGCTCTTTTCCGATGCGGACGGAAATCTGCGGAACTTCGATTTCGACAAGATCGAGAGCATCGACTGGCAGGACAGGCTCTATCGTACAGGATTCATCCATAATCACAACCTGTCTATCCAGAATGCCACCGACAAGACGAATTTCCTGCTGAGTGCATCTTTCATGCAGAACGAGTCGATAATAATTTCCACTGACTGGCAGAAATTCACGGCCAAGGCCAATGTGGACCATAAGTTCACCGACAAATTCCGTCTGGGAGTGGACATAAACTACAGCAGGATCACCGATGACGGGGTGCCGACTTCCGGAGGCGAGGGTACGGCCATAGGTACAGTGATGAGCGCCCTGACCACCCAACCTTTCGACCTGCGGGATCCTGATACTCAGGCTTACTTCAGAAGAGCCGGACTGGAACAGTACCAGATAGACCAGTTCAATACTTCGAACAGGCAGAATCCGGTGACCATGGCGAACGACATCACCATGCTCAAGATTCTGAACAGGACCATTGCGAACGCATACATGGAGTATGACATCATCGACGACCTGACCCTGAGGGTGACAGGCGGAGCCGACATGTATTCGCTCGAAGACAAGCAGTTCTATCCGGTCAGCACGCCGAGAGGCTATCTTTACAATTCGCAGGCGTGCATGGCCAATATCTCTACCTTCGGCTGGCTGAACGAGAACACCCTGACCTGGTCCCCGACTTTCGGAAAGCATAAGCTGAATGTCATGGCAGGTCTCACCGAGCAGGGGTCGAGGTATTACTATACCGCCACCGATGCCTCTTCTTTCGCGAACGAGACTCTCGGATTCAACAATCTGCAGATGGCCACCGACTTCAACTCCTACTCGAACACGAGCACTACGGCCATGATGTCCTTCATCTTCCGCGGACATTATTCGTATGATGACAGATACATCGGCACATTCACTTTCAGGAGGGACGGTACTTCGGCCTTCGTGAAGAACAAGTGGGGTTCGTTCTATTCCGGCGCCATTGCATGGAATGCAAAGGAAGAGGAATTCCTGAAGCATGTGAATACGGTCAGCACCTTGAGACTGAGGCTGTCCGTCGGAGAAGTGGGAAACTCCAGCGTGCCGACGTCCGGTTCTTTCGCACAGCTGTATAACACGAATACGGCATTCGGCACGGATCTGAGCATAGGACAGTCGCCGATTACCCTTGCGAATGAGGATCTGACCTGGGAGAAGACTCTGGAGTACAATCTCGGGCTGGAGCTCGGACTCTGGAACGAGAGGCTTCATTTCGATCTGGATCTGTACCACAAGACTACGAGGGACCTGCTGCTGGAAGCTCCGGTACTGAATATTTCCGGCTATACCAAGGCATGGCAGAACATAGGCAGCATCAGGAACATGGGCGCCGAGCTGTCGATGTCCGCTGTCCTGATAGACAAGCATGACTTCCAGTGGACCATGAATGCCAACATGACCAGAAACGTGTCCAAAATCCTTCATCTCGGACAGAACGGGGCTCCGATTTATCTCGGAATCACGTGCCTTAACGGTCAGAATGCCGTCATCCTGAGGGAAGGCGGCAGCGTGGGTGAACTTTTCGGCTACCGTGCCATCGGTCTGTACCAGCTCGATGAATTCGATGCGGTTCCGAGTACATCCGATCCGGATGAGATGGTCTATACCCTTAAATCGGGCATCCCGGGCCAGGGCGGGGAGCAGCCGGGTTCGCTGAAACTTTACGACAAGAGCGGCAATGGCAAGATAGACGATGCCGACAGGGAGGTGATAGGCAATTTCCTTCCCGATGTCTACGGAGCGTTCTCCACGACCTTGAACTACAAGTCCTTCAACCTTTACCTCGGCTTCCAGTATTCCATAGGAAACGATCTGTACAATGCCAATTACAGCATGATAGGCTCTTTCCAGGGGAATGCATCGAACCAGCTGGCGACATGGAACGACAGATGGACGGAAAGCAACCAGTCTTCGTCCCAGTATGCCCAGATTCCTGACGGTCTGGTGTCATCGGCTTTCGTGGAAGACGCCTCATATCTGCGTTTTGCTACGGCGCGCCTGACCTATACGCTGCCGCAGAAGGTATTGCGCCGGACGAAGCATCTGGAGTCTTGCAAGTTCTACATATCGGCGGACAATATCTGGGTGTTCACGAAATATTCGGGATACGATCCGGAAGTCGGCATCAGCCAGAATTCCGCGGCTGCCATACTGTCTCAGGGCTTCGATTACGGCAACTTCCCGAAGGCCAGGACTTTCACTTTCGGGGTTAACCTTTCGTTCAGATAACAGGAGGAGGACGACATATGAAAAAATTACTGATAATATCGGTGTCTCTGATGTGCGCGGTCTCTTCATGCGATTTTCTGGAGACCAAGGTGGAGAGCAATATCACCACCCAGAACTTTTTCCGGACTACGGAGGATTTCGATATGGCCCTGACGGGCATATACTATACATTCACTTCGGTAGAATGGGACAATCAGCACAGGTACGGAAATTATTTCACGGGCTTCATGTACTGGGGCAGGATAGGTACGGATGAATGTTATGTGCCGTCAGCCAATAACGGCGAGGACATGATAGGCTACTATACCTACACTCCGGAGCATCTTTTCGTGGAGAAAGTCTGGTTCATGCAGTATTTAGGCATCCAGCGGGCGAATGTGGTCCTGAACAGGCTGGCGCAATATACCGGGGATGCCATTTCCGAACAGGACCGGAACCGGATAGCGGGAGAGGCGTACTTCCTGAGGGGATGGTTCTATTTCCAGCTGGCGAGGTATTTCGGCGAAGTGCCTCTGGTGCTTAAGGAGACTACCGATCTGGATGAACTGGATACCAGAAAGGCATCTCTGGCCGAAGTTTACGACAGGGTGATAAAGGATTATGAAGAGGCGGAAAAACTCCTGCCGGAGACGAACACTGTCGGTCACGCCTACAAGATGGCGGCCACGGCCCTCAAGGCGAGGGCCTACCTCCAGATGTCGGGCGAGCCGCTCCGCGACCCGTCGGCCGCCTCCCTTGCCGCCGCAGCCTGCAGGACAGTGATCCAGAGCGGCAGATTCCACTTGGTCGAAGACTATTTCTCGCAGTTCGACGGCCTGCACGAGCACAACAGCGAATACATCTTCGATGTGGAGTTCGACAACTCCCACAGCAATTCCTTCTACGGCGGCCAGGTCGGGACTACGGACGGGATGCCGCATCCTGACGAAATCTACTGGACCCAGGTCAGGGCATTCCCGGAAATGTACAGGAAATTCGAGGAAAACGACCTCAGACGCGGTGCCGTGGACTACGGCGGACATGTGGAACAGAACCCGCAGACCGGCAAGATGGAAATCATATACGGCGACGAGAACTACAAGAACGACTACTGGGTCTACAAGTTCCGTCACCCTCTCGAAAGAGCCGACAGGGGCAGCAGCTGGGCGAACTGGTGCAACAACATCAATTTCCCTATCATTCGCTACGCCGATGTCCTGCTGATGCTTGCAGAAGCCGAATGGAGGGCGGACGGATCCCCGTCATCCGAGGCCATAGAATACGTGAACAAGGTCCGCCGCAGAGGCTATGGCGTCCCTATGGACACCGAAGACTCTGATGTGGATTATTCCCTCTCGGACGAGCCGTTCGAGGATTTCATTCTGGAGGAAAGAAGCCGCGAACTCTGTTTTGAAGGCCATCGCTGGGCTGACCTCGTGCGTTTCGGAAAGCTGCAGGAAGCCTACCGCTCCGTAGGTCTCGACCCGGACTGGCTCCTGACCCCGTATTATGACGTCTTGAGGCCGAACTGTCAGGAAAAACACAGTATTTTCCCTATCCCGCAGTCCGTGATAGACGCCTCGCACGGAGCCATAAAGCAGAATCCTCTTTGGGAATGAGACTGCATGACATTGACATAAATTGACATAAACAGCTACGAAGATGAATAGAGTATCAGCATATGCAGCATCGCTGCTCCTGCCGCTCCTGTCTCTGGCAGCGTGCGGCCCTGAAACGGTCACGATAAGCCAGGATGCGGAAATCGCGGACTATACTCCTGTGGTGAGGAAAATCCTCGAGGACCATCCCGACGGCAATGTCGAGATCCGCTTTGCTCCGGGCCGGTATGACTTCTATCCGGAGCAGGCCGTGACGGAGTTCCTGAGCATGTCGAACAACGACAGCGGAGACCGCCGCGTCGCCTTCCTTCTCAAGGATATGAAGGATGTGTCCGTCAGGGGAGACAGCTCGGAATTTCTTTTCCACGGGGCGATAGTGCCCTTTGCCGTGAAAAATTCCCGGAACGTCAGCCTCGGGGGTTTTTCCATAGACTACGATTTCCCCTGGACATTCGAGGGTGAGGTCATAGCCAATGACCAGCGGTCGATGACTTTCATTGTCAGGGTCTTCCCTGACAACAAATACAGGATTGAGGGGGACAGTCTCCTGTTCGGAGGCTATGATTGGGAATACCCGACGGCAGAGAACATAGTGTTCGATCCGGAGACGCGTCGTCCTCTGTATAATACGGCGATTTACGAGCACCGTCACTGGAACGGCAGGATGAAGGCGCGCGAACTCTCGCCCGGAATAGTGGAATTTTCGGGTTTCGATGCAGTCAGGGTGCCGCCCGTAGGCAGTATCTGGGACGATAAGGGGCCTATGGATATGAACCGTTCCTATCCCGGGTTCGCCATACTTCAGAGCCGGGACGTGGCCGTGGAAGACGTGCATGTCTACAGGGCCGGAGCCATGGCGCTGATAGCCGAGTTCTCCGAAGATATCAGGGTGTCCCGCATGTCTACGGCAGCCAGACCCGGTTCGGAGAGGATGATTACCATCTCGGCCGATGCCACCCATTTCGTGGATTGCAGCGGCACCGTCACGCTTGAAGACTGCACCTTCGAGAGTATGCTGGACGATGCGACAAACATCCATGGAGTGTACATGAAAGTGGATTCCCTGCTTTCCCCGGGTGTGGTCATGGCATCGTTCGGACATTTCCAGCAGGTGGGGAACCATTTCGCGGACGAGGGGGACATGCTCAGGTTCGTGGACAGGAAGACGATGCATCCTGTGGCTTCGGGCAGGCTCATTGAACTGAAACGTCCGGACAGGAACCGTTATGAGCTTGTCACCGATGCAGACCTTTCCTTGGCAGGGGATGTCGCGGCTCTGGCCGTGGAGAACATATCCCGAGGCTGCGATGTCGTCATACGGAACTGTAAGGTGCGTTACAACAGAGCCAGAAGCCTGCTGCTCTCCACTTCCGGCGACATCCTCGTGGAGAACTGCGATTTCAGTTCCATGATGGCGGGCATACGCATCTGCGGGGACGCCAACTGGTGGTACGAATCCGGGAATACGAGGAACGTGACGATACGGAACAACAGCTTTACCGACGGCGGCCTTGGCGGCGGACAGCCTCAGGCCATACTCCAGATAGACCCTGTCATCCCGAAAGAGTCCCGAAGCTGCGACTTCTTTTTCCACGACAGCATCGTCTTTTCCGGGAACACTGTCAGGACATTCGACAGCCAGGTCATATACGGGCTGAGCACGGAAAATCTGGTGATATCGGACAATGTGTTCATAGACAGCAAGTCGCATGAACCGATTTTCCCCGGCCTGCCTGTGATAGACGTCCAGTATTGCGGGAAAGTGACCATTTCCGGAAACGACTTTTCGCGCTGGAAACCCGATGCGGTGATAAGTGTCCATGAGTGTCTCGAGGTGGAGAATGATTCCGGACTGGAGACAGTCGACCGCCCAAATCCGTATTTTTACGGCAGCTGAGGCGTCATTTCCGAATATTATTCTTATTTTTATTGGCCGGATTTCCGGCCAATTTATTTTTATTCCCGAACTCTTATGATGAACTTGTTCTATCTCGTGCCGTTCGCGGCAATCGTCGCCCTGTTTTTCGCATGGTTTTTCTTCCGCCAGATGATGAAGGAGAGCGAAGGCTCGGCTACCATGAAGGAAATCGCCCTTTTCGTCCGCAAGGGGGCAATGGCTTATCTGAAGCAGCAGTACAAGGTGGTGACAATTGTTTTCGTCATCCTTGCCCTGTTCTTCGCAGTGCTGGCATACGGTTTCGGCGTCCAGAATGCATGGGTGCCGTTTGCATTCCTGACAGGCGGGTTTTTCTCCGGACTGGCCGGTTTCGTGGGCATGAAGACCGCCACTTACGCTTCTGCAAGGACGGCCAATGCGGCCATGCGTTCCCTGAATTCCGGTCTCAAGGTGGCTTTCCGTTCAGGAGCCGTCATGGGGCTTACTGTGGTAGGGCTCGGACTCCTCGACATTTCCCTGTGGTACATCGTTCTGGATGTGTTCACAGATGCGCCGGGCCCGCAGAAGCTGGTCATGATCACCACGACGATGCTGACTTTCGGGATGGGGGCTTCCACGCAGGCGCTTTTCGCCCGTGTCGGAGGCGGCATATATACGAAGGCGGCCGATGTCGGAGCCGATCTTGTGGGCAAGGTCGAGGCCGGAATACCTGAAGATGATCCGCGGAATCCGGCCACCATCGCAGACAATGTGGGAGACAATGTAGGCGATGTCGCAGGCATGGGCGCAGACCTGTACGAGTCGTACTGCGGCTCTATTCTCGCTACCATGGCCCTCGGCGCGTCCGCTTTCATCATGGCGGGGGAAGAGATGCAGATGAAGGCCGTTTTCGCTCCTATGCTCGTGGCGGCCGTAGGCGTCATCCTGTCTGTCTTAGGGATATTCACCGTCAGGACGAATGAGAATGCCGGCATGAGCCAGCTTCTGAAGTCCCTCGGTTTCGGCACGAATGTGAGCGCGGTGCTGATAGCTGTCGCCACTTTCGCCATCATGTATGTCTTGGGCATGGAGAACTGGATAGGCATTTCATTTTCCGTGGTGACCGGACTGGTGGCCGGCGTCATAATAGGACAGTCCACTGAATATTATACGTCGCATTCATACAAGCCTGTACGCAGGCTGGCCGACAGCTCGAAGACCGGGCCGGCTACGGTTATCATTTCGGGTGTGGGGCTCGGCATGATTTCCACAGCCGTTCCGGTGGTGACCATAGCTGCCGCCATCATGCTTTCCTATCTCTGTGCCATCGGCTTCGACTTCGCGCATATCCTTTCCGCTGAAAACCTGAGTCTCGGCCTGTACGGAATAGGAATCGCAGCCGTAGGTATGCTGTCCACCTTGGGTATAACCCTCGCTACGGATGCCTACGGGCCTATAGCCGACAACGCCGGAGGCAATGCCCAGATGAGCGGACTCGACCCTGAAGTGAGACGCCGCACCGATGTTCTGGATGCCCTCGGCAATACGACGGCCGCCACCGGAAAGGGTTTCGCCATAGGTTCCGCCGCCCTCACGGGTCTGGCTCTTCTGGCTTCCTACATGGAGGAGATAAAGATCGCCCTCGACAGGATGGGCGAGACAGTCATCGGGGTTTCCGGCGAGGCAATAGAGGCGGTGCAGGCTACCATACCGGATCTGATGGCGCATTATCATATCGACCTGATGAATCCTATGGTTCTGGCCGGCGTGTTCATAGGCGCCATGATGTCCTTCCTTTTCTGCGGGCTGACCATGAATGCGGTAGGCAGGGCGGCGCAGAAGATGGTGGAGGAAGTGCGCAGGCAGTTCCGCGAAATCAAGGGCATACTGACCCGCGAAGCGACTCCCGATTATGCCCGCTGCGTGGAAATCTCCACTATAGGGGCGCAGCGCGAGATGCTTCTGCCGTCATGCATAGCTATCATAGTCCCTGTCGCAGTAGGGCTTGTGCTCGGCGTGGCCGGTGTCATGGGGCTGCTCATCGGTGGCCTCGGTTCTGGCTTTGTGCTGGCTATCTTCATGGCAAATTCCGGAGGCGCCTGGGACAATGCGAAGAAATATGTGGAAGAGGGGAATCTGGGCGGGAAAAATTCCGAATGCCATCATGCCACCGTGGTGGGCGACACTGTCGGCGACCCGTTCAAGGATACATCCGGCCCGTCCCTGAATATCCTGATAAAGCTGATGAGCATGGTCTCCATCGTCATGGCGGGTCTCACAGTCTGGCTGGGCTGACAGCGCCATGTCATGAAAACGCTCCGGCTTCTGTACTGTCTTGCAGCCATGGCCTTATTCCCTGTCCTGTGCCATGGCCGGAGCGGAATATGGATAAAGGGTACTGTCCTCGATTCCCTGACGCGGCAGCCGGTTCCCGGTGCGGTCGTGGAGGTGGCCGACACTTCCGGTGCGACATTGCAGTACGGAATGAGCGCAGATGACGGGAGTTTCTTTTTCAGCGATGTCCCGGAGGAAGTGCTTCTTCTGAAAATATCCATCCTCGGCTATCGTTCCGGGCTCGTCAGGCTTGACGTCCATGACCCGGGTCATGATGTAGGGAATATCCTGATGCAGGAGGATGCGATTATGCTGGAAACGGCCGTACACAGCGATCAGGCCATACGTTCTTCGCAGAGCGGGGATACTTTGAGCTATAGCGCGGCGGCCTACAAGGTGATGTTGGGCTCCGATGCCGAATCCCTTGTGTCCAGAATGCCGGGTATATCGGTCTCGGAAAGCGGAGTGGAAGCGAACGGCCGCGAGGTCAGGAGGATAATGATAGACGGGCAGGAATATTTCGGTTCGGAGGTGCTGACGGCGTTGAAAAACCTTCCGGCCGATATGATCAGGCAGATAGAAGTCATAAACAAATTGAGCGACATGGCGGAGCTCACCGGTGTGGATGACGGGAACGGTTATACGGCTATCAATGTGGTGACGCGTCCGGGGACAAGGGACGGCTCTCTGTCAGGAAGACTTTATGCGGGCTACGGGATTCCGGACAAATACATTGCGGGAGCGAATCTTAACTGGTTCAAGGGCGAGCATACGGCTTCCCTGCTTGCGATGGGGAACAATATCAGCAGATACAATTTCGCTTCGGAAAGCATAGTCGGGGCTTCGGCGGTGAGCGATGTCTCTACCGGGAACACATTCAAGGTCAAGCCTCTGCCGGGTCTGTCATCGGTGCAGTCGACTGGGGTGAACTATTCGAACGACTGGTTCAGCGGAAGCTATTTTTTCAGCAGGATAGACAATCATGACGAGCCGCTGAACGACAAGGAGACTTTTCTCGACGGCGGACGGAGACAGGTGACGGGAACTGCGTCGGATTTCAACGCCCTGAACTACAATCACAATTTCACTTCCCGGATAGCATGGTCTCCGGCAGACAATCACAGTCTGGTCTTCAGGCCGTCTGTGAATGTGCAGGATCTCGGAGACGCTTCCCTGCAGAAGGTCAGGCAGTCGAACATACTTGCGGACGGGAACGAGAGTTTCCTGCGGGAGAGGCTCGTGGACAGGGACAATGACAGGCTGGCAGTAAGGATATCCGGAAGTGTTTCCTACAGATACAGTTTTCCAAAGCGCGGCAGGACCCTTTCCGTCTCCGCCTCAGGAAGATACAACAAGAATACTGCTTCGGAGAGCTCGGACCAGTATCAGTTCCGTGAAGAAAGCGGACTTTTCGACATTTCCGAAGCGGACTCCCGTTCTTCGCAGCTTCGCAGCAGGGTGACGGAGCAGGTCTATGCCGGCGGAAGCCTTACCTATACGGACCGTCTGAGCAAGAGATCGAGGCTCAGCATGGAATACAGGTTCAGTTTCAACAAGAGTTTCGGGAACAATATCGTCCGTGCCCGCAATACCGATACCGGAGAGCTGGAGCCTGAACCTGACGGCAGGCAGTCCAATGTCAATACCAGCAGATTCATCACCAATACTGCAGGACTCAGATATAACTACGCTTTCAGAAAAGTGACTGTCTCGGCCTACGGAGGGTATCAGAATACCGGTTTTACCGGAGTGTACAGGCTGCCTGTCGCCGGAGAGTCTTCAAAGGAGTTCCACAATTTCATCTATACTGTCATCGCAAATGTCCCTTTCGACAGGAAAAACTCACTCAGGATAGATGCCAGAAGCCGGACGGCGAACCCTTCTGTCAATACCCTGCAGACTGCCGTCAATCTGAACAATATGAGCAATATCCGCGCGGGGAATCCGGATGTGGTGCCGAGTTATCTTCACGAGGTGGGGCTCAGGTATGTCCATACAGGGGTGGAGAAGGGGTCCACGCTGTCCCTTTCCCTGAAATATACCGGCAGTTCGAACTATCTCTGCGACTCTCTGGTCATAGATTCTCCGGATTTCGAGGTGGCTGACGGAGTGCTTCTCGGCGAAGGGAACCAGTATGTGAAGCCGGTGAATCTCGGCGGCTATTCGAAGTTCAACGGCAAGATGACTTACGGCTTTCCCGTGAATTTCATCAGGAGCAACCTGAATCTCGATGCAGAAGTGTCGGTATCCGTCCTCCCCGGGATGATCAATGCGGACAGGGTGCCTGTCTACCGCAACTGGTATGATCTCGGGGCCAGAATAGACAGCAATCTAGGCGAATTTCTGGATTTTTCCGTCAGTTATTCCGGCCGCTATACGCAGAACGAATATTCCGGCCGTTTCGGGAAGGTGAACAACAATTTCATCACGCATGACGCCAAAGCATGGTTCAAATGGATATTCTGGTCGGGCTTCTCGGTGACTGCGGCAGTGAACTGGAGACAGTACAGGAGTCTGGAAGGCCGTTTCGATGACAGGATGTGTCTGTGCGACATATACATCGGAAAGCAGCTTTTCCGGAACGGTCTCGGAGAGATCAGCATAGGCGTGAACGACTTGCTGGACGACAATATCAGGCAATTCGCCCACAGCATTTCCGCATCGGGTACGTCGGATACGGTCAATCTCGGAGTGGGGAGATATTTTTCAGTCCAGTTCGTCTATCATCTCAGGACGAGGACCGGGAAGTCCCGGTGATGCCGGAAATCCCTTATATGTCATCTTGCCAATTGGATTTTAACGCGGAAATTCATAACTTTGGCCGGATTATGCATTTCCGTATGGTAAGAGAAGAATACAGTCATAATGATATATTCCGTCTTGAAGGAGGGGAGACTATAGAAGGCCTATCCGTAGTCTATCACAGGTCCGACAGGCAGTATAATCCCGGGGCTGACGGCAGGAAGGTGGTGTGGATATGCCATGCATTTACGGCCAATTCGGATCCCCAGGACTGGTGGCCGGATCTTGTGGGGCCGGGCAAGGTCATTGATCCCGACCGGTATTTCGTGGTGTGCGTGAACATGCTCGGATCTCCATATGGCACGACGTCGCCGGCTTCGGTAAAGCCGGGCACCGGCCGTCCGTATTATTTCGACTTTCCGAAAATTACCGTCAGGGATATAGTGAACGTGAATATATTGGTGCGGAAGCACCTCGGTGTGGATAAGATAGACCTGATGATAGGAGGGTCGATAGGCGGGTTCCAGGCTTTGGAGTGGATGATTATGGAGCCGGACGTGATGAAGAAGGCTTTGGTGTCTGCCTGCGGCGCACGGGTGACCCCATGGGTGACTGCCTACAACGAATCCCAGAGGATGGCTTTGGAGGCCGATCCTACTTTCAGGGAGTGTGCCGGACTGGACGGAGGAAAGGCAGGTCTGGCCTGTGCCCGGGCGATAGCTCTGATATCGTACAGGAACTACATCTGCTATGACGAAACGCAGTGCGAGGCGGATCCGGACAAGATGTTTGCGGACAAGGTCTGCTCATACCAGCAGTATCAGGGGCGGAAACTGGTGAACAGGTTCGATGCCTATTCCTATTATTGCCTGACATATTCGCTCGACAGTCACAATGTGGGCAGGGGAAGAGGCGGGGTCGAAGCGGCCCTGAAGACCATCAAGGCGGATACGGTGGTGGTGGGCATAGATACTGACAATCTTTTCCCGGTACAGGAACAGAAATATATGGCTACCCATATAGACGGAGCCATGTATGTGGAGATAAATTCCAAATTCGGGCACGACGGCTTCCTTATCGAGAGCGGCCCGTTGGGCAATATCATCCAGCAGTTGCTGGACTAATTGAAAAACTTTCGTCATGGAAAACAGAAAATACGGTTTCGAGACCCTCCAGCTGAGGGCGGGACAGGAGATAGACCCGGTATCCAACGCTACGGCGGTTCCCCTTTACCAGACTACTGCATATGTCTTCGAGAATATGCAGCAGGGCGCGGATCTTTTCGCGCTGAAGACGCCGGGAAACATCTACACACGTATCACCAACACTACCAATGATGTCTTCGAGAAGAGGATGGCTGCGCTGGAAGGCGGAGTGGCTTCGGTGGCCACGGCTTCCGGAACTGCCGCTATTTTTCTGGCTGTGACGAACATATGCGGTCCCGGAGACAACATAGTGACCTCCCCGTTCCTGTACGGCGGGACTTTCACCATGTTCGAGATTACGCTCAGGGACATGGGGATTCAGGTCAGGTTCGCGGAGAGCGACAGAGTGGAGGATCTGGAAAAGCTGACGGACGACCGCACGAAGGCCATATATCTGGAGATATTGGGCAATCCCGCCTTCAATGTCCCGGATTTCGAACCGATTGTCGATATGGCCCGCAGAAAGGGGATATGCGTGATGGTGGACAACACTTTCGGCTGCGGCGGCTATCTTTTCCAGCCTTTCAGCTGGGGAGCCAACGTTTCCATCCACTCTGCGACCAAGTGGATCTGCGGTCACGGCACCGCTCTCGGCGGAGTGGTGGTCGACGGAGGGAATTTCGACTGGACGCCTGAAAAATATCCGTTGCTGGCGGCTCCGGCAGAGAGCTACCACGGTCTTGTCTATAAGGAAGTCTTCGGCAATGCCGCCTTTGCCGGCAGGGTAAGGGTGGACGGCTTGAGGAACATCGGCGCATCCGCTTCTCCGTTCAATTCATTCCTGATGCTTCAGGGACTGGAAACGCTTTCGTTGAGAGTGGAGAGGTCATGCTCGAACGCCCTCGCCATAGCAGAGTTCCTGTCCCGTCATCCGAAGGTGTCGGCCGTGAGCTATACCGGCCTCCCGGACAATCCTTATCATGCCCTTGCTAAGAAGTATCTCCGCCACGGTTTCGGAGCCGTGCTTACTTTCCGCGTGAAAGGCGGTTTCGATGCGGCGGCCTCCCTGGTCAGCAAGCTGGGGCTGATCCTTCATGTGAGCAGCGTGGGGGATTCCAAGTCACTGATAGTCCATCCGGCTTCGACCACGCATTCCCAGCTCGGGGAGAAGGAGCAGATCGCCAGCGGCGTATATCCGGATCTGCTGAGGCTGTCAGTAGGGACGGAAAGCGTGGACGACCTCATATATGACCTCGATCAGGCCTTGAAATAAGGGGTCATCCGACTTGTAACCTAATGTGAAAACGAACTTATAAACTGAAAAATCATGAAAGTAGCTGTAGTAGGTGCCACCGGACTTGTAGGCACCAGAATGCTGGAAGTGCTCGCGGAACGCGATTTTCCCGTAACCGAACTCCTGCCTGTGGCCTCATCCAGGTCAGTCGGCCGGAAAGTCTCCTTCAAGGGCCGCGAATGGACTGTCGTAAGCGCTGAAGACGCCATCGCAGCCAGACCGGATCTCGCTCTTTTTTCTGCCGGAGCCGGCGCCTCCAGAGAACTCGCCCCTAAATTCGCGGAGGTCGGATGCCGTGTCGTGGACAATTCTTCATGCTGGAGGATGGATCCGTCGAAGAAGCTCGTCGTTCCTGAAATCAACGGCGATGCCATCACGGCGGATGACTATATCATAGCGAATCCGAACTGCTCCACGATACAGATGCTCATGCCGCTGGCCCCTCTGCACAGAGCATTCAGGATACGCAGGATAGTCGTCTCCACATACCAGTCTGTCACAGGGACAGGATACAAGGCCCTCGATCAGATGGAAGCGGAGCGCGCAGGAAAGAAATGGGGTGAATATCCTGCCGTCTATCCTTATCCTATAGATGAAAACATACTTCCTCACATAGATTCTTTCCTGGAGACGGGCTATACGAAAGAGGAGATGAAGATGGTGAACGAGACCCACAAGATTCTGGACGAGAATATTCTGGTGTCTCCTACCACGGTCCGCGTACCTGTCAAGGGCGGGCATTCGGAGTCGGTCAATGTCGAATTCGAGAACGACTTCACTCTTGAGGAGGTCCGCAGGCTGATTTCAGAGGCTCCGGGCTGTGTCCTTCAGGATGATCCGGCCAATAACATATATCCTATGCCTCTTTATGCCTGGGGACACGATGAGGTCTATGTGGGCCGTATCCGTCGGGATCCGTCTGTCCGTTACGGGCTGAACCTCTGGTGCGTCGCGGACAATCTCCGGAAGGGCGCAGCCACCAATGCTGTGCAGATCGCGCAGTATATGATCTCGAAAGGATTCCTTCCTGAAAGATAAAAGCCGGCAGACGAAGGTATGGAAGTGGTCGTAGGAGTATTGGCGGTTCTCGCCGGAATCATCGGGATATTGGGCAGCATCCTTCCCGCATTGCCCGGCCCGCCGTTGAGCTGGGCGGGCATGCTGCTCCTGTATTTCTGGGGAGGGACGAACGGCAGGGGAGAGGAAATGTCCCTGACCATTTTGCTGGTGATGCTGGCGGTGACCATCATCGTGACGGTGCTCGATTATCTCATCCCTTCTTATCTGACCAAGGCTACAGGCGGCTCGAAGGCGGCGGAACGGGGTACGTTCATCGGCATGATATTGGGTATTTTCATCCTGCCTCCGTGGGGAATGATCATTTTTTCCTTCCTCGGGGCTTTTCTCGCCGAAATCATATTCGCCGAAAAGAAAGGTTCGGAAGCCCTGAAGTCGGCTTTCGGCTCTCTTCTGGGCTTTTTGGTCGGTACGGGCGTGAAACTTGTCGCCTGCGGCGTGATGATGTACTATATCATAGTCTATCTATAGGCCTGCGGACATCGCGGCTTCCACATCGTCTGCCTTTATCGGCAGGCGATGCGGGCCGAGTCTGCGGCATCCGTCTTCTGTGATCAGCAAATCGTCTTCCAGCCTGATGCCGCCGAAGTCTATATATTTCTCCACTGCGCCATAGTTTACCATGCCCTTGTCCGTGCCTTCCTTTTTCCATTTGGAGATGAGGGCAGGGATGAAATATATCCCTGGCTCATCGGTGATGACATGTCCGGGTTTCAGTTTCCTGGCCATCCTGAGCGAGCCGAGTCCCGGCATGGATGCTCTGGTCTGGTCCGGGTCATAGCCTACGAGGTCTTCACCGAGATCTTCCATGTCGTGGACGTCAATACCCATGTTGTGCCCGAGCCCGTGCGGCATGAACAGGCCGGCTATGCCTTCTGCTACCATGTCGTCGATGCGGCCGGTCACCAGCCCGAGCGATTTCAGCCCGTCCAGCATCTTCGCCGCCACTGCCAGATGTACTTCGCGGTAAGGAACCCCCGGGGAGGCCAGCCGGAAGGCCAGTTCGTTGCACTCTTCCACGATGTCGTATATCCCGCGCTGTTTCTGCGTGAATTTGCCGCTGCATGGCAGGGTTCTGGTAAAGTCCGATGCATAGTGCGTATTGCTTTCCGCCCCCGCATCTATGAGCAGCATCCTGCCGGGAGTGATGACCTGATGGTGGGAATGATTGTGCAGGGTCTCCCCGTTCTGCGACAGAATAGTCGTAAAGGAGACGCCCCAGCCTTTCGATATGGTCACCCCTTCCATTTTCCCGACAATATCCTGCTCCATCGCTCCCGGCCTGCATTCCTGCCGCGCCGCAGTGTGCATCAGCCATCCGATTTCGCAGGCCTTGTCTATCTCTTCTATTTCGCATGCTTCCTTTATGAGTCTCATGGATATTACGGCCTTCGTCAGTTCGAGCGAAGCCGTCGTTTCTCGGCTGTCTGCGGGGCCTGTCCTGCGGACATTTTCAGCCGGACATCCCATCAGTCCGGAAAGCAGCATGGTGTTGTAGTATCTGGACGCCGGAAGGAAATGCACCGTCCGTCCCGTTTCCCTCGCTTTCCGCACCGTTTCCGCGAATCCTGCATACGGGGCGGTCTTCCAGACTCCGACAAGCTCTCCCTTCGATGCCACGGACGGCTGCGGCCCCATCCAGATGATATCGTCTATGTCCACATCGTTCCCGTACAGGACTTCCTCTCCGGTATCCAGATCCAGAACCGCCGCAAATCCCGGCTCGTCTATCCCCCAGAAATACAGGAAAGAACTCTCCTGCCTGAATTTGTAGTCATTCCCGCGATAGTTCTGCGGAGCTTCGACATTTCCCGGGAAGACCGCTATGCCGAGTTTTCCCTCATTTCCGGTTGCTCTCATTCTTTCGAGCAATGTTTTCCGTCTTCTGACGTATATTTCCTTTTCGAACATGGCTGCTATGAATTTCAGGCCGTTGTCACGGCAATGCCAAATATAATACAATGTCGGATAGAAAACAACTTCCGCCGCGCCAAAAACAAATGAAAGAGCCGGCACCCCGCGGTCCCGACTCCTTCTACTTATGGAATTAGCGGAAATTTTAAGCCAGTTTCCTGGAAGCCCGTGCATAATGCTTCAGCGAGATGCAGAGCTGTTCGGACTCCTGTACCAGATTCAGGTACATGTAAGCCATGGTCAGGTTCAGGTTCTTTTCCTGAATGTCTGTCATGAGGGCTTTGCGCAGGTCGGAGAACTTTATCTGAAGTTTGCTCAAGGCCTCTTCCTGGGCTCTCATGCCTTCATAGTCCCTGTTCTTGAAATGTCCGGCCAGATTATGGATCGTGTCCACCAGTTCGTCGCGCACTGTGCTGAAAGCCTTGCAATATTCTTCCGGAATCGGCGTGAAATTGTTGTCCACGTGTTCGTAAGCAGGCTCGCAGATCCGTCGCAGCGAGTAGTACACCTGTTCCATGTAATTGAATGCGGTGTGGAACCACGCGCTCTTCTTCAGGCCCGTTTCCGGATCTACCATCCTCAGACAGACAGTCTCCTTCTTGCGCAGGCTCTTCAGTCTGGTCTTGTAGTTCTTCAGATCGGTCACTGTCCGTTTCAGCGTCCTGACATTCTCTTGCATCAGACCGTCGGTAACGGATGTGTACCGGGCAGCCATTTCATCGAGGAATGCCTTGTCGTTTTCAGCCACGTATTTAAGGAACGGCGCCCATACCTGCTTCTTGTCGGTTATCCGGAGGATGTCGTAGTAGGCCTTGTCGCCCTTGGAGGTGTCGTCTTTCTCCTTGTATTTTATGTTGCTGTGAATCAGCACGGCCAGACCGGCTACCACTATTATGACAGTGACTACTGTGCCGCCGAATGACATCAGGAGAGCTATGAAGAACGCGCTTATGAATGCTATCGCCGCTGTCAGGAACCATCCTCCGATGACCGAGAGGACTCCGGTTATCCTGAACACAGCGCTTTCCCTGCTCCATGCACGGTCGGCAAGCGATGTACCCATGGCTACCATGAATGTGACATAAGTAGTGGAGAGCGGAAGTTTGAGCGATGTTCCCAGGGCAATGAGCAGCGATGCCACCACGAGGTTTACCGATGCCCTGACCACATCGTAAGCGGCGTTGTCCTCGATGTCCAGACCGGTCTTGTCGAACCTCTTGTCTATCCATTTCCTGACCTTGAGAGGTGTGGCGGAAACGATGAAATTCGCAGTGGAATTGCTCCATCTTACTATGCTTCTGGCAGCTTTGGAAGAGCCGAACATCTCGTCCCCTTCGTCCTGACGTGCCAGATTGATCTCCGTTTTGGTCACGTTGTGCGCTTTCTTGGAAGTGGCGAGTGCGATGACCATCACCACGCCGGCGGCTATGAGGAAT
Organism: uncultured Bacteroidales bacterium; assembly: GCA_944323845.1. Classification (GTDB taxonomy): domain Bacteria; phylum Bacteroidota; class Bacteroidia; order Bacteroidales; family UBA932; genus Cryptobacteroides. Next base: position 94,164 of record CALUUA010000004.1, read on the forward strand.
ATCAGCGGAGTGGAAGCCGATTCGTTAAGTACGCCCATCATGTGGCCTGACGGATTTCCGCCTCCGGCTTCCATATAATCCAGATATGAGGAGTATCCGGCGAGTGGCACGCCTATGAAGTTCACAAGGTCGTTGCCGGCGAATGCCATGGCGAGGGCGAAGGTGCCTATCAGCACGATGACCTTGAATACGTTCACTTTAAGGAAATGCAGTATCTGCATGAGTATCGTGAAGAATACCAGACAGCCTCCCAGAAGCATCCATGTGTGCTCTTCAATCCATGTCTTCACATCGGCAGTCATGAACGACAGGTCCTTGGTGCCTTTGAACAGCATGAAATACACGATGGCCGTAGCGGCGATTCCTCCGTAGATGCCTATTTTCCATTTCAGTCCCTTGTGGAAGTCGAATGTGAAGATAAGTCTGGCTATGTATTGTATGAGAGAACCGCAGACGAATGCGATTGCCACGGATACGAATATGGCCATGATTACCGACAGGGCCTTTTCCGTATTCATGTAGTCCGCGAATCCGAGTCCGGTATCCGCACCGGCCATCTTGATGATAGTGAGAGCGAAAGTGGCTCCGAGCAGTTCGAATACCAGAGATACGGTAGTGGAGGTCGGCATTCCGAGGGAATTGAAGACGTCGAGCAGGATGATGTCCGTGACCATTACGGCCAGAAAGATGTACATCAGTTCCTGGAACGCGAACTGTTCAGGCCTGAAGATGCCGTGTCGGGCGAAGTCCATCATTCCGTTGCTCATGATGGCTCCCAGAAAAACGCCCGTGGCGGCTACTATGATGATTGTCCTGAACCTGGCGACTTTCGCGCCGATAGCTGAATTGAGGAAGTTGACTGCATCGTTGCTGACACCGACCCAGAGGTCGGATATGGCAAGGATGAATAGGAATATCACAAATCCCAGATATATCCAGTCCATAAAAATTATGAGTTATAGTTTCAGGCGCAAAAATAATCCTACTATGTTGGGTTTCTGTTGCAGAAATGTTAAAAAATTGTTACGGGATTCCGTAACAATTAATTTACATTCCAGTAAGGCCGCGAATAAAAGAAAAAACATACCTTTGTCCCGATGATTGCCGGACATCCGTCCGGGATCTTTTTTTGAGGCGGCCGGACGAATTGCCGGCAGGCATAACAATGAATCGTATGGACAAGAAAAGGATAATGGTCGTGGACGATGAGCCGGACATCCGCGAAATACTTCAGTTCAACCTTGAGAACGCAGGTTATGAGGTAGTGCCGGCGGCATCGGCGGAGGCGGCTCTCGAGCTTTGTGGCCAGGGGGTGGATCTGATATTGCTGGATGTGATGATGGAGGGCATGTCGGGATTCAAGATGGCGGAAGTGCTCAGGAAAGAAAGGCACAGCCAGATTCCTATAATATTCCTGACAGCCAGAAGTGCGGAAAACGATCTGCTGACAGGGTTTTCAGCCGGAGGGGATGACTATATCGCCAAGCCTTTTTCGATAAACGAGGTGCTGGCGAGAGTCCGGGCGGTGCTCAAAAGGAGCGGCATGGCCAGACAGGAGAAGGTGCAGGACGAGATACTTCTCGGCAAGCTGAAGATAGATGTGGCGAGGAAAATGGTGTATGTGGACGGGGTCGCCGTGGTCCTTCCGAAAAAGGAACTGGAGATACTGACGCTTCTGGCCTCGCATCCCGGCAGGATATATTCCAGAGAGGAAATGATAAACGAATTGTGGGACGATGCCCCGTATGTGCTGGACAGGACTGTGGATGTGCATATTGCGAGGATAAGGAGCAAGCTCGGGATATGCAAGTCATATCTTACGAACAGGTCCGGCTACGGATATTCGATGAATGCAGAAGAATAGAAGGCGGAAAGTGTCGTCCGCATCCCGTAACAGATGAATATGAAAATCAGAAAAAGGTCATACAAGAGACAGCTGTTGATATATTTCGCGGCTGTTTTCGCGCTTTTTGCCGTCCTGCTCATACTTTTCCAGTTCCGCAGCGACAAGACGGGCAGGAAACTGATGCTGCAGGACAGGCTTTCATGTTATGCGGATATCATCGCCCAGTCGGATGACTATTCGTCTACGGTGGAGCTTTTTCCTCCGGAACTCAGGGTGACTGTCATCGACAAGAACGGAAATGTGCTTTTCGACTCTGTGGAGGACAGGATGGCGATGGACAACCATGCCTCGCGCCCGGAGGTGAAGGAGGCTATCAGAGGCAAGGAGGGCGGTTCTATCCGTAAATCCGATACCGTCGGCATAAATTATTTCTATTATGCGAAGTCCTACGGCGGCTATATCGTCAGGATGGCCCTGCCTTTCGAGTACGATGTGAAAAAGGCCCTGCGCCCTGATTCGGTCTTCATCCTCATAGTCGTGCTGGTCTTCCTCATCGCCCTTTTCTTCATCATTTTCCTTTCCGACAAGTTCGGTGAGGGTGTGTCGCGGCTGCACAGGTTCGCCGAGGCTGCGGAAAAAGGACAGGTGGACTACGAGAACATGTCTTTTCCCGATTCCGAGCTCGGAGACATCGGCAAGCAGATGTTGAGGAGTTACTACAGGCTGGAGCAGAGCAACCAGATTATCGCCCTCGAAAAGGAAAGGCTGCTCCTGCATCTGCATTATTATGACGGAGGCATAGCCATCTTTTCGCAGGAGCGCAGGAAGGTCTACGCGAACGCGAAATTCGTCCAGTTCGTGAACCTGATGCTGGACCGGCCCACTCCTGATCTGGATTCCCTCTGGGACAATGAAATATTCCGACCTGCGGCCGAATTCGTCGCCCGCAATACCAGAAATTCCCGGGTGGACAATGTTCCTGTCTTCCAGTACAATATAACCAAAGGCGCGCGCACATATACGCTTCAGGTGCTTGTATATCCGGACAATGGCTGCGAAATTTCCGTCAATGATGTCACCGATGTGGAGAAGAACAGGGTCATGAAGCAGCAGATGACGAACAACATCGCGCATGAACTGCGTACCCCTGTCAGCAGCATCAGGGGATATCTGGAAACCTTGACCGTGTGCAAGGATATTTCGGCTGAAAAGCGTGCCATGTTTCTGGACAGGGCTTATGTCCAGGTGATGAGATTATCGGATCTTATCAGGGATATAGGCCTGATCACCAAGATAGAAGAGGCTCCGGAACAGCTTTTCAAGGAGAAGGTGAATCTGAAAAATGTCGTGGACGAGGTATCGGACGAGCTGCGTGACAGGCTGGACGCGATGGGGATTCTGGTAGAGAATGCCCTCGAACCGGACCTGACGGTGAACGGGAATCCGAGCCTCCTGTATGCCGTATTCCGAAATCTGATGGAAAACAGTCTCAAGTACGGAGGCCGCGAAATAAAGATTCATGTCGAGTGCTACGCAAAAGGCGACGGATATTGCCACTTCTCGTATTACGATACCGGCAAAGGTGTCCCTGAGGAGCATCTGTCGAAGATTTTCGAGAGGTTCTACAGGGTATCCGAGGGTCGCACCCGCGATGACGGCGGCTCGGGACTCGGACTGTCCATAGTCAGGAATGCGATAGCTTTCCATAAAGGCGATGTACGTGCCTTGAACCGCAAGGGCGGAGGCCTCGAATTCATATTCTCCCTCAGCGAAATATAGTTTCGCGTAAAACTTGTATCTTTGCATGGTATGATTAAACGCCATTCTGATGCAAGCTATCATTGAAGCCAGTGGTATAGAGAAGTCTTTCGGGAAACTGAAGGTGCTGAAAAGCATAGACTTGTCTGTCGCAGAATCCGAAGTGCTGTCCATAATGGGGGCGTCGGGAGCCGGCAAGTCGACGCTTCTGCAGATTCTCGGCACGCTTTCCACTCCGGATTCCGGTTCGCTGGCCATTGCCGGCATAGATGTGCTGTCGCTTGACAGCAGGCTGTTGGCCGTGTTCAGGAATACGAAAGTCGGTTTCGTGTTCCAGTTCCATCATCTTCTTCCCGAGTTCACGGCTATGGAGAATATCATGATTCCAGCCCTCATCGCCGGGAAATCCATGAAGACGGCCAAGGCTGAGGCTGCATCTCTTCTGGAAGAGCTCGGCCTGTCGGACAGGTCAGGTCACAAGCCTTCCGAACTTTCCGGGGGAGAGCAGCAGAGAGTCGCCATCGCCCGCGCCCTTGTGAACCGTCCGGCCGTAGTTTTCGCCGACGAGCCGTCCGGAAATCTGGACAGTGTCACCAAAAAGGAACTGCACAGCCTCTTTTTCCGTCTGCGGGATACTCACGGGCAGACCTTTGTCATAGTTACGCACGATCCGGATCTGGCCTCCATGTGCGACCGCAGTCTTTACATGCAGGACGGCCTTTTCGTGGAGAATCCGCAGTCCAGATGAGTGTCTTCCGCTTTCGCCGTTTTACGGTAGAGAATAACGAATCCGCCATGAAGGTGAATACGGACGGGGTGCTTCTCGGTGCGCTGATGACGCTGCGCGCGGCGGACAGGAACTGTCTCGACGTGGGCACCGGCACGGGGACCGTCGCCTTGATGGCGGCGCAGCGTCTGTATGACGCCGGCGTCTCCGATGCAAGGATAACCGCAATAGACATCGACGGCCCTTCCGCGCGTGAGGCAGCCGCGAATTTTGCCGGCTCCCCGTGGCCGGACATGCTTGAAGCGAAGCATCTTCCGCTTTCCGGGCTCTCCGGTCCTGATGTGCCGGCAGCCTTCGACCACATCTTCTCCAATCCTCCGTACTATGACCTTTCTCTCCAGGCGCCGGACATGAGACGCAATGCCGCCCGGCACACCGATACATTGTCATACAGGGAACTGGCTGCTTTCGCCGCGGAACATCTTGCGTCAGACGGCATCCTGTCCATGATTCTCCCTGCAGATTCGGAATTGTGGCTGCTGCGCCATGCCCGCATGTCCGGCCTGCACCCTTTCCGTATTGTCCGGATACGGACTACCGAAAGGAAAAGACCTTCACGGATAGTCGCGGAGTTTTCCCGTTCCAGACGTGAATGTCCCGAAGAATCCTTGCTGACGATTCATCAGGGTGATGGCTACAGCGCGGACTATATTGCACTTACTGAAGAGTTCTATCTCAAATGAACTTGCGGCCGGCTCAGGAGGGGCTTTCTGCCTTGCGCTTTCATTACTGACGGGAACTTGCAGTGAGGTAATTCGGTAATTCTTGTTATCTTTGCAGGATATTGTCGTCCGGAGGCGGAGACTGCCGCATTGCCGGAGGCAGAAGAAAGAAAAGGAACCGTATGAAGAATATCAGGAATTTCTGCATTATCGCGCATATCGACCACGGGAAGAGTACGCTTGCCGACAGGATGATCGAGATTACCAAGACTCTGGCCGCCAGGGATATGGAGGCACAGGTGCTGGATTCGATGGATCTGGAGAAAGAGAAAGGAATTACGATCAAGAGTCATGCGATTCAGATGGATTATGTGCATGGCGGCGAAAAGTATGTCCTGAACCTGATAGATACTCCGGGGCATGTGGATTTCTCCTACGAGGTGTCCCGCGCCATAGCATCCTGCGAAGGTGCGCTCTTGGTAGTGGATGCCACTCAGGGGATACAGGCGCAGACTATTTCCAACCTCTACCTCGCCATAGAGCACGATCTCGAAATCATACCGGTCCTTAACAAGATAGACGTGGATTCGGCCATGGTGGATGTGGTGACGGATCAGGTGGTGGACCTGCTCGGATGCTCTCCGGATGAGATTCTCTGCGCTTCCGGGAAGACGGGACAGGGCGTTCCGGAAATTCTGGATGCGATAGTGGAGCGGATTCCTGCTCCGAAAGGGGATCCGCAGGCGCCTCTCCAGGCTCTCATATTCGATTCCGTCTTCAATTCGTTCCGTGGAATAATAGCCTATTTCAAGGTGGTGAACGGTACTTTGAAGTCCGGCGACAAGGTGAAGTTTTTCAATACAGGGAAAATATACGATGCCGATGAAGTGGGCGTACTGAAAATGAAGCTCGACCCTCGTGCTGAAATTCCGTGCGGAAGTGTAGGGTATATCATATCCGGCATCAAGACGGCGTCCGAAGTCAAGGTCGGGGATACCATCACTCATGTGGAAAATCCGTGCAGCGAGGCGATTGCGGGATTCGAGGAAGTGAAGCCCATGCTTTTCGCCGGAGTCTATCCCGTGGAAACGGACCAGTACGAGGAGCTCAGGTCCTCGCTGGAAAAGCTGCAGCTGAACGATGCTTCCCTGGTGTTCGAGCCGGAGTCTTCTCTGGCCCTCGGTTTCGGCTTCAGATGCGGTTTCCTCGGGCTTCTGCATCTGGAAATCATTCAGGAAAGGCTGTATCGGGAATTCAATATGGATGTCATCACGACAGTGCCGAACGTTTCATATAAGGTCTATACTACCCAGGGGGAAGTGATTGATGTCCATAATCCTTCAGGACTGCCTGCCCCTACCCTCATCTCGAAAATCGAAGAGCCGTATATCAGGGCGCAGGTCATTTCCAAGTCCGAATTTTACGGACCTATCATGAAACTCTGTCTCGACAAGCGCGGCGTCCTCATAAACCAGCATTACATCACTTCCGACAGGCTGGAGCTTACTTATGACATGCCTTTGTCGGAGATAGTCTTCGATTTCTATGACAAGCTGAAGTCGATATCGAAGGGCTATGCTTCCTTCGACTATCATCTGCAAGGCTTCAAGGAAGCGCGGCTGGTCAAACTGGATATCCTGCTGAACGGAGACCCGGCAGACGCCCTGTCGAGCCTGATACATGCCGACCACGCATATGAGTTCGGACGCAAGATATGCGAGAAGCTGAAGGAACTTATCCCGAGACAGCAGTTCGATGTGGCCATCCAGGCGGCCATCGGAGCCAAAATCATAGCGCGGGAGACGGTGAAGGCGGTAAGGAAGGACGTAACCGCGAAGTGCTATGGCGGCGACATATCCAGAAAACGCAAGCTCCTCGAAAAACAGAAGCAGGGGAAAAAGCGTATGCGTCAGATAGGTACGGTGGAGGTGCCGCAAAGTGCTTTCATGGCCGTGCTGAAACTGGATTAGCATCGTCGCAGGCGCGCTGCCGGCTTGTTTCCAGGACGAACGCTGCCCGGCGCCAGGACAGGCGGACAAAACAAAACGGGTTGTCTCCCGACAACCCGTTTTAGTTCTGTGGACATGGGAACGATTGCACGCGTTCCCGATTCAATGTCTCCACAGAAAGAGACGAATAAGATTCTTAACCGGAAACAAAAGTCGCCTCTTTTTCAGGATACGATGTTGTAATTTTTGTTGTTTTAGCTGTTGTTTTAGTTGTTGTAAGTTGTCTCAATCATGAAGAGTGTCAAACCTTATATTACGGCCATGCGCCTGAGGACGCTGCCGCAGTCGATGGCCGGAGTCTCTTTAGGTCTTTTCCTTGCCGCCGCTGATTATGTCATCAGTCCGTGGACGGCTTTCTTTACGCTGCTGACTGCGTTTTTCCTGCAGATATTGTCAAATACCGCCAATGAACTCGGGGATTTCATGAACGGGACAGACCGCAGGTCGGACAGGCAGGGCCCGGCATACACCCTCACCCGGGGCCTGATATCTGAAAAGGAGTACCGTATCATGATGTGGATTTATGCCGCCCTTTCAGCGGCAAGCGGTCTGGCTATGGTCTGGTTTTCTTTCGGAACCTTCTTCAGCTACGGCGCCATCATCACCCTTTTCCTCGGGATCATGGCTCTGTCCGCGGCCATGAGATATACTCTCGGGAAGCATCCCTATGGATACAAGGGGTACGGAGACCTGAATGTGTTCATATATTTCGGTCTGGTCTCTGTCCTCGGCTCCTATTTCGTAGCTGTACACACCATCCCGAGCTGGTTCCTGCTGCTGCCGGCAGTTTCGATAGGCTGCCTGAGTACGGCGGTGCTGAACGTGAACAATATCAGGGACATGAAGTCTGACGCGCTGACCAGAAAGACGATACCTGTCAGATTCGGCGAGAAAAAGGCGAAGATATATCATACAGTCCTTATCGTGACCGGATGGGCCGCCATGCTCGCGTATTCCGCCGTGCGCTTTTTCGACTGGTGGCATTATCTTTTCGTGCTGACCCTGCCGCTTTTCGTCTTCCATCTGGTCAAAGTATGGAAACTCTCGGGCAAGGCTTTGGACCCGCAGCTTCCTTTTCTGGTCATCTCCACTTTCCTGTTCGCACTGCTGGCAGGATTCGGTTTCGTGGCCTTTCTTCTTTGACCGACCGGAGGGAAATTATACGATGCGCTGGAAATCAGCGTCTATCTGATACCGGTGAACATCCTGCATATGCCGAAGGTCATGGCCGTGGCCCTGACGTCGGAAAAGCCTGCTTCGCGCATCATGCCCTTGAATTTTTCAGGAGCCGGAAATCCGAGTACGGAAGCCGGCAGGTATCTGTAGGCATCCTTGTCGCCGGAGACCAGTCCTCCTATGACAGGGAGCAGATGCAGGAAATACAGCTTGTAGGCTGCCAGCAGCACAGGATTGCCGGGAACGGAAAGCTCCAGAATCACGGCCTTGCCTCCCGGCCTGAGGATGCGGTACATTTCGGAAAGGCCCTTGTCTATATGCTCGAAATTCCTGATTCCGAACGCTATCGACACCCTGTCGAAACTGCCGTCAGGAAAATCCAGATGTTCGCAGTCTCCCGCTTCCAGACTTATCATATCGCACAGCCCTGCCGCCTCCACCTTCTTCCTTCCCCCGGCGAGCATTCCTTCTGAAATGTCAGCTCCGGTTATCCTGCTGCCCGGTACGGCGTCCCGGGCAATGGCCATGGCGAAGTCTCCGGTGCCGCAGGCCATGTCCAGAATCCTGAGCGGGGCACCGCTGCCGCCGACTATCTCCTTCACGGCCTTTTTTCTCCAGGATTTGTCCACATCCAGAGACAGTATATGGTTCAGCCTGTCGTAGTCGCCCGCGATACTGTCAAACATTTTGCGTACGTTCTCTTTCTTCGGCATAGATTGGATATTGAATGTCTGTCTTTTGTCTGGTCCGGGTCATTCAAGGCACGGGATCATATCCGCTTCCTCCCCACGGATTGCAGCGCAGGATTCTGCGGACGCTCAGATACAGCCCCTTGAAAGGCCCGTGTTTCCGGAAAGCCTCCAGTGCGTATTGCGAGCATGTCGGAGTGAACCTGCATGCGGGAGGTGTAAACGGAGATATGCACTTCCTGTAGAACATTATCAGGAATACGAAAGGAAATATCGCGATCTTTTTCAGTATTTCCTTAATTTTCTCCGGTTTCATGGCTGATTTCGTTTAGTATCCGCCCGATCAGGGAGAATATCTCGCTGCTGTCCATTATTGTCTTTGCATTGTAGATGAACAGGATATCCATGCCTCTTCCTTCAGGAAGCAGATGCTTCTGCAGCCTGTAGCTTTCACGGATGCGCCTCTTCAGAAGGTTCCTTTTCACGGCCCGTTTGAACAGCTTTTTCGGGACTGATACCATTATCCGGCTGAATGCAAGGCCGTTGTCTGCGCGCAGACAATATCTGATACCCTTTAATGAGCGGAATCTGCCTTGCGCAAGGAGAGTTTCGATGTCCTTCTTGCCGTGCAGCCTTTCCTCTTTAGGCAGGGAGTACGGATGTGCGGCGGATGTCATTTATCCGACTTTTCCAGATACAGTTCTATCGCTTTGGCTACGGACGGTGCTGCCGACGTAGGTGCGGATATTTCGATGGAAAGTCCTTTGTCGGTCATGGCCTTGACCACCGACTTTCCGTAAGAGACGAATCTGATGCCTCCCTGGCTGAAATCGGGGAAGTTCTCGAAAAGGGATTTGACGTCTGAAGGGTTATACAGCACTATCATGTCATAATCCGGCAGAGCCAGGCTTTTCAGATCCCTTGATACAGGCTTGACGAATATTGCGCTGCTGAAATCGAAGCCCTGCTCTTCGAAGACTCTGGTTATGTCATTGTTTGCGGAATCTGATGTAGCCACAAGGAACTTTTCTCCCTTGTGCTTGGTCCCTATCAGGGAGATCAGGGAAGACGCCGTCCCGTCGCCGAAGAATATTTTCCTTTTCCTGTAGACGATGTGCTTCTGCAGGTACATGGCCACGGCTTCGGTGGTGCAGAAATATTTCATGGTCTCCGGAATCTTGACCCTGAGTTCGCTGCAAAGATGAAAAAATGCGTCTATCGTGGATCTGGCTGAAAAGACTATGGCCGTATGGTCGAGAATGTTTATCCTCTGTGCCCTGAACTCTCTGGATGACAGAGGCTCAATCGAAAAAAAAGGGACAAAGTCAAACTTGACCCCATATTTCGCAGTTATCTCCGCGTACGGAGAATTCGCTTTCGGCGGCTGCTGTGAAATAAGAATATTCCTGACGTTCATGTTATAATAATACTGCCGGGAGCAACAATATCCCCGTAGGTAAAATTTCCAGGGCGCAAAGATACAAAATTGAAGATAAAAACGAGCAACAGTTGCTGAAAATTTGCAGCTCACGGAAAATGGCGAGGATATAGAATCCGAGCATGATATATAGGATCAGCGGCCGTGTCACGTCATCGGAAATATCTGAAAACGAACAGATTCCTGCTGCGGCCAATATTATCGGCACCGTCAGGCAGCAAAAACTGCGGAATGTCTTCGTGCCGGCGTGGAAAAGCTTTTCGCCGCTTCCTGCCTTTCTGACGGTTTTGCGCATGACTGTCCGCAGGAGCCAGTACGCCGCCGTCACGGCGCATATGAATGCGAAATATGCGGAACCATCCATTCCTGCCGACAGCTCCGGGCAGTAAAGGCGGTAGCGGGAAACGAGGGCGCAGAACGGGAGCGCGAGAAACGCTGCGAAAATATTCCGTTCCCTGGCTAATCTTACGCTGTTTTCTATGGTGAGACATTCTTTCCATCTGAGCAGGCAGCCGGGCAGCAGGGGAAGTATGTCGGATATTTTTCTGACGAGCAGAATGCCGATGATGACAGAGACTGCGGCTACTATGTCGATTATGTCCATTTTCAGTTGCCCCTTCTGGCCTTGTAGCCCATTTCCGTAAGCAGGGCTGTCACCTTTTCCCTGAAATCTCCCTGAATGGTGATTTCTCCGTTTTTCGCGCTGCCCCCGACGCCGCATTTCACTTTCAGCGTCTTTCCGAGAGCTGCCAGATCTTCATCCGTCCCGATGAATCCGGTTACGAGGGTCACCTGTTTTCCTCCGCGGTTCCGCCTGTCGATGGATACGATGAGCTTCTGCGAGGCGGGCGGGAGGGTTACGGCCTCCTCTGCGGTTTCTTCTTCATATTTGAAATCGGGATTGGTCGAATAGACCACCCCAAGTCTCCTTTTCCAGTCGTTGTCTGCCATCGGTAGAAAATTTTTGCAAAGATAGCCAATATGTTTGTATATTTGCCAGATTGAACAGAAAAGATACTGATACATGGATAACAGGAAATTCACTCTGTGGAACAGAATTTCAGCCGTATTCGTGCTCGTGGTTTCGGCTGTCACTTATCTGCTGACCATAGAGCCGACGGCCTCGTTCTGGGATTGCGGGGAATTCATAGCGTCATCTTATAAACTGGAAGTGGGTCATCCTCCCGGAAACCCTGTGTTCCAGCTGATTGCACGCTTCTTTACAATGTTTGCGGACAATATGCATGCGGCAGTGGCCGTAAATGTGATGAGCGCACTTTGTTCCGCACTCACCATATTTTTCCTGCATCTGACTATCGTGTTTCTGGCCAAAAGGGTGATAAAGCCGGATGCTGACGGGAAATATTCCGTTCCCCGCGCCATTGCCGTTTACGGCTCGGGAATAGTCGGTTCTCTGGCTTACTGCTTCTCCGACACTTTCTGGTTTTCGGCGGTCGAAGGTGAGGTCTATGCGATGTCTTCGCTTTTCACGGCGATGGTATTCTGGGCGATGACGAAGTGGTACGAACAGGCCGACACGCCTTATGCGAACAGGTGGATAGTGCTCATATCGTTTCTGATGGGCCTGTCCATAGGCGTACACCTGCTGAACCTGCTTACGATTCCGGCCCTTGTCTTCATGTTCTACTACAGGAAGCGTGAGGACGGGCATTATTCTTTCTGGGAGTATGTGAAGATATTCCTGCTTTCCGCCGTCATACTCGCCGTCATCCTGTTCGGTATCATACCGTATCTGCCGAAATTCGCGGCATATACCGACCTGTTTTTCGTGAATGTCCTGGGACTCCCGTTCAACACCGGAGCCGCCTTTTTCATGATAGCCCTGCTGGCTGCATGTTTCTGGGGGCTTTTCCATACTATGAAGAAGAAGGCGGTGCTGGCGAATACCCTGCTCCTCTGTTTTACGGTGATTGTCATAGGTTTCTCCATATTTTCGGTGGTAATCATCCGTTCGGCAGCCAAGACGCCTACGAACGAGTACCAGCCGGACAATCCTTTTACTCTCATACGGTATCTGGGGCGCGAGCAGTACGGTTCCAATCCGATACTGTACGGGCAGTATTTTGATGCCCCGTATGAAGTGGTGACTCCGAAATACTGGGCGCCTATGGGTGACAGGTACGTACATGCCGACAGCCCTGGGGAACTGAAATATCCTGCAGAGGGCAAGATGCTCTTCCCGCGCATGTGGGCCGGAGGAGACCAGCGGTACATCGACTTCTACGAGTCTTACATGAACGGGAAAGGCACCCCTGTACCGGGGGCGGAACACAAGAAGCCCACTTTCGGCACGAATCTCTATTTCTTCCTGGACTATCAGTTGAACTGGATGTACTGGAGATACTTCATGTGGAATTTTGCCGGAAGGCAGAATGATATCCACAGCCCGTCGCCGGGAGAGATTTTCGCGGGAAACTGGGAAAGCGGCATAGGATTCATAGACAAGGCCCGTCTCGGCGACCAGACCGACGCTCCCGACTATCTGAAGAACAACAAGGGGAAGAATCATTATTACATGCTTCCTCTTCTGCTCGGTCTCATAGGCCTGTTCTTCCAGTTCTCCCGCGACAAGAGGGGGACATGGCTCACTTTCCTTCTGTTCTTCATGACCGGAATAGCCATCGTGATATACCTCAACCAGCCTCCGTATCAGGTCAGGGAGAGGGATTATGCATATGCAGGCTCGTTCTATGCATTTTCCATATGGATAGGATTGGCCGTAGCCGCCATATATTCCTTCATCGAAGACCTGCTTGCCGGCAAGACCGGCAATGCGTCGGCGCAGACAGTCCGCACGGCCGCCGCTTCCGTCGTGTCGCTGGTATGCCTCGGAGTGCCGGCTCTCATGGCGCAGCAGAACTGGGACGACCATGACAGAAGCCATCGCCGCACCGCCGTCGAGCTTGCGCGGAACTATCTGAATTCTGTGGGTCCGGACGGAATCCTTATCACGCATGGCGACAATGATACCTTCCCTCTCTGGTATGCCCAGGAGGTGGAGAATGTCCGGACTGACGTGAGGATATGCAACACGTCCCTGCTCGGTACGGACTGGCATATCGACCAGATGAAATATGCCTGCAACGAGTCCGCCCCTCTGCCTCTGACGGTGGGTATGGACCAGTATCTGTACGGTACGAACGAACTCGTGTTCATTTACGATGTCCGCGATACCGTCATTCCCATCAAGGACGTGATGCGCGTTTTCAAGCATCCTCGAGCCAAGGTGGAACTTACCAGCGGCAAGATGGTGGACTATATCATGTCCCGGAAGATAAGCGTGCCTGTGAACAAGGAGAATGTCATCAAGTACGGCATTCTGGACGAAAAATATGCCGGCATGATACCTGATGAGATAGTGCTCGAAATGCCTGAAAGCAAGACCTTCATCACCAAGCCAGAGCTCTTCCTTCTGGATCTCCTTTCCAATTATCAGTGGGACAGACCGATAAACATGCTTTCAATGGGCGGTGATCTGGATATCGGCCAGAAGAGCTACCTGATGTATGAAGGCTTCTCCTACAAGCTCGTTCCGATAAAGGGGCCTATGAGCAGCTCCGAACCGGGACTGACGGATACCGAAGACCTTTATCGCAAGATGACGGAGGTTTTCAGTTGGGACGCCCTCAGCAGAGATGACTATTTTGTGGATTATCAGAATCTTTATACGTTCTGCGGAGTCATGTCCCAGAGGAACCTTTTCCTGAATGCCGCCGAGAAGATGATGGACGAAGGCCGCAGCGACAGGGCATTGGAGATGCTGGACATGTGCGAGCGGAATGTGCCTGAATACAATTTCCCTCTGGATATGACCTACCTCGGATTCAGCAACGAGTATATGGTTCTGAGGATGATTTCACTGTACTATGATCTGGGACAGGGGGACAAGGCCCGCAGCATGGCGGCCAGATTCGCCGACGAACTGATGGATTCCGCCGGATTCTTCCTCTCGTTCTATGATTACAGGCCGGATGAGTTCAACACTGTCTTCACGTATATCCAGAATCTGCAATATGTCTATGATGCCGGAGGGGACAAGGCTCTGGCCGACGAGCTTGATGCCAGGATTACTGCCCTGATCGACCCGACCGGAGAACTTTCGGCAGGGCAGGAAAGTTAGCGCTGGGCGGTTCTGCGGCCGGCCGGACCGGGAAACTTTAAAGAAAAACCGGAAACGTTGCCGGAAATTGAAATAATTGATTTATATTTGCAGCCGGATCCTGAACGGTCCGGCATGCAATGGGGGATTAGCTCAGTTGGCTAGAGCGCTTGCATGGCATGCAAGAGGTCACGAGTTCGACTCTCGTATTCTCCACACAGGCGGAAAGGCTGGAAAGTCTTTCCGCTTTTTTTATCTTCTCAGCCTTACGAAGATGCTTAACGGAAGATTCTTCCCGAAACTGTCCCGCAGGACAAGTTCTCCGCATTCCAGCCCCGGGCAGTCCTGCGGGAGCCCGAATGCCTGCCTCACTACAGTTTCCCCGAGCATGGCCGAATATCCGTTCGAATACAGGTTGAGCACCATGAAACTGTCCTGTGGAGCCAGAATCGCGCCCACGCATTTCATGATTTCGTACAGGCATTCGTCGAGTTTCCATTTTTCGCCGTCAGGACCGTGCCCGTAGGCCGGAGGATCCAGAATGATGCCCTGATACGTGTTTCCTCTTTTCGCTTCCCGTCCGGCAAACTTCAGTGCATCTTCCACTACCCACCTGATATTGTCCAGACGGCTCAGTTCCATGTTGTTCCTGGCCCACGTGACCACCTGCCTTACCGAGTCCAGATGCGTGACGTCGGCTCCCGCCGCCTTTGCCGCCAGCGATGCAGCTCCGGTGTAGGCGAACAGATTCAGCACCTTCGGCTTCGGCCTGCCTTGCGCGGCGTTTCCTTTCACCAGATCGAGCGTGTTCCTGTAGATGTATTCCCAGTTCGGAGCCTGCTCCGGGAAGACTCCTACATGCTTGAATGCAGTGAGTCCGAGCCGCAATGTGAAATCCAGTCCTTCCTGCGAGCCGCGGTACCTTATCAGCCACTGGTCCTCCATCTTCCTGCGCCTGTCCCATGTACCGCTGTCTTCCTTTCCGGCTTTTCCGAAACCTGCTCCCGGACGGAATGCCACATGTATCCTCCTGTTCCATTCTGCTTCGGACAATGTCTTGTCCCACAGGGCTTTCGGCTCCGGTCTGGACATGTAGTACCGCCCGAATCTTTCGAGCTTTTCGAAATGGCCGGAATCCACCAGTTCATAGTCATTCCAGAAATCCCCGGGAGTTTCTATCTTCATCTTTGCTTGTCATTTACGGAATTATCCGGCAAATATACTCTAAATGAATAAAAATATTGTATTTCGCTGAAATTTGTTAATTTTGCAAGGATGTATTGGCATTGCCCGACGGGCAATGATAAAAGGATTTAACTTATAATCATTTTTATATGCAACAGAATATTGATACTTACGATTTTTCCGGCAAGAAAGCCATCGTAAGGGTGGATTTCAATGTTCCACTCAATGAGAAGTTTGAGATTACCGATGACACCCGTATCAGGGCTGCCATTCCGACTCTGAAGAAAGTGCTTGAAAAAGGCGGTTCGCTCATCATCATGTCCCATCTGGGCCGTCCGAAGGGCGTATCGGAGAAATTCTCTCTCAAACATATCCTCGGCCGTGTGGAGGAACTGCTCGGTGTCCCTGTGAAATTCGCGGATGACTGCATGGCTGCAGACGACAAGGTCGCCGCCCTCAAGCCGGGCGAAGTCCTCGTGCTCGAAAACCTGCGTTTCTATGCAGAGGAGGAAGGCAAGCCGAGAGGTCTCGCGGAAGACGCTACCGATGAGGAAAAGAAAGCTGCCAAGGCTGCCGTGAAGGAAAGCCAGAAGAAATTCGTCGAAAAGCTGGCTTCATATGCCGACTGCTATATCAATGACGCATTCGGAACAGCTCACCGCGCACATGCATCCACAGCCCTCATCGCCAAGTATTTCCCGAACGACAAGATGTTCGGTTACATCATGGAAGGCGAGATCAAGGCCATCGACCGCGTGCTGAAGACTCCGGAGCATCCTGTAACCGCTATCATCGGCGGAGCCAAGGTGTCATCGAAGATAGGCATCATCGAGCATCTGTTCGATGTGGTGGACAACATGATCATCGGCGGCGGCATGGTCTACACTTTCATCAAGGCCCAGGGCGGCAAGATCGGAAATTCCCTCTGCGAGGATGACCAGCAGCAGCTTGCTCTCGATACCATGAAGAAGGCTGAGGAAAAAGGCGTCAAGCTGTTCCTCTCCAAGGAAGTGGTCATCGCCGATGCATTCTCTGCCGATGCCAATACGAAGATCTGCCGCAACGACGAGATTCCTGACGGATGGGAGGGTGTCGATGCAGCTCCGAGCACTCTTGCAGCATGGGAGGATGTCATCATGAAGTCCAAGACCATTCTTTGGAACGGACCTGTGGGCGTATTCGAGATTCCGGCATTCGCCAAAGGTACCAACAAAGTGGCCGAAATGCTGGCAAAAGCTACGGAAAACGGAGCGTTCACCCTTGTAGGCGGCGGCGATTCTGTAGCGGCTGTCACCCAGATGGGTTATGCGAAGAAAGTCAGCTATGTATCTACCGGCGGCGGCGCCATGCTCGAATACCTCGAAGGCAAGGAACTCCCCGGCATTGCAGCCATCAGGGAATAATCATATCTTCCGAATCAAGAAGGTTTTCTTAAAATTTTAATACCTTTGCGGTCTGGAATAATCCGGACCGCAATTTTTTACTGTTATGTTAGATTTTCTGGCAATATACTGGAATGTCAGCCCCGAAATTTTCCATATCGGGTCGCTGTCTATCCGGTGGTACTCCCTTCTTTTCGTGTCGGGCTTTGTACTGGGATGGTTTATCTTCAAATGGTTCTTCAAGCGGGAAGGCCTTCCTCTGACCCTCTTGGATCCGCTGCTCTATACTCTTCTTATCGGTACGATAGTGGGTGCGAGATTAGGCCACTGTATTTTCTATCAGCCTGACTACTATTTCGGAAGCTGGCAGGGCTTCTGGGAGATTTTCATGCCGTGGAAAGGGGGACTGGCCAGCCACGGTGGCACTATAGCCCTGTTTCTGGCCATGTGGTGGTATGCAAGGCATTACGGAAGGAAGTATGATTTCGACCTGTTGTGGATATTGGACCGTCTCTGCATCGCCGTCTGTTTCGCCGGTGCGCTGATCCGTCTCGGAAACCTCTTCAATTCCGAGATTTACGGTGATGTGACCGGGCTTCCGTGGGGATTCGTATTCGAGCTGCGCGGGGAGACTGAGCCGAAACATCCTACACAGCTGTATGAGGCCTTGAGCTATACCATACTCGGCTTCGTTCTGCTTGCGCTTTACAAGTACAGGCTTGAAAAACTGAAAAGGGGCACGATTATCGGCATATTCTTCATAGTGCTGTTCGGAATGCGCTTCCTTATAGAATTCATAAAGGAACCTCAGGTGGGCTTCGAGGAGAACATGATCCTGAATATGGGACAGATCCTTAGCATCCCGTTCATCCTGATAGGCGTCGGCATACTGATATATAGTCTGAAGTGCGGCAAGCCGGCCATGATAGTCCATCCTGAAAAGCCGAAGCAGACTCCGGTACATTATGCCAGAAGCTTGAAAAAGTAAGGGAACATATATGATAAAGGCGGTTTTTTTCGATATAGACGGGACACTGGTCAGTTTCAGGACCCATGAAATTTCCCGGCCGGTCATGGATGCGCTTTACAGTCTGAAGGAAAAAGGCGTGAAGCTCTTCATTGCCAGCGGCAGGCATTTCCTGATAATGGACAATCTGGGCGGTTTCCCTTTTGACGGCTATGTATGCATGAACGGTTCCCTTATCATGGATCAGGGGGAAATCATATACAGCCATCCTATGGATAAGGATGATGTGGCTGCCGTCATCGACGTGGCGGAGTCCGGACAGATTCCGTGCGTGCTTTTTGCGGAAAAGGAGATAGTGATAAATTGTCAGAACGAGCTTACGGATCGGGTTGCCCGCATGATCCGGCTGCCTATGCCGGAACCTTCCTCTCTGGAGCCGTTCAAGTCTTCTCCGGTCTGTCAGTTCACCATTTTCATGAACGGTGACGTTGAGGCGGAACGCCTCACCCCGGTGCTGAAACATTCGGTGACGACCCGCTGGCATCCTGAATTTACGGACATTGTTCCGGAGAACATTTCCAAGGCTGAAGGGGTGGCCAGGATCATTGCCCGATACGGTATCGGGCAGGATGAGGTCATGGCTTTCGGCGACGGCGGAAACGATGTGGAGATGATTGAATATGCCGGGATAGGCGTGGCGATGGGCAATGCGGCCCCTGATGTCAGGAAACATGCCGATTATGTCACGTCCTCCGTGGATGAAGACGGGGTCGTGGCCGCGTTCCGGCATTTCGGCCTTCTTTAGGAAACCATGTCCATCCGCTTCAGAATTCATTTGTGAATGACCCTATAAATTTTTATATTTGTCATCTGTATAAATCAAGTTAGAAATGGAAAAGATAATCAATGACGCGAATATCGCTGAAGTGCTGGCTTCGGACAAGCCGGTGATGATAGATTTCTGGGCTACATGGTGCGGCCCGTGCAGGATGCTGGCTCCGGTCGTGGAGGAAATCGCTGCCGAGTATGAAGGCCGTGCGGTCATCGGAAAATGCAATGTGGACGAGTCTTCGGACACGCCGATGAAATACGGAATCAGGAACATCCCTACCCTGCTGTTCTTCAAGAACGGACAGCTGGTGGACAGGCTGGTGGGCGCTGTTCCCAAGGGCGAGATTACAGCCAAGCTGGATTCCCTCCTGTAGTCCATGTTGTAAAGTGAAATCAGTCAAAAAGAGATCCGGAAGATGAAAAAGATATTGACAGGGGCGTTGCTTGCATTTGCGCTCATCTTTGCCGCAGCGTCGGAGGCTTCAGCCCAGGTTTCGTTCGGAGTGACGGGCGGGGCTACCTTCTCCAGACTCAGCAAAGAGGTAATCAAGGGTGAAAACATGACGCAGTATCATGTGGGAGGAACGGTGCAGATCAGCCTGCCTCTCGGATTTTCCATCCAGCCTTCTCTCATATATAATGTGAAAGGTTCGAGGTTCAGCCTTGCGGACACTCCGGCGGCTCCTTCCGGAAATGTGACTGTAGGTTATCTGGAAGTGCCTGTGTCTCTTCAGTGGGGCCCGGATCTTCTCCTGTTCCGCCCGTTTCTGGATGTGACCCCGTTCGTGGGTTATGGTCTGAACAACAGATTCAGCATCTCCGGGATGGAGACAGTGAAGAATTCATGGGACGGGAGTTCTGTCAACCGCTGGGAATACGGCGTGGGCGTAGGTATAGGACTTGAAATCTGGAAATTCCAGGTGATCGGCAGATACAACTGGAATTTCGGTTCCCTTCTCGACTTCAGCAAGGATCTCGGGGACGGTGGTTTCGGTCCGGCTCTGCGCAATTCGTTCGAACGCGGGAATTTCGGCGGTTTTACGTTGACTGCTGCGATTCTTTTCTGATGTATGCTTTCTGTCAGGGTTCAGGATGTCGAGATGATTGTTGATAAGATAAAAGAGTTTTGCGGAAACGACTGGAAAAGGGTCGGGGTCAGGATGAAAGGATCGCTCATGAGCGACATTTCCCTGTTGAATTCCACCAATGATATGATTCTTTCCCATTCCGGGAAGCAATTGCGGCCGATGCTGTCGCTGCTCGTGGCCAAGGCCTGTTCCGGTGACAGTGTCTTGCCTGAAGACAGCATAAGGGTCGCGGCTGCCGCCGAGCTCCTGCACAACGCTACCCTTCTTCATGATGATGTCGCCGACGAAAGCGATGTCAGAAGGGGAAATCCGACATTGAACAGCCTGATGGGGCCTTCCGTCTCCGTTCTGGTAGGGGATTACTGGCTGGTGGCCGCCATGAACGAGATACAGGCCGCCGAGCATTTCGGGCCCAGACTTATTTCCATCTTTTCCCGGACATTGACGCATCTGGCCGAAGGGGAAATGCTCCAGCTTCAGAAAGCCCGGTCGGGGGATACCGTGGAGGAAGATTATCTCAGGATTATTTTCAGCAAGACAGCTTCCCTTTTCGAGGCAGCCGCTCTGGCAGCCGCCATTTCGGTAAATGCCGGCGCGGAGGCTGAAGAGGCTGTCCGGAAGTATGCAGTTTCTCTCGGGCTGGCCTTCCAGATCAGGGATGACATCTTCGATTATTCCGATGACCGTGGCATAGGTAAACCTGTAGGCGTGGATATTATGGAGCAGAAGATTACCATGCCGCTGCTCGGAGCTTTCAGGAATGCGTCTCCGGAAGAGGAAAGGGAAGTCCGCACCTGGATTTCCTCCATACGGGAGCATCCGGAATACGGCTCGGAAATAGTGGACTTCGTCAGAAGCCGTGACGGCATAAGCTATGCTGAAAAAAGGCTTGGCGACTATATCGGAGCGGCTACTGATGCCATAGCCGGATTTCAGAAGACCCGGTCCGGAAGATATCTTGAAGAAATGGCCCATTATGTGGCGGAGAGGAGAATCTGATGCGTTTTGCCGACATACCCGGGAATGAAGCACTGAAGAAGGTTTTAGTTTCGATGGCGGATTCAGGGCGGGTAGGACACGCCCTCCTGCTGTTCGAAAACGAAGGTTGCGGCGCACTGCCGCTTGCCTTGGCATATGTCCAGTATCTGAATTGTTCATGCAGGAAAGACGGAGACTCGTGCGGGGAGTGCCAGTCGTGTCTCCAGATGTCCCGTCTTGTCCATCCGGACACTCATTTCATTTTCCCTGTCAACTCCAGCAAGAAGGTGGATGTGTCCAAACCTCTTTCGGAATCGTTTCTCGGGCTGTGGAGGGAACTTGTCATCAGCAATCCGTATTTTCTGGAAGCTGATCTGTATTCCGCTCTCGGCATAGAAGGCAAGTCCGGCGTCATAGCCATAGCCGAGGCCAGATATATTCTGGAGAAACTGTCCTATTCGGCAGTCGGGGACGGATACAAGTCCGTTCTGGTCTGGCTTCCCGAAAAAATGAATGCAGAGACAGCCAACAAGTTGTTGAAAGTCGTGGAGGAGCCGCCGCAGAAGACGATTTTCATATTCATGACCCATAATCCGGACAAGGTCCTGCAGACGATTTTTTCCCGCTGCCAGAGCTACAGGGTCCTGCCTCTGCCGAAGGACGAGCTGAAGACGGCTCTTGCTGACAGGTTCGGAAAGGACGCTTCGTCTGCGGAGGAGTATGCGGCAGCTGCGGGCGGCAGTATAGGGGTTGCGCTGGATGCCATGGGTGAAAGGGCGGAGCGTCAGGCTTTCATGCAGATATTCTCGGATCTGATTTCAGCCCTGTCTTCCCGGAATCTGTCCATGGCTTTGGACGCTTCCGATCAGATGGCTTCTCTGGATTCACGGGAAAAACAGAAAGCATTTTGTATATTTGCAGGAGAGTGTCTGCGTAAAATATTCCTGTATCAGCAGAATTTGCCGGAATTGGCAGGTGCAGGCCGGAACGAGGCCGGATTTTATGAGTCTGCCGCCGCGTCTGCGGGAAAGACATTCTGCCGCAAGGCGCTTTCGCTGACCGACCGTTCGCTTATGTTGCTTGACCGCAATGTCAATCCCAAAATGGTGTTCTGCGATATGGTGGGGCAGATGTTTTTAATTTTTTGAGAGAATTATGGAAGGTTTTGATACAAACGAGGCCAAACAATATGACTGCTCCAGAGGCTGTATAGTCGAGCGGACAGACGAAGGCGAACTGAAGTGTTCGTACCGGCAGGGATGCTGCAAACTGGAAGTCTACGACTGGCTTCCAGGCGTCGTGCAGGAGAAATACAGCAATTATTTCGAGGTGCGTTTCAAGAATACGCGCAAAGGCATTTATGTCAACGCTTCGGGGCAGACAGTGAAGACCGGGGACATGGTGATAGTGGAGGCGGCGAACGGACATGACCTCGGGATCGTGACTCTGGAAGGTCCGGTGGTGTCGAGGCAGATGATATGCAAGAAAATCAATCCCGAGACAGCCGCCCTCAAACGGATTTACCGGAAGGCGAAGCTGTTCGACATAGAGAAATGGCAGGAATCCATAGCAAGGGAACATGAAACTATGATCCGGGCCAGACAGATAGCCGCAGAAATGGGGCTTGAAATGAAAATCGGGGATGTCGAATTTCAGGGAGACGGGACCAAGGCCATCTTCTATTACATCGCAGACGGCAGGGTGGACTTCCGCCAGCTCATCAAGGTCTTTGCGGAAGAATTCCGCATCAGGATAGAGATGAAGCAGATCGGCGCACGCCAGGAAGCGGGGCTTATAGGAGGACTCGGCGTCTGCGGCAGGGAATTGTGCTGCTCGAACTATATTTCGTCATTCCAGTCCATCACTACGGCATCCGCCAAATGTCAGGATCTTTCCCTGAATCCGCAGAAACTTGCAGGACAGTGCGGAAAACTGAAATGCTGCCTGAACTATGAGACGGCGGCATACATTGACGCCCAGTCGCGCATACCCAAGGTTACCGGGCCGCTGGAGTTCCAGGATGGCCTGGCTTATCTGATGAAGACGGATATCTTGAAGGAAGTGATGTATTTCTCCTATGACCAGAACAGTCTGGCGAACCTTTATCCGTTGGCAGCCTCCGATGTTCTGGATATCATACGCATGAACAGGAGAGGAGAAAAGCCGGAATCCCTTAAAACCGAACCGGAACCGTCGAATCTGGAGTTCGTCACGGCTGTCGGGGACGACAGCATCACCCGCTTCGACGACAACAGGAAGAAACGCAGGAAAAACCAGAGAAACAGGCAGTCCGGCCGTCAGAACGGCGGGCAGCAGCGTCAGACACGCCAGCCGAATCAGAAGAAGTCATGAGCGGAAAAGACAAATTGAGGAAATTCAGGGAAAACGAGACCTTTTCCTGCCTCGTACAGCCGCAGACTTCCGAAGTCCTCGGCTGCGACCATCCTTTGAAAGGCCGGTGGAACGGGACTTTTTTCAAGAACCCCCAGCCGATAGTGCTGGAGCTGGGATGCGGCAAGGGCGAATATACCGTAGATCTGGGCTTGCGGACACCGTCATTGAACTACATAGGCGTGGACATAAAAGGCGCCAGATTGTGGAAAGGGGCCAAGTTCGCCCATGAGCACCAGCTCCCGAATGTCGGATTCCTCCGCACCAGAATCGAGTTCATCGAGTCTCTTTTCGCTCCCGGGGAAGTCTCTGAAGTGTGGATCACATTTGCTGACCCTCAGATCGGCCGGGAAAAGAAACGCCTGACATCCCCGCTTTTCCTGTCCAGATACAGGAATTTCATGAAGCAGGGAGGTATCGTACACTTGAAGACGGACAGCAGGTACCTTCACGAATATTCCAAGGCCATTGCGCAGCATAACGGTCTGAAAATATTGGCGGCTTCCACCGATATATACGGAAAGGACAGGGAAAAACTTTACGGCAGCGGAATCATGTCCGTCTGCGGGAAGGACGCCGTGGATGCCTTGTTCGAAGTCAGGACTTTCTATGAAAACCAGTATCTGGCCAAAGGCCTGCCTATCACATATCTGGCATTCATTATCGACCACGACGGCCCGTATCTCAGTCCAGATTGGGAGCCTGATCCGTCATGGCTGCCCAGTGAATCCTGACCCCGCGCCTTTCCATGCCGCGGAACCATGTCATCTGCCTTTTCGCGAACTGATGTATCGCGATGGCCAGCAGTTTCTTCATTTCCTCGTACTCCAGTACGCCGGTTAAGTACAGGGTGACGAATTTGTATTCAAGTCCGTAATATATCAGGTCTTCGGCTTTCAGACCGCTGTCCAGCAGCCTTCGCACTTCATCCGTCAGCCCTTCTTCCAGTCGGGCCTCAAGCCTCCTGTCTATTCTGGCATTCCTTTCCTCCCGGCTTACCAACGTCCCGATGAAATAAGTGCTTTTCGGCAGCACGGAAGTGTGCCCTACCGGATGCTCGGCCTCGTAAACCGCTATCTCTATGGCTCTTATCAGACGCTTTCTGGTGTCGTAGTCGGTAGAATTGTGAAGCGGTTTCAGGGAAGCGAGTTTCCGGATGAGCGAAGGGGTGTCCATCTGCTCCAGCGCGGCCCTCAATTCAGGGTCTGCAGGAACTTCCGGAAGCGAGTATCCCATAGTGGCAGCCTCGATGTAAAGCCCTGAACCGCCGCAGAGTATCGGGATATTCCCCCTCTCCCTGACCTCTTTCCACGCTCTTTCGAAATCCCGCTGATACTCGTAGATATTGTATTTGCTCCCGGCGTCGGCTATGTCTATCAGATGATAGGCCACATCCCCGTACTCTCCCAGATCCTTCCCGGTCCCTATATCCATGCCTCTGTAGACCTGCCTCGAATCGGCCGAGATGATTTCCGCCCGTGTGCCTGCGGCAATATCGCCGTTTTCCGCCATCCTCCTCACCTGATGTGCCAGACTGACAGCATATCCCGTCTTCCCTGAAGCTGTCGGCCCCAATACGCAGATAAGGTCATATTGTCCGTCAAGATATTGACGGACAACGCTGTCGAAATCTACCGCCTCGCCTTGCGGCAATTCTGCCATCGGCGGGACTCCTTTTGCGGGTATGTCTTTTGCTTTCATAGCGGCTCCGGAATTTTATGCTGCAAATTTAATAAAATGTATTGACCGGATAAAATGGGCACATTTGCCGAAAAACATTAAATTTGTAGGATTATATTATATAATAGGAGAGGAAACTGTATCATGCCCAAGGCGAAGAGTAAAGTAGAGATAAAGAACAGGCGGGCTTCATTCGACTATGAATTCATAGACACCTATGTGGCCGGCATAGTTCTGACAGGGACGGAGATCAAGTCGATAAGGGCCGGCAAGGCGTCCCTTGTCGACGGGTTCTGTTATTTCAACAACGGAGAGCTTTATGTGAAAAACATGCATGTCGCGGAGTACCACTGGGGCAGTTGGGGGAAGCACGATCCGAGACGGGACCGCAAGCTGCTTCTCAAGAAAAAGGAACTCGACAGGCTGCAGAGGGCGGTGAAGGAAAAAGGACTGACCATAGTGGCTGTCAGGCTCTTCATCGCGGAGAACGGGTACGCGAAACTGCTCATAGCTCTGGCCAGGGGAAAGAAAGAATACGACAAGCGGCAGTCGATCAAGGAGAAAGACCTGCGCCGCGAAATGGAACGATACTGATTCAATCAAATCAAAACAAGAGATACTATGGCTAAAAGGATTTCAACGATCGGGATTCTAACTTCAGGCGGCGATGCTCCCGGAATGAATGCCGCCATCAGGGCCGTGACCCGCGCGGCCATATACAACGGATGGAAAGTCAAGGGCATATACAGAGGGTATGAAGGCCTAATCAACAATGAAATCAAGGATCTGACTACGGAAAGCGTCAGCAGCACGATCCAGAGAGGCGGGACTATCCTCAAGACGGCGCGGTCGGAAGAATTTATGACCGAAGCCGGCAGGACCAAGGCTTATGAGAATCTTGTGGCGCATGGTATCGACGCCCTTATCGTCATAGGCGGAAACGGATCCCTCGCAGGAGCCCAGGCTCTCGCGCAGGAGCATGACATCACATGCATCGGTCTTCCGGGGACTATCGACAATGACCTTTACGGTACCGATTCGACCATAGGCTATGATACGGCACTAAATACCATAGTGGAATGCGTGGACAAGATCAGGGATACCGCCACTTCCCATGACCGGATATTCTTCATAGAAGTCATGGGCAGGGATGCCGGTTTTCTGGCGCAGAACAGCGCCATTGCCGCCGGCGCCGAGGCGGCTATCATTCCTGAAGATCAGACCGATATCGACCAGCTGGAGCAGTTCATCAGCAGAGGGGTGAGAAAGAGCAAGAACAGCAGCATTGTCATAGTGGCGGAAGCGTCCAAGGACGGAGTCGGAGGCGCCATGCACTATGCCGAACGTGTCAGGAACGAATATCCGCAGTACGATGTGCGCGTGACGATTCTGGGACATCTCCAGAGGGGAGGCAAGCCGAGCGCTTTCGACAGGATTCTGGCCAGCCGCCTCGGTACTGCCAGCATAGAAGCCCTGCTTGAAGGCCAGCGGAATGTCATGATCGGCATTTCCGATGATCAGATCGTCTATGTACCTTTCTCCAAGGCTATCAAAAAGGACAAACCGATCGACAAGGAACTGATAAATGTCCTGAACGTGTTGTCTATCTGAAAAAATATTCTTACCTTTGCACCCCCTATATAGAGTAGGGATCGCAAAATTTAGTATTAACCATTTAAAGATCAAGACAGTGGACACACAGAGTTACAAAACAGTATCGCTTAAAGCAGGCGATATCAAAAAGGAGTGGGTTCTCATAGATGCCACAGACCTGGTGCTGGGCCGTCTTGCTTCCAGAGTCGCGCTTGTACTTCGCGGGAAGAACAAGCCGAGCTATACTCCGCATATGGATTGCGGGGATAATGTCATCATTATCAATGCTGACAAGATAAAGCTGACGGGGGACAAGATGACCGACAAGGTGTATGTCCGTCATACCGGCTATCCGGGAGGACAGCGCTTCACCACGCCTAAGGAAATTTTGAAGAAAAAGCCCACAGAGCTTGTAAGGATGGCCGTCAAGGGTATGCTTCCGAAGAACCGTCTCGGAGCAAAGCTGATCAATAACCTGTATCTGTATCAGGGCAGCGAGCATCCGCATCAGGCGCAGAAACCAAAAACAATCAAGTTAAACGAAATTTAGTCAGAGGATGAAAGTAGTAAACGCCCTTGGAAGACGTAAATCGGCAGTCGCTCGTGTTTATGTCGTTGCTGGAAAAGGCAACATCACCGTTAATGGTCGTGAAATCAACAACTATTTCAAAGAAGACGCGCTCCGTTATATTGTGAACCAGCCTTTTGAAGTTACAGGAACGGCAGGACAGTTTGACGTGAAGGTTAATGTCGACGGCGGCGGTGTCAAAGGTCAGGCAGAGGCCATAAGGCTCGGCATCTCCCGCGCACTTTGCGAGGTGGACAAAGAGGCTTATCGCCCTGCATTGAAAGCCAACGGCTTCCTTACCCGCGACGCACGCGAAGTCGAGAGAAAGAAACCTGGTCAGCCTGGTGCACGTAGACGCTTCCAGTTCAGCAAACGTTAGTGTTTGGTCTGACGATTTACAGTGTCAGGCAGTCCGTCCGGAAAATCAGTGGACCTGTGCGGGGATGTGAATCTCCCATTGCTACCACGGTTTGACGAGACTGCGGAAAATCACGGAGACCGGCAAGTCCGCTACTCCGGATTGAAGTGGATAAACCCTGCAGGCAGGCATTCGGACCTGGAGGGAAAGTGAAACAAAAGTAAAAATCATTTAAGATGCCAAGAACAAATTTCCAAGAACTGCTTGATGCAGGTGTTCATTTCGGACATCTGGCGAGGAAGTGGAACCCTAAAATGGCTCCTTATATCTTCGATCAGAAAAACGGAATCCATATCATTGACCTGCACAAGAGTATAGTAAAGATAGACGAAGCTGCGAACGTAATGAAACAGTTCGCCCGTTCAGGCCGCAAAATCCTTTTTGTAGCCACCAAGAAGCAGGCGAAGGATATCGTTGCGGAGAAGGCAGCATCGGTCAACATGCCATATGTGACAGAGAGATGGCCGGGCGGAATGCTTACCAATTTCCCTACCATCCGCAAGGCTGTCAAGAAGATGAACTCCATCGACAAGATGATTGAAGATGGTACTTTCGATACTCTGGCCAAGAGAGAGCGTCTCCAGATCACCCGTCAGAGGGCGAAACTGGAGAAGAACCTCGGTTCCATCAAGGATCTGAGCCGTCTCCCTTCCGCTATTTTCGTAGTGGACGTGCAGAAAGAGATGAATGCAGTAAAAGAGGCAAATCGTCTTAATATCCCGGTTATCGCAATGGTTGATACTTGCTGCGATCCTACTCCGGTTGACTATGTGATTCCGGCAAATGACGATGCTGCAAAATCCATCTCTTATATCGTGGATGTCCTCTGCCGTGCTGTGGCGGAAGGCCTTGAAGAAAGGAAGATAGAGAAGGAAAAAGAGGCTCCTGAGCAGATTGACGCCCAGAACGCCGGCGGCAAGAAGCTTCGCGCACGCAAGGTGAAGACTGAAGAGGCTGCGGAAGAGGCAGCACCTGCTCCTAAGGAGGAGACAGCTGCACCGGCACCAGTCGAGGAACCGGTTGCAGAGCCTGCGGCTGATGAGGCCAAGGCCGAGTAAGAAGGTACAAATATTCTAAATTCTTGAAAACAATGGAAATCAAAGCAGCTGACGTAATGAAACTGCGTCAAATGACAGGCGCCGGAATGATGGACTGCAAGAAGGCACTTGTGGAAGCCAATGGCGATTATGCCCGGGCACAGGAGATTATCCGTGAGAAAGGCAAGCTCGTGGCAGCCAAAAGGGCTGACAGGGAGACTTCGGAAGGTGCTGCCATCGCTAAGGTGGACGGCGGCAAGGCTATCCTTGTGGCTCTCGGCTGTGAGACTGACTTCGTTGCCAAGAACGAAGAGTTCCAGACACTTGCCAATGCCATAGCTGATGCAGCGCTTGCACAGTTCCCTGCAGATGCCCAGGCGCTCAATGCCTGCAAGCTCGCAGACGGCAGGACAGTGGAGGCAGCCGTTACGGAACAGACCGGAAAGACCGGCGAGAAGCATTCGATAGCTTACTATGCATGTCTTGAGGCTCCGTACATCTCATCTTATATCCACAAGATCAACGGGAAACTTGCTGCCCTCGTGGCATTCAGCAAGGAAGTCCCTGCCGAAGCCGGCAAAGGCATCGCAATGCAGGTCGCTTCCATGAATCCGGTGGCTGTAAACAAGGAGTCCGTGCCTCAGAGTGTCATTGACAATGAACTTGCAGTGGCAGTCGAGAAGACTAAGGAAGAGCTTGTGAAGAAAGCGGTGAACTCCGCTCTCGAAAAGGCCGGAATCAATCCGGCACATGTCGACAGCGAGGATCATATCGAGTCGAATACAGCCAAGGGGTGGCTTACTCCAGAACAGGCTGACAAGGCCCGCGAGATCATCAAGACCGTTTCCGCCGAGAAGTCTGCAAATCTTCCTGAGGCCATGATCAAGAATATCGCGAACGGCCGTCTGAACAAGTTCTTCAAGGAGAACACCCTCGAGGAACAGGAGTATCAGATGGGCGACGGAAAGGTATCCGTGAAGGATTATCTTGCCGGCGTAGACAAGGACGCGAAGATCATCGCATTCAAGAGATTCTCTCTTAACGACTAAATGACAGATCCCGGTTTCCGGATCATCTATAGGAAAAATCCGTCAGTGCGTTTGCACTGTCGGATTTTTTTCTTTAAATTTGTAGGAACAACGGATAAAACATGACACTTCGACTTTCATACAGGCTTCACCACCATCATATTTACGGAATATGACGGCAGGTCTGGCCATGCATTGAAGTATTGGATTATAAAGAGCTTGCCGCAAAGACCGGCAGGCTCTTTTTTTATGCCGGTCTGCAGAGCCCGGTATTTTAAAACGAACTTACTATTATGCTGAGAATTGCCTTACAGTCCAAAGGACGACTGAACGAGAAAAGCATCGAGCTGCTGCGGGAAGCAGGTATCAGTATCGAAGAAAGCAGTAGGAAACTTCTGTCCAGATCTTCCAATTTCCCTATGGAAGTACTCTATCTTAGAGATGACGACATTCCGCAGACGGTTTCATGCGGTATTGCCGACATCGGAATTGTCGGTTATAATGAAGTCATGGAGCGGGCCTATCCCGTAGATGTCCTCAAACATCTGGAGTTCGGGAAATGCCGGCTCTCGCTGGCGATTCCGAAATATATGGAATATGACGGGCCGGAGTTTTTCAACGGCAAGAGAGTGGCGACTTCGTATCCGGTGATCCTGAAATCCTATTTCGACAGGAAAGGAATTTCATGCGAAATCAGGGAAATCGCAGGAAGTGTGGAGATTTCCCCGTCCATCGGGTTGGCCGACGGTATTTTCGATATTGTCAGCAGCGGCGGCACGCTGGTCCAGAACGGATTGGCAGAGGTCGAGACTGTCATGGAGTCGGATGCCGTCCTTATCGGCAGGCCCGGTCTCGACGAGGAGAAAATGCAGACTGTCAGGATTCTGCTGTCCCGATTCACCTCCGTATTGCGAAGCAGGGGAAAGAAATACATGCTGGTAAATGTCCCGAATGACAAGATAGATGAAGCGTTGAAAATCATCCCTTCGATGAAAAGTCCTACATTGCTGCCTTTAGCCGATAAGGGCTGGAGTGCCATACATGCAGTGGTGGACGAATCGGAAGTCTGGGACAAGGCGGACAGGCTCAAAAAAATAGGGGCGGAGGACATCCTCGTCCTGTCAATGGAAAAACTGATCATATGAAAACATACCGATTCCCAGACAAGAAAGACTGGCCGGCCATAGTCGGCCGCCAGAAGGCAGGCGTGTCCCGGAAAGTCAAGGACATTGTTTCCGGCATTCTGTCAAATGTCCGCGAATACGGAGACAGAAAGGTGCTGGAATATATCAGGACTCTGGACGGTTTCGATACGGATGCTGCCGGGCTTGCCGTCACTGAAGCGGAACTGGAAGCTGCCGAAACGGAACTTGACAATGACCTTAAAGATGCGGTGAAGGCAGCTGCCGCTAATATCAGACGTTTCCATGAGGCGCAGAAAACAGGGGAAGTGGTCGTGGAAACAGCCCCCGGCGTAGTATGCAGACAGAAAAATGTGCCCATAGACAGTGTCGGCCTTTATATTCCCGGCGGGACGGCCCCGCTTTTCTCTACGGTACTCATGCTTGCAGTTCCGGCTGTCATAGCCGGCTGCAGGAGAATCGTACTCTGTACTCCGGCGGGCCCTCGCGGACAGATTTCCCCGGCCATACTCTATTCGGCGAAAATATGCGGGGTCAGGGAGATATACAGGATCGGAGGGGCGGTCGCCATAGGAGCCATGGCTTACGGGACGGAAACCGTACCGAAGGTGGACAAGATTTTCGGTCCAGGAAATTCGTATGTGACCGAAGCCAAGCAGCAGGTGTCCCAGGACTGCGCCATAGACATGCCTGCCGGTCCTTCCGAGGTGATGATCATGGCCGATGACAGTGCCAACCCTGCATTCGTGGCTTCCGATTTCCTATCACAGCTCGAACACGGGAAAGACAGCCAGGCCATACTCCTGTCCACTTCGGCCTCGCTGGTGGAATCCATGTCGCGCGAACTGGGACTGCAGTACGGCGCTCTGTCCCGGCAGGCTGTGATAGACTCGTCCATGACCCGGAGTGCTGCAGTCATTCTGGCGACCGAAGACGATATGGCTGATTTTGCGAATTTCTATGCCCCGGAACATCTTATCATAGCCACACGCGACTATCGCAGGACCGTGGAAAAAATCCGCAACGCAGGCAGCGTCTTCCTCGGGAACTGGTCCACTGAAAGTGCGGGCGACTATGCTTCAGGCACTAACCATACCCTTCCTACAGGGGGCTGGGCCGTATCATGCTCCGGAGTGAACCTGTCCACTTTCATGAAGAAAATGACCATACAGGAAATTTCCAGAGCCGGACTTGAGTCCATCGGACCTGTAATCGAAAAGATGGCCATGACCGAAGGCCTTGATGCACATGCCAATGCAGTCCGGATCAGACTGGGCAGAAGTTGAATTTCCATGAATGAGAATATGTCACGGACCAGAGCCGAAATAGAATCGGAAATAATGTCCCTCCTCAGGGACAATATCCGGAATATCGTTCCATATTCCACCGCCAGAGACGACTGCAAGGCGAAGATGGACATATATCTGGACGCAAATGAAAATCCGTTTGATACAGGAGTGAACCGCTATCCTTCTCCGCACCAGCCGAAGCTGAAGAAAATGCTATCTGTCCTGAAGAAGGTTCCGGAGGAGAATATATTTACAGGAAACGGCAGCGATGAGCCTATAGATTTGATATTCAGAATGTTCTGCCCGCCGGGCAAGAGCAGTATGGTACAGGCTGTGCCCACTTACGGCATGTATTCAGTGGCTGCCGCGATAAATGATGTCAGGGTGATAGACGCACCCCTGTCGGCAGATTTCACTTTAGATGCAGACGACCTTCTGTCCAGAGTGGAACCGGATACAAGACTGATATTCCTGTGTTCTCCGAACAATCCTTCCGGCAATCTTCTCGACCGCGATGCCATAATCAGCATACTGGACCGTTTTCAGGGAATTGTAGTCGTGGATGAAGCCTATATCGACTTCGCAGAAAGCCCGGGCTTTACCGGGCTGCTGTCGCAATATCCGCGGCTTATCGTACTTCAGACACTCTCGAAAGCCTGGGGTATGGCCGGCCTCCGCATAGGGATGGCGATGGCTGACAGCTGCATTACCGGCATCATGTCCCGAATCAAATATCCGTACAATATCAGCGTGCTGAACCAGTCGAAGGCAGAAGAGATTCTTTCGGATCCGCTGAAGGCGGCAGATCGTGTGAAAGAACTGATTGCCGAAAGGACAAGGCTGTCGGAAGCTCTGTCCGCCTTGCCAGAAGTCCTGAAGGTCTATCCGTCGGATGCCAATTTCCTGCTGGTGCGGTTCCGCGACAAGGACAAGGCCTTCGCGGCATTGATGGAGGCTGGGATTATAGTCAGGGACAGATCCTCTGCATATAACTGTGCCGGCTGTCTGAGGATTACAGTAGGGACTCCTGAGGAAAACGACAGGCTTTTGGCAGTCCTCGGAGCATCCCGGGCGCAAGCCGGTAGCAGGTCACCGGTATTGGCCGGAGGCCGAAAGGCATCTGTTTTCAGAAAAACAGGGGAGACCTCGGTTTGCGTCAGGTCGGATCTTGACAGCTTCAGGCCTCCGCGTATTGCCACAGGCCTGAATTTCCTGAACCATATGCTGGAGCAGATCGGGTATCATGCCCATATCGCACTCGATGTCATATGTTTCGGCGATCTGGAGACTGATGACCATCATTCGGTCGAAGATATCGCCATAGCCTTGGGCGATTGCCTGGATTCTGCTCTCGGGGACAAGTCTGGGATAGGCCGATACGGTTTTTCGCTTCCGATGGACGAGGCTGAAGCCACGGTGCTGATAGACCTTGGCGGCCGTATAGATTTCCTCTGGGATGTGGCCCTGTCTGGGGAAAAGGTGGGCGATGTCACTTCCGTGATGTTCCGGCATTTCTTCAAGTCCCTGTCGGAGCATCTTAAATGCAACCTTCATATAAAGGCGGCGGGGGAGAATGACCATCATGTCATAGAAGGCGTCTTCAAGGCTTTCGCCCGCGCCCTCAGACAGGCCGTAGGCAGGGTGCCTGGCGGCAATGACATACCGAGCAGCAAAGGCCGGCTATGAAAACAACGATGCCATGACTGGAATAATTGACTATGAAGCCGGAAATATCCGTTCCGTGGAAAATGCCTTGAAACGGCTCGGGGCGGAGTACATCTTGAGCGGGGATCCGGCTGTCCTGTCCGGCTGCGACAGACTTTTGCTTCCCGGAGTGGGTGAAGCCGGATGGGCCATGTCGAGACTTGATGAAAACGGGCTCTCTGATTTCATCAGGAATACAGACAGGCCGCTTCTGGGCATATGTCTGGGAATGCAGCTTCTTTGCTCACGGTCCGAGGAAGGAGATGTGGAATGTCTCGGCATATTCGGTACGCAGGTAAGGCATTTCCGGTCGGCCTTACGGCACGGGTCCGGACTGAAAGTGCCGCAGGTGGGGTGGAACAGTATCGGCGGACTGAAGACAGGCCTTTTTTCAGGAGTGGACGACGGAGCCTACATGTATTTCGTCCATTCGTACTTTGCCGGCATTTGCGAGGATACTGTTGCAGTGACGGAATATGGGCTGCAATTCAGTTCCGCCCTCCGGAGAGGCAATTTCATGGGTTGCCAGTTCCATCCTGAAAAAAGCGGGGATGCCGGCGAACGGATTCTGGCTAATTTCCTGAAATTGCCATGATGCTATGCAATGCCGCAGAGCTGGCATTAATGTGAAAAGGAATAAAAGACAGGTTTATGATAACGATTATACCGGCTATAGATATCATCGGCGGCCAATGCGTGCGGCTGACGCAGGGAGATTATGCCCGGACACGGGTCTATTGCCAGGATCCTCTGGATATGGCGAAAAGATTTGAGGACTGCGGGGTGAGGATGCTTCATCTGGTGGATCTCGACGGGGCGAAGTCCGGCTTTCCCGAGAACCAGAAAGTGCTGGAGGATATCGTTTCGCGGACATCTCTGAATGTGGAGTTCGGCGGAGGAATCCGTGAGCGTGCAGCTCTGGCTTCGGTATTCGATGCAGGCGCGTATCGTGCCATATGCGGGAGTGTGGCATGTGCGGAACCGGACCGCTTCATCGGGTGGCTGAAAGATTTCGGGGGAGAAAGACTGGTGCTCGGCGCGGATGTCAGGGACGGCCTCGTGGCTGTCAAGGGATGGCAGGAAAGTTCATCGGCAGGCATCGGCGATCTTCTGTCCGCATTCATCCCTGAAGGCCTGAAGACTGTCATAGTCACTGACATTTCCAGAGACGGTATGCTTTCAGGCCCGGCAGTCGGACTTTACAGGGAACTGTTGTCAGGCTATCCCGATATCGGACTTGTCGCAAGCGGAGGTGTCGGTACCATGGACGATATTGAGGCTCTCGAAGAGGCTGGAGTACCAGCCGTGATAGTGGGCAAAGCCATATATGAAGGGAAAATCAAGCTGTTGGAACTATGCTGACCAAGAGAATCATACCGTGTTTGGACATCAAGGACGGAAAGACGGTAAAAGGGATAAATTTTCTGGAGCTCAAGTCGGTGGGCGATCCTGTGGAGATGGCCCGGGCATACTCGGGGCAGGGGGCGGACGAGCTTGTCTTTCTGGATATCAGTGCGACCATTGAAGGACGGAAGGCCTTTTCGGCATTGGTGGAACGCATAGCCATGAATATAAATATCCCGTTTACGGTAGGCGGCGGCATTTCCAGTGTCGGGGACGCTGCGGTATTGCTCCGGGCAGGAGCAGACAAGGTTTCTGTAAACAGTGCGGCGGTCAGGAATCCTTCCCTGATTTCAGAAATGGCTTCACGGTTCGGTTCGCAGTGCGTGGTGGTGGCTATAGACGCGAAGAATGTGAACGGGGACTGGCTCGTCACGACTCATGGCGGCAGCAGGTTTTCGGAAAAGGAACTGTTTTCATGGGCAAGACAGGCTGAAAGTCTGGGAGCTGGCGAGATACTTTTCACTTCTATGGACCATGACGGCACATGCGGCGGTTATGCCTGCTCTGCGTACAGGGAGCTTTCCGGGATGCTGGATATTCCGGTGATAGCTTCAGGAGGAGCAGGTAATGCTTCACATATAGTCGAGGTGCTTTCTCCTTCGGGAGGGAATGCCGATGCGGCTCTGGCGGCCTCTATTTTCCATTACGGAGACGTCCGGATTCCTGACCTGAAGAAGCGGCTGGCCGAAGCAGGCATCCCTGTCCGCATATGAATATGGAATTAAAATCAGACTGTTATGATAAAGAAGAATTTCAACACTGAAGATCTGGATTTCGGAAAGAATCCGGACGGACTGATACCGGCGGTAATCCAGGATTCTGCGACCTTGAAAGTCCTGATGCTGGGCTATGTGAATGCCGAGGCTCTGTCCAGGACTTTAGAATCCGGAAAAATGACTTTTTTCAGCCGCACGCGGCAATGTCTCTGGACAAAGGGAGAGACAAGCGGGAATTTCCTGACCGTAAAGGAAATATTCGCAGACTGCGACATGGATACCATTTTAGTCAAGGCGGAACCTTCGGGGCCGGTATGTCATACCGGTGCCGTCAGCTGTTTCGGAACAGATGAGGATGAGGGTTTTATCAGGGAATTGCAGGAAGTGATCCGCAAAAGGAAAACCGAGAGGCCGGAGGGTTCCTATACAGTCAGGCTTTTCGACAAGGGTGTGAACAAGATTGCCCAGAAGGTAGGAGAAGAAGCCGTCGAGACCGTTATCGAGGCTGTCGCGCATAATGACTCGGCCATGATTTACGAAGCCTCCGACCTGATATATCATCTGCTTGTGCTCCTCGTCGAACGCGGGCTCTCCATTTCGGATCTCGAAAAGGAGCTTGTACGCAGGCATAAATAAAAAGATGAGCCAGTCCTGATTCACACCGGGACTGGCTCGCAATTCTAACCTAAAACTTAACCTATGAAAAAACTATTCGGTTAAGTAAATTTGCAATATCCGTGCCATATTTTATTTCCGAGCGGAAATAATTTGATTATTCTGCGGATTTGTTTTCATCGGCCGTGCCTTCGGCCTGGACGGGAACGATATGCCTGATACGGATATCATCTATCGGCCTGTCCCGTCTGTCGGTAGGTACTGCGGCGATGGCGTCTATGACATCGAAGCCGTCTATGGTCTCTCCGAACACAGTGTATTCGCCGTCGAGCTGGCTGCAGTTATAGGCATCCTGTACGATATAGAACTGTGAACCGGAAGATTCTTTCTTCGGATTTGCGGCATCGCCGCGACGTGCTGCAGCTATCGCTCCCTTTTTGTGTGTAAGTGCAGGATTGAATTCCGCAGGGAGGGTATAGCCCGGCCCGCCTGTGCCGTAATAGTCTGATTTGGCGGGATTCGTGGTCAGGGGATCTCCTGTCTGGATCATGAATCCGTCGATGACGCGGTGAAAAAGCACCCCGTCATAGTACCCTTCTGAAACGAGCTTGATGAAATTGTCCCTGTGGGCAGGAGTCTCATTGTAAAGCCTGATACGTATTGTCCCCATGTCGGTGACAATGTCGAATTCCGGACCTGCAGTCCGGCTCTGTGTCTTGAATGTCATGTCTTTCTCGCTTTTTGCGGCCCTTTCCTGATTCAGCGAATTGGAACAGGCGGCTGCTGAAATTATCGTTGTTATGAGTAGTAATGCTTTCGGAATAAATCTGTTCATTTCTGTCACACTTTATTCAAATTCCCTTAATTTCATATTAGATGCAGAAATGCCGTAAAAAGTTGCTGAAATTATTTAATTTTGCCGGATATGGCAAATCCTTTACGACAGCTTGCGGGTGAAACCGCCCTTTACGGGCTGAGCACCATCCTCGCCCGGGTGATAAACTTCCTGTTTGTCCCGTTTTACACCAGACTTCTGACCACTGAAAGCTATGGCGTAGTGACAGAGTTCATGGCGTATATCGCCGTGCTTCAGGTGGTACTTGTCCTGGGTCTTGAAACGGGGTGTTTCAGATTCGCCAACAAGCCGGACACCGATCCGATGAAGGTCTATTCCGATGCGCTCGGCATGGTCGCCGCAGTGAGCCTGCTTTTCCTTGGACTGATGGTGCTTTTTGCCGGAGATATTGCCGATATGCTCGGCTATCACGGCTACAGGAGCTGCATAATGTATGTCGGCGGGATTCTGGCCTGCGATTCCATAACCGCCATACTCTTCGCCAGACTCAGGCAGGAGCACAAGGCTCTGAAGTTCGCTTTGCTGAAGACAGTGAAGATACTGACGGAGACCGGGGCGAATTTCCTCCTTTTCTTCGGTTTTGCGTCAGCCTGCAGAAAAGCGGCGGAGGCGGCCGGAAAGGAAGTCGCGGATCTGACATCCGGTGACATGTGGCTGTTGTCGTTCATATCTCCGGAGCCGGATTTCAGCTATGTGATTTTCGCCATTTTCATCAGCTGCATAGTCTGCATGCTTCTTTTTGTTCCGGATTTGCTGAAATTCCGGTTTTCGTTCGACAGGAAGCTTGCACGGCAGATGCTCGCATATTCTCTCCCGCTGATGGTGGCGGCTCTTCCGGGTATCGTCAATGATTTTCTGGACAGGATACTGTTCAGGTTCTTCGATACGGGCTCGGAAGTCTGGCAGTCGAGTCTGGGCATTTTCCAGGCCGGCGTCAAGATTTCCGTTATCATGTCGCTTTTCGTGCAGATGTTCAGATTCGCGGCAGAACCGTTTTTCTTCCAGAGGGCTGCCGACAGGAATTCGAAGGCGCTTTATGCGGTAGTGATGGAATACTTCACAGCGTTCTGCGGCCTTATCTTTCTGGGGGTTATCCTGTATATTGATGTCATTTCCCTGATACTCGGGCGGGATTTCAGGGCAGGGATAAGCATTGTCCCCATCATGCTTCTGTCCTATATGCTTCTGGGTATGCTTTTCAATGTTTCCATGTGGTATAAATTGTCCGGAAAGACCTCGGTGGCTGTCCATATCACGCTGGCCGGACTTGTCGTGACGGCTATAGTGAACATCATTTTCATGCCGGAATATTCATATTATGCCGCGGCATGGGGACATCTGGCCAGTTATGCCGTAATGTTCGTGATCAGTGTCGTGCTCGGGAACAAATATTATCCTATTCCGTATAAATGGGGAAGGATTGCCGGTATCATGATCGGAATGGGGGTAGTTTGCGGTATTGCGCTTGGCGCAGACAGGCTCTTATTCGAAGGGGTTACCTTCGCTTCGTCACCTTGGGGAATGGCGGGCAAACTGGCTTTGAACACAGTTTTCATCCTGATTTACATGATATTCGTCTGGAGATCGGTGCATGTCAGGAACAAGGCTTTTCTTGCCGGGGCGTGAGCCGTTGCCGCGAGCTCAGGCGAGCAGCAGAATGACCAGCTGGACGATGATTACCCTTGCGAACATTGCCATAGGATAGGCTGTAGCGTAGCTGACGGCGGGTTCGTCATTGTCCACAGTCGAACTTGCGTATGTAAGGGCCATAGGGTTGGCCATGCTTCCGCAGAGCATCCCGACATTGCGTGCATAGTCTGTCTTGAGGAATTTCTGCGCAATGAACCCCACCAGAAGAGTCGGAAGCACCGCCATCGCGAAAGCAAGTCCTATCCATACGAGGCCTTCCGTGCAGAGCACTGTCTCGAAGAAGTCTTTCCCGGCATCGAGTCCCAGTCCGGCAAGGTATGTCACAAGGCCGAACTCCCTCAGCATGAGGTTGGCGCTCTGCGTAGTGTATGTCGTCAGATGAAAACGCGGCCCGAATGCCCCCATCAGGATTCCCACTATGATAGGCCCGCCTGCGATTCCGAGTTTTACCGGCATACTCATTCCCGGAAACCGGAACGGTATGCTTCCAAGTATCACTCCGAGGGCGAGTCCGATGAACAGGGCGATCAGATTAGGCTCGTTAAGCCTCTTTTCCTCGTTGCCGAGAATCCTGCACACATTGTCCACGGCGGAGGTTTCGCCGACAATCGTCAGCCTGTCTCCCATCTGGAGCCTCAGGTTAGGGGACGCAAGCAGGTCGATGCCGGCTCTGTTTACTCTGGTGATATTGATTCCGTACAGATTGCGCAGCCGTAGAGAGCCGAGCTTGACACCGTTCAGATGCGGCTTTGTGACCAGAACCCGGCGCGAAATCAGTATCCTGTCTATCGCATTCCAGTCGATGCCTTCCCTGTTCCAGTCCTTGTTTTCCTTTTCTCCGAAAATGGCCTGTATTTTCCCTACATCCTCCTGGCTTGATATCACGAGCAGGTGATCATGCTCCATGATGACGGTGTCGGATGTCGGTATGCTGACTTTCCCGTTTCTCCACACTCTGGAAATCACGAATCTTGCCGACACAAGCGATGTCGTTTCCCTGATTGTCTTCCCGAATATTGCGGGATTGCTCACCTGATACTCAGTTATGAAAGGCTTCGCAGGTTCAGCTGACGGCTTGGACTGCCCGCCCTTGTTTCCTCCGGCCTTGCGGAGTATGATTATGACGGCAATCATCCCGATTACCCCGATAGGATATCCTACGGCACAGGCCAGAGACATGGTATTGACTGTTTCGGAATCCCCGGGATGGATTTGCAGGGCTGCCTGCTGTGCGGCTCCGAGCATGGGCGTATTGGTGACAGCCCCTGAAAACAGTCCGGCCATTTCAGTGACCGGTTTGCCCCATATCATGCTGATAAGCACTACCATGGCGAAACCGGTAAGCACTACCGCCATCCCCAGTATATTCAGTTTCACTCCACCTTTCTTGAATGACGAGAAGAAACCGGGACCGACCTGCATTCCCAGAGAATACACGAAAATGACCAGACCGGCGTTCTGGGCGAAAGCCAGCATGGCTCTGTCTGCGCGTAGCCCGAGATGTCCGGCCAATATCCCCGTAAAGAACACGAATGTAATCCCCAGAGATATACCCCAGACTTTGATTTTGCCCAGAGCCAGCCCTGCTGCCGCAATTATCGCCAGTATCAGCAAGGTCTGCATCGCTGAAGGCTGCGTAAGAAGTTCCCAAAACCAGTTCATCAGTCCAAGAAATATTCTGTCATCGGCCTGTCCTGATCAGTACAAAACAAAACCCAGGATGCCTCCGGCAATGATTGTGAGTATCGGATTCACTTTCCATATCCATGATACGGCAAAAGCCAGGGCGAAAAGCACCCAGCTTTTCCAGTCCGGAAAATTTTCAGGCGTGACAAGCAGAAGGGCGGAAGCTCCTATCAGGCCCACTACGGCCGGTTTGAGACCGTCCATCACGCCGGTGAAAATGCTGTTGTCACTGAACTTGTAATACATTCTGCACATGGCCAGCACAATCAGGAAAGACGGCAGTACTACGGCCAGACTTGTCGTGAAAGACGCCAGTATGCACAGGAAATGCGGGGCTCCGCTTTCTGCCAGGACGGAGTAGCCGATATAAGTGGCGCTGTTGATGCCTATGGGGCCTGGCGTCATCTGCGATATGGCCACGATGTCTGTGAAAGTGTTCTCGTCTATCCATCCATGAATCGTCACGACCTGCGTCTGGATCAGGGACAGCATGGCGTATCCTCCGCCTATCGTGAACAAGCCTATCACGAAAAATGTCAGGAAAAGTTCTATTATTATCATCTGATGCTGTCTCTTCTTTTCTTGTCGTTCAATTTGGCCACTGTGAAAGAAATGACGATGACCACTATCAATATATATATAGGTGAGACCTTGAGTACGCCAACGAGCGCCAGAACTGCGGCCGAAATCAGATAAGACCACCAGTGCCTGTTTGATTTCCTTGCCATCTGAAGCATGGGTATGGCTATCAGAGCCACCACTACAGGACGTATGTCTTTGAATATGCGTATGATGACCGGATTGTCCTGATATCCGGTAAAGATCATGGCTATCAGGAGTATGATCAATATCGACGGCAGGACACTGGCAATAGTGGCTACTATGCTCCCCTTCGTCCCTTTCAGCCTGTATCCTGTGAATATGGCGATATTTACGGCGAGAAGACCCGGAGCGGATTGTGATAGGGCTATTATGTCGGGAAAATCTTCTTCCTTAAGCCAGCCTCTTCTGACGATTTCGCCCTGGATCAGAGGAATCATGGCCATGCCTCCGCCGATGGTGAATGCGCCGATTTTGGCGAATATCAGAAATATCTGCCAGTATGATACCATATTCAAAATGCTTCGGTCGGGCAAAAGTATAAAAACTGTTCGATTTTCTGAAAAATATTGAAAAAAATCAGGAAATTATTTGGAGGAAAGAAAAAAGTCCGTATCTTTGCAGCCCGTTTGAGAAATAACGGCAAGTTTTAAAGTTGTTTGAAATACTGAAAGACTAAAAGTACAAGCAATAAGTACCAAATAAAAGAGCGTTAATTCTTTTTGAGAATTAAAAACAGAGCAAAGGACAGGCTTTAGAAAAATAGAAATATACAAAGAAGAGTTTGATCCTGGCTCAGGATGAACGCTAGCGGCAGGCTTAACACATGCAAGTCGAGGGGCAGCGCGGAGAGTAGCAATACTATCTGGCGGCGACCGG
Organism: uncultured Bacteroidales bacterium; assembly: GCA_944323845.1. Classification (GTDB taxonomy): domain Bacteria; phylum Bacteroidota; class Bacteroidia; order Bacteroidales; family UBA932; genus Cryptobacteroides. The sequence continues at coordinate 136,336 of CALUUA010000004.1, forward strand.
CGGAAGGGTGCGTAACACGTGAGCGACATGCCCGTCACAGGGGGATAACCGGCGGAAACGGCGACTAAACCCCCATATGTCATATATCTGCATGGGTATATGATGAAATGGGCGACCAGGTGACGGATTGGCTCGCGGGGCATTAGCTAGATGGCGGGGTAACGGCCCACCATGGCGACGATGCCTAGGGGTTCTGAGAGGAAGGTCCCCCACAC
>CALUUA010000005.1 GCA_944323845.1 uncultured Bacteroidales bacterium
AAAAATTGCAGCCGAATATCATTCTGCATTACACAAAAGAAGCCGACCTCAAAAAATCCCTTTTGGGTCGGCCTCATATCATTCTGCATTACACAAAAGAAGCCGACCTCAAAAAATCCCTTTTGGGTCGGCCTCTTTTTTATGTCGGGGTACTGTGACTCGAACACAGGACCCTCTGGTCCCAAACCAGATGCGCTAGCCAACTGCGCCACACCCCGAAATCCTCTTCTTTCGAATCGGACTGCAAATATACTGCATTATTCTGAAATCACAAAATTTTTTGAATAATTTGTCGTTTTGCACTTGATTCGGAGCCGGCAAATATCCGCATTTTTCCGCCTTCTCCAGGCATATGCAGCTGAAATGAAAAGGGATGACGAAAGATTCCGCCATCCCTTTTCTTATTTCGGTACAGAAAAATTATCTGTTTTCCTTGCGGTCACCGCCGCGGTTCCTTCCTCCGCGGCGACGGTCTCCGCGGCCGCCGCCCTGACGGGCCGAGTTCTGTGCCTGCGAAGCTGCTATGCCTGCATTCGGGGAAAGATCCTTCTTTCCATAGACTTCACCGTTGCAGATCCAGACCTTGATGCCGAGGACACCCACCTTGGTGTGAGCTTCAGCAAGAGCGTAATCTATGTCTGCACGGAAAGTGTGGAGAGGAGTACGGCCTTCCTTGAACATTTCGCTTCTGGCCATTTCGGCGCCGCCGAGACGACCGCTGATCTGAACCTTGATTCCCTCTGCGCCCACTCTCATGGTAGTGGCTACGGCCATTTTGATGGCCCTTCTGTAGGAAACACGGCCTTCGATCTGGCGAGCGATGTTGTCAGCCACGAAATGTGCGTCCACTTCTGGCTTCTTTACCTCGAAGATATTTATCTGGACTTCCTTGCTCGTCACTTTCTTCAGCTCTTCCTTGAGCATGTCCACTTCAGAGCCGCCCTTGCCGATGATGACGCCGGGCCTGGCAGCGTGGATAGTCACAGTGATGAGTTTCAGTGTCCTTTCGATGACTATCTTTGAAAGTCCTGCCTTTGCAAGACGGTTTACCAGATATTTGCGGATTTCGTAGTCCTCCGCGATTTTTGCAGCATAGTCACCACCACACCAGTTAGAGTCCCAACCCCGGGTGATACCGATTCTGTTGCTGATAGGATTAGTTTTCTGTCCCATATTTTATTCCTCCACTGTTGTTGATGGTTTCTTTACATCGAGGATAACGGTGATATGGTTTGAACGCTTGCGGATTCTGCCGGCCCTTCCCTGAGGACAAGGACGGATTCTCTTGAGTGTCCTTCCTTCGTTGACCATGAGGGTCTTGATGTAAACGTTTCCGTTATCCAGTTCGCTTGCCTTGTCCTGGTTTTTGGCTTCCCAGTTGGCAATGGCGCTGCGAACGACTTTCTCCAGACTTATTGAAGCGTGCTTCTTCGAGTATTTGAGAATGTCGAGTGCCTTGTTCACCTCCACACCCCTGATAATGTCGGCCACAAGGCGCATTTTCCGAGGTGAAGTCGGAACATCATTCAGTTTAGCTATAGCTATATGCTTTTTTTCTTCTTTCAGCCTCTCGGCCATCAGTCTTTTACGAGCTCCCATAATTTCTGATTCATTTTAATTATTTACGATTGCCCGAATGGCCTCTGAATGTTCTTGTAGGAGCGAACTCTCCGAGCTTGTGGCCTACCATGTTCTCCGTCACATAAACAGGAATAAACTTGTTTCCATTATGAACGGCTATGGTGTGTCCCACGAAGTCAGGAGAAATCATGCTTGCACGTGACCAAGTCTTGACAACCTCTTTCTTCATGCTACCTTCATTCATAGCAAGAATTTTCTTTTCCAGACTTTCCTGGATATAAGGACCTTTTCTTAATGAACGACTCATAATCTCTAAAGTTTTATTCCGTTATTTTTTCCTTCTTTCAATGATAAACTTGTTTGAAGTGCTCTTAGGATTACGTGTCTTGTAGCCCTTAGCAGGCAGACCCTTGCGTGAACGCGGATGTCCACCGGAAGCGCGGCCTTCACCACCACCCATCGGGTGATCCACAGGGTTCATTACGACACCCCTGTTGCGAGGCCTGCGACCGAGCCATCTGTTGCGTCCAGCCTTTCCATGAGACTCCAAGTTGTGATCCGGATTGGATACGGTACCCACCGTTGCGCGGCAAGTCACGAGTACCATTCTGGTCTCGCCTGAAGGGAGACGGATGATGGCATGCTTGCCTTCACGGGCTGCGAGCTGGGCGAATGCGCCTGCACTGCGTGCCATGGCTGCGCCCTGTCCCGGATGAAGCTCGATGTTGTGGATAAGGGTACCGAGCGGAATTTCAGAGAGCGGAAGAGTGTTGCCGACTTCGGGAGCGACTCCCGGGCCGGAAGCTATGACTTGACCTACTTTCAGTCCGTTAGGTGCGATGATGTATTTCTTTACACCATCTTCATATTGTACCAATGCGATACGTGCGCTGCGGTTCGGATCGTATTCGATCGTCATCACAGTAGCCTTGCAATCGTCCTTGTCGCGGAGGAAATCTATGATACGGTACATCCTCTTGTGACCGCCGCCGATGTAGCGCATTGTCATTTTTCCCTGGTTGTTGCGTCCGCCTGACTTTTTCAGAGGAGCCAACAGTGATTTCGTAGGAACAGTGCAGGTAATGTCGTCAAAAGCACTAATTACCTTATTTCTCTGTCCCGGGGTTACCGGTTTGAATTTTCTTACTGCCATTGTTACAATACCTTAAATGTTACTATAGAAATCAATCTTGTCATCACCGGCAAGAGTGACATATGCTTTCTTGAAGTGATTGTCGCGGCCTTTGAGGACTCCTGACTTTGAAAAACGGGATCTTTTCTTCCCGTGGTAGTTTACCGTGTTGACCGAAGCTACCGACACATTGTACATCTGCTCTACGGCATCCTTGATCTGTATCTTGTTTGCTTTGCGGTCAACAATGAAACCGTACTGGTTCAACTTCTCGCCCTGAACCGTAAGTTTTTCAGTTACTATAGGCTTAATTATGATTCCCATCACTCAGTCGATTTATTTGATTCTAGATTCGAGGATATCCTGAACACCGTCCACCATTACCATTGAATATGCGTTCATGATGGTGTAAGTGTTGATCTCGTCTACGGAGATGACCTTTACGTAAGGGATATTCCGTGAGGAGAGATAGATGTTGGCTGAATTTTCAGGAAGCACGAAGAGTATCTTCCTGTCTCCTGCCTTCAGGTTTTTCAGGATCTGGATGAATTCCTTTGTCTTAGGGGCATCCATGGTGAACGGCTCTACCATGATGATGGCATTCTCCTGTGCCTTGTATGAAAGGGCCGAGAATCTTGCGAGCTGTTTGAGTTTCTTGTTCAGCTTGGTGCGGTAGCAGCGTGGCTTAGGACCGAACACGCGGCCGCCTCCGGTATAGATACCTGCCTTCAAGCTGCCGTGACGGGCACCGCCTGAACCTTTCTGACGGATAAGCTTCTTTGTACTGTAAGCTACTTCGCTACGGTCTTTTGTCTTGGCTGTACCCTGCCTCTGGTTGGCCAGATACTGTTTTACATCAAGATAAATAGCGTGGTCGTTAGGCGTAATGCCGAAAATGGCATCATTGAGAACAACCTTCTTTCCGGACTCTGTTCCGTCAATTTTGTAAACTGACAATTCCATAACCTTAATCCTCCAAAATTACATATGAACCTTTTGCTCCAGGTACAGAGCCTTTCAGAACAAGAAGATTGTTTTCAGGGATGATCTTGATCACCTCAAGGTTGAAGATCTTCACTCTTTCGTTTCCCATGTGTCCCGCCATGCGCATTCCCTTGAATACGCGGGAAGGCCATGAAGATGCACCGAGAGAACCCGGGTGACGGAGTCTGTTGTGCTGGCCGTGCGTCTGTCCGCCGACACCGCCGAAGCCATGGCGTTTTACGACTCCCTGAAAACCTTTACCCTTGGAAGTACCGACAACGTCTACATAAGTGGTGTTCGCGAAAACATCGCTTACCGTGAGAACGTCGCCTAGTTTGAGCTCCTGGGCGAAATCTGCCTTGAATTCGACAAGTTTGCGCCTAGGTGTGGTTCCTGCCTTTGCGAAGTGCCCCATGAGAGGCTTGCTGGCGTGCTTCTCTGAAATTTCGTCATAGGCAAGCTGCACAGCGGCATAACCATCTTTTTCTACTGTGCGAATCTGCGTAACAACACACGGACCAGCCTCAACTACGGTGCATGGAATATTTTTTCCATCAGCACCGAAAACGGAAGTCATTCCGATTTTCTTTCCAATTAATCCAGGCATTGGTTTGTTTAATTAATTGTTTGTTAATAACTTATTCTCCGCAGTATATTTTTGCGGGCTGCAAATATACGATTAATATTTTAATTTTCAACATTTTGAATTAAAAACTTCAAAAGTTTTGCTCCGCTCTCGGCTTTTGCATATCTTTGCAGGATGTAAACAGAACAATATTAGAGGTATATGCTGCTGGCGATATTCGGGGTACTGAACCTGTCGTTCATAGACATACTCGACATCATACTTGTGGCGCTCATTATCTTCGTGGTGTTCCGCTGGATAAGGGGGACTTCCGCCATGAGCATATTCGTTGCCATCCTGTCCCTTTATGTCGCCAGAGTAGTGGTCACGGCTTTCAACATGAGGCTGATGTCGGCGATTCTGGGTCAGGTTCTGGATGTCGGACTGATAGCCCTGATAGTGATTTTCCAGCCCGAAATAAGGAAATTCCTGATAAGGTTCGGAAGCCGGTATCTCATGGAAGCCGGTCAGAACGGCTTTATCGGCAAACTTTTAGGGAACAAGACCAGGACCATGGGATCGGCGGCCGTGAAGGAAGTGACGGAAGCCTGCCGCACCATGTCGGAGCAGAAAACAGGTGCGCTGATAGTCATCCCTCACAAATCGCCCGTGGATTTTGTCATCGAAACAGGGGACAGGATAGACGCCATCATAAGCAAGCGTCTCATAATGAATATCTTTTTCAAGAATTCCCCTCTGCATGACGGAGCCATGGTCATGAGCAGCGACCACATCATCGCGGCCAGATGCACGCTACCGATTACTGAGAAGACGGATATCCCGGCACAATACGGCATGAGGCACAAGGCTGCCATAGGGATTTCCGAGATGACGGATGTGGATGTCATAGTGGTGTCGGAAGAGACGGGCCGGATTTCATTTGTCAAAGGCGGCAATATTACCACACTCGGCAGCGCAAACGAACTTCAGCTGCTGCTGAACAAATCTTTTTCAAAAGTACAGGAGGGTTAGGACTTGGACGGAGGTCAGAGTGTTGTCATAGATGCGCGGTTGGAACAGAAAATAGGGTTCGACCGCGTCAGAAAGGTCGTTGCGGACCGTTGTGTCACGGAATATGCAGTAGGCAGGACGATGTCGGAGAGTTTCGCGACGGACGGGAAAATCATAGGTGAGAGGCTGCAGCTTACGGATGAAATGCGCCTTATCCTGATGTTCGAAGAGAGTTTCCCGACCAGCGGATATATAGACTGTCTCGGCTTTCTCAAGCTGTTGGAGACGCCTTCGTCATACATCAGCCTGATGTCCCTGAAGAAGCTGCGCACCATGTTGGAGACAGTCCGCAAGGCTACCGGTTTCTTCTCGTCCATAAAGGACGGCATATATCCTTCCCTCAAGCGGATGTCCGCCCCCATAATGTCTTTCCCGGAAGTGCAGAGACGCATGGATGCCATACTCGACAAGTTCGGGGAAATCCGCGATTCCGCTTCTCCTGCGCTTGCCGATATCCGCAAATCCCTCAGGGATACCGAAGGTGCCGTATCCCGCCGCGTTAATTCCATACTGAAGAAAATACAGGAAGAAGGGATAGCCGACAAGGACGCTTCTGTCTCCGTCAGGGACGGAAAGCTGCTGATTCCGGTACCTGCGGTCAATAAGAGACGCGTTCCGGGCTTCATATACGACGAGTCTTCCACAGGTAAGACGGCATTTATCGAACCTGCCGAAATCGTGGAGATGGAAAACAGGATAAAGGAGCTGAAATTTGCCGAAAACAGGGAAATCCTGAGAATACTCGCGGAATTTTCGGAATTCCTGAGACCCTACGTGCCGGACCTGCTCTATGCCGCCGAATACCTCGGAGAACTGGATTTCATCATGGCCAAGGCCAATACTGCACTGGACATGATCGCCGGCATGCCGATCCTGTCGTCCACAGGGGAGATGAGTATCAGGAAGGCCCGTCATCCGCTTCTGGAAAAAGCCCTCAAACGGGAAGGAAAGGAAATCGTCCCGCTTACAGTCACATTGACCGACAAAAAGCGGATACTGATGATATCGGGACCCAATGCAGGCGGAAAGTCCGTCTGTCTCAAGACGGTAGGCCTGCTGCAGTATATGTTCCAATGGGGTATGCTCATCCCCACTTCCGAGACTTCCGAAATGCTTGTCTTTGACCGGATCATGGTCAATATCGGCGATGACCAGTCCATAGACAACGATCTGAGTACATACAGTTCTTTCCTTGCGGATATGCGTGAAGTCGTCATGAATGCGGACGAAAAGACGCTTGTGCTCATTGACGAGTTCGGATCCGGTACGGAGCCGGCGGCCGGGGGTGCGATAGCCGAGGCCATTCTGGCGGAACTGGACCGGAGGGGAACCTACGGAGTCATAACCACCCATTATACGAATCTTAAACTGTATGCTTCGGCTGCCGGTTCCCATGTGGTAAACGGAGCAATGATGTTCGACGCGCAGAAAATCGCACCGCTGTTCAGGTTGGAAATGGGGCTGCCCGGTAATTCCTTCGCCTTCGAGCTGGCCAGAAAGATGGGGCTGCCGGAAAATATCGTCAAGGATGCCGAAGACAGGGCCGGGGAGGAATTCGTGGGGATAGAAAGGAATCTCAGGAAGATTGCCCGGAACAGGAAGGCTCTGGATGAGAAACTGGAAAGGATAAGGCATACCGACAAGACTCTGGAAAGCATTACCGACAAGTATCAGAAAGAACTTCAGGAAATCAGACAGAAGAAAAAGGAGATTCTGGACGAGGCCGCCAGAGAGGCACGGGAGATTGTGGCGGGAGCCAACAGGCAGGTGGAGCATACCATCAAGACCATAAAGGAGGCTCAGGCCGAGAAAGAGATTACGAAAGAGGCCAGAAAGGAACTTCAGGATTTCGTTTCCGCCCTTACCCGGAAGAAAGAGCAGGAGCAGAAGGAGAAGGACGACTATATAGAGAAGAAAATAAGACAGATAGATGCCAGAAAGGAAAGGGAGAGGCAGAGAAAGCTGCAGCGGGCGGATGAAAAGACAAGGCAGGAGATGGAGGCTCTGGAAGAGCAGCAGCGCAAGCTGGAAGAGTTCCGGAACGCACCTCTGAAGCCGGGGGAAAAAGTCCGCCTGAAATCGAACGGTATGGTAGGGGAAGTGTCGAAGGTGTCGGCCAGATCCCTGGTAGTCACATTCGGGAACATAAGTTCCAAACTGACTTCAGACAAGGTGGAGCGTATCACTTCAAACGAGTATCGTGATGCCGTGAAGGATCTCGTCCCCAAGACGTCATCGGTACGGATAGATACATCCATATCCGAACGCAAGCTGAATTTCAGCCCTGAACTCGACGTGAGGGGGGAACGTCTGAACGATGCCATCGAAAAGGTGACCAGATACATAGACGACGCCATCATGCTCGGCATTCCGAGCGTGCGCATCATACACGGGAAAGGTACGGGCGTGTTGAGGGAGGAAATCCAGAAAATGCTGAAGACAATGCCGGGCGTGGCATCGGCAGCCGACGAGCATATACAGTTCGGCGGGACAGGAGTGACAGTAGTTACATTTTACTGACGGATTACGGAAGGGATAAAAGAAGGAGGAAAGCATGGCTGGCCGTTGCGGTGACAGAATCAGGGTCGGGCGCAGAGGGGAAGAGCTGGCGGCAGCTTATCTGATGGACGCCGGACACATTGTCCTGGCCCGGAACTGGAGGGCAGGACACCTGGAAATAGATATTGTGACGATGGCAAGGGACGGAATACATTTTGTAGAGGTCAAGAGCCGGATTTTTCCGACGGAAGCCGAGCCGGAAGAGTATGTGTCCCCGGCCAAGCAGAGGAAACTTGCCGCCGCTGCAGTCAGATGGATGACGCAGAACGGACAGACGGACGCGGAGGCCTGTTTCGATGTCGTAAGCGTAGTTTTCAAAGGGGAGACATACGAACTGAAATACTTTCCGGACGCCTTTATCCCTGTCTTCATGTAAATATTGCAGGCAGGGAATCATAATGTAGGAAAATGAAAAATTTTGCGCGGATATGAACAGCAATTTCTATTGTGTAATAATGGCAGGCGGCATAGGTACCAGATTCTGGCCTATGAGCCGGGTTGCACGCCCGAAGCAGTTCCTTGAAGTGAATCAGACAGGGAAATCATTCCTGCGTCACACATATGACAGGTTTTCGAGGATAGTCCCTCAGGACAATGTCATCGTCGTCACTACCGACAGGCTCGGGGCTCTGGTCAGGGAACAGCTTCCCGAGTTGAAAGAGGAAAATCTCCTGCTGGAACCATACGGACGCGATACCGCCCCCTGCATAGCATATGCGACATATACTCTGCTGAAAAGGAATCCGGAAGCGACGATGGTCGTGACTCCGGCCGATCATATAATAGGCGAGGAGGGTTCTTTTTCGGAAGATCTTCTGGCAGCCATGGAATATTCATCCGGAAAGGATGTGCTGATGACGCTCGGCATGGTGCCGACACGGCCTGATCCGAACTACGGCTACATTCAGGTGAGCGGAGGCAGATGTTCGGATTCCGGACAGAAAGTAATGAAAGTCAAGACATTTACGGAGAAACCGGATGTAGAGCTGGCCAAAGTGTTCCTCAGTTCCGGAGAGTTTTTCTGGAATTCTGGAATATTCGTCTGGAGGGCGGACAGCATACGGGCGGAAATGGAAAGATATCTGCCTGAGGTGACCCGGCTTTTCGCCGGATGGCAGAACGCGATAGGCAGTCCTGTCGAAGATATTTTCATAGAAAAGGCCTATTCGGACTGCATGAAGATATCCATCGACTACGGCGTGATGGAGAAGACGGCGAAGGCATGGCTTTATCCTGCGCATTTCGACTGGGCAGATGTCGGCACATGGGAGTCACTGTATAACAGCATAAACAAAAAGGACCGGGACGGGAATGTCTTCAATTCCGATTATGTCCTTTCCAAGGACAATGCCGAATCCCTGATCATATCCGAAAACAGGGACAAGCTCATGGCGGTCACGGGACTGAAGGATTTCGTGGTGATCGACACGGATGACGTTCTGCTTATCTGTCCGAAAAACGACAAACGGGTGAAGGACTTCATCTCAGGTCTGGCCATGCCGGGCTACGAGAAATTCAAATAGAAAATTGATAAACTGAGAATATGGAACTTGAAAAACAGATTCAGGCAGACATGGTTTCTGCCATGAAAGCCAAGGAAACGGTACGCCTTGCCGCCCTAAGGGGAATAAAGGCCGCCATATTGCTGGCCAGGACTTCCGAAGGGGCGAACGGAGAAGTCAGCGATGCCGACATCGTGAAAATCATAGGCAAACTCGTAAAGCAGCGTAAGGAAAGCGCGGAAATCTATACGCAGCAGAACCGCCCTGAACTTGCCGCGAACGAGCTGGCAGAGGCTGCCGCCATGGAGGTTTACCTTCCGAAACAGCTGTCGGAAGAAGAAACGGAGGCTGAACTGAAAAAGATAATTGCCGAAACCGGAGCCTCGAAGATGTCGGATATGGGCAAGGTAATGGGCATCGCCACCAAGCGTCTTGCCGGACAGGCGGACGGCAGGCTTATCTCCACGCTTGTAAAAAAACTGCTTGCATAAACCGGCCGTTTTTTTATCTTTGCAGTCTGATAGCTCTGGTGTTGGAATTGGTAGACAAGAGGGACTTAAAATCCCTTGGACAGAAATGTCCGTACGGGTTCGATCCCCGTCCGGAGCACTCGGTATGAACCTTTATAATTAATGACGCTATGGAAGACAAACTTAAAAACAATCCGTATTATGCCAAGGCCATAGAGTTCATCCAGACACATGATCTGAACGCTCTCGAAAACGGCAAGCATATAATCGACGGAGACAATCTTTTCGTCAACATCGTCGACAGCGACATGAAGACTCCGCAGCAGGCCAGACTTGAGGTCCATGACAAATATATCGACATTCAGGTGCCGCTTTCCAAGGAAGAGACATTCGGGGTCAAGCCGCGCAGCGAATGCAGGATACCGGACGGAGAGATGAACACTGTAAAGGATATCCTTTTCTACAAGGATCCGGTCGAGGAGACGCGTACCATCGCTCCGGGAGAAGCGGTGACATTCGCTCCGGACATGGCACATGCCCCTCTTATAGGAGAAGGGAAGATACACAAGGCTATCTTCAAGGTAAAGGTCATCTGAGACCGGCTGTCATAGCCTACCAGAAGAATGACGCCGTCCCTCCGAGGACGATGGAATGAACCAAAGGCTTTCGCACTGTGAAGCGCACTGCTTCATATGCTGCGAAGGCCTTTATCTTGAAGTTCTCTCCCGTAGTAATCGCTAGCCCGCATTCCGCGGAGAGGGCGAGGCCGTCCAGAATGCCGGCAGTCGCAGATGTCTGCCGGTTCCCGACAAAGGAATATCCGACGAGAAGTCGGGTGTCTGCTTCCAATATTCCGGCGAAAGGACGTCTCCAGTATCCCCCGGCCAGACAGTCGTAGGTGTTGAATGACGGTATGTCTGAAGCGATGCATGAGTTCACTCCGGCACGGAGGGCCACGCCTGCAGTGCCTTTCAGCGCATCGGAGTTGGAGACAGGGATGGATGCTTCTATTCCTGAAGTTCCTCCGCCTGTCAGATGAGGCTTGCCGTTCATTCCGAGGAAGAACCTGTATCCGGTGTAAAGCCCGATGTCATAGTATTTGCGTGAAATGTCGAATCCGAAACGGGGCTCGTCCCAGGCTTCGTTCAGATATCTGTCCTTGAAGATGAGGTCTGCCAGCCAATATCCGAGCTTGACTGATGCTGTGCCTATTACCGCTCCCGCGATTACGTCCGACATCCAGTGTCTGTCGTTTATGACGCGGGATATCCCGGTCGCCGCAGCTATGGCATAGCCTCCGAAACTGAACCATGGGCTTCTCCATCCGTATTCTTCGTGAAGCATGGCGGCTGTCATGAAACTCGTCGCCGTGTGTCCTGAAGGAAAGGAATTGTCGGACGTGCCGTCCGGGCGCGGTCTGCGCACGGTGTATTTCACCCCGTTTACGACGGCTGTCATCACCGCCACCGAAAAGGCGTCCGAAACAGCCATCCTTCCCCATGAACTGCGGCTGTCGTATCCGCATATCTTGAGCCCGAGCGTAAGGGCGGCCGGTGCATATTTCGTGTAGTCGTCTATTCCGTAATGCAGGTCTCCCACGGCATTGAATTTCATCGTCCGGAAACTTTCATCGAATGACGGCAGCCGGACTTGTGCCGAAACAGTCCTTCCGCAGAAAAAGAGGCAGGCCAGAATAAGCAGGAACAGGCGTGGTGCTGGATTTTTCATTCGGGACGGCAGTATCATGTGAGTTATATCGGCTACCAGATGAATTTCTGGCAAAAATAAAGTAAATTTGTATAATTTCAGAAGAAAATGATATGAGAATAGCGTTCGACGGGAAAAAGGCTGCAGGAAACAGGGCCGGACTCGGAAACTACAGCAGATTTGTCATCAGTTCGCTGGCAAGGCGGTACCCTGACTGCCAGTTCGATGTATATGTCAGCAAGAGGCGCGGAAACGGACTTCTGGACCGGATAGAGAAGCTGCCGAACGTCAATATATGCTATCCGAAACATCCTGTCCTGAAATATTTTCCGAAACTGTGGGAGCGTTACGGCATCCCGCATGAAGTGGCGGAAAGAGGGGCGGACATTTTCCACGGTCTGGGCAACGATCTGCCTGCCGGCATCCGCAAGGCCGGCCGGACAAAGGCGATAGTGACCATACACGATCTTATTTTCCTGTTTTTCCCGCATACGTATTCCTGGATAAACCGCCATCTGTTCAATCTGAAGTTCAGATCCTCATGCCGAAAGGCTGACAGGATAATAGCCGTGAGCCAGTGTACGGCGAAGGATATCGTCAAATATTATTTCATCCCGAAGCAGAAGATATCCGTGGCATATCAGGGCTGCGATCCGCGGTTCCGGGAAAAGTGTACGGAAGAGCAAAAAGAGGATGTCAGACGGCGTTTTTCTCTGCCGGAAAGGTTTGTCCTGAATGTCGGGACCATAGAGGAGAGAAAGAATGCGGAACTGATAGTAAGGGCGTTGCAGGAACTTCCGGAACTCAGTCTGGTGATAGTGGGAAAGCGGACGCCATATGCCGACCGTGTCGAGGCTGCGGCCGTGGAATGCGGAGCGGCCGGGAGGGTGAAGATACTTTCGGGCGTGGCGACGGAAGATCTTCCGGCCTTTTATCAGATGGCGGAGGTGTTCGTGTATCCGTCCAGATATGAAGGGTTCGGGATACCGGTGCTGGAGGCATTGTGCAGCGGGGTCCCGGCTATCGGGGCCACGGGCTCCTGCCTGGAGGAGGCCGGAGGGGATGCGGCCTTGTACGCAGACCCTGACGATGCACATGATCTGGCGGAGAAAATTTCACAGGTGATTTCCGACAGGGAATTGCGGAAGACCATGATAAGGAGGGGGCTGGAGTATTCTATCGGATTCACCGAGGAAGTGCTGGCGGACCGCATGATGGAAATATACAGGTCCGTACTCTCCGAAGCCTGAATTCATCCGCTGGTGACAAAGCCGAGGGTGGCCGCGCTGATTCTCGTTCCTGTCCCGAAACGGCTTCTCAATACCTGATGGCATGCCGTTATCGTCGCCCCGGTGGTGAAAACATCGTCTACAAGCAGTATATGGGACGGAGAGCAGACGGCAGCCGTCTTCTCCACTAAGCCGAATGCGCCGTGTACATTGGCGGACTTGTCTTCGACGGAAAGCCTCGTCTGCGTAGCCGTCTGCCGGTTCCGTGTCAGAAGACGCGTTTCCATGACACAGCCCTGTATTCCGGCCAGTTCTGCGGCTATCACTTCAGCCTGATTATATCCGCGAGTCCATCTTCTTTTCCAGTGCAGCGGCACGGGGACGACCATGTCCACGTCCGCGAACCATTCGCACGGGAAGATTTTATTTCCCAGCATTCTGGAGAAATGCCTGCCCTCGCCTAACCTTTTCCGGTATTTCAGTCCTTGGGGAATCTGCCTGTAGCCGGCTTCCCCGTGATAGAAGAAAAGAGCGGCGGCATATGAATAGCTTTCATATGTCTCTCTGTCAGGATTTTCATCCATGGTACGGCTTATCATGCCGTTGAACCGGTCGGCCATGCTGTTATGGGGAGACAGCCAGAAACGCGTAAAGGGAAAATCAGCCGAGCAGTATATGCACAGATGATTTTCCCTTGTTCCGAGCTGTCTTCCGCAGACCATGCAGCATCTGGGCAGAGCCAGATCCGCGAGGCTTTCAAGACAATATTTCAGATTTTCCATTTTTCCTCAAATATACCTGCCTCAGGATGCAGGCATGTATGGAAAAGGAAAAATATTTTCAGGAAAAAGAAAAATTTAGCAATTCATGGCGCCGCAGCAGTGGATGACCTGACCGCTGACGTATGATGAAAGTTCGGATCCGAGGAAGAGGGCTACATTGGCCACATCTTCAGGAGTACCGCCGCGTCTGAGCGGGATCTGCTTTTCCCATTCTTCGCGCACCTTCTCCGGAAGGGCGTTGGTCATGTCTGTAATGATGAATCCCGGAGCGATGCAGTTCGCACGGATTCCGCGAGGGCCCATTTCCTTGGCTATGGATTTGGCTAATCCGATGAGTCCGGCTTTCGAAGCGGAGTAGTTGCACTGTCCTGCATTTCCGGATACGCCCACTACTGAAGACATGTTGATGATGCTGCCCTTACGCTGCTTTGCCATGACAGGTGTCACTGCATGGATGAAGTTGAAGGCAGACTTGAGGTTCACGTTGATGACGGCATCCCACTGGGCTTCGGTCATTCTCATCATGAGCCCGTCTTTTGTGATGCCTGCATTGTTCACGAGGATGTCGATATGTCCGAATTCGTTCAGGATTTCGGTCACGACCTTGTGTGTCTCTTCGAAATCGGCCGCATTCGATGCATATGCCTTGACCTTTACTCCGAATGCTTCGAGTTCCTTTACGGTAGCTTCAGCAGCTTCGTTGATTACCAGGTCAGTGAATGCGATGTCGGCACCTTCCGATGCATATTTCAGTGCAATAGCTTTTCCGATTCCTCTTGCCGCTCCGGTTATCAGGGCGACTTTCCCGTTTAGAAGTCCCATTTTGTCTCTATTTTAAATGTTAGCTTTCGAATTGTCCCGCAAAAATACTGAAAATTTGCCTTTGTCCAATACTTTGCCGGCAGAAACATCCGGTCATCATTATTCCTCCGATTTTTATCCGTAAGTGGGCGAGTTTATTTATCTTTGCACCCTGATTTAAAAAAGGATTGCAGATATGGCACATGAGATAAGAAATCCGGAACTTTGGCCGGACGGCCGGATGAAGATAGACTGGGTAAGGCACAATATGCCTCTTTTGAACGGGCTGGAACAGGAATTTATCCGTGAGAAGCCCTTCGAAGGTCTGAAAATAGCGCTTTCCGTCCATCTGGAGGCGAAGACCGCCTACCTTTGCGAAGTCCTTGCCGCGGGCGGGGCAAGCATGTATGTGACCGGAAGCAATCCTCTTTCCACTCAGGATGACGTGGCGGCAGCCCTGGTCCATGAGGGCCTGAACGTCTTCGCCTGGTACGGAGCCACATCCGAGGATTACAAAAGACATATCCGCAATGTGCTTGAGACAGGACCGAATATCATCATAGATGACGGAGGCGATCTGGTCTCCCTCATGCATTCCGAGTTCCGACACCTCATTCCTGAGGTGATCGGAGGCTGCGAAGAGACTACCACCGGCATACTCAGGCTCCAGTCCATGAACAGGGCTCATACTCTCTTGTTCCCGATGATGCTGGTGAACAATGCCGGCTGCAAGCATCTTTTCGACAACCGATACGGTACCGGCCAGTCTGTATGGACAGGGATAAACCGGACGACAAATCTTATCGTGGCAGGAAAGACAGTCGTGGTGGCAGGCTACGGCTGGTGCGGCAAGGGAGTGGCGATGCGGGCCAAGGGACAGGGAGCGAAGGTGATTGTCACGGAAGTGGATCCTATCAAGGCGATGGAAGCCGTGATGGACGGCTTCATGGTGATGAAAATGTCCGACGCGGCCTCGCAGGGTGATGTGTTCGTGACCGTGACAGGCTGCAAAGGAGTCATCACAGCCTCCGATTTCCTGAAAATGAAGGACGGAGCCATATGCTGCAACGCCGGCCATTTCGATGTCGAGGTGGATGTAGCCGCCCTCCGGCAGATGGCGGTGGAGGTCAGACCGGCCAGACAGAATATCATGGGATACAGGCTGTCGAACGGGAACATCGTCTATATTCTGGCGGAAGGCCGGCTTGTGAATCTGGCTGCGGGCGACGGCCATCCGGCTGAAATCATGGACATGTCCTTCGCCATCCAGGCATTGAGCGCGAAATATCTGGTGGAGAACAGGGCAGTGATACCGAGGACTCCCGGACGTATGGTGAACGATGTGCCGGAATCCATCGACATTGAGGTCGCCCGCCGCGAACTCGTCTCATGGGGATGCGAGATAGATACCCTTACGGAAGAGCAGCGCGCATATCTTTACGGAGCCGAATAGAGGACTCCGGCTCCGGATTATCCGAAATATCTCCGTTCATGACGGATCAGGGCGATGAAGATGAACAGCATCACCGTGAAAGCCCAGAGCGAAGACCCGCCATAGCTGACAAGCGGCAGCGGAATCCCTATCACCGGCATGATTCCTATGGTCATGCCTATGTTTATGAACAGATGCATGAAGATGCAGCTGGCCACGCAGTATCCGTATATCCGCGTAAAGTTTTCCCGGCTCCGTTCTGCGTCATGCATCACCCTCCATATCAGAAAGGCATAAAGCAATATCGTCAGGGCGCTTCCTATGAAGCCCCATTCTTCCCCTATCGTGCAGAATATGAAGTCGGTGCTTTGTTCCGGCACGAAACCGTATGTGGTCTGCGTCCCTTTCAGGAACCCTTTCCCGACCAGTCCTCCCGAACCGATGGCTATCATGGACTGATTCACGTTATATCCTACTCCTGTCGGGTCGTCTTTCAGCCCCAGAAGCACCTCTATCCTCTTTCTCTGATGATCCTGAAGCACATCGTGGAAGATGAAGTCCACCGAGAAAACCAGCAGGAGACCGGCGATGAAAGCCGCTATCGAAAGCCATTTGAAAGTGTTTCTTTCGCGGAAGGCCTTTATGGCGTAATAAGGCAGCGCCAGCACCCCGAGTCCTGCCAGGAAAAACTCGGGTCTGAACGTCCGCAGGAAGGATTCCTCTCCGGCATGGGTGATCGCCGCTATCCGCTCCAGCCCCCAGGGCAGAAGACCGAGGACGGCGAAGACCGGCAGCATGACCAGAAGCCATTTCTTCATCTTTCCCGGAAACAGGCTGTTGCACAATGTGACTATGACCATCAAGGCCAATATCGAAAAATAAGGCGACACTGTCAATGTCAATATGAACAGCAGGATGGCTACGCCAATCATGAAGATGAGCCATCCGGACAATCCTTCCCTGTAAAGGACGAAAATAAAGCCGACATAAACTAATGCGGAGCCTGTTTCGCTTTGGGCGACAATGATTGCCATAGGCACCAGAATAATGGCTGCGGTCAGGATGAAATCCTTTATATTCGACAGTTTGTACCCGTACTGGCTCATGACCGTGGCCAGCATCAGCGATGTCGCTATTTTCGAGATTTCCGCCGGCTGGAACCGTACAGGCCCGAATTCGAACCATGACCGTGAGCCTTTCACTTCCACGCCGAGAAAGATGACTGCCGCCAGCAGGGCTATGGTCGCCAGATAGATCGGGAGGGAAAAACTTTCATAGAATCTCGGGCTGATGACGAAGAGTACTATGGCTCCCAAGGCAAAAGCCGTAATCATCCAGATGAACTGTTTCCCGCTTCTGGCGCTGAAATCGAATATGGATGCAGGTTCTGCCGACTGCACAGAGGCATATATGTTTATCCAGCCGATGAGCACAAGCAGCAGATAGCTGATGATCAACGGCCAGTCAAGTGTTTCCCTGAGTCCTCTTCCTCTGAACTTTTCCATGTGTCAATCAGTTTTGACCTTATCCATCAGGTCTCCCTCCAGCATCATCTGTTCGAGGTACTTCCTGTTTCCGCCTATCTCGCCGTTCAGGTATTTCTCGACTAAAAGCGATGCCAGAGGTGCAGCCCAGCGTGCCCCGAAAGAGCCGTTTTCCACATATGCCGCGACTGCAATCTTCGGGTTGTCCTTAGGGGCGAAGCAGATGAAGACAGAGTTGTCGTCTCCGCGCGGATTCTGGGCTGTCCCCGTCTTGCCGCAGATATCCAGTCCTTTCACCGCGGCTATGGTGGCTGTCCCGCCAGAGCCGTAACCGCTGTTGACCGCCCGAAACATGCCTTCTATCACTTCCGGAAAATACGATGTGTCGACCAAGGTGTATTGAGGCTTCTTGTATTTCGCGTCTATGGACACTTCCTTCGAGTCCTTTATCAGATGAGGGATGTAATAATACCCTCTGTTGGCGATGGTGGCGCACAGATTGGCTAGATGCAGCGGGGTGCATCCTATTTCCCCCTGTCCGATGGAAAGGGAAATCACGTTGGTAGCTTTCCAGCGTCCTTCGCCATACACTTTGTCATAATACTTGGAATCCGGTATGAAGCCTCCGAGTTCCGACGGAAAGTCGCTTCCGAGTTTCCTGCCGAATCCGAAACTGCCGACATATCTTTTCCATGAATCCAGAGCCTCAGCCACGGAGCCGTATTTCCCGTTTTCGAGGATTCCGCGCAGGACATAGCAGTAGTAGGCATTGCAGGACATCATGATGGACTCCTCGAAGTCAAGGGGAGACCGGTGTTCATGACATCCCAGCCTGTTCCTTCCGAACTGGTAGCCCATGTGGCACGGATATTCCGTGTCCGGGGTGAAAACCCCTTCCTGAAGCCCGATAAGGCCGTTTACCAGCTTGAAGACCGACCCCGGAGGATAGGCGGACTGTACCGCCCTGTTGAACATGGGTTTGTAGGGGTTTGCAAGGATTTCGTTATAGTGCGAGCCGATGTCCGCCAGCATATCCACATCAATCCCCGGGCTCGATACCAGAGTCAGGATTTCCCCGGTAGACGGCTCGATGGCCACCAGACTTCCCACCTTGTTCTGCATGAGCATTTGCCCATAGTGCTGCAGCTCGGCGTCTATTGTCGTGTTTATGTCTTTCCCCGGTACGGAGGCCTTGTCCATTTCCCCGTCCCGATAGCGGCCTTCAATCTTGTTGTGGGAGTTCCGCAGGTATATGTTGTAGCCTTTTTCCCCCTTGAGGTACTTTTCGCAAGTGGCTTCTATCCCTGTCTTGCCTGCATAGTCTCCGGCGCTGTATCCTTCATGGCTTTTCAGGAAGGCTGCATCGACTTCAGACACGTATCCGAGAAGATTCCCGCCGGCATTGTACGGATATTCCCTGATGCTTCTGGCCTGACCTCTGAATCCCGGAAACTTGTAGGCAATCTCGGCGAATTTCATGTACCGTTCCGGAGTCATCTGCTTGATCATCACCACCGACTGATAGCCTATCTTCCTCCTGTCCCTGTAATATTCCTGCATTTTCTCCCGGATGAAATCCACTGGCACATCCAAGGCTTCGCCCAATGCCAGAGTGTCGAATTCCTCCACTTCCTTCGGCGTCACAAGCAGGTCGTATGCCATTTTGTTGCCGACCAGAATCTTGCCGTTCCTGTCGTGGATTATTCCCCGCGGGGGATATATCATGGAATAGACCATGGAATTGTTGCTCGCATCTATCTTGTACTTTTCGTCCACGATCTGGATGACGAAGAGTCTGGCCAGAAGTATTGCGACAGCTACTATAAGACCGATCTTGAGTTTATTTGGCTTGTCCAGTTTCATCAGGCCCGTCCCTCCTTACCGTTCATTGGAAGTTAGCATGTTGACCACAGGCAGAGAGAGCAGGCAGCCGCACAGGAGGGAAGCGGCGAATCTTGAAAGGCAGAACAGGAACGGTCTGGTTCCGGCGCCGTCCAGAAAGATGTACACTGCCAGAAACAGGGCCTGACAGATCACTATGGCTGCGGCGACCTTTGAAATGCCGTTTTTCCTGATGGAGAAATTTTCGCCCCTTTCCATGTGCTCCCTGCCGAACAGAAGCCGGCACAGCGGATTCCGGATGAAGGCTACGGGAAGGATTGACGCCATATTAAGCCCGATTATGCCTTCAGCCAGCCAGTCTACGGCCAGACCCGAGACAGATGCCAGCAGCATGAGCAGTATGCACGGGATTGTCGGCGGCAGGCACAGTATGATGGCCGGCAGGATTGAAATGAAGACATAAGGCCCCACATTGATGAAATTGCAGACGAGAATCTGCGCTATCACCAGCAGGATATACATCAGTGTAGTGTTCTGTTCAGTCTTCATCTCTGTTTTCAAGTTCTTTTATGGCTTCGTCATCGTTGTTTTCCGCTATGGTTACGTATTTGATGGAACTGAAGTCCGTAAAAAGCGTCACCTGAATATTATATGTGGAGCCGTTTATCACCGTGGCTTCGCCGGTGATGCCAAGCGGGATGTCCGCAGGGAAAATCGAAGAGAAACCGCTGGTATAGACAGTATCGCCCGGCTGCACCGGTATATGGAGGGGGATTGCCATGAGGACGGCCCCGTTGCTGGAAACCCCGTCCCAGATCATTTCGCCTACAGGCCCGTCGGAGCCTATCCGCGCGCTGACTGTCATTCCGGAATTCTGGAACGAGCGGGCATAGGAATATCTTTCCCCGACAGCGTCTATTATCCCTATCACGCCGCTGTCCGTAATCACTCCGGACAGCTCTTTTATACCGTCGTCCGTACCCTTATCCAGAATCAGGTAGTTGTGCTGCTTGTTCCTGCTCACTTTCACGGCGCGGGCATGGGTGAACCGGAATCTTCCGGAAATGTCGTCCGCGCTGTCAGCCGGAATGTCGATGCCTGTAAGCTGCCTGTATTCCCTGACCAGATTTTCCAGTCTGTGATTCTTTTCGGCGAGTCTGTCGTTTTCCTTTCTCAATGAGAAATAGTCCCGGACAGCCTCTGTCCCTCCCCATACGGCAGCCTGGAAGTTGCGGACGCCTCTTGATATCCAGATATCCTGCATCCGGCCGTTGTTCCTGAGCATAATCAATGCAGCTACCTCCAAAAGAATGAAGACAGCTGCATTTGACAATATCCTGAATATGTTCCCTTTTCCGGACATCCTATCTCATGAGGAAAGGATAGCGGTCGGTGTGCTTCAGTGCAAGGCAAGTGCCTCTCGCCACTGCGCGGAGAGGATCTTCAGCCACGTGGAACGGTATGTTCACCTTTTCCGAAAGCCTCTTGTCCAGTCCGCGGAGCAAGGCTCCTCCTCCGGACAGATAGATGCCCGTCTCCACGATGTCGGCATACAGTTCCGGAGGCGTCTGCTCCAGCACATGCAGGACAGCCGCTTCTATTCTGGCGATGGACTTGTCCAGACAGTGGGCCACTTCTTGATATGTGATGGTCGCATCCACCGGATGGGCCGTCATCAGATTCGGCCCCCTCACCAGAAGAGGTTCCGGCTCGACATCCAGATCGGTGATGACAGAACCTACCGCGATCTTTATCTTTTCGGCAGTGATTTCACCCACCTTTATATTGTGCTGCTGCTTCATGTAATACTGGATGTCGCTCGTGAACACGTCACCGGCTACCTTGATGCTGTTCTGCTGGACGATGCCTCCCAAGGAAATGACGGCGATTTCAGTGGTACCGCCTCCTATGTCCACTACCATGTTCCCTTTCGGCGCTTCCACGTCCATCCCTATTCCGAGGGCGGCGGCCATCGGCTCGAAAATCAGGTAGACATCGCGGCCTCCGGCGTGTTCCGCAGAATCACGGACGGCCCTGATTTCCACTTCCGTACTGCCGGAAGGTATTCCCACCACGATTTTCAGGTTCGGGGTGAACAGGGACCTGCGCCTGTTGTTCACCTCTTTTATGAAGCCGCGGATCATCATTTCCGCTGCATTGAAGTCTGCAATCACTCCGTCTTTCAGAGGCCTTATCGTCTTGATGCTCGGATTCACCTTTTCATGCATCAGTTTGGCTTTCTGCCCCAGAGCTATCGGTTTCCCCGTATTGTTGTCTATCGCTATGATGCTCGGCTCGTCCAGCACTATTTCATCATTCTGGAAGATCACGGTGTTTGCCGTCCCGAGATCCATGGCCAGTTCTTGTGTCAAGAAAGAAAACCCCATTTTTATCGTATTTATCGTGTTTAAAATGTCGCGCCGGCGGTATTTCCCGCCAAAAATGCCTGTTTTTCCGCCGTGCCCGAAAATAACTTTCAAATTTACGAAAAAATCCCGTAAGTCAGTGATAAAATCGTAAAATCATCAATTTGCATCATCATTCTGACAACAAAATTTGAAAATTACTTTGATTGTGATTTACTTTGCAAATTCATTGGATTACAGCTACGGATAATTCCGTTCCGGCCGGCGCCGGGATCTGTTGAAAAGAAAATGTTATGGAAGAAAATTTAGTGATAGTCGAATCCCCGACCAAAGCCAGGACGATCCAGAAGTTTCTGGGAGACGGTTTCAATGTCAAGTCCAGTCAGGGTCATATCAGGGATTTGAGCAAAAGCAGGCTGAGCATCGACATCGAACACGGATTCAAGCCGGAATACGAGATACCGTCTGACAAGAAGGCCATAGTTTCCGACCTGAAGAAGGCTGCCGGAAAGGCGACCACCGTGTGGCTGGCATCCGATGAAGACCGTGAAGGGGAGGCCATATCATGGCATCTTTATGAAACATTGGGCCTCAAGAAGGAGAACACCCGCAGGATAGTCTTCCATGAGATTACGCGCGACGCCATCCGGAATGCCATCGAGAACCCGAGAGAAATAGATATGGGTCTTGTAGACGCGCAGCAGGCACGCAGGGTCCTCGACCGTCTGGTCGGATTCGAACTTTCGCCTGTGCTGTGGAGGAAGATACAGCCCAAACTGTCCGCAGGCCGGGTGCAGTCTGTAGCCCTGAGGCTCGTAGTCGACAGGGAAAAGGAAATTATAGCCTATAAAAAGGAGATGTACTTCCGCGTGTCGGCAGTTTTCCATCCCGCAGGCAAGCCGGCGAAAGTTCTGGTGAAAGCCGTTCTGGACCAGAAGTTCAAGACCGGGGAGGAAGCCGCGGACTTCCTTGATAAATGCATCGGAGCCGTCTTTTCCATAAGCGGCATAGAGAAGAAAGAGGGTACCAAGACTCCGGTCGCCCCTTTCACCACGTCCACCCTTCAGCAGGAAGCGGCCAGACGCCTTCATCTCCCTGTAAGCCAAGTCATGAGCATAGCGCAGACCCTGTACGAATCCGGTTACATCACATATATGCGTACCGATTCGACGAACCTGTCTTCTCTGGCCATCAATGCGGCGAAAGAATACGTGACAGGGACTTTCGGTCCGGAATATTCGAAGCCGAGACAGTACAAGACCAGGAGCAAGGGGGCGCAGGAAGCGCATGAGGCCATCCGTCCCACCTTTATCGCCAATACTTCCATATCGGGCACTCCTCAGGAAAAGAAACTGTACGAACTCATATGGAAGAGGACTGTCGCTTCGCAGATGGCCGATGCCAGGATACTCAAGACAGACATAAAGATAGGCGGGGATAAATTCAGCGAGACGTTTTCCGCACAGTCTGTGGAAGTGCTCTTCGACGGTTTTCTGAAGCTCTCGGCCGGTACGCCTGATGAAGAACAGGAGGACGGGGCTGTGCTTCTTCCGGAACTCAATGCCGGAGAACTGATGGAGGAAAAAGGCATTTCTGCCGAATGCAGGTTTACTGCGCCGCCGTCAAGATATTCAGAAGCCTCCCTCGTGAAGAAGCTGGAAGAGCTCGGGATAGGCCGTCCATCCACATATGCCCCTACCATTTCCACCCTTACCAAGGGCAGGGGATATATCGTGAAAGGTGACAAGGCCGGAGAGAAATATCAGGTGACGGACTATGTCCTGAAGGACGGGGTCATTTCATCTGTGGAAAGGGAAGAGACCGTGGGGGCGGAAAAAGGCCGGCTCATTCCGCAGGAGATAGGCATGATAGTCACCGATTTTCTGGTCGACAAATTCAAGGACATCCTCGATTATGGCTTTACAGCCAATGTCGAAAAGGAATTCGACCAGGTGGCATCCGGAGAACTGGAATGGGAAGACATGATATCCTCTTTCTATGCCCCTTTCCACGAGACAGTCGAAAAGACGCTGAACAACAAGGAGTACAGCCATGTCAGCAGGGAACTGGGCGTGGATCCGTCCGACGGCGAGCCTTTAGTGGCCAGATACGGCCAATACGGACCTTACGTACAGAAAGGTGAAGGCGACAGGAAACAATATGCCAGCCTCGCTCCCGGCCAGCTGATAGAGAGCATTACGCTGGAAGACGCCATAAAGCTTTTCAGTCTGCCGCGCATCGTCGGCCAATATGAGGGGAAAGACATTCTGGCCACAAAAGGCCGCTTCGGCCCTTATCTGAAATACGGGGACAGGAACGTTTCCCTGCCTAGGGGGACGGACCCGTTCGGCGTGACGCTTGAACAGTGCATCGAAATCATCGGCAAGTCAGATACGAAGCCGCAGAAACAGATAATTCTGGATTTCAAGGACAGCGGCATACAGGTGATCGCCGGAAATTACGGACCGTATATCAAATACGACGGAGGAAATTACAAGATCCCGAAAGACTGTGACGCTTCACGTCTGACTGAAGACGAGTGCCGGAAGATTGTCGAAGAGGGTGCTCCTACGGGCAAAAGGAGGTGGCGTAAGGGTTCGCGCTGACAAATGTGACGTTTTTTTGTTGTTTTTCTTAAAAAAATTATTATAACTTCGCGCTTGGAAAAAAGTTTTTAAGTTTTTAAGCATGCAAAGTTATCACATTGATCAGATTGATCAGAAAATCCTGTCTTTTCTTGTAAAGAATGCAAGAATGCCTTTCCTGGAGATTGCCAGGGAGTGCGGGGTTTCGGGAGCCGCCATCCATCAGCGGGTGAAAAGACTTGAGGCCAACGGTGTCATCACCGGGTCCAGACTTCTGGTGAAGCCTCAGGCTCTGGGTCTGAACGTGTGCGCCTATGTCAGCGTCTCTCTCTCGGAATCCAACAAGTATCCTGAAGTGATCGAGGCTTTCAAGAAGATTTCGGAAATCGTCGAGTGCCATTTCGTCACCGGCAAATACGCCCTTTTGCTGAAAATATATTGCTTCAACCATGACCATCTGATGGAAATTCTGGTGAATACCATTCAGAAAATCCCGTATGTGCAGTCTACAGAGACCCAGATATCGCTGGATCAGGCTATCGAGCGTCAGGTATGGGTCAAGGAATATCAGAATACCAGTTTTTCCGCCAATGTAAAGAAAGTGCAGGAAGCCGGCGGGGAAAAGTAGTTTTTCACCGGATTTTCAAAAGCGCTTCTGCAGCGGTCATATCTTCCGGAGTGGTGATCTTGATGTTGTATCGTTCGCCTTCCGGATATTTTATTTCCACGCCGGAACTCTCGGCAACTGACGCATCATCAGTAAAGGCGGTGGAATATGGTTGCGAATAGGCTTTCTTCAGGATTTCCGACCAGAAAATCTGGGGAGTCTGCGCAGCGAAAAGCCTGCTCCTGTCGGCCTTTTCTCCGGGCACGGGTACGAGTTCCGTCTGTCCGTCCCTGTCCGTCCTTTTGTCCAGAACCTTCAGTGTGTCCACTACAGGGACTACCGGAACTACGGCCGGGTGCATATCTGCCTCTGAAAAAAGCCGTCTTATCATGTCGGTGGAAAGCAATGGCCTGACTCCGTCATGCACGGCCACCAGCACCCCGTCAGGAACCCGTCCTAAGGCATTCTTTACCGAATGGAAGCGCGTAATGCCCCCTGAAACAAGTTTCTGGCTGCATATCAGATTCTTTCTGTAGCAGTAATCCATCCATTCCTGTTTCCATGCATCGGGCAGCACTACCGTCACCCTGATGTCGGGGACGGCATCTATGAAACGTTCCAATGTATGGTGAAGGATGGCCTTGCCGCCGATTTCCATGAACTGTTTGGGCATGTTCCCGCCCATTCTGGTGCCGCTTCCTCCGGCGACAAGAATCAGATGCCTTTCTTTTTCCATATTTTATCCAAGTCTTCCGTAAAAGTACGAAAATTTTCCCGGAGCATAATATTTCGCCTTATTATTTGCAGCCGGCAAGTTTCTTCTTGTCCTTCATTCTCGAAGAAAGTTTGCATCAGGCCTTTGAATGCCGGATTTTGTTGTTAATTTTGCAGTTCTTACACAGAGAGGCCGGCTCAAAAGTCCCTTATCGCGGCCCGAAGCCCCTTTTGGATCACCCTCTCAAGCTCAAATGAACTGCCATGAAAGACATCACCAAGAAGCGTATAGTAAAATGGTTCTGGATCATTCTCCTGATACCTGTGCTCTCGGTCATCCTGCTGATATTGGCCGTGTGGGCTTTCGCGGACATCCCTTCCTTCGAGGAACTGGAAAATCCGGAAAGCAAGCTGGCTACTCAGGTCATAGCCGAGGACGGGGAGATACTGACGACATTCCATATCGAGAACAGGTCATATGTGAACTATGACGAGCTGTCCCCGTATCTGGTGCAGGCAGCTGTCGCTACGGAGGATGTCAGGTTCTATTCACATTCAGGCATTGATTTCCAGAGTCTGGCGAGGGTGCTGGTCAAGACATTGCTGATGAACGATTCAAGCCAGGGCGGCGGAAGCACCATCACCCAGCAGCTGGCCAAGACCCTGTATCCACGGGCTGACCTCAGCGGCAGCCTCCCGGGCGTCAGGCAGATGAAGATGATCTGGATCAAGCTCAAGGAGTGGATTACGGCAGTCAAGCTGGAGCGGAACTACACGAAAAACGAGATACTGGCGATGTATATGAATGCTGTCTTTTTCGGCAGCAACGCCTATGGAGTGAAGACCGCTTCCCAGACATTTTTTTCCAAGCTCCCTTCCGAGCTGACGGTAGAGGAAAGCGCGATGCTTGTGGGAATGGTCAACAAGCCGACACGGTATAACCCTGTCCTGAATCCGGACAAGGCTTTGAGCCGCAGGAATTTCGTACTGAAACAGATGGCCAAGGCCGGATATCTGACTGAGGCTGCCGCCGATTCCGTCAGCAATATCCCGATTACCCTCGCATATCATGTACAGGATCACAATGCCGGTCTGGCTCCTTATTTCAGGGACATGCTCCGCCGCACCATGAATGCCAAGGAACCGAAAAGGTCCTCGTACAGCGTTTATGAGGATTATAAGGTGGACTCCCTCCAATGGGCGGACAATGAACTTTACGGCTGGCTCCACAAGAACAAGAAGGCCGACGGTACCCCATACAGCCTCGACAGGGACGGACTGCGCATATATACTACCATAAACTACAAGATGCAGCAATATGCGGAAGAAGCCGTCGCGGAACATCTCGGACTGGATCTGCAGAAAAGTTTCTGGCGTGACCAGAAAAGCAAGATCCGCAAGCCGTTTTCGAACGATGTGGACAAGGCTACCATCGACAGGCTTATGGCACAGGCCAGACGATGGAGCGACCGTTACCGTACCATGAAATCCAGAGGGGCTTCGGAGCAGGAGATAAACGCGAGTTTCAGGGAAAGAACGAAGATGAGGGTCTTCTCCTGGGACGGGAAGGGGTATATTGACACCCTTATGACTCCTGACGACTCCATCAGATACTACAAGGCTCATCTTCGTGCCGCATTCATGGCCATAGAACCTGAAACAGGACATGTGAAGGCATATGTCGGAGGCCCGGACTACAGGTACTTCAAGTACGACAATGTCCGTCAGGGCAAGAGGCAGGTCGGCTCTACCATCAAGCCATTCCTTTATACTTTGGCCATGCAGGAGGGCATGACCCCGTGCGACCAGGTGGTGAATGTGCCGCAATCGTTTCTCGTAGGGGATGATGTCTGGACTCCGCAGAGTACGGACAGCGACGAATGGATAGGCAAGACCGTCACGCTGAAATGGGGGCTGACCAAGAGCAGCAACAACATCTCGGCATATCTCATGAAACAGTTCGGCCCTCACGCCATGGCTGAAATGATGAGGAAGATGGGCATAGGAAGCCATATAGACGAGGTGCCGTCGCTCTGCGTGGGCCCGGCAGACCTGTCTCTGTATGAAATGGTCTCCGCATACAATACATTCCCTTCCGGTGGCGTCTATGTCGAACCGATGTTCGTGACCAGAATCGAGGACAGCATGGGAAATCTTCTCTCGGAGTTCAGCAACCGAAAACGCGAAGCCATAAGCGGCCAGACAGCATATCTGATGGCAAACCTGATGCAGGGCGTGGTGACCGGAGGTACGGCTGTCCGCCTGCGCTACAAATATCATCTTATGGGCGAGATTGCCGGCAAGACCGGCACGACGAATGATCAGGCCGACGGATGGTTCATCGGATATACTCCGGCTCTGACGGCAGGCGTGTGGGTAGGAGCGGAGGACCGTCAGGTTCATTTCGAGTCGCTGGCTTTGGGCCAGGGATCGAACATGGCTCTCCCGATATGGGGCATATTCATGAACAAAGTGATTCAGGACGGTACGCTGGGTATCTCCGGAGACGAAAAGTTCGTGGCCCCGGCCGGTATGCATCTGAATCTGGACTGCGACGGCAGCGATGCGGATGTGGTGACAGACAGCGGCAGCGAAGATTTTTTCAATTGATATGAGCAAGTACAGCACTATTGCAGTCATTTACGGCAGCGACTCCTCGGAGTGGGAGATATCCTGCCGCAGCGGAGAATTTGTCTCTTCCCGTATCGACGGGTCCAGATATGATGTCTATGAGATTTTTGCCCGTTTCGGGCAATGGTCTCTCGCAGCCTACAGGAAAAAGAATTCGGTAAGGGTCATATTGCCCGAAGGGCAACGTCCCCAAATCGACAAGACCGATTTTTCCGTAGAAGTGGCCGGACAGAAAGTCAAGTTCGACTATGCCTATATAATGCAGCACGGAAATCCTGGCGAAAACGGCCTGATGCAGGGGTATCTTGAGATGCTCGGGGTGCCGTTCAGCAGCTGCAGCTCTTTCGTCTCCGCCATCACTTTCGACAAGTTTACCTGCAAGAACTACCTCAGGAACGTGGACTATGTGAAATGTGCCGATGATGTGTTCATCCGCAAGGGGGAAGTGACTCCGGATCTGTCCGGAAAAGTGATTTCCAGACTCGGACTGCCGCTTTTCGTGAAGCCGACGGACGGGGGATCCAGCTTCGGGGTGGTGAAAGTGAAAAAGGCGGAAGACTTCGATGCAGCCGTTGAGGAAGCCTTCTCCGAAGGCAAGATGATTATCGCCGAACAGTTCATCCCGGGAAGGGAGCTTACGGATGCCGTCTATTTCAACGGGAAGGAGCTTGTGGCTCTTCCGGTGATAGAAATAGTGACGGATCACGAGTTCTTCGACTATGATGCGAAGTACAACGGATTCAGCGAGGAGATATGCCCTGCCCCTGTTTCCGAAGAAATCACGAAGAGGATTCAGGAGGCCTCGAAGAAAATCTACAGCAGACTCGGATGCTCCGGAGTGGTGAGGGTGGACTATATCCTTTCGGGAGATGACCTTTATTTTCTGGAAGTCAATACGATTCCGGGTATGACGAGCGCATCCCTCGTGCCGAAGATGGTCAGGACTGCCGGTCTCGACATCACTGATTTCCTGACGGAGATCATAGAAGGCTGATGCTGCTGAAATCATTTATAAGGGAAGCCGGGGAAAAGCTGGAGCCTGTCTACGGGAAAAGGGAGGCAGCCGCCATAGTGCGCACATTGTGGACTTCAGTGCTCGGAGTCCCGGCCTGCATATCTGTCACGGAACCGGATTTCAGGATACCTGAAGACGAGACGGAAAGGCTCGAAGACTGCCTCGCGCGGCTTTGCGCATCCGAACCTCTGCAATATGTCCTCGGCAAGACAGAGTTTTACGGACTGGAATACAGGGTTTCGCCTTCTGTGCTGATTCCGCGTCCGGAAACCGAGCTGCTTTGCCGGATGATTCTGCAGGATGTCGTACCCTCGCTGCACCGCGATTCTCCACGGATTCTGGATCTGTGTACAGGCTCCGGCTGCATAGCATGGACTCTCGCCCATTATCTGCCGGATTCTCAGGTCATCGGAGCTGATATTTCCGCCGAAGCCCTCGAAGTGGCCTCATCCCAGGGAATCCAGGGAAATGTCCCGGATTTTCTGCTTCTCGATGTCCTGTCTTCACAGGACAATGCCGTATCTGTCCTCGGGGACCGGAAATTCGACCTGATTGTCAGCAATCCCCCATATGTCCGGGACTCGGAAAAGAAACTGATGCACAGGAACGTACTGGATTACGAGCCTGCCGCCGCGCTTTTCGTCCCGGACGACGACCCCCTGCTTTTCTACAGGGCTATAGCCGGCTTGGCTGAAAGATTCCTGGCGGAAGACGGAGCTGGGGCTGTGGAGATCAACGAAGCATTCGGAGATGAAACCGCACGACTATTTATGGAATGCGGCTTCGGCGATGTGCGTGTCGTCCGGGACTTTTCGGACAGGGAACGTTTCGTCATTTTCCGTAAGCCTTGAAACGGATAGCAGTTTTCCGTGTCCTGTTTTCCGCCCTACAGGCCGCTACAGCCGTTTTTTTGAAATTAAACGTGTAAATTTTGAAAAACGGATAGCTATTGCTCACTTTGCGGAAAAAAGGAGAATGGCTATGAAAATGAAATTACTGCCGCCCGGACTGTCCGGTGCTTTTATGATCAGTCTTGCCCTTTCCGGCTGCATTGACCCTATCCCTTCTGAAAATGACAGGATTCCGGACGGAGTGTCCTACGGACCTCCTCTTTCCGAAATCGCCGCCATTCTGGCAGCTCTTCCTTTGGAGACGGAGCACATGTCCGAGGTCCATCATGCCGTGACCTCCTCTTCAGGGAACGGATATGACGAGGAATATACCATGACAGACCTCTTTTCTGTTCCCGGTGCAGGCGTGGGCGATTCGCAGCTCCGGACTAAGAGCATCCCTGAATTTGAAAATCCCGTTTCGGAACTTATCCGCGACCATCTGCTGTCCGCATTCCGGACCAAGTCGTCTGCAGGAAACCCCGGTTTCGAGACGGAAGAGGATATAGACAGGTACCTGCAGGAACTGGCATCGTCCGACATCCAGATATACTGGCCTTATTCTTCGGAGTGGAAAGAGGGAGACGGTTTGCCGGTCATTACATTCGACCCTGAAAACGAATCCTCATCGAATACCGGCTACAGAATCAGTCGTACTCCTGACGGAAAAGTGAAGGTGGATACTGTCGTCGTGGACGAGGCTCTGGCCATGGAGGCTCCCGTGTGGGTGGTGAACCGCAATTCGGACGGGGACTACCTTTCTCTGGAAATGATCAGGCAGCTTTATCCGGACTGGTCGCTTGACGGAGGCGATATCGTGGCCGCCCCTTCCACCAGAGCGGCCGCCGGAAGCGCGGAGAATGCCGGCCGAAAGGTCAAGACACTGGTGCTGAAGGATTTTACCATGCACAGGAATTATGATTCATGGTTTGCCGGAGCATCCGAATTTTTCGTAAAATGCGGATCTGTAGAGAATTTTACAGCCAGTACGGAGGCCGAGCTGCAGCTCTATTCGCCGTCTGTCACGGATTTCATGATAGTGGTGAAACGGAGCCAGGTCGGAAAGCCGCAGCCGTTCAACGCAGTCCTGATTTCGGACTGGACCGATCAGGTCGACAACTGCGCCTTCATGATCATAGAAGATGACGGAGGAAAGCAGACATCGTGGGAATGCACCGCTCTGGTGCGGATAGAGTCGAAAAGTTACGGCATAGAAGTAGACCTCCCGTTCAAGACCAGAGACGATATCGTCTGGAGAGGTTCTTTGTCTGCCAGATACCTTGAGGCGCACAGCAATGTGCCTGAAAATTTCGGGGATGTCACAGTCACATTCGAGATAGAGGAACTGTGACAGGAGTCATTCACTGTCCATGACCGACATTTCGCAACGGCTGCAATCGAATCCGAGGGGGAATCTGCGGCCGTTGTTTTCCAGAAACAGTTTGGACGGCCAGTGCTGCCGGTGGCGGGCCGGGCATCTCCCGTACTGGTATCGGATACAATATTTTGTCCTCATCAGTTCGGCTCCCGGCTTGTGTGACAGTTCATATGCATCTTCTGTGGAAGCAGCTCCGAGTGCCGAAGCCAGAGCTTCCGCCCTGCAGTTGGCCAGATTCTCGCGGTATGTGATCTCTTGTCCGTCTATAGGTCTGGAAGTCAGGATTTCCTGCGCTATCCGTCCTTTATGCAGCGGTCTGGACATGCAAGGCATGGCATCTATCTTTTCGGCCACCTCCCTCCGGAGTGAATTTACGGCAGCGACAGGCAGGAACGGCAGGACGTCGCTGCGGAACGGCAGGACGGAAAAGCTGTAGCGGCCGCTGGTCTTGGACAGCTGGGCGACGATGGTCCGTTCCATGTTTTCAGGGTTTTTGGCAGTTTCAAGATTCTCCGGAGAGGAAACTGTGCAATGCCTGCCGTCTTCGGTGACGGCATCTATGAAAAGCTGCCGTCCGTCTTCGGCAACGGATACTTGCAATGATACGGCAATGCGCCTGTGCGGCATGTCGGTATCCAAAGCCTTTTCGAAAGCCGTGTCGATGTTCCGGTACAGGACAGCGCCGTCTTTGAGCCCGGGTACCGGTTTGCATTTGACAGTCAGTCCGTCGCAAACGTCAGCCCTGAAGCCGGTGACATCGTTTCCGGATGTCACGAAGCACAGCCCGTCTCCGTTGTTCAGTTTCAGTCCGGCTTTCGCCGGCCTGATGCGGAAGCGGGAGGCGTCGCGCGAGAGCAGTTCCGCCCGGCCGATGATTTCGCCCAGCGATGTGGCCGCATCTTCGCTGGCCCACTGTCCGCGGCTGCCGTCTATGAACAGGGAGGTGTATCCCCTGTTGAATGTCTTTTCCGGCATGGGGGTGAATCCTCCCGCCGTCTTGCCGTATGAGGCCCTGCGATACTTGTCCGGATATTTCGCGACCAGATTGTCAAGCGCGATGGAGTAGTCCCTGACGATGTTTTTTACGTAGGAGATGCTTTTCAGCCGGCCTTCTATCTTGAAAGACGAGACTCCGGCATCGGCCAGCGCTTCCAGCCTGTCTTTCAGGTTCAGGTCTTTCAGGGAAAGCAGGGGCTTTCCGGTCAGGAGTTTTTTCCCGTTTTCGTCTTCCAGGTCGTACAGGGCTCTGCAGGCCTGGATGCATGACCCTCGGTTCGCGCTTCTGCCGGCAATGCTCTCGGAAATATAGCACTGGCCGCTGTAGCATACGCACAAGGCTCCATGGACGAAAAATTCGAGTTCGCAGCTGACGGCATCCCGTATCTTCCTGATCTGTTCCAGTGAGAGTTCTCGTTCCAGTATGAGTCTGGAGAAGCCGAGTTTTTCCAGAAGGGCTGCCTTCCGGGGGGTGCGGATGGCGCATTGGGTGGAGGCGTGGAGGGGAATGCGGAGTCCGGGCGCCGCGCCGGACAGCTGGAGCCCGGCCGGGCTCAGTGCCATATCCTGTATGATGATGGCATCGGCTCCAGCCTCCTGGAGCTCGGCCATCATCCGGCAGGCGGCCTCCAGTTCGCCGTCATATATGATGGTGTTCAGGGTCGCGAATATCCGCGACCCGAAGGCGTGCGCGTAGTCGCAGAGCCGCCGGATATCCCCGACGGGATTCCCGGCCGCCTGCCTGGCCCCGAACTCGGGGCCCGCGATATACACGGCATCGGCACCGCAGTCTATGGCCGCGATGCCGATGTCAGCTGTCCTGGCCGGAGTCAGCAGTTCAAGTTCTCTCATCAGTTGCACTTGAGAGCCGCGATCTGCTGCTTGGCAGTCTCTCCGTATGTCGGATGTGCCGTCAGCTTCTGGTAGTACCCGCAAGCCTTGGCATTGTCACCGCCCTGCTGTGCCAGTACCGCGATGGAATAATAGATGTCATTCACGTTTCTGGCTGTAGGGGCGAGAGCCACATATTTCTCGAAATACTCGATGGCCTTATCGTTATTTCCGAGCTGTACTGAAGCCTGGCCGGCCACCTGCATGGCAGTAGCGCTCTCTGCATATTCGTTGGACTTGAGCGCGTTTTCGATGGCGGACTGATAGTCCTTCTTCTTCAGGTCGGCTGCCGCGAGCTTGATATAGATGGTGGAGATCTGCTTTACGGCATTCTTTTCCTGTCCGTGCCTCATGGCCTTGGTGTAGGCCTCAACGGCACCGTTGACATTCCCTGTAGCTGCCAGAGCCTGTCCCAGCCTTATGCATGCCATGCCGTTTGTAGAGTCGATTTCCACAGATTTCTGATAGCTGGCTGCAGCTCCTGCGAAATCCTTCGCTTTCAGGAGAGTGTTGCCCTTCTGGAGATAAACCTGAGGAATCAGGTCGGAAGCCTCTGCGGCTACATCGGCGTTCTCGTATTCTCCGGCTATCTTTATGGCTTCTTCGAGACCTGCGACAGCTCCGTCGTAGTCTCCGGCCTTGATTTCACCCTTTGCGATGGAAAGCGCAATCACCGGAATATAGCTCTTGCAGTTGGCCACGATGTCTGCGCCTTCTTCCCCACAGGCTTCAGCCATGGTGAGTGCGTCGCGGAAATACTGGAGGGCGCCCTCGTTGTCTCCCATGTTCAGGGCAGTGGCTCCGTTGTTGTACGTTTCTGTGGCGGCTGCCATGTCCTGTGCCGAAAGAGATGCTGCGGAAATGGCGAACAATGACAAAGTGATGAGGATAATTTTCTTCATGATGTATGGTTTTGATTCTTATATACTTAACAAGTCTGACGGGCATCCGTGAATGCACATCATTGCAAAAATAGCAAAATTTTATTTTACTTTTGTCCGTATTTACAAGAAATATTCAGGACAAATGAAAAAATACTTGTTGCCGGCTCTGGTCGGAATCATGTCATTATCATTGGAATGCCGGCTGGAAGCAGCCTCGGCCCTGAAAACGGATCCCGCCGTTTCCTCAGGCGTTCTCGACTGCGGACTTTCGTATTATCTGGTATCCAACGCTTCTAAAACAGGTACAGCTGATTTCGCCTTGGTCAGAAAACTGGACGCCGGTGCCGGAGAAGATATCCGCGAAGAAGAGAGGTTTTCCCGCGGGTGTCTGGATTCCCTGCCTCATTTTGCAGACAGGAAGCCGATGGATTTCCTGATGGATCATGGCATTTCCTATCCCAGATCCGGCTATCTGTCGGTCGACAGGGATGCAGTCCTGTATCATTTCCGGGATGTGGATTTGTCCAGAGGTGCCAAACTCACGGATTCCACGCTTCTGATGCTGTTCGATATCGTCCTGAAAGCCTCGGCGGAAGATGTCAGGGATACATCGGCGGGAGGCGGAGCCGCTATCTGCGATCAGGCGGTGATCATATCCGGGGACATAGACAAGGAGTCTGTCCTGAAAAAAATGGATGTCCTGTCCATGATGATCCGACCAGACAGACTTCGGGACAGTGCAGGGGTTTCCGTTTCAGAGGAAGAGTTGCCTGCTGTGCCGGATTCTCTGTCGATGTCGGTACACGTGGATTCCACAGGCGGCACGGCATCCGTCTGGGCGGTGTTCTACGGCCCGGCCATTCCCAGATCAATGCGCGGGACGGCGGTGTCGCTCATGTCCTCCAGATTCTGGAGCGAGTTCCGTACAGCCGCACAGAACCGCGTAGCTTCAGCCTTGAGATCGGCCGGTGTGCCTTATTCTTCAGTTTCCATGTTCCGCTACAGTTCCGCGGAGGCGTCCCGGCAGGAGAAATATTCGATCGTTGTCGGTACGTCGCCTGAGGATACGGCCTTCGTCATGTCGGTGGTCCGTTCTGTTTTGTCTGATTTCAGGCAGTGCGGTCTCACGCCCGGGGAATATTCATATGCCGGAAGAGTGGCTTCGAGAGACATGTATTTCAGGTCCGTTTCGTCCGATATGGAGAACGGCGATTATGTCAGGAAATGCGCCGATGCTTTCGTTTACGGGGCTGCGATAGTCTCTCCGGGAGAGGAGGCACGCTTTTTCCTGACATCGGGCCTGCCTGACACGGCAGGGCGCAGATTCCTGAACAGGTATCTTGCTGCCCTTATCCCGGAGACGGACGCGGAGCGGATATCGGATTCTCTGGTAGTCCCGGACATGAAAGATACATTGCTCCTGGCACAGGAGCAGACCAGAATGAAGGTCCGCAAAAGCAGGAAGAGCAAGAATGCCGGCGCCGACATATGGAATTTCCCTAACGGGATGACGGTAATATACAAGAAGATGCCGACTGACGGAATCATGTATTATTCGTGGGTGCTGCGCGGCGGATTTTCTTCCGTGACGGACTTGAAGCCCGGGGAAGGAGCCTTTTATTCGGACCTGTTTTTCAAGGGGAATGTGTATGGCATACCGTTGTCGGATTTGAAGAGGATACTTGCTGCGGAAGGCATAAGCATGGACGCGGAGGTCAGTCTGGCCGGCACCAGAATCAGCGGCTCTGCTCCGTTCGACCGGATGTCGCTGCTGATGAAGTCTCTGCTGTCGGTGTCGGGGAACTATTCCGAAGATGCGACCCTCGGCCAGTATTATCTCGACTGCGAGCGTCTGAGGCTTTCTTCCATGAGGGGAGAGTACCGTTCGCGTCTTGCCGTCATTGACAGCATCATGTGTCCGGGATACAGATATTCACGGTACAAGTCTCTTTCTGCCTTGTATCCGGATCTCCCGCCGAGGGCCGAGACTTTCTACAAAGAGCAGTTTTCCCGGGGGGACGACGGTGCGCTGATACTTGTGGGTGACATGGACGGATATGACGTGAGGAGAATCATGGAGTCATATATCGGTGGGTTCCGGACTCAGGGCGCGACGGCCAGAAGACCGTGGGTGAGCTATCAGCCTGTGTCGGGGTGGTCTACCTATCTCCGTGACGGAAGATCCAATTCTCTGGATGTGGTGTATTCAGCGAGGCTGATATTGAGTTCCACGGCCTATATGTCCGCCCAGATCGTGACGATGGCTGTCAAGGATGTCGTGTCCAAGGCTTTGGCGGAGTACGGGATGACCGCTCATGTCTCTGCGGACTATTCGTCTTTCCCGCAGGAGAGATATACGGTTTCAGTGTCTGTCGTGCCGGCGTCTCTCCGGTCCCTGCCGGCATCTGTTTACAGGGGAAGCAGCTTTTCATGCCTTTATTCCGTCAGAAGGGCCTTGTCCGGACTGATGGATGACGGACTGCGGGAAGACGAAGTGGCGGCGTACAAGGCCGCGCTTCTGGACAGCTACAAATCCCGGCAGGACGACCCTGCCTTCTGGACGGACATCATCGGAGACAGGATAATTACCGGCAAGAGTCTGGATATGCTCTACGAGGAGAAGATAGCGTCCGTCTCTGCGGAGACGGTGAATGAAGTCCTGGCTTCTCTCAAGGATGGAAGTCAGGTGGAATATGTGATAAAGCACGATTGAGACATATATCGTTATGAAAACACCTTCGATTATCCAGATAGGAGACTGTCTGGTCTCATCTGAAATCATTACGGAATACTTCGCCTGCGATTATCCGGTATGCCGCGGAGCCTGCTGCGTGATAGGCGACAGCGGCGCACCCCTCGAAGACAGTGAACCCGTTGCCCTCGAAGAGGGCTACCGGTATTATTCGGGTATGATGGGGGAGGAAAACCGCAGGGTAGTGGAGACTTCCGGCTTTTCGGTGGTGGATATGGACGGGGATTTGGTCACTCCTCTTGTCCCGAGGACCGAAGAATGCGTCTACAGTGCGTTTGACAGCAAGGGGAACTGTTTCTGTACAGTGGAGAGGAACTTTCTGGCAGGCAGGGGAAGTTTCAGGAAGCCTGTTTCATGCTGGCTGTATCCGATCCGTGTCTCCGTCCTCGGAAACGGCTTGTATGCCCTGAACCTGCATCGCTGGGATATTTGCAGATGCGCTTTCGAGAAAGGCAGGAAAGAGGGTATCCGAGTATATGAATTTCTGAAGGAGCCGCTCGTTTGCCGTTTCGGAGAGGATTTCTACAAGGAACTGGAGGAGACGGCCGCAGCCTTTCTGCCGTGACATGCCTATGACATGCAGGTGGGGAGTCCGCCTGCTGCCGGTTCCGGCAAGGGTCACTCTCCGCCCAGACGGTATTCCATTCTGGAAACGATTCTCACTACATCTTTCCTGAGTCCTTCCACCGACAGTCCGTCAGCGGTCTGCTCGAGGGTGATGCGGTCTTCGTATCTTCGTGCCAGTCTCGCCCCGTGGCTCTTGAGCCTGAATGTCATCATGCTTACGTTTTCCTTTTCCATTTCGTAGCCGAACTCCTGCATCAGGGAGATGATCTGCACTCTGGCCCCGCTCATGTTCCCTTTTATGCGCGGGAAGGTCTTCACGTAGCTTACTTTCGGATACACGGCCGCAATCAGCACTAAAATGGCCATTATCTGCCACAGAGAGTTGTAGCCGTCGCGGAACAGCGTTTCGATGTCGAACTCCGACATGCCTGTCAGTACTACCGTGGCGACGATGGCGGCGAATATCAGGAAGAAGTAGACGAATGTCTTCAGTGATCTGATGAAATATCTCATGGTGTCGATTCTCTGGTGACTGGGCAAAGATAATATAAAATCATTCCACGGGCAATACGGGGACACAATATCGGCGGACCCTTTTGATTTGTCAGGCAATTGAGTATATTTGCATGAACCTGAATTTCCCGCAGATGAAGGAACTGGTCATGAAGCTGCATGATGAAAGACGTCTTGAGGCCTGTGAATACAGGTCTCTGCTTTTATGCGAAGACCGGTCTGTCATAGAGAGCCTGCATGAAGCCGCACGGGAGACCGCCGTAAGGAAATTCGGCAGGAACATATACATCAGAGGCTTGGTCGAGATTACCAACATATGCAGGAACG
Source organism: uncultured Bacteroidales bacterium (assembly GCA_944323845.1). Lineage (GTDB taxonomy): Bacteria > Bacteroidota > Bacteroidia > Bacteroidales > UBA932 > Cryptobacteroides. The sequence goes on from CALUUA010000005.1 coordinate 38,258, forward strand.
ACTGCCTGTATTGCGGCATCAGGAAAAGCAACGGTAACATACCCAGATATCTCCTTGCCGAGGATGAGGTTCTCGGATGCTGCCGCAATGGGTACAGTCTCGGATTCAGGACTTTCGTCCTGCAGGGAGGGGAGCTGTCGGAGAGTTCGGACGGCATGATAGAGAGGCTTTGCAGGAAGATAAGCGGCGAATTTCCCGACTGCGCCCTGACCTTGTCGCTCGGAGAGCGTTCGGAAGACAGTTACAGGCGGTTCCGTGAGGCGGGGGCGTCGAGATATCTGCTGCGGCATGAAACCATAGACCCGGGGCATTATTCTATGCTTCATCCGGAGAGGATGTCGCTGGAAAACCGGCTGCATTGCCTGCATCTCCTTAAGAAATACGGCTATCAGGCCGGTACGGGAATCATGGTCGGAAGTCCTTTCCAGAGTGTCGGCAACATTGTCGGAGACATCATTTTCATAGGGGAATACCAGCCTGAAATGATCGGTCTCGGACCCTTCATCCCTCACAGGGACACGGTGTTTGCCGGTTATTGGAAGTCTCCGGCTTCCATCCTGCCGGGGAAGACGCATGAGGAGGAGGCTATGGACCTGACTTTGAAGCTCATATCCATATTCAGGCTTATGTTGCCTGACAGCCTGATTCCTGCGACCACGGCTCTGGCCACTCTCTCGTCTGACGGCCATGAAAAAGGCATTCTCGCAGGGGCGAATGTGATAATGCCGAATCTTTCCCCTCCGGCGGTAAGGGGCAGCTATTCGCTGTATGATTCCAAGGCGTCTTCCGGAGCTGAAGCGGCGGAAGGTCTTGACGAACTGAAACTGCAGCTCGACAGTATAGGATATAAGATGACAGCGGATCGCGGAGATTTTACCGCATCCTGAATGTGACACGATATGAACAGCATACCATACGACCCTTCTTCCGGAAAAGCGGAAGAATTCATCAACCACGAGGAAATCCTCGCGACTCTGGCCTTTGCCGCAGAACACAGGAATGACAGGCCTCTGGTAGAAAGCATCATCGGGAAGGCTGCCGGATGCCGCGGCCTCGACCACCGGGAAGCCGCAGTCCTGATGGAATGCACTGACCCGGAACTTGTCGCCCTTATGTTCCGTACAGCCAGGGAAATCAAAAGGAGGCTTTACGGGAACAGGATAGTCATGTTCGCCCCGCTGTATCTTTCGAACTGGTGCGTAAACGGATGCGTGTATTGTCCGTATCATGCAGGGAACAGGCATATTTTCAGGAAAAGGCTGTCACAGGACGAAATCCGCAGGGAAGTCATCGCCCTGCAGGACATGGGGCACAAGAGGCTGGCCATAGAATCAGGGGAGGACCCGGTACACAATCCGCTGGAATATATTCTGGAGTCCATAGCCACGATTTACGGAACGCATCACCGGAACGGGGCCATCCGCAGGGTGAACGTGAACATCGCCGCCACTACGGTGGAGAATTACCGCAGGCTGAAAGAAGCCGGGATAGGCACATACATACTCTTTCAGGAGACGTATCACAAGGACGCTTACGAGACGCTTCATCCTTCCGGACCCAAGAGCGACTATGCCTGGCATACGGAAGCCATGGACAGAGCCATGCAGGGAGGCATAGACGATGTCGGAATCGGCGTGCTTTTCGGACTGGATACATTCAGATACGAGCTTGCAGGGCTTTTGATGCATGCCGAACATCTGGAGGCACGCTTCGGAGTCGGGCCGCATACCATAAGCGTGCCCCGCATCTGTCCTGCCGAAGACATAGATACCGGAGATTTCCCGAATGCAGTCCCCGACGATGTGTTCTGCAGACTCGTGGCTGTCATCAGGCTTGCCGTCCCGTACACGGGGATGATAATATCCACCAGAGAGTCGAGACAGGTGCGGGAGAAGGTGCTGGAACTGGGTATTTCGCAGATAAGCGGAGGCTCCAGAACCAGTGTGGGCGGTTATGCCGATGAGATGGACCGGCAGAAGGGGAAGACGGTGGAGGATGAGGAAAACAGCGCCCAGTTCGATATCAGCGACAGAAGGACTCTGGATGAAGTGGCGGGCTGGCTCCTCGACATGGGGCATATTCCCAGTTTCTGTACCGCATGTTACAGGGAAGGCCGGACAGGGGACAGATTCATGTCATTGGTCAAGCGGGGCAAAATCGCCGACTGCTGCCAGCCGAATGCTCTCATGACGCTCATGGAGTATCTTCAGGACTATGCCTCTGCACAGACCAAAGCCAAGGGACTGGAAGTCATCCGCAGGGAACTTTCCAATATAGCCGGCGACAAGGTGCGCGAACTCACCGTCAGGCATTTGAAGGACATAGAGGAGGGCCGGAGGGATTTCCGGTTCTGACAAGCATTTGACGTAGAATCATGAACGATACCCCATCATCCGAAAGGCTTCATGTCACGATATTCGGCAGGAGGAATGCCGGCAAGTCATCTTTGGTGAATGCCCTGACACGTCAGGAGACATCCCTGGTGTCCGATATTCCGGGCACCACGACAGACCCTGTGCGCAAGGCAATGGAGATTCCCGGCATCGGCCCCTGTGTCTTTACGGATACCGCCGGTTTCGATGACGATGCCGCCGGTCTCGGAGAAAAAAGGACAGGACTGACGCTCAAGGCTCTTGAAAAGACGGATATTGCCTTGATGATTTTTTCGGATTGCGGGCCCGTGGAGAAAGAATGGTACCGCGGCATTGTCGGAAAAGGGGTGCCGACCGTACCGGTGATAAGCAAGGCCGATCTTGAACCTTCCGCGACAGGATCTGCAGCCGGCCTCGAGGCTTCCGTTGCCGCACTTTGCGGAGAAAGTCCCGTACGTGTCAGCTCATTGACGGGCGAAGGCATAGACGGGATTTTCAGGGCCTTGCTCCGCAGGCTTCCCGAGGATTTCGGGCATCGGGACATTACCGGTGATCTGGTGAAGAAAGGCGACGCAGTCCTGCTGGTAATGCCTCAGGATATCCAGGCTCCGAAAGGCCGGCTGATATTGCCGCAGGTCCAGACTATCCGCGAACTTCTGGACAAGGGCTGCACCGTGGTCGCCTGTACGGCGGCAGGTCTTGCGGATTCGCTCGCAGCCATGTCTTCACCTCCGGCTTTGGTCATCACCGATTCCTCGGTTTTCGCCGAAGTCCATGCCGCCATACCTGCCGGAACCCGTCTTACGTCTTTTTCAGTCCTTTTCGCAGCATACAAGGGTGATTTGTCCGTATTCATGGAAGGTGCCAGGGCAATGGAGAGGCTCGACCCGGAGTCCAGAGTCCTCATTGCCGAAGCATGTACCCATGCTCCGGCAACGGAAGATATAGGCAGGGTCAAGATTCCGGCAATGCTCAGACGGCGTTTCGGCGAGAGTCTTGTGACCGAGGTGGTGGGCGGGACGGATTTTCCTGAAGACCTGTCGGGATACAGTCTGATAATCCATTGCGGCGCGTGCATGTTCAACCGCCGCTATGTCCTGAACAGGATAGCTGCGGCCCGAAGGCAGGGAATCCCCATTACGAACTACGGCATGGCCATAGCCTGGATGAAGGGGATTCTCGATAAGGTGGCTGTCCCGGGCGATTTTACTCCAGTTCGTCAAGAATGCGTCTGACATCCACAGGCTGGAGTCTTCCGTACACCTTGTCGCCTATCATTACCACAGGGGCGAGTCCGCAGGCACCGACGCAGCGCAGACAGTCCAGTGAGAATTTCCCGTCAGGAGTGGTCTGGCCTACATCAATGCCGAGTACGCGCTTGAATTCGTCAAGGAGCTTTTCCGAGCCCCGTACATAGCAGGCAGTCCCCATGCATACCGATATAGGGTATTTGCCCTTGGCTGTCATAGTGAAAAAGGCATAGAAAGTCACCACGCCGTACACTTTTGACACCGGAATGCCGAGGTTCCGGGCGATCATGCGCTGCATCTCTTCCGGGAGATAACCCATAAGGTGCTGGGCCTCGTGCAGTATGTTGATGAGTTCGCCGGGATTGTTTCCGTGCCGTTCGCAGATGGCGTTCACTTTTCCGGCCACATCACAAGGAAGTTTCGTGTCTGACATGATTTACTGGGCTTTATTGAAATAACGGGTATGGAGCAGATGTTCCGCCTTTTCACTCAAAGGCTTTCCGAGAAATTCCTCATAAAGGGACTTTATGTAAGGGTTTTCATGCGACTTGCGCAGGGTCTTGCCGGCATCTTCCTTATACAGGGCGTTCGCGCGGGCATAAAGGATTTCCGAATGTCCGTGGTGCAGCGGCTGTCCGCCTCCGCCGATACATCCGCCCGGACATGCCATGATCTCTATGGCGTGGTACTCGTTCCGGCCGTGCCGTATATCTTCCAGCAAATGTCTGGCGTTTCCGAGTCCGTGAGCTATGCCTACCTTCAGCTGGAAGCCGTCCAGATCGACTGTAGCCCTTCTGACGCCGTCCATTCCTCTGACAGTCTGGAAATTGACGCTTTTCAGGGTTTTCCCGGTATATAGCTCATAGACAGTCCTCAAGGCAGCCTCCATGACTCCTCCGGTCGTGCCGAAAATCACGCCTGCCCCTGTAGAGGCTCCCAAAGGAAGGTCGAAATCCATGTCCGGAAGCAGGGAGAAGCTGATGTTTGCCCTCTTGATAAGGCGGGCGAGTTCCCGGGTGGTGATGGAATAGTCCACGTCAGGATTCCCTTCTGTCTTGAATTCCTCCCTGTCGCATTCGTATTTCTTTGCCAGACATGGCATTATGGAGACTACTATCAGCTTTTCGCGCGGTATTCCCATCTTCTGCGCCCACCATGTCTTGGCTATGGAGCCGAACATCTGCTGCGGAGATCTGGCCGTAGACGGGATGTCGAGCAGGTCAGGGAACTGGTGTTCGAAGAAATTCACCCATGCCGGACAGCAGGATGTGAGGATAGGAAGGCGTACATTCCTGTCTCCGTCGAGATATTTCGTGAGTCTTTCCAGCATCTCCGCACCTTCCTCCATGATGGTGAGGTCTGCGGCGAAATCGGTATCGAACACGTAATCGAATCCCAATTCCCTGAGTGCAGCCACCATCTTTCCGGTCACGAGGGTTCCTGCCGGCAGGTCGAACTCCTCGCCTATGGCTGCCCTGACAGCCGGGGCTGTCTGGACAATGACCACTTTGTCTGGGTCGGCGAGATCTTCTACGAGACGGTTCGTGTGGTCGCGCTCCGTCAATGCTCCTACCGGACAGACGGCGACGCACTGTCCGCAATACGTACATTCGCTGTCTGCCATCATCATGTCGAATGCAGGGGCGATGGTCGTGTTGAAACCCCGGCGGATAGCCCCGAGGGCTCCGACTGTCTGCACTTCGTTGCAGACGCTTTCACACCTGCGGCAGAAGATGCACTTGTCCATGTTCCGGACGATAGAGGCCGTGACTTCCCGCTTGCGCTGGGAAAGTTCGCCTCCGTTGAAAGGCATTTCCCTTATGTTGAACCTGAGCGCGAGATTCTGAAGCTCGCAGTCTCCGGCCTTCGGGCATGTCAGACATTCGTTCGGATGGTCCGACAGGATGAGTTCCGCCACAATCTTGCGTGCGTTCATCACCCTGAGGGTGCTCGTCCTTACGACCATGTCATTGGTGCATTTGGTGGCACAGGCAGGCGCGAGATTCTTCCTGCCTTCGATTTCCACCACGCATATCCTGCAGGAGGCGGGGTTGTTCTTTATGCATGTACCTTTCAGGTCGATATGGCACAAAGTCGGTATGTCTATCCCGATTTTCTGTGCTGCTTCCAGAATGGTCGTCCCCTCCGGTACAGTCACGAAATGATGGTCTATCTGAAGTGTTATCTGTTTTTCTTCCATTGTTCCAGTGTTTTGGGTCAGTGTCGGATGCTAATGAACGGAAATAGCCTTGAACTTGCATCTGGCCATGCACATTCCGCATTTGATGCATTTCGAAGGGTTGATGATATGAGGCTTGCGGACATCGCCCATGATGGCATCGGCCGGACAGTTTTTGGCGCACAGGTGACAGCCTATGCACAGTTTCGGGTCGATGCTGTAGGTGAGCAGGGCCTTGCACTGCTTAGCCCGGCATTTCCTGTCCCGCACATGCTCCAGATATTCGTCATGGAAGTGGGCCAAGGTGGACAGCACCGGATTCGGCGAAGTCTGCCCGAGTCCGCACAGGGCAGTATCCTTTATCACTTTTCCCAAGGTGCCCAGAGTCTTCAGGTCTTCTTCCGTGCCGCGGCCTTCCGTTATCTTGTTCAGGATTTCAAGCAGCCTCTTGTTCCCGATACGGCAAGGGGTGCATTTCCCGCAGGATTCCTCTACCGTGAAATCCAGATAGAATCTTGCGACTGAAACCATGCAGTCATCCTCATCCATCACTATCATGCCTCCCGAACCCATCATCGAACCTTCCGCAAGCAGATTGTCGAAGTCGATCGGTATGTCCAGATGCTTTTCCGTGAGGCATCCTCCGGAAGGTCCGCCCGTCTGTACGGCCTTGAACTTTTTGCCGCCCTTTATGCCGCCGCCGATTTCGTATATCACTTCGCGGAGAGAGGTGCCCATAGGCACTTCTATCAGGCCGACATTGTTTATCTTTCCGGCCAGTGCAAATACCTTCGTGCCTTTCGACTTTTCAGTGCCGATGGACGAGAACCAGTCCGCTCCCCGGGTCAGTATGACAGGGATGTTCGCGAATGTCTCGACATTGTTCACGTTTGTAGGCTTGCCGAGGTATCCTGACTCTGCCGGGAACGGGGGTTTCATGGTAGGCTCCCCCCTCTTTCCTTCCATCGAGTGGATGAGCGCGGTTTCTTCGCCGCAGACGAAAGCCCCGGCCCCGTACCGTATCTCTATGTCGAAACTGAAATCCGTCCCGAGGATATTCTGGCCGAGCAGACCGTATTCGCGGGCCTGCGCTATCGCTGTCTGAAGGCGGTGGATGGCCAGAGGATATTCGGCGCGGATATAGACCAGACCGTTCGATGAGCCTATGGAATAGCCGCATATGGCCATGGCCTCGACTATCGAATGCGGGTCGCCTTCCATGATGGACCGGTCCATGAATGCTCCCGGATCCCCCTCGTCAGCATTGCAGACGACATACTTTATGTCAGAGACGCTTTTTCTCGCAAATTCCCACTTGACCCCGGTAGGAAAGCCTCCGCCTCCGCGTCCCCGCAGCCCCGAACGCTTCACTTCGTCGATGACATCTTCCGGAGTCTTGCCCAAAAGACTGTCTGCCAGAGCCTTGTATCCGTCTCTGGCAATGTATTCCTCTATGTTTTCCGGATCTATGAATCCGCAGTTACGCAGGGCCACGCGCTTCTGCTTGCGGTAAAATTCCATGTGTTTGGAGTCGCTGACATGCTCTCCGGACTTCGGATCCAGATACAGGAGCCTTTCCACTTTCCGTCCTGCCAGAATGTGCTCCTCCACTATTTCGGCGGCATCTTCCGGCTTGACCTGCGTATAAAAGGTGTTGTCCGGTATGATCTTGACTACCGGACCTTTCTCGCAGAAGCCGAAACAGCCGGTGGTGACTACGTCGACGCGGTCCGAAAGTCCTTTTTCCTGAAGCAGTCCGGTGATTTTCTCGCCTATGATATGGCTGGACGATGCCTTGCAGCCTGTGCCGCCGCATATAAGGACCTGCATGTGTCCGGTTCCGATGTTCAGTCCGCAGCATCTGCCGTCAGTGGCCAGGTCGCTCTGTTCGCGGAGCTGCAGTTTTCCTGCCGCCCTGTCCCTGATGGCCTTGAGATCCCCGATGGTGAGTATTTTCATGTGTCGGTAATTGATAGTTATAGTTAGTCTGTGTTATTATGATTATGTACGGTTGTCGTCATCCCGGGCCGGAGACAAAGATATGAAAAGGATATTTAAAATACAATGTTGCAATCTGCAATGTTTTCCGGATTGTATTTCAAGATAATTTCTTTATTTTTGCATTGATAAGACCGAAGACACATATAATCTTTATAACCATGGAAGAAAAAGTTTCAAATCCGCAGGAAAAGTCCCTGAAGACGACTATGTACGTGATGATAGCCATCGCTGTCGTGCTGGCTCTTGTGCTGGCTTACGTATGGTACCAGAAAAGTTCGCTGGTGAACGAACTGAATGTGGAGAAGGAAGCTCTGACAGAGCAGATGATTTCCCTCCAGAACGACTATGCGAATCTGTCTTCTGACAATGACATGATCAATGCGCAGCTCGATTCGTCCAGAGAAGAAGTATCGCAGCTTATCGAAAGGATCAAGAAGACCGAGGCCACTAACAGGATTATGATCCGCAAATATGAGAAAGAACTCGGTACCCTGAGAAGCATCATGCGGAACTATATCGCGCAGATCGACTCGCTGAATACCCTCAACCATAAGCTGACTGCCGATGCCGCTGCCGCCAGAAAAGAGGCTGCCGAGACCAGACGCCAGTCGGAAGAGCTGAGCAAGGCTGTCGAGAGTCTTACCGGTCAGGTGGCTGTCGGCGCCATTCTCAAGGGACGTGCTGTCAGGATGGATGCATACAACGCTTCCGACAAGATTACAGACAGAAGCAGCCGTGTAGTCAGACTCATGACTACCCTCAGCCTTGTCGAAAACGCTCTCGCCCCTAAGGGTCCTGTAAGGGTCTACATCAGGGTCAAGGGTCCGGACGGAATCCTGCTTACCAGCGGCGACAAGCATTCTTTCGTGTATGAAGGCGAGCCTATGATGTGTTCCGCTTCCAGAGAGGTGGACTATCAGGGCGAAGAAGTGGAGTTGAGCATTTATCTGAACGGCATAGAGGATTACGTGAAAGGTATCTATACAGTGGACGCCTATACTGACGGGAATCTTCTCGGTTCTGCGGAACTCATGCTCAGGTAGGCTGTGATATATATCCACATCCCTTTCTGCAGGACATTCTGCAATTATTGCGGATTCTATTCGGAACTTTGTCCGAAAGACGGACGGAAAGACTCCCTTGTCGCGTCATTCGCGACGGCATTGAAGAATGAATTGTCTGTCAGAAAGGATGAGATATCTGCAAGCCCGGACACTTTATACATAGGAGGCGGCACCCCATCGGTGCTGCCTCTTCATGTTCTTTCAGATATAGTCGGAGCAGTACGGGCGGCAAGGGGGACGGAAAAGGACTTCAGCGAGTTTACCGTGGAGGTGAATCCTGATGACATAGTTTCGGGCGGACTGCGGTATGCGGAATCATTGTCCGCGCTCGGCGTGGACAGGATAAGCATGGGCGTACAGTCTTTCGATGACCGTATTCTGAAATGGATGAACCGGCGGCATGATGCCGCGGAAGCCGTGGAGGCATACAGGATATTGAGACAGGCGGGCATCGAGAATATCAGCGTAGACCTGATTTTCGGCCTGCCGATGATGGATGACAGACAGTGGGACGGCATGCTGGACAGGACGCTGGATCTGCCGGGAGGCAGGCCGGAACATATATCCGCCTATCAGCTCTCCATCGAAGACGGTTCCGCCTTAGCCTCTCTTGCGGCTGCAGGCCGTTATGAAGAAGCCTCGGATGAAGTCTGCAGCCGGCAGTATGACATTCTATGCTCCAGACTGGCGGAAGCGGGATACCATCACTATGAAGTTTCGAACTTCGCCCTTCCCGGACGGGAAGCCGTACATAATTCGGCATATTGGACAGGATGTCCTTACCTCGGGCTCGGCCCCGGAGCGCACTCGTACAGGACGGATGGCGGAAAACATATCCGCAGCCGGAATCTTCCGTCCGTGGAAAAATACATTGCCGCCCTGTCCTCTTCCGGGCAGACGGGGAGCGGTCTGGAGACGGTGCGGGAATACGAGACATTGACGGCGGACCAGGTCGCTTTAGAGAAGATAATGCTGGCCATGAGGACTGACAGAGGCCTGCCTGAAGAGGAACTGAGGGCTGCCGGAGACAGCTCAGGCATAGCAAGGATGATGAATGCCGGCTATCTGATACGGCTTCCGGACGGACGCGTGCGTATTCCCGAGTCCCGTTTTTTCATTTCAGACTCCATTATAGCAGCCATTTCGTGAAATTTGACAAATCAGGAAGATTATGAACGTTTTTGCCGAAAGAATACAGAATCTGCGGGCCCTTATGGCCGATAACGGCTGGGATGCCGTGGTCATTTCCGGTTCGGACCCGCACGCAAGCGAATATGTGGCTCCGAGATGGCGTCAGACAGCCTGGCTTACAGGCTTCACGGGAGAAGCAGGCGAGCTGGCAATCACGGCAGACCATGCAGGATTGTGGACCGATTCCAGGTTTTTCATTCAGGCAGTGCAGCAGCTCGACGGTTCGGGAGTGGAACTGCACAAGACACGGGTGCCGGAGGCTGTGGGCATTCCGGAATGGCTCGCCGGCAGGGCATCTGTAGTGGCCGTCGACGGTACATGCGAAAGCGTCATGTACGTTTCCGCTCTGGAAGCCGCCGGTTTCAAGGTCATCAGTGTCCCGGACCTGATTTCCATGCTCTGGGATGACAGACCGCAGATCCCGACCTCTCCGGTCATCACCCTTTCGGAAGAAACCGCCGGCAGGTCACGCTATGACAAGCTCACGGACCTGAGGAAATTCCTTATCCTGAACGGATGCGACTGTACTGTCATATCGGCTCTCGACCAGATAGCATGGCTGCTGAATGTCCGCGGCGAAGACATAGAATATAACCCTTACGTGATTTCATATCTGTACGTTTCCCAGTCAGAAGCCGTATGGTTCGCGAAGAAAGACGACGACATCTCCGATCCGGACACAGACGACAGTTTTCAGGAACTGGAGTCGGACGGCATATCCATCCAGCCATACCAATATGCGGAAGGTATTCTGGAAGACATGCTGCGTACCGAGGACCAGAAAGTATTCGTGGAGCCGTCATCCATGAACTATTCCCTGTACAAGGTCATTGAAGACTCGGTCGGAGAAGGCGGCATCAAGACAGGGACTTCGCCGGTCACGCTGTGGAAATCCGTCAAGAACGACATCGAAATAGCGGGCATGAAAGAGGCATTTCACGAGGACGGGCTGGCCATGGAAAAATTCCTCTTCTGGCTGGACACGGAAGTCAGCTCGGGAAAGCAAGTCACCGAATGGGAAGCATCAGTAAAGCTGACATCATTCCGCGCCGCAATCCCCGGCTACAGAGGAGACAGCTTTTCGAACATCTCGGCGTACGGCCCGCATGCAGCCCTGCCGCATTATGTCACTCCCGAATCAGGCTCGGCCGTCATAGAACCGCGCGGCCTCTATCTGACAGACTCGGGCGGCCAATACCTCTTCGGCACGACAGACATTACCCGTACCGTCCCGATGGGCGAGTGCTCCTACCTCGAAAAAGAAGACTATACGCTGGTCCTCAAAGGTATGATTGCCCTGTCCAGGGCAATATTCCCGCGGGGTACGGCAGGCTGCCAGCTGGATGTCCTGGCCAGAATCCCGCTCTGGGGCAACAGACGTAATTTCGGCCACGGCACAGGGCATGGGGTCGGCTTTTATCTCGGCGTCCACGAAGGCCCGCAGGATATAAGGCAGAATTTCAATCCGCAGCCCCTCCTGCCGGGCATGGTCACTTCTGACGAACCGGGCATATACAGGGAAGGGCAGCACGGAGTCCGGCATGAAAACATATTGCTTTGCGTGGAAGCCGGTTCCGACCAGTTCGCGGAATGGCTCGGCTTCGAGACCCTGACTCTCTGCCATATAGACACTTCCGCCATCATCAGGGATCTGTTGACGGCGGAAGAGGCTGAATGGATAAACTGCTACAACCGGCATGTCTTCGAAGAACTTTCTCCGGAACTGGACGAAGACACAGCTGCCTGGCTGCGCTACAAAACCCGTCCTATATAGGAATTACTCCCGAACTGCGAGGTTCTTCGAAATCTCCTCGTCGGAAAGCGAGTAGTCCACGAGGTTTCCAGCCAGATACTGGTCGTAGGAAGCCATATCCACAAGGCCGTGTCCCGAAAGATTGAACAGGATTACCTTGCTTTCCCCGGTTTCCCTGCACTTGGCGGCCTCCCGTATCGTGGCGGCTATCGCATGGCATGATTCGGGAGCCGGTATGATGCCCTCCGCCTTTGCGAAAAGACATCCGGCCTGGAATGATTCGAGCTGCTGTATGTCCACGGCTTCCATAAGCCCGTCTTTCAACAGCTGGGATACAATCACTCCTGCGCCGTGATACCGCAGGCCTCCTGCATGGATGTTTGCCGGCTTGAATTTGTGCCCGAGGGTGAACATCGGAAGCAGAGGCGTGTATCCGGTCTCGTCCCCGAAATCGTATTCGAATTTCCCTTTCGTCAGTTTCGGACAGGATGCCGGTTCGGCAGCTATGAAGCGGGTCTTCTTTCCGTCCAGAATATTATGACGCAGGAACGGGAAGGATATGCCTCCGAAGTTCGAGCCGCCGCCGAAGCAGGCTATCACCATGTCGGGATATTCACCTGCCATTTCCATCTGTTTTTCGGCTTCCAGCCCTATCACGGTCTGGTGCAGGGTCACATGGCTCATTACCGAACCGAGGGTGTATTTGCATCCGGGTGTCATCTGCGCCAGTTCCACGGCTTCGGATATGGCCGTGCCGAGCGAGCCCTGATGATTCGGATCCTTGGTCAGTATGTCCTTTCCGGCTCTGGTCGTCATCGACGGGGACGGTATTACCTGAGCCCCGAACACCTGCATGATACTGCGTCTGTACGGCTTCTGTTCATAGCTGATCTTCACCTGATAGACGGCAGCTTCGATTCCGAAAAGCCTTGCAGCATATGAGAGGGCTGCACCCCACTGGCCTGCACCCGTTTCGGTGGTGACATTGGTGATGCCCTCCTGCTTGCAGTAATATGCCTGCGCCAGAGCGGAGTTCAGCTTGTGCGACCCTACCGGACTGACGCTTTCATTCTTGAAATAAATGTGGGCAGGGGTCCCTATGGCTTCTTCCAGTCCGTATGCACGCACCAGCGGGGTGGAACGGTAGTATGCATACATTTCCCTGACTTTGTCCGGAATGTCTATCCATCGGTCGGTCTGGTTAAGCTCCTGTCTGCACAGTTCTTCTGCGAAGATAGGGAAAAGGTCTTCGGCCTTCATAGGCTGTCTGGTGGCCGGATTCAGCAGAGGCATAGGCTTGTTCACCATGTCTGCCTGGATGTTGTACCATTGTTTCGGCAGGTCGGCCTCGTTCAGAAAAAATCGTTTCTGTTTCATGACTCGATGGATTTAAGTGATTTAAGTTTGTTTTATATATGTCAGTCTGTCCTGACAGTGTCCGCTGATGATAAAAAGACGCCGGTCAGATTCTGTTCCGGCCGGCGTCTTGAAGTTCGTTTCTGAAATTTCCCTTATGCCATGATGTAGGCGTTTATCGCAGTAGCTGTGAATCCGAGGAAAATCAGGGTTGCAAATATGTATGCAATGACTTTAAGTCGCTTCAGCCAGATCATATTGTTCCAACCGATGGTCTGGAATGCGCTCCAGAACCCGTGGGTGAGGTGGAACCAGAGAGCTCCGAACCAGATGATGTAAAGCACAAGCACCCACCAGTGTCCGAAAGTGGCGGTAAGAAGAAGATATGGATCCACGGCTTCTTCGCCCATGAATTCCTTCAGCTGCATGTCTGCCCAGAAGTGGGTCAGATGGAAGACGAGGAAACCGAGGACGATAATGCCGAGCACTATCATGTTCTTCGAAGCCCATGAATCGGTTCTGGCCTTGCTGGCTACCTTGTAACGGAAATATCCGCCGCGGGTGTTCAGGTTATGCAGAGTCAGGATGATGGCGTATATGATATGGATAATGAAACCGAATGCAAGCACTGGCACCATGATGGTCACGATAGGGAGCGACATGAATTCGCAGCCTTTTGCGAACAGTCCTTCAGCTGATCCGAAGTTACCTGTGAAGGTGTCGATGATGGAAAATGAATTGATGGTAAGATGGAGCAGGAGAAAGATGATGAGGAACAGTCCGCTGATGCTCATTATGAGTTTCTTGCCGATCGAAGATGTAAAAATGTTTGCCATATTCAGTATCCTAAAATTTTCGATTAAGACTTCAGTTGTGCAAAGATATATTCTTTCTTGCAAGTTTCATAATAAAATGATATTTTTGTTTGCCTGAAAAATCTATGTAATCATGTATAAAAGAGTATTGCTGAAGCTCAGCGGGGAAAGTCTGGGCGGACCCTCGGGGAAAGGCATAAGCGAGGACATGCTGGCGGCGTATGCGCAGGAAATCGCGGCTGCCGTCAAGGCGGGGCTGCAGGTGTCTGTCGTCATAGGCGGCGGAAACATATTCCGCGGGCTGTCAGGTGCCGGAAAAGGCTTCGACAGGGTGAACGGCGACAAGATGGGCATGCTGGCCACCGTCATCAATTCCATAGGTCTGGCCATGGCCATCCGTTCGGCCGGAGTAGGAGCCGAGGTCTTCACCGCGACGCCGATGATGCCTGTCGCCAGATACTATATGAGGGACGATGCAGTGGCCTTCATGGAAAACGGCGGGGTATCCCTCATTGCCGGAGGCACCGGAAATCCGTTCTTCACTACGGACTCGGGAGCTGCGTTGCGTGCTCTTGAAATCGGGGCCGACGCCCTCCTGAAGGGTACCAGAGTCGACGGAGTCTATACAGCCGATCCGGAAAAGGATCCGACAGCCGTCAAATATGACGAGCTCACTTTCGACAAGGCTCTTGAAGACCATCTGAAAGTCATGGACCAGACGGCATTCGCCCTGTGCCGCGAAGGCAATATGCCGATAATCGTTTTCGACATGAACCGCAAGGGCAACCTGGAAAAACTGATCAAAGGGGAGAAAATCGGCACTCTGGTGCATGTGTGACATATCGTACGGCTTAATCCCCTGTCCGGCTGCGGCCGGACAACTATGGACGGAAAACAAATATTGGTATTATGATAGACAAAGCTAAAGAAATCGTTTCCGCAGCGAAGACGAAAATGTCGGATGCGGTGAAATTCCTCGAGGAAGATGTGAAGACCTACAGGGTCGGCAAGGCCAATCCTCTCATATTCAATAATGTCGTGGTGGATTACTACGGTACGCCCACTCCTGTTCCGCAGGTGGCTTCCGTGACTACGCCGGACGCCAAGACCATCCTTATCCAGCCATGGGAGAAGAAAATGATCCCTGCCATAGAGAAGGCCATCATGGATGCGAACATCGGCCTTACCCCGCAGAACAACGGGGACAGCATCAGGTGCAATGTGCCGCCGCTCACTGAAGACAGGAGGAAAGAGCTCATCAAGAAGGTGAAATCTGCAGGCGAAAACGCGAAAGTAGTGGTAAGGAACGCACGCAGGGATGCCATCGACGCCCTGAAGAAGACGCAGAAGGACGGACTGCCTGAAGATATGGAGAAGGATTTCGAACAGGATGTCCAGAAGGATACCGATTCGTTCGTGAAGAAAGTGGATGAAATCGTATCCGCGAAAGAAAAGGAAATCATGACAGTGTAGGGACTCCGTAAGACTGTGCCGCACGGAAAAACCTTAAAATTTTATCCGTGTTTCGGCCGGATTTGCGGAAAAATCATTATATTTGTCAAAGAGATTGGAAAATGAGCACACGATTTAGCGCATACGGTTATTTTTATTTCTATTTCCATAAAAGGTAATAGCCGGGCGTCATGTGTGAACAATATAATATAAGTCTTATGTTGGAGCTGTCCGGTGCGACAGCTCCAATTTTTTTATGTTGAAAATGGAGAATATTGACAGAAAACGGGTAGCGATTCAGGGATATTCCGGCTGTTTCCACGAGCAGGCCGCCAGGCAGTTCTACGGCAGATTCGACGGAAGCACTCCGGACATCATAGAATGCGCCACCTTCGACGACCTGTACCGCTCGATAGATGCAGGAAAGGCGGATGCAGCCATCATGGCCATCGAAAACACCGTTTCAGGCGGTCTCTTGCCTAATTTCGAACTGCTCAGGAAGTACAACATAAAGATAAAGGGAGAAGTCTTTCTCCGCATACAGCAGAACCTCATGGCCCTTCCGGGACAGAAAATAGAGGACATAAAGGAAGTGAGGACGCATTATATGGCCATCAACCAGACCCGTCCGTTCTTCCAGTCCTGCCCGTGGATCAGGCTTGTCGAGTCCGAAGACACCGCCAAGAGCGCGGCTGATGTGGCACAGCAGAAACTGAAGGGAGTGGGAGCCGTGGCTTCATTGCTGGCGGCGGACCTCTACGGGCTTGAAGTCCTGAAAGAGAGCATAGAGACATACAAGCAGAATTTCACGAGATTCCTCATTCTGGATGACGGCATCACCGTCCCGAAGGAAAAAGTGGACAAGGTCTCCCTTTGCTTCACTCTGCCGCACAAGGCCGGGTCTTTGGCCCAGATACTCACCATACTGTCGTTCTATGACATGAACCTGACCAGAATACAGTCCCTTCCCATTCCGGGGAAATCCTGGCAGTACTTTTTCTATGCCGACATCAAGTTCGACAGCTACCTGCGCTACAGCCAGGCCATTTCGGCAGTACGCCCCCTGATGGAGGACCTGAATATCCTCGGAGAATATGAGGCGGCTTTATAATAATCTGACCATACCATATAACCGTACCTGACCATGATCATAAGACCTGCCAGACGGACAGAATCCGTCCGCGAATACTATTTCTCCAGAAAACTGAAGGAAATAGACCGTATGAACGCCGAAAGGGATGCCTCCGGCAATGAACGCATAATCAATCTCGGCATAGGCGCGCCTGACGGCATGCCTCCGGCTCCGGCTATCGAAGCCCTCAAGGAGGCGGCATCGCAGCCCGGGAATCACGCCTACCAGAGTTATGTCGGGATTCCGCAGCTGCGCAAGGCCTTTGCCGACTGGTATGCCCGCTACTATGGTGTGACGCTGAACCCCGACAGGGAGATACAGCCTCTGGTCGGCTCCAAGGAAGGCATACTTCTCATATCGCTGGCTTTCCTGAATCCCGGGGACAAGGTTCTGGTCCCGGATCCTGGGTATCCTACCTATTCTTCAGCCACGGCATTGGCTGAAGCCGACCTCCTGCCCTATGACCTGAAGGCGGAAAACGGCTGGCAGCCGGATTTCGATGCGCTGGAGAAGATGGACCTGACAGGGGTCAAGATCATGTGGACCAACTATCCCAACATGCCGACAGGGGCTCCTGCCACGGAAGAACTGTACCGGAGTCTTGCGGACTTCGGCCGGAGACACGGCATACTGATCTGCAACGACAACCCTTACAGTTTCATCCTGAACGACCGCCCGCTTTCCATCCTCGCCGCTCCGGGAGCCAGGGAGTGCTGTCTCGAACTGAATTCCCTCAGCAAGGCGCACAACATGTCCGGATGGCGTATCGGCATGGTCGCAGCCGATCCGGAAGTCATATCGCAGATTCTGAAAGTCAAGAGCCAGATGGATTCGGGAATGTTCAAGCCTCTGCAGCTGGCAGCTGCAGCAGCCTTGGCCCGGGGGCCGGAATGGTTCGCGTCCCTGAACGCCGAATACAGGAAGCGCAGGGCTTTGGCAGGCCGGATTTTCGATATTGTCGGGGCGGAATACGAGCACGACAGCAGCGGAATGTTCCTTTGGGGCCGCATATCTCCTGACAACGGATTCCTGAACCCCGGAGCTGGTGATGCTTCCCGCGGAGAACAGGTCTCTGACGCCATACTTTACGGAGCCGGGGTATTCATCACGCCTGGATTCATATTCGGCCGGAACGGGCGTGACTATATCCGTATATCGCTCTGCGCGAAACCGGAGATTCTCGAACGCTCAGCAGAAAAGATTTCGGCCTTGGCAGGCAAATGAGGCGGCTGACGACGAAGCCGCCCTGTAAAATGAAAACGGAATGAAGACAGGAATAATAGGACTCGGCCTCATAGGAGGCTCCATGGCCATCGACCTGAAACGGCGTGGCTTCTCCACTGAAATCATAGGAGTGGAAGCTGACGGGGTGAATGCCGCCGCGGCAGCGAAAATAGGACTTGTGGACAGGATTCTGCCGCTGGAAGAATGTGTCGGGGAATGCGGACTGCTCATACTTGCAGTGCCTGTAGGCGCGGCTGTGAAGATGCTTCCGGAGATTCTGGACATGTTCAAGTCCGAAGAAACCGCGGCCGGAATCTGCCGGAAGACAGTCATGGATGTCTGCTCCACGAAAGAGCAGCTGTCCAGAACAGTGCATTACCACCCCATGAGAACGCATTACGTGGCGACACATCCCATGGCCGGCACCGAGTATTCCGGTCCCTGGGCCGCAATGCCGGGGCTTTTCGACGGCCGGGCCTGCATCATCTGCAATCAGGAAGAGTCGTCGCCTGCCTCAGTCAGACTCGTGGAAAAGCTGTACGACTGCCTGAACATGAGGCCGATATACATGAACGCCTCCAGCCATGACGTCCATACGGCCTATGTGTCGCACATTTCGCATATCACCTCATTCGCCCTCGCCCTGACCGTACTGGACAAGGAGAAGAACGAAAAACACATTTTCGATCTGGCATCAGGCGGCTTTTCGTCCACCGTGCGGTTGGCGAAAAGCAATGCGGACATGTGGGTTCCCATCTTCTCGCAGAACAGGGAGAACCTGCTGAAAGTCATCGACACCTATATAGAAAAGGTCAATGCCTTCAGAAAGGCGATCGACGAGTTCGACGAGACGGGAATCCGCAGCCTCATCGAGGATGCAAACAGAATCAAGAGAATAATACGATAAAACGGACATACTATGGAAAAGAAATTAGACATCATCCCCCTGAAGGAGTGGAATCTGTTCAACCGCTTCAATGACAAGAGGCCTTTCATCATCGCCGGCCCGTGCAGCGCCGAGTCGGAAATCCAGATCATGGAGACCGCACGCGGCCTGAAATCGCTGGGCATATGCGTCTTCCGCGCAGGAATATGGAAGCCGCGCACCCATCCGAACACTTTCGAGGGCGTCGGCACCCCGGGTCTGAAATGGCTGCAAAGGGTGAAGAACGAGCTCGGCATGAAGATATGCACGGAAGTGGCGAGCGAGAAACACATATTCGACTGCATCAAGTTCGGCGTGGACATGGTCTGGATCGGAGCCAGGACTACGGCCAATCCTTTCCTCGTGCAGGAGATAGCGGATGCGTTGAAAGACACGGATATCCCTGTATTGGTGAAGAATCCTGTAAATCCCGACATAGATTTGTGGATAGGCGCGCTCGAAAGGCTGAATCAGGCAGGAGTGAAGAAATTGGGCGTCATCCACAGGGGATTCTCCACTTCGGAGAAAATCCCTTACAGGAACAGACCGGACTGGCAGATAGCCATAGAACTCAGGACACGCTATCCTGAACTTCCGTTTTTCTGCGACCCGAGCCATATGGGCGGGGCGAAACAGTACCTGCAGGAGATTTCACAGACATCTCTGGACCTCGGGTTGGACGGACTCATGATAGAGTCGCATTGCGACCCGACGTGCGCATTGAGCGATGCGAAGCAGCAGCTCACTCCGAAAGAAATGGGAGAACTCCTGTCTGCGCTCATTGTCAGGGAAAGCGATTCGGACAGCCCGGAGTACAGGGAGAACATCCATCAGCTGCGTGCGAAAATAGATGTGCTGGACGACAGCCTGCTTTATCTGCTCGGCTCCAGAATGGACATCAGCCGCCAGATAGGGGAGTACAAGAAGTCGAACAATATCGCTATCCTGCAGACGGGCCGCTGGGACGAGCTTCTGGCGAAGGCCATAGAGAAAGGGGCGAAGCTGGGACTGCCGGAAAAATTCGTGTCGGCGGTATTCAACGCCATCCATGAAGCCTCCGTGCAGGTCCAGAACGAAATACTTACAGGAGATCCTGAAGCAGCTTCCGGAAAATAGCCGTTTCGTGCTCTGTCAGGAACACGGCTTCGATAGGTACCTGGAACATTCTTTTGCGGAGTGTTTCAGGTATTTTTTTCATTCCGTGCAGCCTCTGGGCGTCCTTTTCGGTGGTGACTACCACGGCGGTCGGTTCGCTGTCCGCGGCCGAGCATATCGCACGTATGTCCGACATGCTGAATCTGTGGTGGTCGCCGAAAGCCAGATGCCGGACTATTCTGTATTGCCCGGCCAAAAAAGAGCGCAGCGTGGTGTCATTCGCTATGCCGGTGGCCAGTATGGCCCTTTTCGAGTAAACATAGCGGGCATCGCCGTCTGGAAAGACAGGGACTGCGCTGCAATACTTTATGGCGGAGAACAGGAAAGTCTGTTTCCTGCCCCCTGCTATCGTCCCCTGCAGCGAGTCCGGGTCGAAATTGCGGACTCCGAGAGCGTTCAGCCACTCCTGCTTTTCCTGTCCGCCGATGAATGTAGGGCATTTGGTGACGATGACCGCGTCTGCTGCCGCGACACGTTCCTTCAGGTCGCGGAGCCGCCCTATCGGCAGAAGATGGTCGGTCATCACCGGCCTGTTCCAGTCTATCAGCAGGATGGAAAGGTCCGGCTTCAGCGACCTGTGCTGGAAAGCATCGTCTAAAACTATCAGGTCTGCCGGCAGAAATTCCTTGTTGACGCATTTGCGTCCCCGTTTCGAGGTCTTGAGCTTTTCGGGCCGGCTAAGGAAGCCGCAGCCTTCCACCCTGTCTGCATCCACAGCCACAGTCACTTCGGGAAACTTGAGCTTCATCTGAAGCGGCTCGTCTCCTGAAAACGAGGCCGTGCTGTCGGTCGTCACCTGCTGGAATCCCCTGCTTTTCCGCCGGTAGCCTCTGGACAGGACTGCGAAATGCCTGCCGCCGGCCTCTTCCATGGAAAGGAGGGTCCGGAGCGTCATCTCGGTGTGCGGCGTCTTGCCTGTCCCGCCGACAGTGATGTTTCCGAAGCAGACGGTCGGCACGGAGGCCCTGACCGACTTCAATATTCCATGGTCATACAGGAAATGCCTGAATTTCAACGCCAGATAATACGGCGCCAACAATATTCTGTCTATCATATCCGTTCTTTATCTTGATTTGTCCCGCCCCAGCGTTCCGCGACATAGTCCAATGTCCGGTACAGCTCCTGCGGGTCGGTGAGAGTCACCAGTTTCAGCCTCGTCTCCTTGAAGTCCGGCAATCCCTTGAAATATGCCGACATATGCCTTCTCATCTCCAGCACCCCGACTTTCTCTCCCTTCACTTCTATGGATTTGGCCAGATGCCGCTTCGCCAGCGCCACCCTCTCCTCCACTCCCGGCTGAGGCAAGAGTTCGCCCGTATCCAGAAAATGCCTGATTTCCCGGAATATCCACGGACGGCCGTAAGTAGCCCTGCCTATCATGACGGCATCCACGCCATAGCGGTCGAAACATTCCCTGGCCTTCTGCGGCGAATCTATATCCCCGTTCCCGATTATCGGGATATGCATACGCGGATTCTCCTTCACCTTTCCTATCAGCGTCCAGTCAGCCTCTCCCTTATACATCTGGCACCTCGTCCGGCCATGAATGGTCAACGCCTTGATTCCGACATCCTGCAGCCTTTCGGCCAATTCCACTATGATTTTCGAGTCCTCGTCCCATCCGAGTCTGGTCTTCACCGTCACCGGCAGCCTCACCGCATCCACCACCATCTTCGTGATAAGGACCATCTTGTCCGGCTCCTTCATCATTCCGGAGCCCGCCCCGCGGCGGGCAATCTTGTTGACCGGACACCCGAAATTGATGTCCACCAAATCGGCTCCGTGACCGCCTACGAGACGGGCAGCATCTTCGGCCATTCTGGCGGCGTCCACCATTGCCTCCGGGATATTCCCGTATATCTGGATTCCGATAGGAGCCTCGTAATCGTGCGTGACCATTTTCGCCAGAGCCTTCCTTGCGTCCCTGACCAGCCCGTCTGAAGACACGAATTCCGTGTACATCATGTCCGCTCCGGCCTCTTTGCACACGAAACGGAAGGATGCATCTGTCACATCCTCCATCGGCGCCAGAAAAAGCGGCCTGTCGCGCAGCTCTATGTTACCTATCTTCATCCGCAGCCTGAAGATGGAAATCCTTTCTTATCATCTCCACGGAGTCGAGAAGCTCCCATCCGAAGAACTGAGCCACCTCGCGCGTCTTCACTCCGCCGCGATACACATCCACGAAATCCTGATAAGGCTTCCTGCCCACATGCCCGTAGGCTGCGGTAGGCTCGTATATAGGCTTCTTCAGCTGGAATTTTTCTATGATTTTCGCAGGACGCAGGTCGAACAGGCGTCCGATGCGTTCCGCGATTTCGGAATCGCTTATCTGCCGGCCGGAAGCATCCTTGGCGGCAGTCCCGTATGTGTTCACGTAGATGCTTACAGGCTCTGCCACACCTATGGCATATGCCAGCTGCACCAACATTTCATGGGCAAGCCCGGCAGCCACCATGTTCTTGGCGATATATCTGGCGGCGTAAGCGGCGGAACGGTCGACCTTGGACGGATCCTTCCCTGAAAATGCCCCGCCTCCGTGCGCACCCTTGCCGCCGTATGTATCCACGATGATTTTCCTTCCGGTCAGTCCGGTATCCCCGTGCGGCCCGCCTATCACGAATTTCCCTGTAGGGTTCACATGAAGGATATACCCGTCACGGAAAAGCGCGGCCGTTTCCGCCGGCAGTCCGGCCACTATCTCCGGAATCAGTATTTCCTGGACATCCTTGCGTATTTTGGCCTGCATGGCTGCATCCACGCGTTTCTGTCCGTATTGCTCACAGGCCTCCCGATAGCTCATGTTTCCGAGCTCCGAAGGCACGAACTCGTCGTGCTGCGTGGAGATGACGATGGTATGTACCCTGACCGGACGATGAGTCGCGTCGTCATACTCTATGGTGAATTGCGATTTGGAATCAGGCCTCAGGTACGGCATCCTCTCCGGAGTCTCCTTGCGGATACGGGCGAGAATCATCAGGGCCTTGTGCGCCAGAGCCAAAGGCAGAGGCATGTATTCGTCAGTATCATCGCAGGCGTAGCCGAACATCATTCCCTGGTCTCCTGCGCCCTGCTCGTCCGCGTCCTCGGTCACCACGCCGCGGTTTATATCCTGCGACTGCTCGTGAATGGCCGATATGACACCGCACGAATTGCCGTCGAACATGTATTCCGCCTTGTTGTACCCTATCCGGTTGATTACATTCCTGGCGATGCTCTGGATGTCCACATATGCGTCTTTCGAACTCACTTCGCCGCCTACCACCACGAGGCCTGTGCTGCAGAAAGTCTCGCAGGCCACTTTCGCTTCAGGGTCCTGACGCAGGAATTCATCGAGTATTGCGTCCGAAATCTGATCCGACACCTTGTCCGGATGTCCTTCGGACACTGATTCAGAAGTAAATAGATATGCCATAATAAAACTGATGATTATTTATATAGTTTGTCCCCTTGCGGAGCCATTGCCTGTAAAGGCATAAAAAAAGCTCCTGCACAGAAAAATGAGGAGCAAAAAAACCATATCTGAAAATTGCATTCTTGCACGCAGGCGTGCAATATTCATTTTAGCATTTTTTTGTGTGGTTGCAAGCAGCCAAATCTCTCCACATTTCTGTTTCGGCTGCAAATATAGACAAAAATTTCCGATATCATCCAAATTTTGCGTTTTTGCGGAGAAACAGGCCTGTCAGGACATTAAAATTATGTTAAAACAGGGGAAAATACGGTCTATAATTATAAAAAGTATTAACTTCGCGGCATAAAAAACTATAATAAAAACAACCAAACTATTATGAAACAAACATTTAAGGCTATGCTGCCGCTTCTTGTGGCCCTGTTCGCAAGCGTGACGGCATTAGCGCAGGTCACTACATCCAGCCTCAACGGCCATGTTTACGACGAGGCGGGAGAACCGCTTGCCGGTGCGGCAGTCATAGCTGTCCACACTCCTTCAGGGACGCAGTATTCAGCCGTGGCTAACGAAGATGGCCGCTACATCATCAACGGCATGCGCTCAGGCGGACCTTACACAGTCGAAATTTCATTCATCGGGATGGGCACGCTTCAGTTCACCGATGTGATTCTCTCTCTGGGCGAGCCCTATGAACTTGATGTCGAAATGGAAGTCTCAAACGAACTCGATGCGGTATTCGTAGTGGGCGAAAGCTCTTTCAGCGCGAACAAGACCGGAGCGGGCGCCAGCTTCAGCCGCAGGGCTATGGACAATACGCCTACAGTAGACAGAAGCATCTATGACATAGTGCAGTACACTCCGCAGGCCATGCTGACCAAGGAAGGCGGGATTTCATTCGCCGGTACCAACAACCGCTACAACAGCTTCCAGATAGACGGAGCCGTGGCCAACGATGCCTTCGGCCTCTCCCGCGAGGGCTATAACGGCGCACAGGCAGGCGTCAGCCCGATTTCCCTCGACGCCATCGAGGCCATTCAGGTAGTGGTGGCTCCTTTCGACGTGCGTCAGTCAGGTTTCACAGGCGGCGCCATCAACTCCATAACCAAGTCAGGTACGAACACTGTGACAGGTTCGGCCTATGCATATTTCAACAATCAGGATTTCATCGGGAAGACCCCGGGCAAGCTGGCCGACGGAAAGACGAGGACTAAATATGGCCAGCAGATGTCCCAGACATACGGTTTCACTATAGGGGCCCCTATCGTCAAGGACAAACTCTTCATTTTCGCCAGTGCGGAATATGTCAGGAACTCCACCCCGAATGTCTACACTCCGGCGAACGGTTCATACGAAGGGCGTGAACTCGTTCAGGACGTGATATACAAAGGCGAAAATCTGGGCAATATATTCAACGCCGAAATCGCAGATGCCATCATCGAGCATTATGAGGAGAGGTACGGAGTAAATACAGGAGAGTCATACGGAGCGCATCAGGTGACCGACCAGTACATCAATGCGATGCTCCGTCTCGACTGGAACATCAAGGACAACCACAAGTTCATGTTCCGCTATCAGATAGTGGACGGCCATGCCGACAAATACGACTCTAACGCGGATACGTATATCTTCAACAATTCTTCATACAAGCAGTCTAACCAGACCCATACCCTCGTGGCGGAACTGAACTCCCGCATATCCAATACGGTTTCCAACGAGTTCCGCGCTACGGCTACCTTTGTCAGGGACAAGAGAACCGTTCCGTATTACGGCGCGAATATCTTCATCGACCGGGGTGGTGAACCTGTCACGATCAATATCGGAACCGACTACAGTTCCGGTGCGAACGAGGTGCAGTCCGATGTCTATACCATAGCCGACAACGTGTCCATCTTCAAGGGAAACCACAATATCACCGTAGGTACACACAACGAGTTCTTCAGATTCTACAATGTCTTTCTGGAAGCTGCATACGGCTCATACGGATTCAGGACAGTCAACGGCTTCCTGAATGACCGGTTCGCCACTGACGGATACGGTTATGCATACAATTATGCGGACCCTTCGGTGACCGGCGGCAAGACCATCTGGGGAGGAACGCCTGTGGCGGCACAGTTCAGCGTATATGCCCAGGACGAGTGGAAGCCTAATCCGCGCTTCTCCCTGACTTACGGCCTGCGTCTCGACATGCCTGTCATGATGAACAAGCCGACTGCCAATCCTGATTTCAACGCAAGCAATATAGCGAAGGCGAGCGGCCAGTATGTGGGAGTCGTGCCTGACGCTTCCGTCCTTTTCTCTCCGAGAGTCGGATTCCGTCTGTATCTCGATGACGCGAAGACTTCGCTGCTGCGCGGAGGCGCCGGAATCTTCACCGGCCGTGTGCCGTTCGTGTGGATAGAGAATGCCTACAACAATACCGGCATGGAGTACAAGTCGATATCGCTCGCCTCGACCCCATCGGAAGACCTTCCGGACCTGCCTTTGACAAGCAATCCTTATCAGGATATAGTGAACGGAAATCTGGATTACATCACTGTAGGCAGCTCGAATACGATCAACACGCTTTCGAAGAATTTCAAGTATCCGCAGACCTTCCGCGTGAATCTCGGCTACGAGCAGCTTTTCGGAGACGGGTGGAAATTCACCTTCGACGCCCTCTACTCGAAGAGTTTCAACAATGTCGTCTTCAAGAATCTGGCTGTAAAGGATAGCGGGAAGAAGACTTATGCCGTAGGGCCTGAAGTGCCGGACAAGACAGCGATACTGTACGACTATGTGGATCCGTCCAGCCCGTACACTACTGTCGTAGGTCTGACGAATACCGACAAAGGTTTCTCGTATTCATTGAGCGCACAGATAGAGAAGAGCTTCGATTTCGGTCTCGACCTGATGGCTGCCTATACTTTCGGTCACTCCTATTCTGTTAATGACGGACTTTCCTCTACGGCCATGTCGAGCTGGCAGTACAACTATGCCATAAATTCGAATGACCCTGAACTTTCGTACTCGTCATTCGACCGTCCTCACAAGGTGATGGCCATGGTGTCATATACGACTCCGAAATATGCTGGCGGACGTCTTCAGACCTCGGTTTCCCTGACCTACAACGGCACCAGCGGGCAGAGGTATTCCTATGCCATGAGAGGAGATTTCAATCAGGACAGGGCCAGCGCAAACTCTCTTATGTATATCCCTACTTCCGACGAAGTCCTGCTGATGGACTGGGCAGATGAAGCCGATGCCGCGAAGTTCGAGAATTTCATAAAAGGAGACGAGTATCTCAGGAACCACAGAGGCGAATGGTCCGAGAGGTACGGAGCCATCGCCGGATTCGAGAACCATTTCGACCTGCATATCGCCCAGGATTTTTATTATGACAGGAAATCGGGTCGCAAGATTCAGGTCGTGGTGGACTTCCTGAACATCGGAAACATGTTCAATCCTGAATGGGGGCTGTTCGGATACATGGAACGTCCTGTGCGCCAGGTACTGAATGTGAACGCCCTCAATCCTGACGCCTCAGGAAACATGATACCTCAATACAGTTTCGTGGAGCCTGTCGACGTATCTTCCTTCATCAATGACCTCTATTCAAGGTGGAGATGCCAGATAGGACTTAGGGTGACGTTCTGATCATGGAGATAAGTTGAGGCGGTGCCGGCGGCGCCGCCTCAATCGCATATATAGACGGCGGATTTGATTTTTGTAAGCGTTAATTGAAAATTAATTGAATTTCTTTTGTTCCGGAGGTAATTTTATATATTTTTGTCGGATAGAAGCAAGGAAAAACACATATTATTCATTTTAATTTCGACAGGTTATGAACGTAAAGAATCTATTGTTTATCGGACTTGCGGCCGCAGTTCTGTTTACAGGCTGCAAGGAAGGCGAGGACGGTACCGTTAGCGGTACTCCGAAAATAACATTGAGCGAAACCGACCCTATTGAATTCGGCGAAGAAGCCGGTAGCAAGAGTCTGACTCTTACCGCCAGCCGCGACTGGTTCGTGGAGATTTCATCTGCTGTACCCGATTGGATTACCGTGAAACCGGAATCCGGCCCTGCATCTGATAAACCTCAGCAGATTACCATAGACGTCAAGGTAAATGAAGGCGTGGGCAGGACGGCGAAGATTGTCTTCAAGGCAGGTCTTGCAGAAGCTACTCTGAAGGTAAACCAGCAGGGGCCCGGCGGAGCGATAGACCCGGATGGAATCACTGCGGTCTCAGTGGCTGAATTCCTGGCTGCCGATGTGAACGATGGAGACGATGCTCCGCTTTACAGGCTGACGGGAACTCTGACATATGTTGCCAGCAGCAGATTTGGCAATGTCTACATCGAAGACGAGACAGGATCGGTATATGCATACGGACTGTGCTCGGACAAGAGCCTTACATATGAGTCATACGGTGACATTGCCGGCCTTACGGTCGGTGATCTCGTGACGATCGTGGGTAAAAGAGGCGAACACGGCGGTCAGGATCAGGTTGCGGACGGCTATTATGAGTCGCACGAGGATGCTTCCGTAAACCCGACTCTTACCGAATCCACGCTGGCAGATTTCCTTAATGCGGAAATAAGCTACAGCCAGAAGGATTACTACAAGCTGACAGGTACCATAACCGAAATAGAGGATAAGACTTATGGCAATATCTATATCGAAGATGAGACCGGTACTAAAGTACTTATTTACGGCGTGGCCGAAAATGCGGAGCAGATAGGCAATTCAGCTACTTTCCAGAACATCAAGGGTCTGAATGTCGGCGATATAATCACTGTCGGGGTGTGCCGCGGAGAGTATAAAGGAAGCGCACAGGGAGTCAACGGATATTATATATCTCATGTCGACGGCGAAAACCCTGGCGGCGATGACGAGCCTGTAGCGGAGAATCCGTGGCTTATGGGAAATAAGTCCTTTACTGAAGAAGCAAATGTGAACGGCACCACTGTCCCTGTACTGAAACTGGGGACTTCCAGCGTAAGCGGTTCTGCGAAAATCGTCGTGCCTGCAGGCACCAAGACCATGACTTTCTATGCCGTTTCATGGAATAAGGACCAATCCGATCTTACTTTCAGCGGCATCGAGGGGGTCAGCCCGGCTACCGTCAGCCCTGCTGCAAACACCGGCGCGGCTGAGAAGTCTCCTTATACAATCACTGTGACGGATTCGGACAAATATACCCTTACTTTCGCTGCCGCGACGGCAGATGGCGCCCAGCTGGAGGTGGCTTCCGCGAAACGCAATATCCTCTGGGGATTCGAATTCTCGGCAGAATAACCCCTGATCGGAATCTTTTCTGAAGAGACATTCTTCGAAAAACGAAAAGGAGGTCGACTCAAAAGGGCGCTTTCTCCGTTACGCTTGAAAATCGTCCTTTTGGGTCATCCTCCTTAATTTTTCAATAAAATGACAGGATTTGACAAAACCATACTTCTCGGTATGTTATGCGGTATGACGGCAGTGATGTCGCTGGCCGTGTCATGCGAGACTGTCTTAATAAATATTCCTACAGGGATAACCGTTTCCGAGGCAGAGGTATCCAGCCTTCCCGGTACACAGACTGTCTCCGTGAAGACTTCCGGAGACTGGGTCATGGATTTGAATTTTGCCGGCGGCGAAGAACCGTGGGCCGAACTCTCGAAGACGGAAGGACGCGGCAGCGAGGATGTCGTACTCAACTATGAGGAGAACGCCGGATCCGAAAGCCGTACTGTCAGGATACTTCTGACCACATCGGAAGGTGATTATATGGCGTCCATGACTCAGGCGGCCAAATCGTCCGGCGGGGATCCCGACCCTAACCCTGATCCCGATCCAGATGACCCGGATACGGAGCCTTCGGAAAATCCCGGCTGGATAGAGCTTCCTGCCTTTTCGGAGACTGAAGACTGTCATTTTTACTGGCATGACATGACGCTGAAGAGCGGAAAGCATAGCCGGAATTATTCTTTCTTCTGGGACAGGGAAAATCTGGTGGCGCACTGGGTCGCCTATCCTCTTAACGACGGACTCATAGGCAGCGGAAAACGTACAGACGACTGGGATTATGATCCGAAGGTGCCGAGAGACGAGCAGCCGTGCCTGTTCAAAGGCTATGACGGAGAATACGACAGGGGTCATCAGCTGCCGTCCGCAGACAGATATACCGACAATCCTTCTACTTTCTATTTCACGAACATGACCCCGCAGCTCAGCGGGCTGAACCAGAAGACATGGGCTGATTTAGAAATCGATGTGCGTGACTGGGCGGGTTCGGCCGACACCCTTTATGTGGTGACGGGCTGTCTGCTCGAAGACGAGTCAGACAAGGCCTATGACAACAACGGCAAGGCTGTGACTGTCCCGGGGGCGTATTTCAAGGCTCTGCTTTGGTACAAGGCTTCTTCGACCTACAGTTTCGGCTCGTGGACTGCCGCCGGTTTTTATTTCGAGCACAGGTCCGGGGCTTCCAGACAGATCATGTCCATCGACGAGCTCGAGGAGAGGACCGGCATCGACTTTTTCGTGAACCTGCCGTCCAGGGCAGGAAAGACTACGGCTGACAAGGTGGAGGCCGCGAAACCGGGAAGTTTCTGGAACTGACAGGCCCGGCGTCGGCCTGAAAGAGAGGCGCCGATTGAAAATTGCCCGTAAGGGCAGACAGATACAGCTTTGATTTATGAAAAAGACTTTAATCATCTTGTCTTTTTTCCTGATTGCGGCGTTCATTGCTCCTGCACAGGAACAAGGGAAAAAACATTATGTGGTAGGATTCTACAATCTCGAAAATCTGTTCGATACCTACGATGATCCTGCGAAGAACGATGAGGAATTCCTGCCTGAGGGCAAGAATCAGTGGACCGATGTGAAGTACCGGAAAAAGCTCCACAATATAGCTACGGTCATAAAGTCCATGGCCGAGACGAACGGGCGTTTCCATTCTGTCCTCGGTGTCAGCGAGATAGAGAACCGTCTCGTTCTGGAAGATCTGGTGAGCCAGCCGGAAATAGCTGAGGTGAACTATCAGATAGTACACTATGACGGCCCGGATGTCAGGGGCATTGATGTGGGGCTGCTTTACAGGCCGAATCATTTCAAGCTGCTGGACAGCGAGTCTATCCCGTTCGATTTCGGCAGCGGCAAGATAGAGTTTGCCATGGACGGGGAGGACAGGGTGAATTTCAAGACCAGGGATATCCTGATGGCTCACGGACTTCTCGACGGAGAGGAATTCGCTTTCTATGTGGCGCATCTTCCTTCACGTATCGGCGGCAAGGGCTGGGATTTGAGAAGCCGGGGCGCGGAAATCATCTACGGACATGCGCAGAAGATGATGGAGAAGTATCCGGGTATCAAGATAGTCGTGATGGGCGATATGAATGACAATCCTACAGATGTCAGCATGACCGAATTCATGCACGGGAAGGAGAAGCCTTCCGAGGTCGGAAAAGAGGATTTCTTCTCTCCGTTCTTTTCCATGCTTAAGGCCGGATACGGTTCGCTCGCATATCAGGGCACATGGAATATCTATGATATAATCCTCGTGAACGAGACGCTTCTGAATGCACCTGACGGCGGGTTCAAGATAACTCCGCTCGGGAAGAAGGGCTACTACGGCGTAGTCTACAAGAAGCCTTTCATGATACAGCAGCGCGGCCAGTACAAGGGTACTCCGTTCCGTACTTTCTCTAACGGAGCCTTTATCGGCGGATACAGCGACCATCTTCCGACTTACATAGTCCTTGAAAAATAACTGTTATTAACGACTGAATCATATGTATAGAAAATTATTGCCAATTTTAATGGCTGCGATATTCCTGCTGCCTGCATCAGCCGGCGCACAGGATAAGCAGAAGACATACGGCGGCAGAATAGAGTGGTTCAAGAGTCCTGTTTCCGGACGTGAAGGCGGCGTGAAGGCTGCCGTGGTGGACAGGAACGGCCGCGCCCCGATACAGGGGGCCGTCGTGGAGCTGTATCAGGGCAGCGAGTTGGTGGCCAAGGCCGAACTCGACGAGAGCGGGCAGTTCCTCTTTTCGGATATTGACAACGGGGATTACCGTCTGGTGGTGAATGCTCCCGGCTTCAACGGCACGGAAGTGAACGTGAAGGTGGAGGGCTTCGTAAGGGATCTCGTCTTCGTGTCGTTAGTGTCTGCACAGAAGACCATGACGGAGTTCGACGAGTCCAGCTTCATGGAGTTCGACATGGAGGATTCCGGATATGACGACGCTCCGTCTCTTCTCTACGGTAATGATGTATATTCGAATATCGCCGGCTATGGCTTCAGCGCCATCAGGTTCAAGAACAGGGGATATTCCAGCGAATCGCAGGATGTATATCTGAGCGGTGTCAGGATGAACGATGCCGTCACGGGCTATACTCCATGGTCCCTGTGGAGCGGTCTGAACGAGGCTATGAGAAGCAAGGAGACTACCATAGGTACGGAGACTTATGACTACGGATTCGGCGGATACAACGGCGTCACGAACATCCTCGCCACACCTTCGAATGTCCGCAAGGGCTGGAGGTTCAGCGTCCTGTCGAACAGCGCCCTCTATCGTCTGCGTCTGATGGCCACTTATGCTTCCGGCGAACTGGATAACGGCTGGTCATACGCATTCAACGTATCGGCCCGTCTTGGCGGTAACGACTGGGTGAAAGGTGTCTACTACCGTTCTTTCGCCTACTATGCCGGTGTCGAAAAGAAGTTCGGGGATATCCACAGGCTCAGTCTCGTGGCTTTCGCCTCGCCTACTAACAGGGGAGCGCAGAATGCCTCCACCCAGGAAGTGTACGATCTGGTCGGCGACAACATGTATAACTCCAACTGGGGCTACCAGAACGGCAAGCTCCGCAATGCCCGTGTCCGCAAGACGCACGAGCCTGTCTTCGTCCTGAAATATACCGCGACCCCTCTGGAGAATCTGGAGGCTTCGGCCACCATCACTTACAGGACGGGTAAGAACGGTTATACAGCCCTCGACTGGTATGATACCTACGACCCGAGGCCTGACTACTACAGGAATCTTCCGAGCTATTTCTGGATGGAGGACAAGGATTACGGCCGTCTCAACTATGAAAAGTATGCCTGGGCCAAGGAAGCATGGCAGACGAATTACAATAGCACCAGACACATGAACTGGGACAGGCTTTACAATGTGAATATGCACAATCTGGACAGCGACCGTCTCGCCCGTTCGAAGTATGTGATCGAAGAGCGCCGCACTGACCAGAACGACATAAACATCAACGGAAGCGTGAAGTGGCAGGCCAAGGATTGGGTCACTCTGACCGGCGGGGTCAACTACCGCTGGAACAGGACCGAATACTACAAGGTGCTGGATGACCTTCTCGGAGGAAATTACTACATAAATATCGACCAGTTCGCCGAGCGCGATTTCGCGTCTGACCCGGCCATGATACAGAATGATCTGGATTATTATCTGGCTCATGGCAATTCGGCACAGCGTCTGGAGACCGGCGACAAATACGGTTATGACTATTATGCGAATGTCCGCGATGCTGAGATATGGGCCAATGCCGCTTTCTCTAAAGGCGCGTTCCGCGGCTATGCCGCTCTGCAGGCCGGTTATTCCAAGTTCTGGAGGGACGGTCTGATGAGAAAGGGTCTTTTCCCTGGTCTGAACGAGGACGGTTCGCCTTTCAGGAGCCCTGTCACAGGAAATATTCTTACCACCTATGACAAGGACGGCAAGGTGATTTCTTCGAAGGGCCGTTCGGAGGTGGCCGACTTCTTCACTTATTCGGCCAAGATAGGAGCCAGCTGGTTCTTCACCGGAGGACACAGGGTATATGCCAATGCCGGCTATTTCAACGATGCCCCTACCTTCAATCAGTCTTTCATCTCGCCGAGAACGAGAAATACGCTGGTGCCGAATCTGACTACCACGAAGACTGTTTCTGCCGACATCAACTACAGCTACAGCAACAACGGCTACGATGTCCGCCTTACCGGATTCTGGACCAAGATCATGGACCAGACAGACATGATGAGTTTCTATGACGACTCGCAGAATTCCTTCACGAACTTCGCGATGACAGGCATAGACCAGAGGCACATGGGTATAGAGCTCGGTTTCGAGATTCCGCTCTATCTGCAGAACCTTTTCCTGCAGGGTGTGGTAAGCTGGGGCGAGTACATATATACTTCCACCCCGTACATGACCCAGACCATAGACAACAGTGCGGAAGTCATCATCGACAATCAGCCTGTGACATACTGGAAGAGCCATCCTATCTACAAGAAGACTACAGTGGACGGCAACACCATGTATGAAACCGACGAGAGCGGCGCGTATATAGTCGACAAAGAAAAGAAGCACTATGTGCCGAGCACCCCTCAGCTGGCTGTCGATCTCGGGCTCCGTTACCGGAGCAATTCATACTGGTTCGTGGAGCTGAACGGACAGTTCTTCGCCCATTCATATCTCGACATGAACCCGCTCTACAGGACAATGACGGCAGTGGCCGGACCTAACAATGCCATGACCCCGGAGGCTCTCGAAGAACACAGCCGCACATGGTTCCTGAATGCCACGATGCAGGACGATATGGGTCTGTCCCCTCAGGAAATCGAGTATATGGCTGCCCAGGAGGAATTCGATCCTGTCTTCCTTCTTAATCTGAGCGTAGGAAAATCCTGGTATATCGACCGCAAGTACAATTTCGGCTTCTCTCTCGAAGTGAAGAACATCCTGAACAAAACCTGGGTGAAGACTGGAGGATACGAGCAGACCCGTCTGATAGACAGCGAAAAACTCGACAGATACTACAGATTCGACTCGAAGTATTTCTATATGAGCGGTATAAACTATATGCTCAATCTGTACTTCCGATTCTGACACACCGTCAGGGATGACAAAACGCTTAAATTTGCATAAAATGAAAAGAATACAAAACATGATAATCGGCGGAGCAGCAATGCTCTCGGCTGCGGTTCTTCTGAGCTCCTGCGAGGAATTTACTCCGGTCTTTACGGGCAAGTATCCTACGCCGGAGCAGTGGGAGCCGGTGACGATGGAGCCGACCCATACCATCGCACAGCTGGCGGAAATGTACGAGGTCAACAATCCGTTCGAGATAGAGGACGATATTATTATAGCCGGGAAAGTCATCACTTCCGACCAGTCCGGAAATTTCTACAGAAGTCTTTATATACAGGATGAGACCGGCGGTATCGAGCTCAAGATAGGAAAGACCGGACTGTATAACGAGTTCAAGCTCGGGCAGACCGTGTATGTCAAGTGCAAGGGACTCTGGCTGGGCATGTACGGCTACAAGACTCCCGGAGATTACGGTGGCGGAAACGGCATGGTGCAGCTTGGCATGAATGACCCTACTGAAGAGTATGAGACCTCCTATATGGAAGTGCAGTATCTGATAGACCAGCATATCTTCCGCGGTGAGGAAGGCGAGCAGGTGGAGCCGGTAGTAGTGGCAGAGAATGCTCTTCCGGGGATTGATGACACGCAGGCTACAAATGAGTATGTAGGCAGCTATGTCACCCTGAAGGGACTGACATACGCGAACGAGATATTCACCCTTCTCTATATCAATTCCGCAGGTATGGATACGGATCTGTCCCAGAACAGGGTATTCCTGTCCGTGGATGACGGCGAAGAGCCGACAAACTTCGGGATTACCACGTGGGCGATGAGCGAGCAGAACGTAAAGAGGCATCTGGAAGCCGGAGACTGGGACGATGTGCTGGTCGGCAATGCCAATGACCAGAATTACGGGACAGTGGCGGATCACAAGGATGAGATGATGCTTCATGCCAGCCCCGGCAATGTCAGCCAGTATTTCACCATGCCGGGCGGTACTGAAGTGCAGGTGCGCACGAGCGGCTACAGCCGGTTCGCCGATCTGGAAATCGACCCTGAAGTCCTCGCCGGAAATGCGACTATCGACGTCACAGGTGTGCTGACGATGTATCAGGGCTCCATCCAGTTCGTAGTTCTCGACCAGAACGGCATCCACGTCAACGAATAGACGTCCGAACGTGTACTAAACCTTACTCTGTCATGATACGGAAAATTCTCTTTACCGCCTTTGCTTTGATTATGATGTCCTGCAGCAATATCAATCCTTTTTTCGGGGAGTGGGATACTCCTTACGGACTCCCTCCGTTCGATGAGATTTCCGGGAAGGATTATATGCGGGCGGTCAAGTTCGGCATACACCAGCAGTCGGCTGAGGTGGACGCCATCATTGCCCGCGGAGCGGCGCCGACATTCGAAAATACCATAGCTCCTTACGAGCAGTCCGGAAAGGTTCTGGACAGGGTTTGCGGCGTGCTTTTCAATCTGGCCGAGAGCGATGCCACGCCTGCGTTGCAGAAGGTGGTGGAGAAGGTGATCCCTCTTCTTACCGAGCATACGGACAATATTTTCATGAATCCGTATTTCTTCGAGAGGGTGAAGGCCGTCTATGATACGAGAAATTCCTCCGGACTTACAGCGGAGCAGATCCGGCTGACGGAGAAACTCTATAATCAGTTCCTGTCGAACGGTGTTTCCCTCGATGAGGCCGGACAGGCGCGTATGAGGGAAATTAACAGCGAATTAGCGGCTTTGGAGCAGGTTTTCGGGAATAATCTGCTGTCGGAAACCAATACTTTTTCGCTCGTGCTGACGGATTCGGCGGAGATTGCGGGCTTGCCTGAGGCCGTGTTGAATGCGGCTGCCGAAGAGGCCCGTGCGGCCGGGATATCTGCACGCGATGCTGCCAGGCTGAAAGGCATGGATGAGGATGATGTGCTTCCAGGCGGTCCGTGGGTCTTCACCTTGCATAATCCGAGCTATGTGCCGTTCATGACGTACAGCACGGACAGGGGGTTGCGTGAAAAGATGTTCCGCGCTTATTCTTCGCGCGGGAACAACGGCAACGCCTGCGACAACAAGGCTGTCGTCCTGAAGATAATGGAGCTGAGAATCGAAAAGGCCGGACTTCTCGGCTACGATACTCCTGCGGATTTCATCCTTTCGGATAAGATGGCCGGGACTCCGGCTGCCGTGGATTCGTTCCTCGGAAAGATTTTCGAGGCCGGGACAGCCCGTGCCGGGGAAGAGGTGGCGGACCTGCAGGAGATGATGGATGCCGATGTCGAGGCCGGACTACTTCCGGACGACAGTACGTCGGTGATCCGTCCGTGGGACTGGGCTTATTATGCGGAGAAGGCCAGGCTGAAGAAATATGCCATAGACGAGAATGCCGTAAAGCCGTATTTCCGTATGGAAAATGTCCGTGACGGTGTGTTCTCCGTGGCTCACAGGCTGTACGGTCTGAATTTCGAGAAACTGGAAGGCATACCTGTGTATCGTCCTGATGTGGAGGGATTCAAGGTGACTGATGCCGACAGTTCTCTGGTGGGGATTTTCCTTACAGATTATTTCCCGCGCAGTACGAAGAGAGGAGGGGCGTGGATGGCCAATATCCGCAATCAGGAAGTCTCCGAAGACGGGGAGGATATACGCCCTATAATAGTGAATGTAGCCAATTTCACCAAGCCTGCGGCCGGCAAGCCCTCCTTGCTGACTTTGGATGAGGCGGCTACGATGTTCCATGAATTCGGACACGCATTGCACGGGCTCTTGAGCCGGTGCACATATAAGGATGTCAGCGGAACGAACGTCACGAGGGATTTTGTGGAGCTGCCGTCGCAGCTGAACGAGAATTGGGCATTCCAGCCCGAGGTCCTGTCGATGTATGCAAGACATTATGAGACAGGCGAGGCTATTCCGGATTCTCTTGTGAGCAGGATTCTCGGTTCAGGGAAGTTCAATCAGGGTTTCATGACTACCGAGCTGGCGGCTGCATCGATACTGGATATGAGGTGGCATGAGCTGACTTCGGTGTATGTGCCTTCCGACTGTGCTTTCGCTTCGCAGACACCTGCGCCGGAGGGTGCAGAGCCTGCTTTCCTGAAAGTGGGCGGCCAGAAGAAGTCTCTCGGGTCTTCAGACGAACTCCGGCTGATTGATCCTGTGAAATTCGAGGAATGCATGATGAGGGAGGCAGGGCTGCCTGACGAGATAATTCCGAGGTACAGGACCACTTATTTCAACCATATCTTCAAGGGCGGCTATCATGCCGGGTATTACGGCTATCTCTGGGCGGAGGTGCTGGACAAGGATGCCTTCGAACTTTTCCGGAGCAAGGGTATTTTCGACCATGATACGGCGATGTCGTATCGCCGCAATATCCTTGAAAAGGGGGACAGCGAGGATCCGATGACGCTCTATAAGAGGTTCCGCGGCGGAGACCCTGATCCTGATGCCCTGCTGAGGGCCAGAGGTCTGAAATGAAAAAAAATCGGATGGCATAAGTCATCCGATTTTTTTTATGATGGCGCCTGACAGTGATTCCGGGCCTTATGGACTGACAAGTCTTATACGAATGATGTAAGGACTGTGAGGGAGCCTTCGGGAATGAATTCGACGGATTTCGTGGAGGCCGGAATCAGGATGGTCTCGCCCTGACGCAGACTTTCCCGATTGCCTTCGTTATCCGTTATTTCGCCCTGCCCTCCGGTGCATACTATGATAAGGAAAGAGTCGAGGCCTGACAGGTCTTTAGCGTATGGTCTGTCCGCTTCTATAAGTGAGGCGGTGAAATACTTGCAGCTGACCAGTGCGGTCTCTTCGTTTTTCTTCTTCTCATAGTGCGTCCTGTAGTCGTCCTGTACCGTGTAGTCGATGGCATCCATCGCCAGATCGGTGTGCAGTTCGCGCGGTTTTCCGTCCAGTCCGAGACGCCCGAAGTCATAGATGCGGTAAGTGACATCGGAAGTCTGCTGGATCTCGACGATGAAGGAGCCTGCCCCGATACTGTGTATGCGGCCTGCCGGCAGGAAAAATACGTCTCCAGGGGAAATGGCGCAGTCGAGCAGGACATCGGTGATGGTATTGTCCGCTACGCGGGCCTTGTATTCCTCGGACGTGATGCTTCTGGCGAGCCCCGGTATCAGGTGGGCGCCTTTGTCGGCCTCTACCACATACCACATTTCCGTCTTGCCGTTCGAGCCGACATGCCTTGCGGCTGCCAGTGCGTCATCGGGATGCACCTGTATGGACAGATCCTGACATGCGTCGATGAATTTGACGAGCAGGGGAAATTCAGTGCCAGTCTTTCCGTAATTGGCTTTCCCGATAAGTTTTTCTCCGTATTCTGCGATAAGTCCGTTGATAGTCTTGCCGGCCAGGGCTCCGTTGGCGACGACGGATTCGTCGCCTTTGAGTCCGGACAGTTCCCAACTTTCACCTATATTGTGCCGGTCGGTATCTATATGCTTGAACGAAGCTATTTTTTCGCCGCCCCACACAAGGGTCTTGAGAATCGGTTTGAATTTCAGCGGGTACATGTTCTTTTCAGACAAGCGGTTCTCCCGTCATGGCTACCGGCTGCGGGATTCCCATCAGTTTCAGTATTGTAGGTGCTACGTCAGCCAGTTTGCCGTCCTTTACATGATCGACG
Source organism: uncultured Bacteroidales bacterium (assembly GCA_944323845.1). Taxonomy (GTDB): domain Bacteria; phylum Bacteroidota; class Bacteroidia; order Bacteroidales; family UBA932; genus Cryptobacteroides. Next base: position 77,017 of record CALUUA010000005.1, read on the forward strand.
CCTGCATTGATGACGATGAACTGTACCGTGTTCAGCGAGTGGGCCGTGTTCGGCGTGCCGTCATCATTGTATGCATGATCCGCATTGCCGTGGTCGGCAGTCAGAAGCACTGCATAGTCGTTTGCGATGGCTGTCTCTACGACTTCTTCCACGCATTTGTCCACCTTGGCGACAGCGCGGCAGATAGCCTGGAATACGCCGGTATGGCCGACCATGTCTCCGTTCGCGAAGTTGAGGATGACCATGTCTTCCTTTCCGGTCTTCAGCACTTCAGTGAGTTTTTCCGTCACTTCCTGCGCGCTCATTTCCGGAAGAAGGTCGTAAGTAGGGACTTTCGGCGAATTGACTAATATCCTGTCTTCGTTTTCGAACCTGTCTTCGCGGCCTCCGTTGAAGAAGAAGGTCACATGGGCGTATTTTTCTGTCTCCGCTATACGGAGCTGGCGTTTCCCGGCCTTGGCGACAGTTTCTCCGAGGGTGTCCTGCACATTTTCCTTGTTGAAAAGGATATGCAGGCCATGGAACTTGTCATCATACGGGGTGAGGCAGCAGTAGTAGAGCGGGAGGGTTTTCATGCCGAAGTCCGGCATGTCTTCCTGAGTCAGGACCGATGTGATTTCGCGTGCGCGGTCGTTCCTGAAGTTGAAGAATATCACAGCATCGTCCTGCTGTATGGTCCCGACCGGTTTGCCGTCAGCTCCGGTGATGCATACAGGCTTGATGAACTCATCTGTCACCCCTTCGTCGTATGAGGCCTGGATGGCTTCGGATGCTGAAGAGAATTTCGCTCCTTCGCCCTTGACCAGCATGTCGTAGGCGAGCTTTACCCTTTCCCATCTCTTGTCGCGGTCCATGGCGTAGTAGCGTCCGCAGATGGAAGCGACCTTTCCGGTAGTGGCGGCCATATTCTTTTCAAGTTCCTCCACGAAGCCTTTTCCGCTCTTCGGGTCTGTGTCGCGGCCGTCCATGAAGCAGTGTACGAATACTTTTTCGATGCCGTATTGTTTGGCTACTGCCAGAAATTCATAGACATGGGCCAGAGAACTGTGTACGCCGCCCATGGAGGCCAGCCCCATCAGATGCAGCTGTTTCCCGTTCTTTGACGCATAGTCATAGACAGCCTTGATTTCCGGATTTTCGAGCAGCTTGTGTTCCCGGCATGCCATGTTTATCTTTACGAGGTCCTGATATACCACCCTTCCGGCCCCGAGGTTCAGGTGTCCTACTTCCGAGTTTCCCATCTGTCCGTCAGGGAGACCTACATATTCTCCGCAGGCCTGAAGATGGCTGAACGGATATCTGGCTCTCAAAGAATCTATGTACGGAGCGCCTTGTGTGTAGATGGCGTTAGTCCAGTTATGTTTGCCCTCGCCCCATCCGTCGAGGATCATCAGAAGAACTTTTCTGTCCATATCGTGTAAATTTAAAATCTTTGATGTTAACATTGCAAATAAGCAATTATTGCTAAATTTGCATCAATCCACAAAGATACAAATTTTTTATTATGGCTGCGAGAAACAGGAGAAACAGAGACGGAAAGAAGGAGAAAAAGGAAAAGAAACAGCTTCCGACATTGACCGGAAGGGTCCAGATGACCAGAGAAGGCTTTGTCTTCGTCATTGCGGACGGGGAGGAGGATGATGTTTTCGTGAAGGCGTCGAAGACGAAAGGCGCCCTGAACGGGGATATCGTGAAAGTGGCGGTGACGAAGGAGAAGACAGACAGGCAGAGGCGCGAGGGAGCTGTAACGGAGATTGTGGAGCGTTCGCGGAAGCCGTTCGTGGGGATACTTCATATCGTCGGCGAGCAGGCATGGGTGCTTATGGAAAGCCGTGTCATGCCTTATGATATAGTGATTCCTGTCATCGGCGCGGCTCCGGTCGGTTTCAAGAAGCGCAAGGAGAGGCTGGGCCGGGAGGATAATCCGGATCAGGGCCCGGACAGGACAGGATTCCTGAAGAAGAAAGGCGAGGACGATTATTCCGTGATAGGCGTCTATGAAACCGTGGACGGCAGCCGCAGGGAATTGAAGGCCCGGGCAGGCATGAAGGTGGCTGCGCTTGTAGACCATTGGGAGAAAAACGAGGCTGCGCCTGTAGGGCATCTGGTGGATGTGCTCGGAGAACCGGGGGAGAATGATACCGAGATGCATGCGATACTGGCCGAATATGCCCTGCCGTACAGGTTCGAACCTGAAGTGGAGAATGCGGCGGATGCGATTTCGGACGTGATTTCGGAGGAAGACCTGAAGGGCAGGAAAGACTTCCGGGGGACTGTAACATTCACTATAGACCCTGCCGATGCGAAGGATTTTGATGATGCATTGTCTTTCAGAAAGTTAGAGAACGGGAATATCGAAGTCGGCGTGCATATCGCCGATGTGACGCATTATGTGAAGCCGGGAAGCATTGTGGATGAAGAGGCGCGGAACAGAGGGACTTCCGTGTATCTGGTGGACAGGACAGTGCCGATGTTGCCGGAAAAGCTGTCGAACAAGCTGTGTTCTCTCCGTCCTGACGAAGAAAAGTTGTGTTTCTCGGCTGTTTTCGAGCTTACGCCTCTCGCCCGTGTCGAGTCATGGTGGTTCGGGCGCACGGTGATAAAGTCCGACTACAGGTTCGCGTATGAGAACGCGCAGCAGATTATAGAATCCGGGAAGAAGGCTCTGGATACAGTGTTCGCCTTCGGGCCGGCGGGGCAGGAGAAAAAAGTTCCGGCGGATGTGACAGAGGCTGTGCTGACCCTGCATTCTCTGGCGTCCAGGCTGAGAAAGAAAAGGTTTGCAGCAGGGGCCATCAGTTTCGAAAGACCGGAAATGAAAGTGGAAGTGGATGAAAAGGGGCGTCCGGTGAATGTGTACCAGAAGGTCTCGAAAGAGGCGAACTGGCTCATAGAGGAGTTCATGCTTCTGGCAAACCGCAGTGTGGCAGAGTTTGTAGCCACGAAATGCAAGACTTCCGCTTCCAAAGGCCGCAGAGCCGAAGCGAAGACTTTCGTTTACCGTATCCATGACGAGCCGAATCAGGAGAAACTGGAAAACCTGCGCGGTTTCGTGGGGAATTTCGGCTACACTCTGGGGCAGACGAACAACGGACGCGAGATTTCCAAATCGCTGAACAGGCTTTTCTCCGAGGCGCGGAACAAACCCGAATTCAATGCCATAGAACTGTTGTCCTTACGGACAATGGCCAAGGCCAGCTACAGTACGGACAATATCGGTCATTACGGCCTTGCCTTCAAGTATTATACTCATTTCACTTCGCCTATCCGCCGCTATCCTGACATGATGGTCCACAGGTTGCTGGCCATGTATCTGGACGGGGCTCCGTCACAGAAGAAGGACTATTACGAAGGATTGTGCAAATATGCTTCCGAGCGGGAAGTGGTGGCTGCGGAAGCGGAGCGTTCCAGCATCAAGTACAAGCTCGTGGAGTTTATGCAGGATAAGGTCGGCTATGAATTCGAGGGACATGTTTCCGGCCTGACGGAATGGGGCATGTATGTGGAAATAGAGCCGACGAAAATAGAGGGGATGGTGGCTCTTCGTGATGTCAAGTCCGATTTCTACGAGTTTGACGAAGAACGTTACAGGATTGTGGGCCGGAATTCGAAGATGGTGTACAATCTGGGCGACCCGGTAAAGATACGCGTTAAGAAAGCGAATCTCGAACAGAAGCTGCTGGATTACGAACTGGTGGAAACCGGCATCGAAGACCGCATCTCGGAGCAGGAGGCAGCTGCCCTGCAGGCTGAAAGGGAGGCCCGCAAGGCAGCACGCAAGGAGAAGATCCGCCGTGATATCAAGGCTTCGAAGAAGCGGAAGACGCGGATGAAGAAATAGACCCGGAATAAAAAGAGAGAGGGTGACACAAAAGGATTCTGTGTCACCCTCAAACGTCTTTCTTCGAAAGACTGACCCATCCTCGGATTGTCACGTTTGTGACAAATTCCTATCTGATTCCGTATTTTTTCAGGATTTTCAGTATCGGTTTTTCGATGGACCGAGCCCATGCCATGTACCCCATGTCTGACGGGTGGGTGCCGTCCACAGAGCTTTCTCTGGCGTCTTTTCCTGTGTTCGGGGTGACGAAATAGACATCCTTGTATTTCTTTACGGCTTCAGTCATGAGTTTTTCGGCCATGTCCATCTTGGCCTGTTCGTTCCTGTCGTTGACAATGCTGAAATTGCGGCTTTCACGGTAAATCGTCTGCATGAAAATCAGCGGCTTGCCCGGATGTGCGGCCTGCAGTCTCTCGATGAAAGGGAAGAGCCTTTCCTCTATCATGGCTGCATTCGGATTCGAGAATGCATCGAAGATGAATGCATCGGCATCCACATCAGCCAGTACGTCTGCGAAATATGTCTGCATCTTGCAGTTCCCGCTGCATCCTAAACTGAGGAGCTGAAGTCCTGTGTGCCTCATGAACTGCATAGGATATGACATCCCCGGACGGCTGATGCTTATGCCTTGCGTGTAGCTTGAGCCGAAAATGGCGATTCTGTGCCTGAAAGGCGATTCCAGACTGCTGATGTCCGCCCCTTTCTCGACGCCTATCTGTACTGAATACATTTCGCTGTATATCGGCAGATACAGCATACATTCTTTTTCTTCATGGTTCATGTCTTTGATCATCACCATGTTCTTGTCCGATTTCGGATCTGCGGTCTGTGAAGCTGCATAGGTCCACACCCCGTCCTTCTTGATGTAGAGGTCATATCCTCTCAACGCAATTCCCATGGTGTTCGGAGCCGTGCTGTAGAATCCGAATTTGCTTTTGACCGAGATTGTGGAAGAATTGGTCTTGAAGAGAACGGCCAGTCCTGCGGAACATCTCACCTGTATGTTTTCTCCGTGGGTGAATCCTTTGTATTTGCATGTGTCCACGCGGTGGTACGGATTCGGAGTATCAGGCAGTATCTTTCCTATCAGATTCAGATCGGATGCTTCCGTAAATTTGTACTCGATGTTTTTCGGAGTCTGCGCCATTGCCGTCAGACCTAGCAGCAGGGCTGCAAGAATCAGGATTTTTTTCATGTTTCAGTATATCGGTTTTAATGTTATTGCAGGATGCCGGCATCCTGCAATGCAAAGGTACTCTTTTTCCTGAAACATTTTTTATGCTCCAGGTCGTATTTTGTTACAAAAATATCTTGTTTTAGGTCATGTTTTATTACAAAAATCACCCGTTTTAGGTCTTGTTTTATTACAAAAACCCTATATTTGCATTGAAATACAAATAGATATGATAGACAGATATCTTATAGCCGAATTGGAGGCCTGGGCTGACCGTCCAGGGCATAAGCCGCTTGTCCTTCGCGGGGCAAGACAAGTGGGTAAAAGTACTCTTGTGGAACAGTTCTCAAAAAGATATGACACATATCTGAAACTTAATCTGGAAAATAAGGCTCATGCCGACCTGTTCCGGGAAGGCAGGACAGTACAGGAGATAATACCCCTGATTTATTTCATAAACAAGACGGAACGGACTGATGGCAGGACGCTGCTCTTTATTGATGAGATACAGACGTGCCCTGAAGCGGTGGCTATGTTGCGGTATTTCTATGAGGAGGCTTCGGATATGGATGTCATAGCGGCGGGATCCTTGTTGGAGTCTCTGATAGACAATCATATTTCGTTTCCGGTAGGCCGGGTGGAGTATAAGGCGGTGCGTCCTTGCTCCTTTCTGGAGTTTCTCGGAGCTGCAGGCTTTTCCGGAATCCGGCAGGCTTTGGAGGCCGGAGGGAATCTTTCAGGGATACATGATCTTGTCCAGAAGCAGTTCAATATATTTTCCGTCATAGGAGGCATGCCTGAAATCGTTTCCGATTATACTGAAAATCATGATCTTGTCAGATTGGATACGATATATGAAACGCTGGTCACGGGTTATAGGGACGATGTCGAAAAATACACCAGAAACAATAGTCAGCGGAATATAATCAGACATATACTTAATGCCGGATGGTGGGAAGCCGGAGCCAGAATAAAATTCGAAAAATTCGGGCATTCGCAATATAGATCCAGAGATATGTCGGAAGCTTTCAAAACCTTGTCGAAGACCATGTTGCTCGAACTGGTCTATCCGGTGACATCTGCGGAGTTGCCCATTATGCCCTCCTTGAATTTTGCGCCCAAGCTCCTGTGGATGGATGTCGGACTGGTAAACTATGTCGGGCAGGTGCGGGCCAGCCTTCTTCAGACAGAGGATATTTCCAGTGTCTGGAGCGGGAGAATAGCAAAGCAGGTAGTGGGGCAGGAACTTATAAGCGGGGACAGCAGGTTTTCTTCATTCAGAAGTTTCTATGTCGGAGGAAGCGGTTCGTCCGCCGAGGTCGATTTTGTCATCAGGCACGATGATATGGTCGTTCCGGTGGAAGTAAAGTCCGGAATAAACTCAAAACTCAAATCACTGCATTCGTTCATGGACAAGTCTCCATATGATGTGGCGGTCAGGTTCTGGCCGAAAGAAGAAAGGTCTGACGTGGTCAAGACAGACAAAGGCAGGCCGTATAGACTGATCAGCCTTCCTTATTATTATGCTGGGGTGTTGGACAAGGTATTGACAAGGATTCTTTAAATTCGGACTTATGAAAATGCCGGTAGTCCGCGCTATAATGTCCACCAGACTTGAAGGGTCGGTAGTCGTGCTTACAAAGTCTAATGATGAAGCATTGACTGTTACTGGTTTGTTGCAGAATATGGGCGTATGGCGAAACCCTCGCCGACCCTCGTATTTACTTTGAGGATGTTCCGATTTACTGATGTTCTGATTTTATTTATTGACCGGAAAAATCATGAATCTCATGATTATTCCGGTCAATTTTGATATCTTTGACAAAATGTTGGATCAGAAAAATCAAAGTATATGCTGAAAGAAGGAGACAGGATACCTGATTTCCGGGTCATGGACCAGGACGGGAACACGGTGACGCAAAAGGATTTCGAAGGGAAGAGGATAGTGCTTTATTTCTATCCGAAAGACAGTACTCCGGGATGTACGGCCGAGGCCTGCAACCTGAGGGACAACTACGGCGCACTTCGCGCGGCCGGTTATGAAATCTACGGGGTGAGCAAGGACAGCACGGCGTCCCACGGCAGATTCATAGAGAAGAATTCGCTTCCGTTCACCCTGCTTTCCGACCCTTCTACGGAGATGCTGCAGGCATTCGGCGCATGGGGCGAAAAGAAACTTTACGGAAAGGTCAGCATGGGAACCCTCCGGAAGACTTTCATCATCGCTGCCGACGGTACTATAGAGCGTATCATAGACAAGGTCGACACGAAAAACCACACGGAGCAGATTCTGCCATAAAATACAGGATATGACCAGGGAAGAGTTGATGAGGAAAGCCATAAGGCTTTCGGACGAGAACGTGGGTAAAGGCGGCGGCCCCTTCGGAGCGGTGATCGCCAGAGACGGTGAAATCGTGGCGACGGGGGTGAATATGGTGACTTCTTTATGCGACCCGACAGCACACGCCGAAGTGAATGCAATCAGGACGGCATGTCAGGCTTTGGGGACATTCGATTTGAGCGGCTGTGAGATATATTCGTCGTGCGAGCCATGCCCGATGTGTCTCAGCGCCATATATTGGGCTCATTTGGACAAACTCTATTACGGTAATGACAAGAATGACGCTGCCGGTATCGGTTTCGATGATGCCTTCATCTACAAGGAACTGGAACTGAAACCTGAAGATCGGGCTCTGAAGTCGGAGAGACTGCTTGCGGACGAGGCCGTAAAGGCCTTCATGCGCTGGAAGAACAGTCCTGACAAGGTGGAGTTATTGATGTATTGACAGATTTTACGAAATTATCCGGCTTATGAAAAAGCTTTTGACATTTATTTCGGCTTTCGTAGCCGTATTGTTTGTTTCAGGGTGCAGCAAGACTGATGTGACATCGCGGCCGGGTGGCGGAGGCGAGGATGACGGGGAGCAGATAGTGGAAATCGTTCCGGCCGAGGGCTCTGTCAATCTCGATGAGTTCAGCGACCAGATAGTATCGGTGGAAGAAAATGCGATATATTTCCGGCCTTCGGAAGAAAGTACGGGAAGCGCAGCGAAAGCACAGACAAAGGTCCTGCTTCATACGATGCTTGTTCAGGGGGCGATAGTCTATGCCCTCACTCCGAGCGAGAGGTTCCCTCACGGCTATCTCGGGAGGGTTGTCGAGGTGATAGAGGAGGAAGGCGGTCTCGTCAAGGCTCTGATGGAACGCACGACAATATCCGAGTCCTTCGACCTGTTCCGTGCCAAGGGCTCTTTCGACATGGAAGTTGAGGTTGACAATGTCGCCGCAGGACTGGAATTCGGCGAAGACGAGGAGGGATTTACCTGTCTGACGGGCAGCCTTGCCTTCAATCAGGAGGTTGGACTGAAAAGCAAGGCACCTTCTGCCGAGGGCAAAGCAGTCTTTTCTGCGGAAGGGAGCATCACCGGGGGAGTCAAGGTGCATCTTGATATCAATCAGGGTCTGACTGTGATGAATCCTTATTTCAGGGCGACTGCGGATCTCAAACTCGCGGCAGAACTGGAGTTCAGCGCTTCGGTCGAAGGAACGGTTGAAGTGCCTGTTCCGCTTGGAGAAATATCGGGGAAATATGTCCATCCGCTTCTGGCGATACTGGAGCCGAATCTGGCTTTCAATGCAATTCTGATAGTGGAAGGTTCTGCCGGATATTCCACTGGGCTGTCTGTCTCTCAGACCTGCAGGTTCGGGATAGCAAATGAAAGCGGGATTTGGACCTGTCAGACACCGGAGCTCGGCAAGCGGCCTGAAATCAAGACTCCGGGGATAGATTTTTCGGTGTCGGGCGAGGTTTTCACCGGATTTGAGGTTCCGTTTTCTATTGAGGTCTGCGGACGGGAAGAGGACGCGGTGGAAATATCACCGAAATTAGGGTTCGCCTACGACGGGACCTTCAGTTCGGACCTCGGAGATATTCTGGATGTCTACGAGACGCACAAGGAAACCAAGATCGGAGAATCCGTGCAGTTGCGTCTTGACGCGGAAGCGAGATTCGGGGGAAAAAAGATAGGCAAGTCCCTGAACTGGAAAAGGAATTTTCTTGAAAAGGACAAATATATATTCCCGACATTCGAATGCACGTCTGTAGAGCCGGGAAGTAATTATGTTTCGGTATGGTACAAGGCTAAGAGGGAACTGCTTCTTCCTGTGTCTGTCGGGACGGCCGTATGGACGCAGGACGGATCCTCGAAAGTCTCGGAGTCGGATCCTGAGCCGTATGCCTATATTGCGGATGCCGGGTTCGACTTCACAGGTACGCACACCGGACTGGAGCCCGGCACATACAAAGTCCGTCCTATAATCAAGTTGGGGCCTTTCGACATCCCCGCCTCTCCGGAAACGGAGTTCGAAGTGGAAAGCCGCTTGATAAAATCCATAAAAACCAGCATTTATTACGAGAGCGGGGAACTTGACTACTCGTTCGACAGGGTTTACGGTTACGATGACTATGATCGAATCATTTCAATAAGGGAAACTTATTATGATACCCCTACCATGTATCAGACAGTTTATTCATCAGATAAAATAGTGTTTTATGCCAAGGGAGTAGTTGATGGCGAATATCTGCTGAATGAAGACGGCTATGTGACCAGAATAATAGATAGCGGCATAGAAAAAGAATTGACATACGGTAGCGACGGTTATCTGAAGCAATGTCACTACAGCACGGTCTCATATTCTGACGACGGAGAACGTCATTATAATGAGGTGACAACAACCTATACATACAAGGATGGCAACATGGTAAGAGCCGTACAGGACGAATATACTGAAATAACAGGGTCTTCCGATCCTGACAGGAACGGCTCTCACAGTGTCACATATACGTCTGTATGTGAATATTCGGATGAGGAAAATACCTTGAGTATCAATTTGATGGATGATCAATTCTCATATAACGGCATGAGGCTCAAAGGTATTTCAAGCCGCTGCCTCATATCTTCAGTAGTCAATACCAGTACCGACGGATATTACATGAAAGTAGAAGTGTCATATTTGCCGGACGAAAATGGATGGATCGACAGGATGGTCATAGTGAGGAATGGCGAGCGGGATGATTTCCTGATATATGATATCGCTTACGGTGATTGACTTGCCGTTTTTTACAGGCCTCTGCGTGGAAGATTCCGGCTATTCTCTGCGTACAATCCACTCCCATACGGGCATTACATTTATGCTAATGTTGTCGCGAACGATTATTTCCGACTGATGGTCAGTCAGAATAAATACGTTGGAGCATTCGGTAATTTTTGCAGCTGAGACGGCGCCGTTTATTTCCCGCCTCCGTGTCTTGGGATTTTCGATGTCATAGGCTACCTGATAAACCCCTAGGGTTTTGTTTCCGTTACAGACGACGAAGTCGGCTTCCGTATTCCCGTTGTTGAAATAATAGATATCTTCTCCGACTGTCCTTATGCGCCGTCGGAGTTCCAGATATACGATTGTTTCAAGCCGCCATCCGAGATTTTCTCCGGCAAAGGCATTTTCCCGTCTGTTCATGAAAGCGACATCTATCGCGTACACTTTCTCTGCCACCGAGCGTTCTTTGCTTTTTGCCGAATACTTGCTGACCTTGCATATCAAATATACTTGCGCCAGATATGAAAGATAATTCCCTAATGTATGATGGCTTTTGAAGCCAAACTGCTCTTGTAGCTTATCCTTGACTATTACTGCCGGAGAGATGTTGAGCAGGTGTCCGGCCAGTCGTTCTAAAGAATCAATGTATTTTACCTTGAATCGCTTCTGTATGTCCTGCGTTATGATATTATGGAATAATGAATCCACATAGCTTGTCTTGTCGTTTTCAATGAGCAGTTCCGGGAATCCGCCTTGTTGCAGATATTGGTCGAACGCACCCATAAGCATCCCCATATTTTTAGTAGTCAACGGCCCGATAGCAATGCTATTATAATTGCACCAGTCTTTGAATGAAAATGGCAGCAATTCCACGGTATGATGACGACCTGTCAGATGCGAGGCCAATTCTCCGCTCAGCAATTTGGAGTTGCTCCCTGTCAGCAATATATGGACTCCCTTACGTAGCATCCTGTTGACAAAGAGATGCCATCCGTCTATATTCTGAATTTCATCAAGAAAAAGATGGGTAAAATCTCCATATATGCTGTACAGAACCTGAAGTACATAATTCATATCCGTTACGGCGATGTCATACATATTTTCATCGTCGAAGTTTACATAGGCGTACTTTACACTCGCTTTTTCCAAAACATTGAAGCACAGTGTTGACTTTCCGCTTCTTCTCACACCTATGACTACTTGCGCAAGACTGCTATTCAGGTTTATCAACTGTTCTTCCGCACGATGGCAGAATCTTTTTCTCCTCAATACATCAAGTTCTTCTTTCTGATCCAAAAGAACCCTCTGAAGTTCCCGTATGCCCATTGTTCCCGTTTTTTAGCAATAAATATAATAAAAATTATTCTTTACTGCCGATAAATCGGAAAAATTACACATCTTCACTGCCGATAAATAGGGTGCTTTTGGGAGTAGTACTGCCGATATTGCGAGTGGAAGTGCATGGACGAGGTGTCCATCCGATGCAGTATCGCAGGGGTCAGTTTGAATGAAAAAGAACTGAGGAGGTGGGTCAAAAGTCACGAAGTGACCGCGACCGGAGGAAGCGAGATCCCCCTAATAGGGGGTGCAGGGGGTTTAGAAAGGTATAGTCTTTCGAAGAAAGACGTTTGGGGGTGACACAAAATTCCTTTTGGGTCACCCCCTCATATATTATCTGCATCGAAATTACTGGACAGAGATTCCGTTACCTTATAAACAGTAGTTCGCGGTATTTCGGCAGAGTCCACATCTGGTCATCCACGATGAGTTCCAGCTGGTCGATATGCTCTCTGATTTCATCCAGGCACGGGAAGACTGTATCATGGTAGGCAATCGCCTTTTGTCTCTCGTCACGGATGCGGTTGGCCACTTTTCTGGCCTCCACCATGCTGTCCACATGTCCCTTGATGAATGCCGTGTGGGTAGCTATGGCTTCTATGAGTTCCAGATTCCTGACAGTCAGGGCGTCCGCCTTCTCTTTCGGGAAAATTTCATGCATCTTGTACACGTTGTCGATGAGCGAACTCTGGTATTTCGTGGCCACAGGGACTATGTGGTTCAGAGCCAGGTCTCCGAGCACGCGGGCCTCGATCTGTATCTTTTTCGTGTAAGTCTCCCACTTGACTTCATTTCTGGCTTCGAGCTCCTTGCGGGTCATCACGCCTGTGCTTTCGAACATCTTCACGCTTTCGTCGGTGAGATAATTGTCATAGATAAGAGGTGCGCTTGTCTCGCAGTCCAGGCCTCTGCGCATCGCTTCCGCCTTCCACTCGTCGCTGTAGCCGTTTCCGTCAAACCGTATCGGCTCGCACATCCGGATATATTCCTTGATTACGCCCAATATCGCCGAGAACTTTTCTTCGCCTGCGGCAATGCGTTCGTCCACCGTTGACTTGAATTCTTTCAACTGTTCGGCCAATGCCGAGTTGAGGACGATCATCGCGCTGGCGCAGTTCGCTTCGGAACCTACCGCCCTGAACTCGAACCGGTTTCCGGTAAATGCGAACGGAGAAGTCCTGTTCCTGTCAGTGTTGTCCACGAGGATTTCCGGAATCTGCGGGATATCCAGCTTCATACCCTTTTTCCCTCCTATGGACTGGAGGTTCTCCGGTTCGCTTTCACTGATGTGCTTCAGCACGGCGGAGAGCTGCGAGCCGAGGAAGCTGGATATGATGGCAGGCGGAGCCTCATTGGCGCCGAGCCTGTGAGCATTGCTGGCGTTTATGATAGACGCTTTCAGCAGACCGTTGTGCTTGTATACGGCCATCAGGGTATTGACCACGAATGTGATGAACCTGAGATTTCCGGAAAAATCCTTGCCTGGCGACATCAGTGCGAGTCCTGTGTCAGTGCCGAGAGACCAGTTGTTGTGCTTGCCGCTTCCGTTCACTCCCTTGAAAGGCTTTTCATGCAGAAGGACACGGAATCCGTGGTTTCTGGCGATTTTACGCATCAGGGACATGATCAGCATGTTGTGGTCGTTGGCCAGATTGCACTCCTCGTAGACAGGGGCCAGCTCGAACTGGTTCGGGGCCACCTCATTGTGCCGTGTCTTGACCGGTATGCCGAGCTTCAGGGCCTCTATTTCCAGTTCTTTCATGAAAGCGGCGACCCTGGTCGGAATGGCTCCGAAGTAGTGGTCTTCCAGCTGCTGGTTCTTCGCCGAGTCGTGCCCCATGAGGGTGCGTCCTGTCAGCAGGAGGTCAGGCCGTGCCGCATACAGCCCTTCGTCCACAAGGAAATACTCCTGTTCCCAGCCTAAATATGCATATACCTTTTTTACATCAGGATTGAAATAATGGCAGACATCTGTGGCGGCCTTGTCCACGGCCCTCAGAGCCTTGAGCAGAGGAGCCTTGTAGTCCAGGGATTCTCCTGTGTAGGCTATGAATATGGTCGGGATGCAGAGCGTGTCATCCACGATGAACGCAGGGGATGAAGGGTCCCAGGCAGAATATCCTCGGGCTTCGAAAGTGTTCCTGATGCCTCCGTTCGGGAAAGAGGAGGCGTCCGGTTCCTGCTGAACGAGCAGCTTGCCTGTGAATTCCTCGATGACTCCGCCCTTTCCGTCATGCTCTATGAAGGAGTCGTGCTTTTCGGCAGTGCCTTCTGTCAGCGGTGCGAACCAGTGGGTGTAGTGTGTCACGCCCATCTCCACAGCCCATTTCTTCATGCCGGCCGCTACCTCGTCGGCTATGCTGCTGTCCAGAGCCGAGCCCGTGTCGATAACGTTGATGAGTTTTGCATATACTTCAGGGGAGAGATATCTGAACATCTTTTCCCTGTTGAAGACGTACATGGCATAATACTCTGACGGGCGGCCTTTCGGCAGATCCGTTTCATGCGGCTTCTTCCCGAAGGCCGTCTCCACCATTTTGAATCTTAATGTTGACATAACGTGAAATTTCTGCTGCAAAAATAAGAAACTGTTTTGAAAAATTAAATTTCAAAACAGTTTCCAGTGCAGTTTCCGCTACTTTCCTTACCTTATGAACAGCAGTTCGCGATATTTCGGCAGAGTCCACATCCGGTCATCCACGATGAGTTCCAGCTTGTCTATATGGTATCTGATTTCATCCAGACACGGGAAGACTGTGTCATGGTATGCTATGGCCTTCTCTCTCTCGTCGGTAATCGTATTGGCAGCTTTTCTTGCTTCCACCATAGCATCCACGTGCTCCTTTATGAAGGCTGTGTGCGAAGATATGGCTTCGATAAGCTCTACATTCCTGACAGTCAGAGTGTCCGCCTTTTTCTCCGTGAAAATTTCATGCATCTTGAACACGTTGTCTATCAGTTCGCTCTGGTACTTGGTCGCGACAGGCACTATATGGTTCATTGCCAGATCTCCGAGTACTCGGGCCTCTATCTGGATCTTCTTTGTATAGGTCTCCCATTTGACCTCGTTGCGGGCTTCTATCTCCTTTCTGGTCATCACCCCTGTGTCTTCGAACATTTTCACGCTCTCGTCCGTGATATAGTTGTCGAAAATCAGCGGCACACTCGTCTCGCAGTCCAGCCCCCTGCGCCTGGCCTCCTCCTTCCATTCTTCGCTGTAGCCGTTTCCATCGAAATGGATTGGATCGCAGATTTTTATGTATTCCTTGATGACACCGATTATCGCCCTCTCCTTTTCTTCGCCTGCGGCAATGCGTCCGTCGACCGCCGACTTGAATTCCTTCAGTTGCTCGGCCAATGCGGCGTTGAGGACAATCATCGCGCTGGCGCAATTCGCTTCAGAGCCTACTGCCCTGAACTCGAACCTGTTGCCTGTAAAGGCAAACGGAGAAGTCCTGTTCCTGTCGGTATTGTCCACGAGGATTTCAGGTATCTGTGGAATGTCTAATTTCATCCCTTTCTTGCCGCCGAGAGACTGGAGGTTTTCAGGCTCGCTTTCCTCGATGTGTTTCAGTACGGCCGAAAGCTGGGAGCCGAGGAACGAGGAGATGATGGCAGGAGGCGCCTCGTTCGCTCCGAGCCTGTGCGCATTGCTTGCACTTGAGATAGACGCCTTCAGCAGACCGTTGTGACGGTAGACAGCCATAAGCGTGTTTACAATGAAGGTGACGAAGCGCAGATTTCCTGTAAAATCTTTTCCCGGCGACATCAGTGCCAGTCCGGTATCCGTGCCGAGCGACCAGTTGTTATGCTTTCCGCTGCCGTTCACGCCTTTGAAAGGCTTTTCGTGCAGCAGGACGCGGAACCCGTGATTCCGGGCAATTTTCCGCATCAGCGACATTATCAGCATGTTGTGGTCATTCGCCAGATTGCACTCCTCGTAAATCGGGGCGAGCTCGAACTGGTTCGGAGCCACCTCGTTGTGTCTGGTCTTTACAGGAATACCGAGCTTCAGGGCCTCTATTTCAAGCTCTTTCATGAATGCGGCCACTCGTGTCGGAATGGCTCCGAAATAGTGGTCTTCCAGCTGCTGGTTCTTCGCGGAGTCGTGTCCCATCAGGGTGCGTCCGGTCAGAAGCAGGTCAGGTCTGGCTGCATATAGACCTTCGTCCACGAGGAAGTACTCCTGTTCCCATCCCAGATAAGCGTAAACTTTCTTCACGTCTGGGTTGAAATAATGGCAGACATCGGTGGCAGCCTTGTCCACGGCCCTGAGTGCTTTCAGCAGAGGAGCCTTGTAGTCGAGGGATTCTCCGGTATATGCTATGAATATTGTCGGGATGCAGAGTGTGTCATCCACGATGAACGCCGGAGAAGAAGGATCCCAGGCGGAATATCCTCTGGCTTCGAAGGTATTCCTTATGCCTCCGTTCGGGAATGAGGAAGCGTCAGGCTCCTGCTGCACGAGCAGCTTGCCCGAGAACTCTTCGATCACCCCGCCCTTGCCGTCGTGTTCGATGAACGAGTCGTGCTTTTCTGCAGTGCCTTCGGTCAGCGGGGCGAACCAGTGGGTGTAGTGGGTCACGCCCATTTCCACGGCCCATTTCTTCATGCCGGCCGCCACTTCATCGGCAATGCTCCTGTCCAGAGCCGAGCCCGTGTCGATAACGTTGATGAGTTTCGCATATACCTCGGCCGAGAGATATCTGAACATCTTTTCCCGGTTGAAGACGTTCATGCCGAAATACTCGGAAGGCCTTCCTTCAGGGATGTCTACATGCGACGGCTTCTTCCCGAAGGCCGTCTCCACCATTTTGAATCTTAATGTTGACATGGTAGAAAAATTTAAGTGAATCTATTTGTTGAAGTTCCGTTTGATTCTTTCCATGGCTTCGATACAGTCGTACCTTTCGCCGAATGCCGTAAGCCTGAGATAACCTTCACCGCTCGGACCGAATCCTGAGCCGGGAGTTCCGACGATATGCACCTTGTGCAGAAGATAGTCGAAGAAGTCCCATGAGGTCTGTCCCTTCGGCGTTTTCAGCCAGATATATGGAGCGTTGACTCCTCCGTAGACGGTGAGCCCGGCGGCCTGCAGGCCTTCCCGCATGATTCTGGCGTTCTCCATATAATAGTCGATGATTTTCTTCACCTGCTTTTTCCCTTCCGGAGTGTAGATGGCTTCAGCTCCTTTTTGGGTGATGTAGCTGGTGCCGTTGAACTTCGTGCATTGTCTCCTGTTCCACAGCTGGTTCAGGTTGATTCTGGAATCGTCTAAAAGTGCTCCGCTGACTTCATGCGGGACGACCGTATAGGCGCATCTTACTCCGGTGAATCCGGCAGTCTTCGAGAAACTCCTGAATTCTACGGCGCATTTTTTTGCACCCTTGATTTCGTATATCGAATGAGGTATGCGGTCTTCGCGGATGAAAGCCTCATAGGCCGAATCATAAAGGATGAGAGTGTCGTTTTCCAGAGCATAGTCCACCCAATCCTTCAGTTGTTCCCGAGTCAGGACAGTCCCTGTGGGGTTGTTCGGATAGCACAGATACACTATGTCGACACGTCTGTCCGGAATCCGAGGCAGGAAATGATTCTCCGCCGTGCATGGCATGTAAGTGATGTTGCTCCAATGTCCGTCCCTGCTTATGTCTCCCGCCCGTCCGTCTATGACATTGCTGTCCACATAGACAGGATATATCGGGTCAGTGACTCCGACACTGTTGTCGGTACTCAGGATATCGCAGAAGTTTCCGGTATCGCTTTTCGCTCCGTCGCTGATGAAGATTTCGGACTTGTCGAGATAGATGCCGCGCGGCTGGTAGTCGTGGCGGATGATGGCGTTTCTCAGGAAATCGTAACCCTGTTCCGGTCCGTAGCCTTTGAATGTGGCGGCATTGGCCATTTCATCCACGGCCTTGTGCATGGCCTTGATACATACTTCCGGGAGTGGCCTGGTGACGTCCCCTATCCCTAACTTTATCAGTCTGACTTCAGGATTGGCATTTTTGAATGACTGGATTTTTTTTGCTATGTCCGAAAACAGGTAACTTCCGGGAAGCTTCATGAAATTTTCATTTACAAGTGCCATAATCCTTTGTTTTTTATCGGTTAAATTTCATATTCGATTTCTCCTTCGAAGACTTTTACTGCAGGTCCTGTCATAAGGACATGCCCGTCGGGAGTGATTTCTACGGTGAGATGTCCTCCGTCCATCTCAATGTCGTATTCCGTTTCCGGAACGCCGCCGTTTTCGGCTCCGTCCATCTTCTTGCCGAGGAACGCGGCGGCAACGGCAGTGGCGCAGGCTCCAGTCCCGCAGGCTTTCGTGATACCGGATCCCCTTTCCCAGACTTTCATACGGATTTTCCCGTCTCCGGTTTTTGCGGCGAATTCGACATTGGTCCTGTCAGGGAACAGAGGGTCATGTTCTATGACAGGACCTTCGCTTCCTATGTCGATCCTGTCTATGTCATCGGTGAATATCACGAAATGTGGATTCCCCATCGAAAGCGATATTCCCTTACGCCGGAAGAGTCCGCCTGTTTCCAGTTCCCTGATTTCTGCCGGCATGCCCATATCCACGCATACCTGATCCACGTTCCCGTCCTGTGCAAGTTTCAGATTCAGGATCTTTATGCCCGACAGTGTTTCCAGCCTGATTGTGGTCTTGTCGGTAAGCCCGGTTTCATAGAGGTATTTTCCGACGCATCTGCTTGCATTTCCGCACATCATAGCCTCAGAGCCGTCCGCGTTGAAAATCCTCATACTGAAGTCGGCTCTGACCGAGCTGCCGATGAGGACGAGCCCGTCGCTTCCGATACCCGTATGATACGTACTCCATCTACGGGAAATTCCGACAGGGTCAGGAATGCTGTACTGCATCGTATTTACATAGATGTAGTCGTTCCCTGCTCCTTGCATCTTGGTGAATCTGACTGTGTTTCTCATTTCCCGTAATTTCTAATGCAAAAGTACTTGGAAATGCAAGTGTACTGTACATTTTTCAGCTGTTTTCCAATGAAATTTTTTGTTAAGTGTAAAATATTTAGTTTTTATCCATAGCTGCATAATAATTTAAAGGTAGAACTCGGTATATTTTTACGATTTGAAAGCCAATATTTTCTTATAGCAATTTTTCGGGCTTTTCTTGCACATCTGAAGCGCCGAGGAGCATAAATTTGCCGATGAAAAACAGAAAGGCAAGAAACCGGTTTCTTGTTCGCTTAATGAACGAACAATGAAAAAATTATTTGCCGGGACTATCCTGACTATATTTTCAGTGATGTCCCACCCTATGTTTTCTGTCGCTCAGGACAAATTTGAAGGCAGCGTAGGCGCCGATTTAGTCAGCAGTTATATCTGGCGTGGCCAGGATTTGGGAAATGCCAGCATCCAGCCGGCCCTGTCGCTTTCCTACAAAGGCATCTCCCTTTCCGCCTGGGGCTCGGTAGGTCTTGATCCGAACGACACCCGGGAAGCGGATCTTACTCTCGGTTACTCTGTGGCCGGCTTCAGCGTTTCAGTGACCGATTACTGGTTTGACGGCGGTCCTGGTTACTTCCATTACCGTGAAGGCTTTACAAATCATACTTTCGAAGCTCAGGTCGGATATGATTTCGGTTTCCTTTCCGTGAATTGGTACACCAACTTCGCCGGCAACACCGGTTTCAAGGCAGACGGTTCGAAAGCGTATGCGTCCTATTTCTCGGTATCGGCTCCGTTCGGTTTCGCAGGACTGGACTGGGAGGCTTCCATCGGAGCGACTCCCTGGCAGAACGATTTCTATGCCGGAGGCTGCAACTCGAAGTATGCCGTGGAGATGATTGACGGATTTGCTGTCTGCAATGTCAGTATCATGGCTTCCAAGAGTTTCCATATTACCGACAGCTGGTCTGTGCCGGTGTTTGTACAATTGGTGTGGAACCCGTCGACTGAAGCGGCGCATTTCGTGGCCGGAATCAGTTTTTGAAGTAAAAATCGACCGGAGGTCCGGAATATTCTGACCTGATTATTATATCGTTCAACTTTTCATCCATTTAAAATCAGACGAAATGAAAAAAATCGAAGCAATCATCCGGCGGACAAGGTTCGAGGATGTGAAACAGGCATTGCTCGATGCCGACATCGAATGGTTTTCCTACTACGATGTGAGAGGTGTGGGCAAGACTCGTGAAGGCCGTATTTATCGCGGGATAGTGTACGACACGAGTTCCATAGAACGTATCCTGCTTTCAGTCGTGGTCAGGAACAAGAATGTGGAAAAGACTGTCAATGCCATCACCGCGGCGGCCCGCACCGGAGAAATCGGAGACGGACGTATCTTCATTATCCCCGTGGAAGATGCAGTCCGCATACGGACCGGTGAGCGAGGCGACATCGCACTTTATAATGCGGAGCAGGAGAAATGATTTTCCTGATGGGGCGGATGCATCCATTGACTGAAAAATGATTTGATTGACAAACGTAAAACGAAAACAAAATGACACATTTACTTATGATAGATACAGGCAACACTGCCTGGATACTGACTTCCGCCATGCTTGTCCTTCTGATGAGCATCCCCGGCATCGCACTTTTCTACGGAGGTCTTGTAAGACGGAAAAACGTTCTTAGCATCATCATGCAGACTATCTTCTTGGTGGCTGTAGTGAGTATTCTGTGGGTAGCAATAGGCTACACTTGGGTCTTCGATACGACTTTTGCCGAGAAGGGCCACCCTCTGGCATTCCTTATGGGCGGATTCGGGAAAGCGTTCATGAACGGTATTTCTTTGGATACCCTCGCGGCGGGCAATATCCCCGAACTGCTGTTCGCCATGTTCCAGTGTATGTTCGCCGTCATCACTCCGGCCCTGATTCTCGGAGCTTTCGCCGAGAGGATCAAGTTTTCAGGCTATATTCTGTTCATCGTCCTTTGGGTCGTGCTTGCGTATTTTCCTATGGCCCACTGGGTTTGGGGCGGAGGCTTTCTGCAGGAAATGGGAGCCATAGATTTCGCGGGCGGTACCGTGGTGCATATTAATGCCGGTATATCTGCCTTGGTAATGGCTATAATGCTCGGACAGAGAACAGATTACAGAGTCGGCCATCCTGTCACTCCGCACAATGTCGCCTTTGTCTTCATGGGTACTGCTTTCCTGTGGTTGGGCTGGTTCGGTTTCAATGCCGGTAGCGGACTCGCGGCAGACGGGCTTGCAGCCAATGCCTTTATGGTCACTCATATAGCCACTGCGGCAGCTGCAGTCACCTGGATGGCTATAGATTGGGTGTTCAATAAAAAACCTACTGTCATCGGTACCTGTACAGGAGCTGTGGCCGGATTGGTGGCCATCACTCCGGCTGCAGGCAGTACGGATTTGCTCGGAGCATTCTGCATAGGAGCGATAACGTCCGTTATCTGCTTTTGTATGGTGGCAGTGGTGAAGCCGAGACTAAGGTATGACGATTCCCTGGATGCTTTCGGCGTACACGGAATCGGCGGGATCGTAGGTTCTGTCCTTACAGGAGTTTTCGCCACACGCATGGTGACAGGCGAGACCGGAGTGCAGGGAGCCCTGTACGGAGACTGGCATCAGCTGGCAGTGCAGCTTATAGCCACGGTTGTGGCGATAGCTTTCAGTGCAGTCGTCACCTTTGTCCTGTTCAAGATAGTCGATGCTACCGTCGGCCTGCGTGTCGACAAGAGAGTGGAGGAAGAAGGGCTCGATATTTATGAGCATGGAGAATCGGCCTATAATAAATAGGCCTGATCATGAACGCCCGAGACGGCCCGGCCGCTCGGGTCGTTCTTTCCTTTGAAAGACGCGTCCCAAGACAGGGCTTCCGCTGTAGAGCAGGCAACACTCGGGACACTCGGCACGCTGCGGGCGGCGCTTTCGCTCGGGAAATGCTCTTCGAAGATGCTACGGTAGTAATATTCTTCTTTGTTCTGCGGCGGGTTGACGGGAAACCGCTCGCTTGCGTGTAACATCTCTTCGTCGGATACAGCCATGGCCGTGATTTTCTTCAGGGTGTCTATCCAGCTGTACCCGACACCGTCGCTGAACTGCTCTTTCTGTCTCCAGACGATTTCATCCGGCAGCATATCCGAAAACGCTTCCCTGAGTATCTTTTTTTCGACGGTTTTTCCCGGGCACATTTTTGCGGCAGGATTCAGCCGCATCGCCGTATCCAGAAATTCCTTGTCGAGGAACGGTACACGGCCTTCCACTCCCCAGGCGGAGAGGGATTTGTTTGCCCGCAGGCAGTCGTACAGATGCAGTTTCGAGAGTTTTCGCACCGTTTCCTCGTGAAAGGCGCGGGCATCCGGAGCCTTGTGGAAATACAGGTATCCTCCGAATATCTCGTCGGCCCCTTCGCCGCTGAGCACCATCTTGATGCCCATGGATTTGATGACCCTGGCCAGAAGGTACATCGGCGTAGAGGCCCTGACTGTCGTCACGTCGTATGTCTCTATGAAATAAATGACATCCCGCAGGGCATCGAGGCCTTCCTGAATGGTGTAGTTGATTTCGTGGTGTACGGTTCCTATATGTTCTGCCACCATTTTGGCCTTGGATAAGTCCGGAGCTCCTTTCAGGCCTATGGCAAAACTGTGCAGCTGCGGCCACCAGGCTTCGTTTCTGTCTCCGGACTCGACACGTCGCGATGCGAATTTTTTCGCCACGGCAGAAATGATGGAACTGTCGAGTCCTCCCGAAAGCAAGACGCCGTAAGGTACGTCGCTCATCAGCTGGCGTTTTACGGCTGCTTCCAGGGCGGTCCTGAGGACGGAAGGGTCGGCAGGATTGTCCTTTACACTGTCATACTCCTCCCAATCCCTTCTGTACCACCGTTTCATCACTCCTTCGCTTCCGAGAAAACAGTGCCCCGGCAGGAAGGGTTCGTAGCTCTCGCATACCCCTTCGAGTGCTTTCAGTTCGCTGGCGCAATATATCCGTCCTCCGCTGTCTCTGCCTATGTACAGGGGAATCACTCCTATAGGGTCCCGTGCAATGATGTAGTCGTCCTTTTCCTCGTCATACAGGGCGAACGCGAATATTCCGTTCAGATCTTCTAAGAAACCGACGCCTTTTTCCCGGTACAGGGCGAGGATGACTTCGCAATCGCTGCCTGTCGAAAACTGGTATTTCCCTTTGAACCTGTCCCGGATATCGAGATGGTTGTATATTTCGCCGTTGACGGCCAATATCTGTTTTCCGTCCGGGGAGAAAAGCGGCTGTCCGCCGCTGGCCGGATCCACTATGGACAATCTTTCATGGGCCAAGACCGCTGATTTGCCGACATAAATTCCGCTCCAGTCCGGTCCTCTGTGTCTGATTCTCCTTGACATGGTCAGGGCAGTGCTCCTGAATCTCTCAGAATCGCCCTTTATATTGAATATCGCTGCTATTCCGCACATAATATTATGAGTACTTTCCGGTTTTTTATATCAAGATTTCGGACATCATTCCCATGCTTACGTTGCTGCATTTATCATAAGCCATTGATATACGCATCGATGTCGGCGGCGGCCTGACGTCCGGAAGCTATACACCTGACCACAAGACTCGCCCCCGTCGCAGCGTCCCCTGCCACAAAGACATTGTCCGGCAGAGCCGGATGCTCGGGCTTCAGGAATCCCATCGCTATCAGGATCATATCCGCCTTGATGATTTCCTTTTTGCCTGTGGATTTCATCATTGGCCGGCCTCCGTCAGGAGCCGGTTCCCATATCACTTCTTCCACTTCCGCTCCGGTAACATTTCCCTGGCTGTTTCCGATGAACCTGAGGGTGTTCAGACACCATTTTCTGATACAGCCTTCCTCATGGCTGCTGCTGGTTTTCAGGACGATCGGCCATTGCGGCCACGGGGTGGCAGGATTTTCTCCGACAGGAGGCTTAGGCATGATTTCTATCTGTGTCACGCTCACGGCACCCTGTCTGATACTCGTCCCGATGCAGTCGCTTCCGGTATCTCCTCCGCCGATGACAAGTACCTTTTTCCCTTTGGCGCTGATGCGTTCGTCTTTCGGGAAAGTCTGTCCGGCAAGTACACGGTTTTGCTGGGCAAGCGTTTCCATGGCCAGATAAATGCCTTTCAGTTCCCGCCCGGGTACTTTCAGGTCCCTGGCCTGCGGTGTTCCGGTGCAGATACAGTATGCATCGAACCCTTCTGGAAGTTTTGCGATGTCTATGGCTGTCCCGGTCCTGAAAACGATGCCTTCAGCTTCCATGACAGCTATTCTCCTGTCGATGATGGCCTTGTTCAGTTTGAAATTCGGAATGCCGAAGCGCAGAAGCCCTCCGATGTATTCGTCCTTTTCATAGACGGTGACATCGTAACCTTTCCTGTTCAGCCGGTTCGCCGCAGCCAGTCCGGCAGGACCCGAACCGATTACGGCCACTTTCTTCCCGTTACGGGGCCAGATCCGTGGCTGTACATAGCCTTCCCTGAAAGCGGCCTCGATGATTGCGGCCTCGTCTTCGCGGATGGTTACCGGAGCATCGGCGGTCAGTTTCAGTACACAGCTTTTCTCGCACAAAGCCGGACATATCCTGCCTGTGAATTCAGGAAAGTCGTTTGTGAGCGACAATATTTCGTAGGCTTCCTTCCATCTTCCGTGATAC
Organism: uncultured Bacteroidales bacterium; assembly: GCA_944323845.1. GTDB lineage: Bacteria > Bacteroidota > Bacteroidia > Bacteroidales > UBA932 > Cryptobacteroides. The sequence goes on from CALUUA010000005.1 coordinate 101,079, forward strand.
ATGGCATCCTGGAATTCCGGAGGCCTGTTTCCGAGAGGACAGGCCCAGTGGCAGAACGGCACACCGCAGTCCATGCATCTGGAGGCCTGGAGTTTCCTGTCACTGGTGTTCAGGGTCTGTTCCACTTCCCCGAAATCAAGTATGCGGTCATGTATCGGACGGTAGCCGGCCTCCTGCCGCGGTACCGTCATGAATGCTTTAGGGTTTCCCATAATTTCCGTTTTAACTTAACGTCGATCCGATGAATATTCTGAAAAGAAAAACCGACTTTAATAGTCTCTCTGTACTTCGGCGATTTTCTGCTGCAGTTTTTTCATCTGCTCTTCTGCGAGCACTCTCTTGTATTCGATAGGTGTCACCTGGATGAACTCATCTGCATATCTGCTCCAGTCATCCAGCATTTTCCTGGCGAGCTGAGAACCGGTGTACAGGTAGTGCTGTCTGATGAGTTCGTGCAGTTCCTTCCGTGAAGACGAGTCTTCGAGCAGGGACAGTTCCACCATCTCCATGTTGCAGAAATAGTCGAATTTCCCGTCCGGATCCCAGACGTATGCCAGACCTCCGCTCATGCCAGCCGCGAAGTTCCTGCCTGTTTCGCCGAGGACCACCACCCGGCCTCCGGTCATATATTCGCAGCAGTGGTCTCCTGCACCTTCGACCACTGCAATGGCTCCGGAATTCCTGACTGCAAAGCGTTCGCCTGCGCGTCCGTTGATGTAGACTTCTCCGCTGGTCGCTCCGTAAAGCAGGGTGTTCCCGGCTATGGTGTTTTTCTCTGCTTCGAAATCGCTTCTGACAGGGGGTCGTACAGATATTCTGCCTCCGCTGAGACCTTTGCCGAGGTAGTCGTTCGCTTCGCCTTCGAGTCTGAAACTGATTCCATGTGCGAGGAAAGCCCCGAAGCTCTGTCCGGCCGATCCCTTGAACTTGATTTCTATGGTATCGTCCGGAAGTCCGCTTTCTCCGTATCTTGAGGCGATGACGCCTGAAAGCATTGCGCCGACGGCGCGGTCAGTGTTGGCGACGGCATATTCGAGGGATATTTCCTTTTTCTTTTCTATGGCATCGGCGGCGGCCTTGATGATTTCCGTGTCGCGCACGTTCCATATGTCGTGCACCTGTTCCGTGACGTTGTGCAGGGCGCATCCTTTGTCTGGCGGACAGAGTATTCTTGAGAAATCAAGTTTTGCCGCCTTTGTGTCTTCCGGTGCCGGCACAGTCTCTATGAGATCTGTCCTGCCCACTATGTCGTCAAGTTTGCGGAAGCCCATTTCCGCCAGATATTCACGGACTTCCTGCGCCAGGAACCTGAAGTAGTTCACGACGTATCTGTAGTGCCCTCTGAAATGTTTCCTGAGTTCGGGATTCTGGGTGGCTACTCCTACAGGGCAGGTGTTCGAGTGGCATTTGCGCATCATCACGCAGCCGAGCACTATCAGCGCAGTGGTCCCGAATGCGAATTCTTCGGCTCCGAGCAGGGCCATGGAAATCACGTCCTTCCCGGTTTTGAGCTGTCCGTCGGTCTGCAGCCGCACCTGTCCCCTGAGTCCGTTCAGCACCAAAGTCTGCTGGGTCTCGCTCAGTCCTATTTCAGGCGAAATCCCTGCATACCTCATGGATGAGGCCGGCGATGCCCCGGTCCCTCCTTCTGCTCCGGATATGACTATGATGTCAGCCTTGGCCTTGGCTACTCCTGCTGCTATGGTCCCGACTCCGCTTTCCGATACGAGCTTTACGCTGATGAGAGCCTTAGGGTTTATGTTTTTCAGATCGAAAATCAGCTGGGCCAGGTCTTCGATGGAATAAATGTCGTGGTGCGGCGGAGGCGAAATCAGGGATATTCCAGGTATGGAATGCCTGGTCCTGGCTATGATTCCGTCCACCTTGAACCCCGGCAGCTGGCCGCCTTCACCCGGCTTTGCCCCCTGGGCTACCTTGATCTGGATTTCTTCGGCATTCACCAGATACTCCGCAGTCACGCCGAAACGTCCGGATGCTATCTGCTTGGTCTTGCTGTTCAGGGATATGCCGTCTTCTGTCCCTGAAAACCTGCAGCTGTCCTCACCTCCTTCACCGGTGTTGCTTCTGGTCCCGAGAAAGTTCATGGCCATGGCGAGGGCTTCATGGGCTTCCTTGCTGATGGCTCCGAATGACATGGCTCCGGTCACGAAGCGCTTCACGATGCTTTCCACAGGTTCCACTTCCTCTATAGGGACAGGATTTTTCCTGAATCTGAAAAAGTCCCTAAGGAAAACCGGAGATGCCTTTTCGTCAGCCATGCGTGTGAACTCCTTGAATTTTCCGTAGCTGCCTGTCCGCGTGGCGAGCTGGAGTGTACTGATGGTTTCAGGATTCCAGGCGTGTTTTTCCCCGTCTTTCCTGTATGAGAACTGCCCGATATGAGGAAGGATTCCAAGCGGAACTGCAGGTCTGAATCCGCTGTCATGGAATCTGATATAGTCGGCTGCTATTTCCTTGAGTCCTATTCCCCCTATGGTGGACACAGGGGTGTGGAAATATGTCCTGAGCAGATCTTCTCCCAGGCCGACGGCTTCGAATATCTTCGCTCCGCGGTAGGATCTGATGGTGCTGATGCCCATTTTGCTCATGATTTTGTACAGACCTTTGCAGATGGCCTTTATGTAGTTCTTTTCTGCAGTTTCGTAATTCAGCTGTATCCTTTCCGTCTTTACGAGGCTGTCAAGTACGGCGAAGGCCATGTACGGGTTGATGGCGCTGGCTCCATATCCCATCAGCAGGGCGGCGTGCATCACTTCGCGGATTTCTCCGCTTTCCACTATGAGTGCCGTCTGCACCCTTTTCTGCACGGAAATCAGATAGTGGTGTACGGCACTTACCGCCAGCAGCGACGGTATGGCCGCATGTTCTGCATCTGTTCCGCGGTCTGAAAGTATGATGTAGTTGACACCGTCATCTACTGACTGCTCTGCCTGTCTGCATAGATTCCCGAGTGCTTCCCGGAGTCCGGACCCGCCTCCCGATACATTGAAGGTCATCGGCAGTTTGACGGTCTTGAATCCTTTGTACCTGATGTTGCACAGTATGTCCAGCTGTGTGTTTGTCAGTACAGGATGGGGCAGCCTGACCATTTTGCAGTGCTTTTCGTCAGGCATGAGAATCTGCATGCCTACAGCACCTATGTATTCGGTCAGGGACATTACGAGTTCTTCGCGGATAGGATCGATGGCCGGGTTCGTGACCTGGGCGAACTGCTGTCTGAAATAGTTGAACAGCAGCTGCGGTTTTTCGGAAAGTACGGCCAGCGGCGTGTCGTTTCCCATGGAGGCGACAGGTTCGGAGCCGTTCGTACACATCGGCATGATGATTCTTTCGATGTCTTCTCTGGTGAATCCGAAGTTCCTCAAAAGTATGTCGTAGTTTTTCACCCTGTTTTCCACTTTCCGTCCGCTTTTGAGAGTGTCCAGCTCTATTCTGTTCGCCGACAGCCACTGCCTGTAAGGCTTGGCCGAGGCCAGTTCCTGTTTCAATCCGGCATCATAATGTATCTTTCCTTCCTGCGTGTCCACTATCAGCATCTTGCCTGGCTGCAGACGTCCTTTTTCCAGTATCTCGTTCGGCTCGAAACTTATGACTCCGGCTTCGCTCGCCACGACCATCATTCCTGTCTTGGTGATCAGGTATCTGGCCGGGCGCAGTCCGTTCCTGTCCAGCATCCCGCCTGCGTAGCGTCCGTCAGAGAACAGCAGGGCGGCAGGCCCGTCCCAAGGTTCCATCAGTATCGAATGGTATTCATAGAAGGCCTTCAGGTCTTCGCTGATAGGGTTTTTGTCGTTGAACGATTCAGGTACGAGCATTGCCATGGCATGAGGAAGGCTCATGCCTGACATCATGAAGAATTCCAGAACATTGTCCAGGGATGCACTGTCGCTCATGCCAGGCTGGATTATCGGGCGGATGGCCTTTATATCAGGAATTTCCGGTGTGGCGAGGACGCTTTCCCGTGCTTCCATCCAGGCACGGTTTCCTCTGATGGTGTTTATTTCTCCATTGTGCGCCAGCACCCGGAACGGCTGGGCGAGACTCCATGTCGGGAAGGTATTCGTGCTGAATCTGGAGTGTACGAGGGCGATTCCGCTGGTGAAATACGGCTGCGAGAGGTCAGGGAAGTATTCCCGCACCTGCGTGGATGAGAGCATACCTTTGTACACAATGATTCTGCTGGAAAGGGAAACGATGTAGAAGTCCTTGTCATCGACGCGGTTTTCTATCTTTTTCCGGACTATGTACAGCTTTCTTTCGAAATTTTCCCCGGGGACATATCCGGTGATGAAAATCTGCTTTATGTCAGGTTCGCTTTCGGAGGCGGCCTGTCCGAGAATTTCCGAGTTTACCGGCACGGAGCGCAGGTGCATGAGAGAAAGCCCTTCCTTTTCGATTTCCTCTATGATGATGCTGAAAATTTTTTCCTGTTTTCCTGCATCCTTCGGCAAGAAGACAAGTCCTGTTCCGTATTTGCCTTTTTCAGGAACCGGAATGCCTTGGAGTAGAATGAACTCATGCGGAATCTGCAGCATTATGCCTGCGCCGTCTCCTGTCTTGTTGTCAGCGCCTTCGGCCCCTCTGTGTTTCATGTTTTCAAGTACTTTCAGGGCCGAATCCACTATCTCGTGGGATTTGTCTCCGTGGATGTTCACGAGCATCCCTACTCCGCATGCGTCATGTTCGTAGCCTGCATCATACAGACCGTTTCCAAAAGAGGTGTTCATGGTCATATCAGTCAAGTTCTTTTTCCGAGGGTCTCAAGGAGAAACCTGATGGTTTCCAATGGGGATGGAACCCTCATCCAATACAAATTTAGACAGACCGATTTGAACCGGTACACGAGAACCGGAAAAACCGGCAACAAAAAATGACGGCATTTCACTTTTTAAGCAAAATGCGCTTCTTGTTTGAATTTTTCCGGCTTTTGGGTATTTTTGTCTGTCAATTTGGAAAATCGCCGGAAGCGGCTGCTTCCGGATCAGTGTACGAGTTTATGAAAAATCTTATCTTGCAGTGGTGCCGGACGGCTCTGGCGGCAGCGGTGTGTGTCTCCGCCATTGTTTCATGTGAAACATACCCTTCAGGCGGAGGATCCTCGTCTTCCGGAATCGTCGGCATGTGGGCTGTTGTGGAAGAAATCGGTGGCGAACCGACCGACTATTTCTGGCAGGACGTCTATCTGTTTGACGGCACATTCTATGAATTTACCGCAGACGGGATTTTCAATGTCTGTTATTTTTATGATTCTGAAGCCCAGTGTTCAATATCCGGCGGCGAAGTGGCAGGCGTCACCAGAGAGGATATCGTGATTTCCGATACTTACGAGTATATTCTTTCTGGGCAGTGGATTATGATGGAAGGTACGCCGTATTGCGAGGTGATTTTCTTTTCTTCGGACCGTCTGATGCTTCGCCAGGGTGACGAGTACCAATGTTTGGTACGTTGCACATCCTTGGGTTCTTATGAGCCGGACGGAGGGAATGACAGCCAGATGACAGGATGCAATCCATACGAGGATTTCGGGAAACTGGTGCGGAGGCTGACTTCCATTGAGCCTTCAGGCGAAAGCTATTTCGTGGAATATGAGTACGATGATTGCGGGAGGATGACGAGGTATGTCGAGTATTACGGGACGCTCGAGGTATTCACTTGTGTCATGGAATATTATGATGACAGGGTCGTATGCGGGTTCTACGGGGATCAGGAAACGCAGCAGACCATGTATGTGGATGAGTCAGGGCTGATAACCGGTGTTCAGAACAGTTCCGGTGATATTTGGTATTACACATACACGGACGGATGCCTTACCGGGATCAGCGGCTCCTCGACCGGGACCAATACCTGGGAGAATGGAAATCTGCTATCGGGAGAAACGCTGACTATGAGCGGGACATATTCGTATTACTATTATGAAAACAAAATGAATGTGGATTTCTTTAGCTTCGGTCCGAGGTTCAAAGGCCATATGAGCCGGGATCATTTCATGCAGTGCGGATCCTCCATATTCACTTATGAATTCGATGACGAAGGCTTCGCTACAAAGGTAACGGAACAGTATAAGACTTCCGACGGCTCTGTAGAGGAATACGTATATGAAATCTTGTACTATTGACCGGTTGCGGTAGGAAAGAAACTGGATTCTAAATTAAATCTAAAAATTCCTTTCGGGTCACCCTCATCCCTATGTACGGAAATTTGGCGATGCCGTTTTCAATTTTTCAGGCATCCTATCGGGACGACTAGAACGCCGTCCTGCGGACGTTTGTACGCATAGTCACCTACTCCGGTCAGCACCATCAGGAAAGATGGCGGGTTCATTTTGGATGTGTCGATTTTACGTGAAAGCCCGGTCAGGGTGGCTGCGCCTTCCTCGATCAGATCATGGCCTCCTATTTTTATTTCCACGAGACCGTATTTCCCATTGCGGAGATGAATCACGGCATCGCATTCGAGGTTGTTTTTGTCACGATAGTGATATACTGTTCCCTTGATGGCTTCGGCATATACTCTTAAATCCCGGATACATAATGTTTCGAAAACGAATCCGAAAGTCTTCATGTCGTTTATGAGGTCTTCCGGGCCAAGGCCCAATGCCGCCGTAGCTATGGACGGATCTGCAAAATATCTGGTATCCGATGTCCGTATGGCTGTTTTGCTGCGCAGATTTGGATTCCATGCAGCAGAGTCTTCGATAACAAATATTTTCTTTAATGCTTTGATATAGGAGTAAACCGTGTTCTCGTTTATCGGAGCGCCGCCTGACGCTTGGATATCCTCAAGAATAGTTCCTGCCGTTGCCTGACTTCCCTGATTTCTGGCATATGACCGCATAAGCCGCCGTGCGATTTCTTCATCTCTGCCTACGCCGTCTGCCCGCGAAATATCGAATCTGACCACAGCTTCGAAATATTCTTCAGCCTGGGTCAATGCCGCTCCGTGCCTTTTTGACAGAACGGCTTTCGGCCATCCTCCTCTGCAAGCTAAAAATGCCAGACGGTCCAGACCGATATCATTTTGTCCGTCTATAAGTGTGTCGGATTTGAATAGCCCGGCGAGACTTATATCTCCTGAAGAATCGCCGGATTCCCATAGGCTCATTGTCCTTAATTTCAACCACGCCATGCGGCCTGTTCCTGTATGATAAATCCGGTCGGTGTTAGGTGGAACGGACGAGCCTGTCAAAATGAACTGGGCATCTTCACCGCGATGGTCTACTTCATTCCGGACGGCATCCCAGAATTGAGGGACAATCTGCCATTCATCTATAAGCCTTGGAGTATCGCCTTGAAGAAGTCTGCTTATGTTTGTTTGGGCCAAAGCCAGATTCTGGTCTTTTGTATCGGGGTCGGACATGAACAATACACTCTCGGCATGTTGTATGCCAAGCGTAGTTTTGCCACAGTATTTAGGCCCTTCTATCAACACTGCACCCATCGCCTGAAGTTTTTCCTCCAATATGATGTCGGCAATTCGGGGCTTGTATTCTTTCATTTTTTTGTCTGATTTTTCATCAGACAATTATAGACATAAAATTTTAAAAATCAAAGAATCTTATGCTTTTGATGTGGCAGTTGGCCGGTTTTTGATGTGGCAGTTGGCCGGTTTTTGATGTGGCAGTTGGCCGCCGGTTACAGCCGGTTCTTGAAAAGGCGGGCTGCGAGTTTCTGCCAGCTGTTCTGCAGGGTGATGCAGTCCGTGAGACTCCCGTATATGCCAGACGCCTCTACGAAATAGTCTATCAGCGATATCTCGCCGCCCTCCACTGCCTGTCTCAACAGTTCCAGGGTCTCTCTCATCAGTGGCTCGTTGTAAGCTGCGATGGCTGCCGCAGTCTGATCCATTTCGTTCAGAAGCGCCCTTACTTCCGCTTCAGAACGAAGTCGGGCGTAATTCAGATTGCTTTGTGCGGACGTAGACCGAGCTTTGGCCATGGCCACTTTCTTGTGATTCGAGAACAGGGGGACAGAGCATCCTATCAGGAATCCGTGTTCGGCGTCTCTGATGGCGGTATTCCTGCGGTAGCCTATTTCCAGTTTCGGAATCCAGCCCTGTTTGTTTACGGATACGTCTTTCCGGGCGGCCTCGGCTGCATTGCCGGCGGCCATGACGGCTGCATCGCAGGCCATGTATTCTTTCACTGCGGCCTCATGGTCGGAAACCTTTTCCGTCAAAGGAAATTCATCAGCCTCAAAGATTATTTCCTTCCCTCCGTTCATGGCAGTCAGATTGCGGCATGCGGCATCGAGTGCAGCCTCGTTCGCAGCCACGTCTGTGGCCAAGCTCATCAGTTCCATCTTTATCTTGTTGACTTCGAGGGCTGATGCATCTCCTGTCTCCAGCCGCTGTTCATAGAGGCCGAGCAGCTCTCCTGCGATTTCGGACTGCATCCCGAGCAGCTTCCCGATCTGCCGGTACATGATGATGTCCAGACACAGATTCTTGGCATCCAGCAGGATACGCCGGCTTTCATTTGTCAGGCCGTTTTCCAGGGCGGCACGCGACAATTCGTTCCGGCGGTGTCTGGCTGCATAGACGGTCGGAAATTCGAATCCCTGTGATACGACCAGTTCCGAACCGGCTTGCCCTGTGACTCCGTTGCTGTAGAATGAGCTGTATTCTATGCCGGGATCTTCGAGCATGTTTTCGCTTTTCAGCTGGAATGCCTGCGCTTCTGTGTCCATGGCGATGGCATTTAGCTCGGGATTTCTGTCCCTGACGGATGACAGGACTTCGTCTATGCTTGAGGTCTGCAGGATTTCAGCCCCTGCAGCCTCTCCGGTGCTGCAGGCCAGGCTGTCCGCAGCCGGCATCCCTGCTGCGACAGCCTCATTGTCCCGGGCATTCATGCCCAGGACAGCTGAAAACAAAATGACAGGTATGATATTGTATTTTTTCATATTCTTTCTCCGGATTTTTCAGTCAGGCTTTTTTCTATTTCCTTGCGATGAAGCCACCAGTACATTACCGGCACTATGAAGCCGTTCAGGAATGTCGATGTAAGCAACCCGCCCAGAATCACCTTTGCCATAGGACTCTGTATTTCATTCCCGGGCAGATCCCCCTTGACGGCCAGCGGTATCAGGGCCAGTGCGGATGACAGTGCGGTCATCAGGATAGGGTTCAGCCTGTCGAGCGAGCCTTGTATGATGCTCTCGTACAGTGGCATCCCCTGCTCCCGCAGAAGATTGTAATGGCTTATCAGCAGCATTCCGTTCCGCGTGGCGATTCCGAAAAGCGAGATGAAGCCGATGATGGCAGGGATGCTCAGTTCCCCGGTGGTAAGCAGCAGGGCGAACACGCCTCCGATAAGGGCCAGCGGCAGGTTGAGCAGCACTACTCCGCTCTGGGAAGCACTCTTGAACTGCATGTACAGCAGGAGGAAGATCACGATTATGCTCATGAGCGAAGTCAGAAGCAGAATCCGGCTTGCCGCCTTTTCGCTTTCGAACTGGCCGCCATATTCGATATGGTAGCCTTCCGGCAATACGATGTTCGCATCCACTATTTCCCGGATGTCATCCACGACACTGCCGATGTCCCGCCCGGCTGCATTGGCCGAAATGACGACTTTCCTTTTCACGTTCTCCCTGTTGATGGCATTCGGACCCGTGGAGGAGACCACATCGGCCACATAGGAAAGCGGCAGCTTGTTCCCAAAGGCATCGTCTATCATCAGGTCCTTTATGCTTTCCATGGAACCTCGTTCCGATTCGGCGGCCCTGACCACGAGATTGAATGACTTCCCCTGTTCGTACACCTGCGATACGGTCTCTCCGGCCATGTTCACCGTGATGAATTCGCTGAAAGCCGGCATGGAAATGCCGTATTTTGCAAGCATTTCGCGTTTCGGGATGATTTTTATTTCGGGTCTTTCTATCTGCTGTTCCACATTCAGGTCAGCTATGCCTTCGACTCCGCTGACCAGATCCTTTATCCTGTTGCCTATCTGGAACATGCGGTTCAGGTCATCGCCGAAGAGCTTGATGGCGATGCTTGCCTGGGTTCCGCTGAGCATGGCATCAATACGGTGGCTGATCGGCTGGCCTATTTCGATGTTGGCTCCGGAAATGGCGGACAGTTTTTCGCGGACATCAGCCAGCACTTCGGCATGAGATCTCTCCCCAAGTTCGAAAGGAGCCTCGATTTCCGATACGTTGACCCCTAACGCATGTTCATCCAGTTCGGCGCGTCCGGTCTTCCGTGCCACTGTCCGGATTTCCGGTATCGAAAGAAGCAATTCTTCCGCCTGACGGCCGATCTTGTCGGATTCCTCCAGAGATATTCCCGGGAGCGAGCTGACGTTTATGGTGAAGGAGCCTTCGTTGAATGCCGGAAGGAAGCTGTGTCCGAGGGTGAAGAACAGGCCTAAAGCCACGCAGAACAGGGCCACAGTGGCGCTTACGACACTGATTTTGTGCCTCATCACCCATTCGAGGGCTATCCGGTAATATTTTTTCAGCCAGACTGCGAGAAATGCCTCTTTTGGCACACCGTCGCCTTTCACCTTGTAGTCGAGCATGTAGCTGCAGAGCACAGGAGTCAAAGTAAGGGCTACAATGGTCGAGGCGAGCAGGGCAGTGATGAATGCCACTCCCAGCGGAGCAAGCATCCTCCCCTCCATGCCGGAAAGGAAGAACAGCGGTACGAAACTGACTATAATGATGAGCGTAGAGTTCAGAATCGGCATCCGGACCTCCTTCGAGGCCTCGAATACCACTTTCAGAATCGGGAGCCTTTCCGCTGCCGGCAGGGCTTTGTTCGCCCTGATATGTTTCCATACGTTTTCCACGTCCACTATCGCATCATCCACGAGGGAGCCTATGGCTATCGCCAGACCTCCGAGGCTCATCGTGTTGATGGTCATGCCCATCCAGTTCAGGGTCAGGATGGAAATAAGGATTGACAGCGGCAGGGTGATGAGCGATATGATTGTGGTCCTGACATTCGCCAGGAAAAGTATCAGCACCAGAACCACGAATATCGCACCTTCGAACAGGGAAGACTTGACATTGCTGATGGAGCTTTCGATGAACCGGGCCTGACGGAAAGTGTCGGTGGACAGTCTCACGTCGGCCGGCAGGTTCTTCTGTACATCCTTCAGAGCCTCTTCCAGTTTCGCCGTCAGTTCCAGAGTTCCGGTATCGGGCTGTTTCGTGACTGTCACGAGAACCGCCGGCCGTCCTTTTTCCGAAGCCAGCCCCAGTTTCGGCTGCTGGGCCCCTATCTGCACGTCAGCCACATCCTCCAAGGTCACGGGAGCGCCGCCTACCGTCTTGATGACGCTTCTGGCCATTTCTCGCACGTCCTCTGTGGACACTACTCCGCGCACTATATACTCGTTCCCGTATTCATATATGACGCCGCCGTTCGTGTTCCGGTTCATCCCCCGCGTCACGGCCATCACTTCACCGAGAGTGACGCCGTAATATTTCATCTTTTCAGGGTGTATGAGCACCTGATACTCCTTGATGTCCCCGCCGAGAACGGCTACCTGCGCCACCCCTCCTACCGACAGGAGTCTTGGGCGGATGGTCCAGTCGGCGATGGTCCTGAGGTCGAGCATCGACGTGGAATCGGCTGTCATGCCCACGATCAGAAGTTCTCCCAGAATGGATGACTGCGGGCCGAGAGTCGGATTGCCGACATTTTCCGGCAATTCTTCAGCAGCCATAGCTATCTTTTCAGACACTATCTGTCTGGCCAGATAGATGTCCATATCCCAGTCGAATTCCACCCATACTACGGAAAAGCCTGTGGTGGAGGATGACCGCACCCGCCGTACTCCGGTGGCTCCGTTTACGGCTGTCTCTATAGGAAAGGTGACCAGTTGTTCCACTTCTTCCGCAGCCATACCGCCGGCTTCCGTCATCACCACTACGGTAGGTGCGTTCAGGTCCGGAAACACATCCACTTCCGTCCTGTTCGTGACATATGCGCCCGCTGCCATAAGCAGGGCTGCCGCCACGAGGATGAGCAGCCGGTTCTCCAGCGAAAACTTTATTATCTTGTTCAGCATTTTCCGGAGGTTTAATGATTATGGGTGTGGGCCGGAATGATATTGCTCGCGGAGGCGAGCTTCACATTATATGCCCCCTTGATTACTACATTGTCGCCCGGTTTGAGTCCGGAGATGATTTCGGTGCGGATGCCGTCGCTTTCCCCGAGACGCACTTCCTGCTTTCTGTAGCAGCTTTCATCTATCTTCAGATACACGAAATACAGCCCCTGTTCTTCGGTCAGGGCAGAGACCGGCACTGTAAGCACACCGGTGCGGGGCTTCGTCAGCAGCCAGACTTCGGCGAACGAGCCAGGCATTATCCCCTCCCTGTTCCCGAATTCGAAAGTGACAGGTATGTAATACGCTGATTCCCTGGAGCTCCGGCCTGTGGCGAGAAGCCTGCCTCCGAGTTCCTTCATGCTGAAAGTCCTGTCTTCGTATTGTGTGGAGAAATTGGCTGAAGATATGTCTGCGAGCTGATGGAAATGCCGTTGGGAAACGTCGGCTTTCAGTAGCAGCCGTCTGTTCTGCGTGACGCAAGCCAAAGGCGTGCCCATGGTGACGAAGTCTCCTTCGTTGACGAAAATGTCACGGATACAGCCGTCGAAAGGGGCTTCAATCAGGACTCCGGTGCCGTCTGGGTTCGGTTTCAGGGCTTCATAAGCCATGCGGGCATTCTCGTATGCTTCCTTTATGCGGATGAATTCCTTTTGCGAGACTATCCGGCTGTCCGTGAGCGCTTCGGCTCTCTCGTATTCAGCCTTGGCGGTTTCGTAGGCCACTTTCGCCTTGCCTATCCTGTTCCCGTCCTGGATATTGCCTGACAAAATCGAAAAAAGAGCCTGTCCGCCCTTTACCTCCGAGCCTTCGGAATAATTCCCGCTGAATGAGACTATCCCGTCGGACGTGGCGGCTATATTTTTTTCGTCGCCCGGTGCGGGCAATATCTGTCCTCCTGTCCTGATGACACCGGAAAAGGTTTCCGGTGCAATGGCCGCAGTCTCGATGCCTGCGGCTTCCGCCTTTTCAGGCGAAATGACTATTTCGTCCGTATGCCCGGCTTCGCCTTCATGTCCGTGCGCTTCCTCGTGCCCGTGGGGGTCTTCCCCTTCATGGTCGGCTACGGTTTCAGTGTGGTGCGCATCATGGTCGTGCCCGGTTTCGTGATTGTGTCCTGACCCGCAGGACCAAAGCAGGAGCAGCGAGCAAGCCGCCCCCGGAATCAGTGCTGACAGTTTCATTTCTCTGCTTCGTTTTCAAACGGATGCAAAGATAATTTTCCTTCAGCGCAACCCGGTTGCATAGAGATGGGAGAAGTGACGGGATATGACTGCCGGAATCGTGTCCGGAAATTAACGGCAGCAGTCGGGACAGAGACCCTTTATTATATAATTTACTGAATTTGCCTGAAATCCCTCCGGAAGATCTACCAGAGGCGCGCTGATTTCTTTAAGACAGAAAGTCCTGTGGCATTTTTCACAATAGAAATGGGTGTGCATGTCTGCAATGGTGCAGTCGTCTTCGCCTTCGCACACCTCGAATTTTATGGAGCCGGTGCCGTCGTCTATGGAGTGTACCAGATGATGTTTTTCGAATATCTCCAGAGTCCTGAAGATACTGGACTTGTCCACGGTCTCGAGGACCGCTTCGAGGTCGGCTAAAGACATGGTCCCGGACGCATTCATCAATGCATCCAGGACCAATATCCTTATGGAAGTCGCCCTGACTCCCTTTTTTTCAAGCCTTTCTATACACCTGAGGCTGTCCATGTGCAGGAATCCGTTCTACTCTTCCTTGCTGATAACGCTGCTGAGCTTCTCGCTGAGGGTATCGAGCTTTTCGAGCATTTCCTTGCGGATGTTGTCGTAGTATGTCCTTCCGGCACCTTCTGCAGGATGATTGATCTTTTCCTTGAGGTCATTGTAGAGATCTACAGCCTCGTCGATGATTCCTGAAACCTCGTCATGGGCTTTCTTCGGGTTGAGTGCGATGAACAGAGAGCAGTCGTCGATGAATTCACCGATGAAATATTCGATGTCCTTTTTGATATCCCTGAGATTCATTTCAAAATGTATTTAAATGTTAATGAGTTTTCCTTGCTTTTCCGGCGGCAAAGATAGCAAAATTTCCGTAAACCTATATTCCGCTGTCTTTTTTCCTGATTTCCACCCTCCGGATTTTCCCGCTTATGGTCTTCGGCAGTTCGTCCGTAAATTCTATTACCCGCGGGTATTTGTACGGTGCGGTCACCTGTTTTACATGATTCTGCAGTTCCTTTACCAGTTCGGGACCTGCTTTCGCCTTGTATTCCTTGGAGAGTATTATGGTGGCCTTGACCACCTGACCCCTGATTTCGTCCGGCACCCCGGTTATGGCGCATTCCACTACGGCAGGGTGCGTCATGAGTGCGCTTTCCACTTCGAAAGGCCCTATGCGGTAGCCTGAACTTTTGATTACGTCATCAGCCCGTCCGACAAACCAGTAATAACCGTCTTCATCGCGCCAGGCGAGGTCTCCGGTGCAATAATATCCGTCATGCCAGGTCTCGCGCATTTTTTCTTCGTCGCGGTAATATTCCTTGAACAGTCCCACAGGCTTTCCGCCGTCAGTGCGTATGACGATCTGTCCCTGTTCCCCTTCTTCCGCACGCCTTCCGTCCGGTTTGATCAGGTCTATCCTGTATTGCGGGTTCGGCACTCCCATGCTTCCCGGCTTAGGTTCCATCCATGGGAATGTGCCCAGAATGAGGGTAGTTTCAGTCTGTCCGAAGCCTTCCATCAGGCGGATGCCGGTGATTTTCAGGAATGTCTCGTAGACAGAGTAGTTCAAGGCTTCTCCTGCCGTGGTACAGTATTCCAGAGAAGACAGGTCGTATTTGCTCAGGTCTTCCCGTATGAGAAATCTGTATATGGTGGGAGGGGCGCAGAGCGAAGTTATGCGGTAGTCGTGTATTTTCTGAAGTATGTCGGCAGGCGTGAACTTTTCATGGTCGTAGACGAAGATATTCGCTCCGGCTATCATCTGGCCGTATATTTTCCCCCATGCCGCCTTGGCCCAGCCGGTATCGGCGATGGTGAAGTGCAGGCTGTCATGGTGGAGGTTGTGCCAGTATCTGGCGGTGACTATGTGTCCCAGCGGATAGGTGAAGTCGTGGGCGACCATTTTAGGTTCTCCTGTAGTGCCGGAGGTGAAATACATCAGCATGATGTCATCGTTCGTATTGACCTGCTCCGGTCTGGTGAAAGGAGCAGCGTCACCTATTCCTTTGTGGAAATCCAGAAATCCATCAGGATATTCCGGACCCGTGCTGACGACTGTCTTCAGGCTCGGACATTCCGGCATGGCATCGGCGATATGCTTTAGTATGACTTCTTCTCCGGCGGCTACGATCATCTTTATGGTCGCTGCCTCACAGCGGTATATTATATCCTTTTTCGTGAGCAGATGGGTCGCCGGGATGGCTACGGCCCCGAGCTTGTGCAGGGCTATTATCGAGAACCAGAATTCATAACGCCGTTTCAGGATCAGCATTACCTTGTCGCCGCGTCCTATCCCGAGGCTGCGGAACCATGAAGCCGTCTTGTCCGTGTATTTTTTCAGATCGGCGAAGGTGAACTGGATGCATTCTCCGTGGTCATTTGTCCACAGCAGGGCTTTCTTGTCCGGCTCTTTCTCCGCCCATGCGTCTACTATGTCATATCCGAAGTTGAAGTTTTCGGGAACGTTTATCCTGAAATTCCTTATGAAGTCCTCCTGCGAAGAAAATTCCGTGCAGGGCAAGTATTTTTCTATCATATTTTCCGTCGTCAGTTTATTGTAAGTCCGTTTAATGTGTGTAAAAAGTGCAGGAACCGGCCTATTGCATCACCACGGCAAGAAATCTTACATGTTTCCCGCCGAGGGCTTTCAGCGCGTGGGGAGTTCTTGAATCGAAGAACAGGCTGTCGCCCGGGTGCAGGGAAAGTTCTTTTCCGTTTATGTTCACCAGCAGTTCGCCTTCCAGTACGAAGTGGAATTCCTGACCTTCGTGTTCATTGAAGAACAGCGGGGTGTCTTCCGGCTTGGGCTCGATGGTCACGATGAACGGATCCGCCTTCCTGTGCTTGAACCCGGAGGCCAGAAGTTCGTATTTGTACGCCTTGATCCTTTCCACTGAAATGCCGGTGCCTTGCCGGGTCAGGAAGTATGAGTCCATTTTCGGCTCTTCGCCGAACATGAGTTCGTCCAGGGTAATGCCGTATTTATGGGCTATCCGCTGCAGGATGCTGATGGACAGGTCGCATTCTCCCGATTCGAGATATCGGTATTCGTCCGCGGTCAGGCCACAGTCGGCAGCCACTTCTTCTTCGGTCATGTCCAGCGCGTCGCGCAGTCCTTTCAGCCGTTCGGCTATCTGTCTGATCTGTTCGTCCATATGGGTCGGAATTGATTTTGGAATCATGTAATTTCCAAAGTTATAAAAAATCCGCATCCGATGCAAGGAGGGCTAGTCCTAATGTCCCTCCTGCCGTTTCTCCGGAACTGTGGCGGCCGATGTCAAATCTGAAGGGAAATATGCCGGGCTGTCCGATATTCTGATGACTCCGTCGCCGCTCCCGCTGCCGATGATGCGGCGGGCTTTTATCATCTTGCCTGAGAGCTCGTAAAAGTCAGGGTCGCCAGGGATGAGGGAGTTGATTCTGACCATTTTCGATGCATGGATGAATCTTCCTCTGCCGATGTAAATGCCGACATGAGTGATTTTTTCTTTCCGGAATCCTTCTTCGCGACCGGTTTCGGACTGGTCTGATGACACTGATGCGGAGCCTCGAGCCGGCGTCCCGAAGAAAATAAGGTCTCCGGGCTGCAGTCCGGATATCCTGTGCAGCATTTCATCCCTGAAAGCGGGCGAATCCATGAAATTTTCCAGAGAGTCCGTCGGGAAGCGGTCTGTATCGGCATCTGTCCCGACAGGCACGCCGACGCAAGCCTGCATGGAAGCATTCCTCGGAAGCAGCACGCCGTTCAGAAACCAGACCATCTTCGTCAGTCCGCTGCAGTCGACGCCCTTTATGGATGTCCCTCCCCAAAAATATGGGACCCCGATGAATCTCATGGCGGTACTGATGATATTTTCCGCAGACGGGTCGCAATTCCGGCTCCATAAACTGAAAATTTCCGCATCTTCAGCGGACACATAGCCTGTCTCTCCGGACGGCAGCCGCACTTCATGGTATCCGTTCACCGTCTTTCCGGAATACAGGAGCAGGTCTCCGGCCACTATGTCGCATATTTTCACCTGATTGCCGACTTCGTCCCATACGGTGCCGTAGTCTGCCGTGCATATGATTTTTTCCTCGGAGACATATTCCGCCGCCTCGTCTGCCCGCATTTCCTTTACCCCGAGATCCACGCACCACGCAGTATAAGGATCCGGAGTCCTGACCTTCAGCCAGTAACCCTCCTCGTCCAGAATTTCCACCACCGTTCCCATCAGGGCCTGATTGCCGAGTTCCGCCGTGAAATCCGGTTTCTCGCGCAGATAATTTGCCGAAAAAGTCGTCACCCCATACCTTTTTTCCGGTGCACTCCGTGCAATGCAGTCATTCTGTGCATATGCCACATTGGCAGTTACTGCCAATGCCATTGCCGCAAACGCGGCAACAATCATTCTATTTCCGCCCATCTTCCGTTTTCCAATGTCTTATGCTGCATCATCCTGTCTATTTTCCGAATTTTATGCGAAGATATGAAAATTTATCGACAGAAGGCGTGAATGTCATGAATCAGGAGCGGTTTCGTATGCGGGTCTGGCGGAGAAAAAAATGCATAAAATATGTCATAGTATTCCGATACAGGTCAGAAATTTGTATATTTGACATGCGCGGTATCCCGATACGGGAAAACCGGACATCCGCAGGAAAATAAAAATTCGCATATATGAAGAAATGGGTTTTGTTGACGGCTGCAGCAGTCTTGTCTGCATGTTCCGTCAGTTCGTCGCAGGAAGGAAAGCATACAGGAGGCATACCTGTCAAGGTGATGGAGATAACCAAGACCGAAAATGCCGGGACGAGAAGCTATGTGGGCACGGCATCAGCCGCCAAGTCCGCATATCTTTTCTGCCGCTATCCCGGACGTCTTGTCAGGCTTCATGTGGAGAAAGGGGATTTCGTGCAGGCGGGGGATGTGATTGCGGAGGTCGAATCCCAGTCTGTCATATCGTCATGGCAGATATCCCGCTCCATGCTCGAGCAGGCTGAAGACGGCTACCGGAGAGCCAGACAGGTCTACGATGCCGGAAGCATGCCTGATGTGAAGATGGTGGAAGTGGAAACCAAACTTGCCCAGGCGAGAGCGTCGGCAGATGCGGCAGAGGCCGCAATGGAAGATTGCCGTATCAAGGCGCCTTTTTCCGGTGTCATCGGCGAAGTGTTCGTGTCGGAAGGCGTGGAACTGGATGTCATCGACCGTTTAGTGCAGCTTCTGGACATATCTACGGTCGAGATAGATTTCCCTGTGCCGGAGAAAGAACTGTCGGAGATACGCACAGGGGAGGAAGCGCACGTGTCGGTCCCGGCGCTTGGCGGGAAGAATATCCCTGTCAGGGTCAAGAATAAGGGAATTACGGCATCTCCGCTGTCGCATACGTATGAATGTACGGCCAGTCTGCTTTCCCCTCTGGAAGGCCTCATGCCGGGCATGGTGGTCAAGGTCTATGTCGACGCCAGCAGCGGCGAGGGGATAACAGTCCCGGCATCTGTCATCAGGACTGATATCAGCGGAAGATATGTGTGGACTGTATCGGAAAACGGCATCGTGGACAAGAAATATGTGGTCACCGAAGGTTTTTCCGGACAGGGAGTAATGATTTCGGACGGGCTTTCGATAGGTGACAAGGTCATCGTCGAGGGCGTGCAGAAAGTCTGTACCGGGTTGAAAGTCAGAATAGTGGAATGATGAAAAGAGATTCAGCGAACATAATCAGAAGTTTCATTGCCCACAAGAAACTGATATACATAGTAGTAATCGGTTTTGTCGTTGTGGGTATCGCCGGCCTGTTTTTCATAAACAAGGACGAGTTTCCTTCTTTTGAAATCAAACAGGGTCTCGTAGCCGGCATTTATCCCGGAGCCTCGGCGGCGCAGGTGGAAGACCAGCTGACCAAGCCGTTGGAGGAGGTGCTCTTTTCATTTACCGAAGTGGACAGGGAAAATACTTATTCTTATTCGAGAGACGGCATATGCTATATTTTCGTGGATCTGACCGTCCCTGCGAAGAAGAAGGACGAGGCCTGGTCTAAAATCAAGTTGAGGCTTGAATCGGCCAAGATGACGCTTCCGGCTGGCGTGCTGGCTGTATCCGTGTTGGATGATTTCAGCGCAGTCTCATCTCTGCTGATAGCGATCGAATCCAGTGACAAGGGTTATTCCGAGCTTCGGGAATATGCCGAAGACCTCCGTTCCAGACTTCTGGAAATACCGGAAATGGCGAATGTCTCCATCATAGGTGCGCAGACGGAGGAAATTGCGGTGGACGTGGATATGGCGAAGCTTTCGTCATACGGCATCAGTCCCGCAACCCTTCTCCTTGACTACCAGACTGCCGGACTTCAGGTTCCGGGCGGGACCTTCAAGACGGATTACGTAAATTCCCCCATGCATATTGCCAGTCCTCTGACATCCGAACAGGAAGTGGCGGAGCGCATAATATATTCCGATCCTGCCGGCAATGTGGTGAGGCTCGGAGACGTGGCGGAGGTGACACGGAGATACAAGGATCCTACGTCGTCGGTCAATTATAACGGCAATGCGGCGATTATCCTGTCTGTGGAGAAAAGGCTGGACAATGACATCGTGGCTTTCGGCGCGAAGGTAAACAAGGTGTTGTCCGAATTTACCGAAGATCTGCCCCAAAGCGTGACAGTCAGCAGGATTACGGACCAGCCAAAGGTGGTGGGAAATTCAGTCATTTCATTCCTGAGGGATCTGGTGATATCCATGCTGGTGGTAATTCTGGTGATGCTGATGCTCTTTCCGATAAAGTCGGCGCTGATAGCCAGTTCCGGAGTCCCGGTCTGTACGGCTCTGGCTCTGGCTGTGATGTTCATCGCCGGGATTGATCTGAATACCGTATCGCTCGCGGCTCTTATCGTGGTGCTGGGGATGATAGTGGACGATTCCATAATCACCATGGACGGCTATATGGGGAATCTGGCCAAGGGAATGTCGCAGGTGGATGCAGCCGCGGCCAGTGCGAAAGAGCTGTTCATGCCTATGTTCATGGCTACGTTTGCCATATGCGCCATGTTCTTCCCGGTAAAGGGAATCATTACGGGGTATCTGGGCGATTTCGTCACGACTTTTCCATGGGTGGTGGCCATAGCCTTGAGTATTTCGCTGATATATGCGATGCTTGTGGTTCCTTCTCTGGAAGTGAGATATATCAGGACAGCGCGTTCTTCGAGCAAGGGGTGGTTTGCAAGGCTGCAGGGCAAATTCTTCGATGCCATGCAGAACGGGTACGAGAAACTCCTGGCGGTATGCTTCCGTCATCCCAAACTGACTCTGGCGACCGGCGCTCTGGCTGTAGGGCTTGGCATACTGATGTTTACCCAGCTGAATGTCCAGATGATGCCGATGGCGGCCAGAGACTGTTTCGCGGTGGAAATATATCTGGACGGGAATGCCGGTCTGGATCAGACGCAGGCCGTCAGCGATTCGCTCCAGAAAATCCTGCTTGCTGACAGACGGGTCAAGTCCGTGACAGCCTTTGTCGGTACTTCGTCCCCGCGTTTCCATGCTACATACGCCCCGCAGATTCCAGGGCGGAATTATGCGCAGTTCATAGTGAATACGACATCCACGCTGGCTACGGAAGCCGTCCTTAAAGAATACGAGGCTGAATATGAGCATTATTTCCCGAGGGCTTTAGTGAGGTTCAAGCAGATGGACTATCAGGCTGTGACTTCGCCTGTGGCCGTGATCATAAAAGGCCCGGATCAGGAATCTTTAGCTCCGGTGGCCGAAAAGATAAAGAATTATATGTATTCGCTGGATGACATATTGAAATGGATTCACAGCGACAACGACGATTATGTGCCGTCGGTGGATATCACCCTCGACCCGGAAGAAGCCGCAAGGTTAGGAGTGAACAAGACCATGCTTGCGCTCTCTCTGGCCGGAGCCTTCAACGGCCAGACCATAGCTACTCTCTGGGAGGGTGACAGGCAGCTGCCTGTCAATCTTTACAGCGACGCCGTCGGTCCTGACATGGGATATGATGTCATAGCCAATCAGATAGTCCCTACTGAAATGCCGGGGGTTTCCGTCCCACTGCGTCAGGTCGCCGACATCACTCCGGACTGGTCACCTGAGACCTTTGCCAGAACCGCAGGGGAAGAGACCGTGACGGTAGGGGCAGACATGAAGTTCGGCTGCAGCCAGCCTGTGGCGATGAAGAAGATAAAGGCCTTTGTAAAATCGGAGATAGAACCGAATCTGCCGGAAGGAGTGTCAGTTTCCTATGGCGGGCTTTCTGCCATGAACAAGAATGTCGTGCCGGAAATTCTGTTGAGCTTCCTGTGCGCAGTTTCAGTCCTGTTCTTCTTCATGCTTATTCATTTCAAGAAAGCGTCGCTGGCTTTTCTTACCCTTATAATGAGCACCCTGTGCTTTTTCGGAGCATTTTTCGGAATGTGGCTGTTCCGTCTTGATTTCGGACTGACATCAGTGCTCGGGCTTATAAGTCTGGTCGGAATCATAGTCCGCAACGGCATAATCCTGTTCGAGTATGCGGAAGAACTGCGGTTCCAGCATGGAATGGATGTGAAATCGGCTGCCGAGGAAGCCGGCAAGCGCAGGATGAGACCGATTTTCCTGACTTCATGTACGACTGCCCTCGGAGTGCTCCCGATGATTATCAGCGGTGATTTGCTCTGGCTGCCTATGGGTGTGGTCATATGTTTCGGTACCATGCTTTCCATCATATTGATTGTACTGATGATGCCTGTTTCATACTGGCAGATGTTCAGAAATTCCAAGGTTGCTGCACCTGCAGCAATACAGGAAGGTGCCGGAAAAGAATAAATGGAGGAGATTCAGATGAAATGTAATAAGTGTATATTGGCTCTGCTGTTTCTTGCCGCCGCTCCTGCGGCCATTGCCGGTACGGCGCCTGACGACAGTCTGTCTGCTGCAGTTGAAGACGGAAACCGGACAGTGACTCTGACTTTGGAGCAGTGCCGGGAACTGGCTTTGCAGAACAGCCGTGATATCTTGAATGCTTCCCTCGATGTGGAAGCTGCAAAAGCGCAGAAACAGGAAGCCGTGGCAGAATATTTCCCGAAGGTGGCAGTGACGGCCATTGCATTCTATGCCTTCGATCCTCTGCTGGAACTCGGGATTACGGACATTATCGGAAATTCGGAGTTCGCCGAGAATCTGAACAATACGCTGACACAGCTTGCCACGCAATACGGATTTTCGCCTGTCTATTCAACGTTGAAAAAAGGGGTTTCGGCCAATGTCTCTGTCATGCAGCCTGTCTTTGCCGGCGGCAGGATTGTCACAGGAAACAAATTGGCGAAGCTCGGGATAGAAGCGGCCGGTCTGCAGCAAAGCATCAGTTTGAGGACTACTGTGGAGGATGTGGAGTCGGCTTACTGGCAGATAGTGTCACTTGAAAACAAGCTCGATTGTCTGTCGGATGTGCGTACCATGCTCGATACCCTGTACCGCGATGTCCTGTCGGCTTCCGATGCGGGACTGGCTCTGGAAACGGATCTGCTTCAGGTCCGGCTTAAAATGAATGAAGTCAAGGCCGGGGAGGTACAGCTGAAAAACGGGATCAGACTCGCCAAGATGAATTTTTTCAATTCAATAGGTGTGGAATATAATCCGTACAGCACTTTCAGCGGTGACGGAGCCCCGGGGCTTGACGATATCCGTCTCACCGATGACATTTCCGATATATCGGCTCCGCAGGAATACTACAGGCCAGCTGAAGAAGTGGCTGCAGATCAGGAAGAAACGAAACTTCTGGACTTGTCCGTAGAGTCCAAACGGCTGGAAAAGCGCATGGCTTTAGGCGAAGCCTTGCCGCAGATAGCCGTAGGCGCCACTTACGGGTATAACAATGTCATAGACAAAGGTTCGATGGACGGGCTGGTGTTCGGCATGATCCGGATTCCGCTTTCGGATTGGGGTAAGACAGCGCGGAAAATGCAGCGTCTGGACACACAGATGCAGAAAGCGGAAAACGACAGGCTGTATCTGCAGCGTCAGCTGGTCCTTCAGGTCCACAAGCTGTGGCTGGATGCGACGGCGGCTTGGGAGAAGCTGCTGGTGGCGGAAGAATCATGCGACATGGCTGAAGCTCTCATGAAACAGATGGAAGCCCAGTATTCCGCCGGGATGGCTGCCGTTTCGGATCTTCTGCAGGCCCAGACGCAGTTTACGCAGGCCGAGGCTGACTTGCTGGACTGCCGGATAGCATACAGAACAGCCTTAAGGGCATATCGTGACAAAGCTGAATAAAAAATACAATCATGGAAAACAAGAAATTTTTCGCCGTTTGCCTGCTGGCAGGCCTGGTGTTTTTGGGCGCAATGCTTCCGGCAGCCGTCTCGAAATTCCGCGCCTATGACAGGACAGTTACAGTCAAAGGTTTGAGTGAACGTGAGGTCGCAGCTGACAAGGTCATCTGGCCTCTCACGTTCAATGTCGTCGGCAACGACCTGAACAATGTCTACGCCGAGATCGACAGGAATACCGCAGCCATAAAGAAATTCCTTCTTGACGGCGGCATAGCCGAATCCGAGATTTCCGTTTCCCTTCCGACACTTTCCGACAAGTACGCACAGGAGTACGGGAGCAACGACAGGGCATACCGTTATTTCAGCAAGAATGTCGTGACTGTGTGTACGGACAAGGTGGATACAGTCCTGGCTCTTATGCCCCGCCAGTCCGAACTTCTGAAAAAGGGTATTACCGGTTCCGGCAATTCGTGGGAGAATCAGATCCAGTTCCAGTTCGAAGGGCTGAACAGCATCAAGCCTGAAATGATAGAGGATGCTACGAAGAACGCCCGGGAAGCGGCGGAAAAATTCGCCAAGGATTCAGACAGCCGTCTTGGCAAGATCAAGACAGCCAGTCAGGGAACCTTCACCATAAGCGACCGTGACAGCAATACGCCTTATATAAAGAAAGTGCGCGTAGTTTCGTCAGTGACCTACTATCTTAAAAACTAATCAAGGTTACACTCGTGTTTTACATTGTATTGCGGCAGAGTTTGCCACATAAACTCTGCCGCAATTGTATTAATTCGACTTGTCCCGGTAAAGTTTGTAGCATAAACTTTGCCGGAATGGCATAAAATTATTATATTGCGGCAAAGTTTGTTCAGTATGGATAAAATCATCGCGCGAAAACGGGAACAGCAGGAACTTGACCGACTGTATAACGATGGCAGGCCGGAGTTCGTCGTAGTGTACGGCAGGCGCCGTGTGGGAAAGACTTTCCTGATCAGGGAATATTTCAGGGACAGGCTGTCGTTTTATCATACGGCACTGTCTCCATACGATGATATTGAAGCGGAAAGCGCATTGGATCGTCAGCTTTTCAATTTCCACAGTTCGCTGCTAAAATATGGCGGAGAGGATTTCATTCCACCGGTAAACTGGATGGAAGCATTTGAAAGGCTTGTGACATTGCTTGAAAAGAACAGGACAGGAAAACGGATGGTCGTTTTCATTGATGAATTGCCGTGGCTGGATACCCAAAAGTCCGGTTTTCTTCCGGCATTCGAGCATTTCTGGAACGGATGGGGTGCAGGACAGGATGATCTTATGCTTATAGTCTGCGGTTCGGCTACGTCCTGGATTGAAGACAAGCTGCTGAATAATACCGGAGGGCTTTACGGCCGTATGACTGCACAGTTGAAACTGGGTCCCATGACGTTGTCCGAATGTTCTGGTTTTTATGCGGACAGAGGACTGGAAGTCAGCCTGTATGATCAGTTGCAGTATTATATGATAATGGGCGGGATACCTTATTATATGAATATGCTTCATCCCGGCAAGTCTCTGGCAGCCAATGTGGATATGCTGTTTTTCAACCGGGAGAGCAGGTTGCGGGATGAGTTCGACAGACTGTTCAATTCGTTGTTCAGGAATCCGGACCATTACAAGGCGGTGATCCGTCTCTTGAGCAGGAAACGGACAGGGTACACGCGGAAAGAAATAGCTGAATGTACAGGCATTCCTTATGGCGGAGGCCTGACAAAAATTCTGAAATCATTGGAAGCGAATGATTTTGTCATGCTCTACAAACCTTTTGGCGGCTCCAGGGATGATGTGCGCTATAAATTGACGGATCCGTTTCTGTTGTTTTATCTGAACTTTGCGGATGGTGTGAAAGGTAGGACTGACGGATATTGGTCCCAGTTCGAGAATACTCCGAAACTTTATGCATGGAGAGGCTTTGCGTTCGAAAACCTGTGTTTTGGCCATCTGACGGAAATAAAGAGGGCTTTGGGTATTGCGGGCGTTTATACTGAATCATCGGTGTGGATACAGAGAGGCGAGGACGGACGTCGCGGTGCGCAGGTCGATATGCTGATAGACAGGGCGGACAGAGTGATTGACTTGTGCGAGATGAAATTTACCGAAGGGGAGTACTCTGTTGACAAGGAAGAAGATCTGGCTTTGAGAAACCGGCGGCAGGTGTTCATGAGTGAAACACGGACCAGAAAGGCAGTCCATCTGGTTCTGGTCACTACGTATGGACTTGTACGGAACCGCTGGTCTTCAATATATCAAAATGTCATTACGGCGGAGGATCTTATCGGCAAATGAAACTTGAGGAACCTGATTACGGAGGCAGTCGGATATGGCGAAAATATATCAGTTGAAAAGGATGGCCATCATCCTCAACAGACTAAGCGGAGGCCGGTGTATCAGTCCGGACGATCTTACAGACTATGTGTCGCGCACCATGTCGCTTTTTGATGACAGCCGGTCTGAAATATCTCTGCGTACCATACAGAGGGACATAGAGACTATAGGAGAACTTTTCCATATCTGCATAACATGCGGACCGGACCGAAAATACCGGATAACGGACCGGGGAGACAGCGCGGATGATTACGAGTCCATGCTCTTGAATTTCGAACTGCTCAGCTCAATAGATGCAGATACCGTTCTGCAGAAATATGTCCTGTCGGAACATCGCCGTCCGGCCTTCAGCGTGGATATTTCCGATTTGCTGTTTGCAATCAGGGAATGCCATCCTGTAGAATTTGATTATACTTTGGTGCGTCACGGCGGCAAGGTGGTGCATAAAAAACTGAAGCCTCATTTTCTGAAAGAGTCTCAGCAGAGATGGTATTTGGCCGGATTAGATGCGGACGGCGCATTGAAGACATTCGGTTTGGACAGGATGCAAAACGTATCTGTGGTCACGGACGAAAAGTTTGTCAGGGATGACAGTATCGATATTCCGGCCTTGTTCCGTGAAAGTTTCGGCATATGGAACAATCCTTCGGATCCGGTAGAGGAGATTGTACTAAAGTATGACAAATTGGACGGAGCATTCGTGAAGACCCTGCCTCTGCATTCCTCACAGGAAATCCTGTCGGACAATTCCGACGGCCTTGTTGTCAGGCTCAGGCTCCGCATTACAAATGATTTCGTGATGGCAATTCTGGCGCGGAGCCGTTCCGTCGAGGTCGTGTCCCCGCTTCATTTGCGGCAGCGTCTCCATGATGTCTATGCCGCAGCTCTCGAACGTAACAGTTGAAAATTTTCTGTTTTGAGGCCGTGCGTTACGCTCGATTATATTTTAAACTTCGGTTACAATCACGCTGCGCCTCGGTATTGCCATAACAAGTTCTTGCACTGCTCTCGGCTTGCAGTTTATTTTATATCTTTATAGCCAATATTTTGCAAGTCGATCCAAAGAAGTTGATTAAAAGTGAACAAATATGATAATTGCGTTGTGCGTAATAAATTAGAAATAAAGTGATTTGAGATATGATAGATTTCGGCGAATATATACGCCAAGGCGAACCGCAGAAGAGGGAGAAAGGTTATGCGTGGCAGACTGCAATCGGTCTGCAGGCTGTTGATGGCCTTAAGCCATCTGATTATCTGCTTGAAACGGCCCGTAAAGATATCGAGGGCGAAATTACGATTGACGAAGCAGCACAGCTCATAAAAAGCTACTACCAGTCGAAAGAAGCACGTACCCCCGAAGAAGCGGATATGCATGAGGCGGATACGGCATCGACTAACATTCGTAGACTTCTTACAGAAAAAACCTTTGCGTTTACGCTTGTCGGGCTGACATCGATTCATCGTCGGATATTCGAAGGTATATTCAAGTTCGCTGGACAAATCCGCGATTATAATATCACAAAAAGGGAATGGGTGCTCCGTGGAGATACAGTGCTATATGTTTCTGCCCCGGATATCCGTAAGGCCATAGAATACGATCTAGAACAGGAACGCTCGTTCGATTATTCTAAAGTGGACAGGAATGGACTTGTAAACCATATCGCCCAATTCGTATCG
>CALUUA010000006.1 GCA_944323845.1 uncultured Bacteroidales bacterium
AAACAAAAAGAAAACCTCTGAATTCGTTGAAATTCAGAGGTTTTCATCTTTTTGCTGTGATTCTTCGTGGTGCCACCGGGAATCGAACCAGGGACACAAGGATTTTCAGTCCTTTGCTCTACCAACTGAGCTATGACACCATTTTTTCGTTTCGGGATTGCAAAGATAGTCAACATTTCTTTGTCTGCAAATTTTTTTTGTGTTTTTAGATGAATTTTGGCCGCAGGCCTCTCCTGTGAGCCCGAACACCTGATGCCAAGCGCAACAGTCTATAGATTTAACACCGAAGTACAACAGTCCGGACTGCCTTTTTGAATTACCGCATAAAATATCTACCTTTGTCTGATAAACCGTTCAGGCCAGTCCTGATACGGCGCGATGAAAAGGGTCCAGCTATGCAGAAAAAATTTTTCAATAGAATTTTCCCTGTCAGGATGTCCATGAGCGTGAAATTGACATTTTCGCTCGGCGCCATAGCCATAATACTTCTGCTGTCCAGCATAATATCCATAATGGAGTACAGAAGGATGAGTGACTATGTCTCTGACCTGATAGCTTCCAACATAAACTGCATCAATATCTCCCAGCGTCTTGCAAACGAGAGCGACAGATATAACCTGCAGCTTCTCGCCATAGTGGGGGAAAAGGATCCGGATCTGATACCGGAAATAGACTGCAACGCATTCATGGCGGAATATGACAGCCTGAAAGCTACTCTGACCAGCAGCGAGGCCATCGCCAGAGCAGACTCGGTGATTTATGCATACTCGGCATACATGCTGACATCTCTTGAGTTCAAGACTGTGATAATGAATGACTTCATCGATAACAGAGACTGGTATTTCAAACGGCTCCAGCCTAAATACCAGAGACTCAAATCGGACATAGAAAAACTCAATGAGGTGATCTATCTGCAGCTGAAGGAAAATTCACAGACCTTCCAGGACGGATTCTACAGGAGTATTATTCCAGGTGTGGTATCTGTCGGTGCCGGTCTGCTCCTGGTACTCCTGCTTCTGGTATTCATACTCATATATTATATCCGCCCGCTGAAGAAGATGCTGTCGGGAATAGACGAGTATCAGACCGGCGGCCGGAACTATTGCTACGAATTCGAGGGTGATGATGAACTCGTGCATCTGAACGATGAACTGACAGACCTTATTGAAGAGAACCTCGAACTGAAGAGAAGGGTAGCCAGACTCAGGGAAGAAAAGGAAAAGCTGATCGAGTCTTCTTCAGCTGCCGGAGAACTGTAAAGTCGGGAGGACGGCGATGGATGTCAAGGTCATATCTCGTAATGTCGGACAGGCTCTGCTTATCAGCGCCCTGTTCATGTTCCTGTCCCTGATAGTGTCGGTGGTGAACGGAAAGGATTCGGCTCTCGGACCCCTCGCCATCAGTTTCATCATCACTTTCATCGTGGGCATCTTCCCTTTTATCTTTGTAAGGAAGACGTCGGACATTTCGCTGCAGGACGGTTTTATGATTATAGTCCTGTCATGGCTGCTGTCGTTCATTTTCGGCATGCTTCCGTATGTCCTTTGGGGCGGTGAATTTACCCTGATAAATGCATGGTTCGAGAGTGTTTCCGGCTATACTACTACCGGATCCACAATTCTCACCGATGTGGAAGCCCTTCCCAAAGGGCTGCAGTTCTGGAGGTCATCCACCCATTTCATCGGCGGATTGGGGGTAGTGGTCTTTCTGCTTCTGATCATGCCGGATGCCAGCCCTTTCCGGATGCGTCTTACCAACATCGAACTTTCTTCGCTGTCCAGAGAAGGATACCGGTTCCGCTCCATCAAGACGGTTCATGTCATAGCCTTCGTATATGTATTTCTGGCAGTGACTGAAACCCTGCTGCTTATGTTGGCCGGCATGTCGTTTTTCGATGCTGTCAATCATTCTTTCAGTACTGTGGCCACCGGAGGGTTCAGCACGAAAAATTCTTCGATAGCCTACTTCGACTCACCGCTGATAGACATCATTATTATCGTATTCATGGCCTTGTCGTCCATACACTTCGGCCTTCTTTTCGCGATTTTCGCTACACGCTCGCTTAAGACTTTCAGACATCCCGTAGTGAAATTCTTTCTCGGGACCATTGCGGTGCTTTCCGTCCTTGTGACGCTTTCCCTGAAGATATCTGGCACATACGACAGTTGGGGCAAGGCTGCTTTGGATGCCGTTTTCCAGGTTACCAGTTTCCTGTCCACATCTGGATTCGCCACTGCCGACAATGCGCATTGGCCCGCCTTTGCCAACATTCTGCTGCTGTATGCCGCTTTCCAGTGCGGATGTTCCGGCTCTACGACAGGAGGCGTGAAATCCGACAGGATGCTTATAGCCTTCAAGGCGATAGGACGGCAGCTGAAACAGAACCTGCATCCTTCTTCCATCATGCAGCTCCGCGTCGGGAATCATTTTCTGAAGGATAACGCGGCCTTTTCGGCCATATTGTATATTGTCCTGTATGTGGTCGTCCTCCTTATTTCATTCCTCCTGCTGGTCCTCTTCGGAGTCGATTCCGCAGAAGCCATTTCAGGTGCCCTCTCTTCGCTCGGCAATGCGGGACCGGCGCTTGATTCCATAAGTACGATGGGCAACTACTCTTCGCAGCTCGGGATCGCCAAGTTCATCTATTCCATGGACATGATACTTGGCCGACTCGAAATCTATCCCCTGTTCATAGTCCTGTCAATGATTTTCCGGAGACGCAAGTGATGGGCAGCGCAGATTTCCTGTACGACGGCTTCCTGAAAGCCCTGAAGTATGAGGCCACGGAATGCCAGCTGGCCCTTTTCCGGAAAATGGCCGATTTCCTGAATGGGGACGAATGCGACATAATGGCAGTGAACGGCTATGCCGGAACAGGAAAGACCACGGCCATATCCGCTGTCATCAGTTTTCTGCAAAGTCTGAAAGTAAACTGTATCCTGCTGGCTCCTACAGGTCGTGCGGCCAAAGTCCTGTCCGGCTATGCACACAGCCCGGCCTATACGGTACACAAGCATATTTATCGTCAGAAATCAGTATCCGGTTCAGGTTTCGGTGAATTTGTCGTAGGCCCGAACAAGGACAAGGATACCGTGTATTTCGTGGATGAGGCCTCCCTGATAGGCATCGAGAATCCCGGACAGACCAGCGCCTTCGGTTCGGGAAATCTGCTTATGGATCTTATGGAGTATGTCCGCAAGGGTGCGGACAATAAAATCGTCCTCATCGGGGACAAGGCGCAGCTGCCGCCGGTCGGATTGGACGACAGTCCGGCTTTGTCGGAAGATTGGCTGTCTTTGCTGGGCGACTATGACTTGGCTGAACTTACGACGGTGGTAAGGCAGCAGACGGATTCCGGTATATTGAAAAACGCCACTCTTATCAGGCGGATGATACAGGAGGCTTGGGGAGCCGGTCAGGACGACCTGTCGCTGAAACTTGATGTGGATGGATGCCCGGATATCCGGAGAATCTGCGGATCGGACCTGATCGAAAAACTGACGGATGCTTATGACAAGTTCGGCGATGATGAGACTGTAGTTATCTGCAGGTCGAACAGGAGAGCGATAAAATACAATCTGGGAATCCGGTCTGCCGTCCAGTTCAAGGAGGAAATGCTGGTCAGGGGAGATCGTCTGATGATAGTCCGGAATTGCTATAAGTTTGCGGACGGGCTTGAAAATGTGGATTATATAGCGAACGGCGACATCGCCACACTGGAAAAAATCTCCGACTATGAGGATAGATACGGCCTGCATTTCGCCAAGGCCCGGCTGTCATTCCCTGATTACGGCGATCAGGAAATCACCGCGACTGTCCTTCTGGATACCCTTACTTCCGAAAGCCCGGCTCTGACAGCTGAGCAGCAGAATATGCTGTATGCCGGTGTCAATGAGGACTATTCGCATATCAGGACGAAGAAAAAGCGTTATGAGGCAGTCCGGGAGGATAAGTATTTCAACGCGCTGCAGCTCAAATACGCGAATGCGATAACATGTCACAAGTCGCAGGGCGGCCAATGGAAATGCGTCTTCATCGACAATCCGTTCTGGCAGGACGAGTTGCTTCCGGATGACCTCAAATGGCTTTATACGGCAGTCACCAGAAGCACAGAGAAGGTCTATCTGGTGAATTTCAAGGATTCCTTTTTTGTCTGACGACAATGGCGGAGGCACTGTTATCTGAAAGACAGGATTATGAAAACAACTGGCAATATGAAAAATATATTTCTTTTGATTGTCTTACTGTCATTGCCGGCAATATCGCCGGCAGCTTCAGACTTCGGTAAGGTCCCGGCGGCATGGAAATGGATTTCCGACAACGAAGTCGTATTTTCCTATGACAGATCTTTCACCGATTCATCGGCATTCGCCTTCGATGTCCGCAGCAGGACTGTCACGAATGGCGTGTCTGCACCTGAAAAGTATGCTGCTTTCCCGCTGAAACCTGAAGGTGCGGTGAACATGACATATTCCCCTGATTCGTCCATGATAGCGTTTACCAGAGACAATGACCTGTATGTCGCAGACATTGCGACCGGGAAGGAGCACAGGATAACATATGACGGTGACAGCCTGATTCTGAACGGATATGCCTCGTGGGTCTATTATGAAGAGATTTTCGGAAGACCTTCCAGATACAGGGCATTCTGGTGGTCGCCGGACAGCAGGAAGATAGGTTTTTACAGGTTCGACAACACGGGAGTGCCTCTTTTCCCGATTTATTCGCCTTTCGGTCAGGATGGAAGCCTCAGCGAGACAAGATATCCGAAGGCCGGGGAGAGGAATCCTGAGGTGCGGATAGGAGTGGCCGATATTTCCGCATTCAGATCAGAGCCTCGGGACAGCCTCGGGCAGGATATATTGTGGCTGGATTTCGATAAGGGATCAGACCAGTATTTCGGAACGCCTTTCTGGTCTGAGGACAGCCGTCATTTCTTCATATCCAGAATGCCGCGGTCGCAGCAGTCGCTCGAACTCTATTCCGTGAATGTCCATGACGGCTGCCGGAAACTGATTTACAGCGAGTCGAGCCCGACATGGACGGACTGGATATCGGGGGCTATTCTCACATCGGAGGGAATCTATATGTCCAGATGTCTGGATTCGGAGTGGCAGCAGGTGTATTTTCTGTCATATGACGGCTCAGAATTCCGTCAGCTCACTGACGGGGAGTTCTGGAATGTGTCTCTTCTCGCCGTAGACGACAGGGGCGCCGTCTTTTTTTCTTCATATAACGAATCCGCAGTGCGCTATTCTGTCTATCGTGCCGATGGAAAGGGCCGGACCGGAATGCTCACCGATCCGGCTTATGACGTAAGGTCGGCTGTGTTTTCTCCTGACTGCTGTCATTTTGCAGCATCCTATTCGAATTCCGTCACTCCTGTAAAAGTGGCGGTCTTCCCGTCTTCCGGGAAAAAGCCGCTGGGAGAAGTGGTCGCCGATATGGCAGGGGAGGATTTTTCCCCTGAATCTTATGCTCTGCCGGAAATCATTTACATGGAGACTGCCGACGGCTTCCGCCTTCCTGCATCCGTGGTGTATCCGAAGGATTTTGACAGGACGAAGAAGTATCCCGTACATTTCGATATTTACGGCGGCCCGGATACTCCTCTGGTACACGACAGATGGCAGACTCCGTCCGAAAACAACCAATGGTGGTCCGATCATGGCATAATCCAGGTGACTGCGGACTGCCGGGCTGCGGGGCACAACGGCCGCAAGGCACTGGATATGATATATCGGCAGCTTACAGTATATGAAGTCAAGGATTTCGTGGCCTGGGCAGATTATATGAAGGCTCTTCCGTATGTGGACGGGGACAAGATGGGTGTCGAGGGCTTTTCTTTCGGTGGGACCATGACTGCGATGCTTCTGTTTCAGGCTCCGGACAGTTTCCATTACGGTATAGCCGGAGGAGGAGTATATGACTGGGCCCTTTATGATTCGCATTATACTGAGAGGTATATGGGTACTCCGCAGGACAATCCGGAGGGGTACGCGGCGGCTTGCGCCCTCAGGTACGTGAAGTCTTATCCTGCATCTGCGAAGGATACCTTATCGTCCAGACCTGTGTATCTGAAACTTACCCACGGTACAGGGGATGACAATGTGCATTTCCAGAATACGCTTCAGCTTGTCAACGCCCTGCACAGGGCTGGAAAAAGTTTCGAACTTATGATCTACCCCGATGGGATGCACGGATACACCGGCTATCAGGGAGAGCATTTCCTGAATGAGAACCGCCGTTTCTGGCTGGAACACCTTTTCTGATAAACGGAAAACAGGGCGGTTAATCGCCGCGAATATATAAAGAAGCCGGCCCAAACGAAGAAAGTCTTCTTTTGAGCCGGCTTCTTTTTGGCATGAATAAACCGCCTGCGGTTTATTTGTTCTTCTTGTATCTCTGATAGAATTTGTCGACGCGACCTGCTGTATCGACGAGTTTCATCTTGCCGGTATAGAACGGGTGGGATGTATTTGAAATTTCGACTTTCACTACAGGATACTCCACACCATTTACTTCGAGTGTCTCCTTAGTGTTTGCGCAGGAACGGGTGATGAACACCTCGTCATTCGACATATCCTTGAAAGCTACAAGACGGTAGTTTTCGGGATGAATTCCTTTTTTCATTTCCTTAAAAATTTAGTTAACCGAATCAGCGCGCAAAATTACTACTTATTTTCCGTTTTCCAAATATTATTGCCCTTTATTTTATCCTGTAAGGCTGTGAGTCATATAGCAGGAACTTTTTAGCCTTCCTTATCCATTTCTGCTCTTCCACCTTGATGTGGTCTTTGGCGGCATACCACTCGATTCTCCCTTCTATGTAGTCAAGCAGAATGTCATCCGCGAGAAGCTCCCGGAATCCGCTTTTAAGCTCGAATGCGGAGTATCTGTCCCGGAAATGTCTCATCAGCTGAAGGGTATGCATCAGCGAATGGTATTCGGCTCCCGGTTCCAGAATTATCTGATATCCCCGGCATCTTTCTCCTGCATAGTTTCCGTATGCCGGCGTGAACGTGCATGGTCTCATCGTGGCCTGGGCAGTCCCCGGAGGAACGCTGCCGCCGTCGTGGATGATGAACGGCGCCCCGAAGTATTCGTATGGCCTCGGCGTGCCTATCCCGGGGGTGATGCTTGTCTGCAGCCAGAGCATCCCTCCGGCGAGCATTTCGCAAGTGAAGAAGCCCGGAATGTCCGGTGCCGGAGCTATGGTCCATGGCATGATGTGCCGGTTGGAGCCTGTCGCCAGATAGGAAATGACGTGCATGGGAAATCTGGCTCCGATTTCGGCGTAGTGCAGGTTGGCCAGCTCCCCGAGTGTCAGCCCGTGTCTGTGGGCCACCTTGGGTACGGAAGTATCCGCATCAGGTCCTGGTATGGTTCCTTCGACAGCCCTTCCGGTCGGATTGATGTGGTCTACGATATACAGGGCAGGCGGGTTTTCCATTGCAGCAAGCTGCTGCATCAGTCTGAAGACGTCAAGCGTATATCCGAAATGTCTGGCGCCGGTGTCCTGTATTTCCACGACTACGGCATTCAGGTCTTCCAGCAGGGCCGTGTCGGCACTGATATGGCCGGTGTCGGGGGACAATTCGGAATCAACGGGAGAGAAGACCGCCCGAAGGTTTCCTCTCTCCCTGAAAATGTCTGTCATGTATCTTCCCTTCCCGGTGTCCCAGCAGTTCTGCGTACAGAAGCAGCCGACATTTCCGTCGAGCAGGGCTTTGTCCAGCTGGTCTTCGAGAGGGGTGGTCCTGAATGAAAACATTAACCTTTGATGATTTTTTCAGCAATGGCCTTGATCTCGGATGCCAGCTTGTCGGCAGATTCCATCGTGGCCGATTCTGCATAGATCCTGATTATAGGCTCGGTGTTTGACTTGCGCAGATGTACCCATTCCTTTCTGGATTCGAAAGAAATCTTCACTCCGTCGATGTCGTTTATATCCTCTGACGCATATATCTTCTTCATTTCCGACAGAATCTTGTCGATCAGGGACTTGTCTGAAAGTTCGATGCGGTTCTTGGTGATACAGTATTGAGGGTATGTCTTCTGGAGTTCGGATACTTTCATCTTCTTGTATGCCAGATTCGTGAGGAAGAGGGCTGCGCCTACTATGGCGTCGCGGCCGTAGTGGAGGGCAGGGTAAATGACGCCTCCGTTTCCTTCACCGCCTATGATGGCTCCGCATTCCTTCATCTTGGTAGTCACGTTCACTTCTCCTACAGCAGCAGCGAAATATTCCCCTCCGTAGCTTTCGGTCACGTCCCTCAATGCCCGGGATGAAGAAAGATTGGATGAAGTGGCGAGTTTCTTCCCGCCTTTTTCGCGTGAAAGGATATAGTCGGCCACGCTTACCAAAGTGTATTCTTCACCGAAAGGCTGTCCGTTTTCGCAGATCAGGGCAAGCCTGTCCACATCGGGATCCACTGAGACGCCGAGATCCGCCTTTTCTTTGACCACAGTTTCGCAGAGTTCAGTCAGATTGGCCGGAAGAGGCTCAGGATTATGCGCGAAATGACCTGTAGGTTCGCAGTTTACCTTTATGCACTCCACGCCGAGCCTTTCGAACAGACGCGGCATTATGATACCGCCTACTGAATTTACGGCGTCCAGCGCCACCTTGAACCCGGCTTTCCTCACGGCCTCTGCATCTACGGCATCCAAAGCCAGCACTGCATCGATGTGAGCTTCCGTAAAGTCTTTTTCGACTATGCTTCCGAGGGTGTCCACATCAGCGAAATCGAAGTTTTCCTGCTCCGCGCATTCGAGGATGGCGGCTCCTTCGGCGGCGTTCAGGAATTCCCCTTTCTCGTTCAGGAGCTTGAGGGCGTTCCACTGCTTCGGGTTATGTGAAGCGGTCAGGATGATACCTCCATCCGCCTTTTCGAAAATGACAGCCATTTCAGTAGTAGGGGTGGATGCAAATCCCGCCTTGATGACATCTACTCCGCATGCGATGAGCGAGCCGCACACGAGCTGCTCTACCATTTGTCCTGAAATCCTTGCGTCCTTGCCGACGACTACACGGTAGCGTTCGCCGGCCGGTTTCGGTCTGCGTTCCCTGAGTTTTACGCAGTATGCATAAGTGAATTTGACGATGTCGATAGGAGTAAGGGCTTCTCCGGGATTCCCGCCGATGGTTCCGCGAATACCGGAAATGGATTTGATAAGTGTCATAGTAATTATGTTTTGGTAATTAGTTTCTTTCAGAGACGTTCTTCCATATCTTTACAAAATTAATTATTTTGGAGTCAAATTCAAATTTTATATTACATTTGCAGCCGCTAAAGAAATGAATCCGACATGAAAGCCCTTTATACTGTCATTCTTCTTGTTACATCGAATATTTTCATGACATTCGCGTGGTACGGACATCTGAAACTCCAGGAAATGAAAGTCACTACGGGCTGGCCGCTGATTCTGGTCATACTTCTGTCGTGGGGCGTGGCCTTCTTCGAATACTGTGCACAGGTCCCTGCAAACAGGATAGGGTTCGCGGACAATGGAGGGCCTTTCAATCTGATTCAGCTGAAAGTGATACAGGAAGTTATATCGCTTACCGTCTTTACTGTCATCGTGACCCTGCTGTTCAAGAATCAGGCTCTGCAGTGGAATCATTTCGTGGCGTTCTTCCTGCTGGTGCTGGCGGTCTTTTTCGTGTTTTTGAAGTAAAGGGGCAAATAAATTTGGAAATATAAAATTATTGCCATACATTTGCAGTCCCAAAATCGGAATATGCTCGGCTCGTATAACGGTTAGTACTCAAGATTCTCAATCTTGCAATCGGAGTTCGATTCTCCGGCCGAGTACTTCAGGAGAGGCTGGAACGGTAATCGCCGTTTTCAGCCTTTTTTCATGTAAGAATTTCCGCGTTTTTCCAATATTCCCTGACTTGTAAGCTGCGCAATGGCTCTGGACAATGACGGCCGGGCCACTCCCAGGATGAAGGCGGCTTCCTGCAGGTTCTCTATCGGCCCGTTTCTCTCTATGTAGCCGGTTATCCTTGACGACAAGGTCTGCAAGGCGAACTCATTGAGCCTGCGGCTCAGGAACATGCTGTGGTCGGATACGATCCTCAGATAGTTTCCGAGTATGACCTTGTCTTCCTCCAGCAGCCGGGTCAGGGCATGGCGTCCGACAGTCCAGATGGAACAGTCGGACGAGGCTATTATGGTGACGGGGAAAATCCGGTCGCTGCTGAAGACAAAGGCCGACGCGAGGGTTTCCGGCGCCGAAAGCGTGTCCAGAGTAAATTCCTTCCCCTCCTCACTGATCATCCGTGCATATGCGCTGCCTTCGCCGAGCAGGTAGACTGCCCCGCAAGGATAGCCCTGAAGGGCAATGATGTCGCCTTTCCCGTATTCGGCATATCTTGCAGGCGATGCATCGAGCACGGCACCGGCAATGTCCGTATTGCAGCCTCTGAACAGAGGCATTCCGAAAATATCCTGGCTCATGGTTCACGAAAATCCGTTGAAAAAGAAACCCCGCGTAACATATGTTACCGGAAAATGTCCGGGCGGCGGATATCTTTGCCGCCGGATTCAAAGATACGCAAAAAATGAAAGCGATGAAAACAACAGTGAAATTTATGGCCATGCTCCTGTGTTGCGCGGCAGTATGGTCATGTACCGGCGTCGAAGCCGAACTGCCGGTCCCGAACCGCGGAGGACTGTCATTCGGTCTCGTCTGTGCCGGCTATGATGATGGGCCCGGAACCAGAACAGGGTTCTCTCCGGCCGATTATGACATGGTGGAATTCGCTGTCATGGACAGCGACGGCGCCAGAGTCAGGGACATGAAAGGATATTATGACAAGAATACTTCGAGCATACTCGTCGAAGGTCTCAGGGAAGGTGACTATATTCTGTCCGTGATGGGTGTCAAAGGCGATTTTATCTCTGACGGCCTGACAGTAAACGATATAGATGACATCCGCGAAGTATGGATTTCTTTTCCGGAAGATTCTTCCGCTCCGCTGGAAGCCGAGTATTTCCACTCGTCCACGCCGTTTGCCGTAATGGTCAGAGACACTCCGGCCGGACTCGAATATGTGACGGACCTGACAGGCCCTATCCGGCAGAAACGTATCGTGGGCAGGGTGGACATGACATTCTCATTCAGGAACGCCGGCACTGCATCGGCAGTCCTTTCGAATGTCGTAACGATGGAGTCCCCGTCATTCAGTACCGCAATGGCTGCCGACGGCACTTTTTCAGGCCGCACCACAGCTTCCTCCCTCATTATGGACATGTCGGAAGGAGCATCAGGCTTTTTCCTTCCATCTGAGACGGAAACGGAAGGCTCGGCTGAAATCATTACCCGTGATTACCGGGGAAACACCGTGCGCAGATCCTACGGTTTCCGGCTTCCGCCGGTGAAGGCGAACCGGCTGCATAATGTCGGAGTCGATGCAATCCATCCTGACGACGAGTCCGGGACGCTTTTCGTGACAGAAAAGGCATACGTGGAGGGCGAGCACGGAAAGATTCTTCAGGATGACGAACCCTATACTGTATATACGGACAAGGCGGCAAGGAATTTCAACACAGCCAGCCCCCTGCAGGCCACGGTATTGCCGGACGGCCGACTGAATGTCAGGTTCTATTCCCCTCGGGATCTCGAAGGCGTCCTGCTCAAGGCCAGAATCCCGTCTGAAGGCGACTTTTTCATGGATCTCGCATATTTCGACAGGATACCTGCCTTCGCCGATTTCTACGGAGCCATGCCTCTGACGGAAAAGGATGCATTTTACAGGACGGACACGGGCAGGATAGTGAAAGTGGAGAAGAAGGACCCTGCTTCCCTTCACGATATGGAAATCATGGTCGAATCCTCCGACCCGTACTGGTCAAAGCTGGAAAAGATAGAGCATGGCTGGAATATAAGGTTCGACCTTTTCGGGGGCGATCCCACCCTCCCTGACGGCGGGCCTCAAGGAAACTGGATGGGAATCAGGCCGGTGCATTGCCGGGAAGCCGTGGCATTCTTCCTTAATTTCACATATATGATAGACATGCCGGAACATGAGCGGATATTGAGGGAAAATCAGGACAGGCTTTACGGCAACGGCGGAGTGGAAGACAAGGTGTCTGTCGAGACCGTACTGGCGCAGATGCGTCAGCCCCGCACCATAAATGTCGGTCTGGTGTATCCGGGAAACGGAGTGGTCGGCCTCGGCGGCGGAAGTACTTTCGGAGCGTACCAGTCCGGATGGCTGAGCCACTACGATTCCCTGTATTCATGCGAAATCATGTTCCACGAACTAGGCCATGTGATGGGATACAGCCACAGCAGTTCATTTACCTACGGTCCGTGGGCGCAGGAACTCATGAATCATTTCTACGTCTCCCATCTGTCGGAAATGCCGGTGGATTCACCGGACTATCTCGGCAGCAAGGACAATCCATACCTCTATAAATGACAAGATTATGAAGAAAAAATATTTTCCGTTGCTGCTTGCCGCAGCAATATTTATGACAGGATGTTCGGAGAAGTCTTCTCCGGACAATGCTGGAGCCGGACCTGAGGTTTCGATAGACTTCGGATTTCCTGACAATCCTTCCGGCAGTCAGGACATGACATTGAATTCAGTGCAGGCCTACCGTATTTATGGCGGGACAGTAAGCGAAGCGCTGGCTCCGTCAGGCCGCGGTAAAGACGGAAGTTTCATTTTCACTCCGACAGCCATGGCCGGCAGGATGTACGTGGCGGCGAATCTGGCGGAGGCATCGCGGCTTGATGATGTAGAGCCTGGAATGCCGGCCGAGGATTTTCTGGCGGTCAAGGCGTCCGTGGGAGAAATGACAGCCGAGGGTACGGGCATGACCGGCTCTGTGGAGCTGGACGGCGCCGGCGGCAGGACGCTTCATATGAAATTGGCCCGCACGGTGGCCAGACTGGATATATCGGTACTGGAAAGCGGGGTGAAGGTGTTGGCGGTCAGGCTGACTGGACTGGCTGCGGAAGGAACTGTTTTCCCTGACGGAGCCGCAAACGGTGAAAAGGCGGAGGCTCAAGCGGAAAATCTGTTTCTGGATTTTTCCGAAAAGCCGATAGAGAACACATCGGAGATTCTGGCATTCCTCGCGGAACAGTATGATTCCGGAATCATGGTCGAGGTGACTGTATCCGCCGACGGAGGGACAAGCCTCATGCGCACGAAACTGCCTGAAAATGTCTTGAGAAATCATATATATACCGTTTCGGTCCGCGGAAAAGGCGCCGGTATGTTCCTGACAGTGACATATGACGGATGGGAGACCGGCGAGCCGGCGGAAACATATCCCCGGACGAAGGCTTCGGTGGATGTCGGAACTTCCGTCCTCCCGTCCGGAGTGACTGTAAACGAAGGAGGGGATACTGTATTCGTGACGCATCATGCAGTGGAATTCGAATTGGCCGTACAGGCCGAACCGGGAGCCGATGTCGTAGTGGACGGCAGCATGGACGGGGTGGAAATATCCCGGATGCCTGCAGAGAGAGGCAGCCTTGAGCCTGTCGCGAGATTTTCGGTGTCAGGAGAGCGTAGGGTGCCCGGAATGCCTTCCGGAAGGATACATCTGGATTTTCATGACGGCAATATGAATACAGGCAGGATCGTGATTCTGTTCGAGGCCAATCCGGTCATTCTCGACGGTGTCATCGAGCTCGGCCGGGACGGTGTCTGCGATTTCGGCAGGTATATAGACGGGGAACTGGGGACGGTGACATTGCCCGCAGGGCACAGGCTATATATGGAATTTCCTGAAGGAGAATCCGTCTGGGCGGCTGCCGTGCCGTCAGAGACAGGAGAAAACGTCTACCGCATATTGGGAGGGTGGAGACCCAATGATCCGGAGGCGGACGGACGGGAGCAGACTGCATATATGGTCATAGCCGACGAGGCCGGAACAGGGGAGGAAACTTATGTGCTGAAGAGGAGAAACTGGGGCTTGCCTGTAGTCCGGATAGGGGAGACATGGTGGACCCTTTACAATCTGCGCGGAGATGCCCGCAGATTCGAAGACCAGGTGACTTGCGCCGATGCCCCTGCGTCAGGGGACGGACTTATGGATCTGCTTCTGGACATGCCGGAAGACAGACTTCTGGAAATCATGGGGCATCAGTATCAGGCCGGTACGTTTTCGGGTCTGCCTCTTTCCCATGACGGGACTGCCTTTCTTTATGAAGGAATGAAGTCCGCAGCCCCGGATTTCGGCTCGGACGATCCTTCCGCTATGGCTCCTCCGGGCTATGCCGTGCCGTCCTATGAGGACTATGCTGTCTTTTCGGCAAACGACAACTTCAATGTCGGCGGCATAGGAAGCCGTTCATTCACCAACAGTTCCGGCGAGAGGATTGATGTCAGGATTGCGGAGCGGGAAGTGAGTTTCCTCGGACATGATTTCGGGACAGTCGCATTCTATGAATTTACCGCAGGCGGACAGGTGTGGGTGTTGTACGGTCTCGGCCATCAGTGGAATACCGTGCCGGGAAACATAGCGCGGATGCATCTTCTTCTGGCCACTTCAGGCAGCGCAGGCATGTCGTGGGCGATGGAGGGCTATGCCTCTGATGACCGTCCCGGTCAGAACTGGATGAAATTCACTGCGCAGAACAGTACCAAGACCCGGATGATAAGGTGTGTCAAGACTCCGGTAGAGTACATATATTAACGTGAGTTCGATGAAAAGAACGAAGTGAATTTCAGAGAACTACCTCTTTTAGAGGATTCGTAAAACGAATCCGTGGGTAAGTTCTCCCCTCGATAGGGGAGAATTTTAGAGGGGTGACACGTAAAAGGAAGGAGATTTCGCAGAAATCGTAACGTCAGTTCGACGAAATCTCTGGTACTGAGCAGAATAATTCGTCGAACTGACGTTATATTAAAAACATGACATTATGAAAGGTATATTAAAAAGAAGATTTATACGGCCGGCAGGCCGGTATGCAAGATTCGTTTCCGTAAGGGGCGGACTTGTGGCCTCGTTGGCCGCGATGTGTATTCTCGCAGGAGCATGTCAGAAAGAACCTGAACCCGAAGAGGACGACAGGACGCACGTGGAGGCTGTGGATGACGGCTGGGGCTCGGGAGGGGAGACCGGAGTGTATCCGGACAGAGGCGACAGGATCCGGGTGAATGCCGGCCTGTCCTCTCTCCCTTCCGGTGCGGAGGTGTCCGGAGACGGCTTCTCTCTGCATCTTTCCCATCATGCAGCCGATTTCGTGCTTGCAGTGGAGAGCGACGAGGCTCTGGAATTAGTCCCTTCCGGCGGCGGTTATCTGTTCAGTGCCGGGCCTGCCGGGATTCAGGAAGGTCTGCCATTGGGAGGAAATGAAGGTGCTGCATCCGGTGTAATCAGCTATTTCCGTATCACCAAAGGCCTTTATGCTCCCGGTGCGGCTCCCGGAACCGTGACCCTGCAATTCCGCAGGAAAGGTCTGG
Source organism: uncultured Bacteroidales bacterium (assembly GCA_944323845.1). Taxonomy (GTDB): domain Bacteria; phylum Bacteroidota; class Bacteroidia; order Bacteroidales; family UBA932; genus Cryptobacteroides. The sequence continues at coordinate 15,437 of CALUUA010000006.1, forward strand.
CTAACGTTTATCCTGAAGATTGCATCCGCGTGGAACTGGCTGCCAATCCTGTGAAAGTCAGCGGTCCGATGGATTTCGACAACACTTCCTATTCTCATGATTTCGGACGTTATGTAGATAACGAACTCGGAATTTTCAGTCTGCCTGAAGACAAGATGATATCCGTGGAATTCGCTCCGGGAGAAGATGAATGGATCAGACTTGAACAGCAGCCTGATCAGCCTCGGACCTGGCGTGTGCTCGGAGGCTGGAGACCGAACGATCCTACGGCAGACGGACGGCGGCAGGAAGCCGTTGTCGTCATCACCGGTACGGACGGCGGGGCTGAAAGGGAGGAATATCGTGTCGCAAGGCGGAACTACGGCCTGCCGGTAACATGGCTGCACGGCGTGTGGTGGTGCAAGTATAACTCGATGGGGGATTCGAGGGATTTCGATGACCAGATACTTTCTTCGGAAGATCCTGCCGCCGCAGCCGGCATAAGCGTCTTCGACTACCTCGGCTCCATCTCTTCCGACGAATACAGGTCGCTGTGGCAGTGGGCGTATAACGGCGACAGCGGACAGGGCATGACAGTAACGGAAAAAGACGGGGTGCCTGTCATGGACGGTTATAATCCAGGGCAGGTGAACATAAACAGGCTTCCGGCCGACGCATTGTCTCCGGACGGCTACGAATTGCCTTCCATGGAGGACTTCAACAGGATATTTGACGGGACGGGTACGGTCTGGATGGCTTGGAACGGTTCATATGAGATACGGGAGCCGTGGAACGGACATTCTGTCATCGACAGGAGACAGGCCAGAAAAGACGGCGTGCAGATAGGCTCGCTGACCCTTTCGGACCTGCTGTATGTGGCCCTGTCGTCACCGGACTATCCTGAACACGAACCACTCGTCTGGTACGGTCCGGGAGCACAATGGAATGAACTCGGCATAGAGCATTCCGGACATTGCAACAACATCCTTTTCAGCGTGCATTCTCCTTCAGGGGAAGGCTGGTATATCGGAGGCAACATGGGAAACCTCTTCGTCTACAAGAACGGGGCAGGTACCAAGGATACCCGTATCCTGCGCTTCAGGAAATCGGATGTGGAATATATCTATTAACCGTCCCGCCGGCTATCTTCGTCAGCGGCGCATTCAGGAGAACGGATAAAAAGATTATATTTGCAGGACGTCGGACCCTTTAGTCCGTATTTTATACCATGAAACGGAAAACAGTGCTTCTGGCAGTCCTGAATGCCGCTGCGGCCATAGCTGTCGGCATAGGCGCAGGCCTTTTATACAAATATTATTTCCGCAGTGACGGCATGGCGTCCCGTGACGACATGAAAATACTCTCGGACAAGATAGCCGCATTGTCCGCCGCTGTGGATGCCAAGGTCGGGGTGGCTGCCATATTCAGTACGGCAGACACCCTTGTCACATCTTCGGATGAATTTCCGATGATGAGCGTGATGAAGTTCCATCAGGCGCTTGCCGTCGCCGCCTGGCTGAGGCAGAACCGGGTTCCTTTGGATGCGGAAGTCGAAGTCACGCCGGATATGCTCCCGGGCGGCACGTGGAGTCCGATGCGCGATTCCTTCCCTCAGGGCGGCAGTTTCTCCTACAGGGAATTGCTCCGCTATTCGTTGGAATACAGCGACAACAATGCATGCGATATTCTTTTCTCCCTTTCCGGAGGTCCGGAACGGACAGACAGCTATATAAGGTCTTTGGGCATAGACGGCTTCGGCATTTCCTGTACGGAGGCGATGATGCATGAAGAACCGGGGATTTCGGACAGGAACCGGACGACCCCTCTTTCCGCCGCCCTGCTTTTAGAGAAGTTCTGGAACATGCGTGATGAAGACCCGTACAGCAGATTCATCTGGGAGACCATGGCGTCATGCCGCACAGGCATGGCCAGAATCCCGGGACATATTGCCTCGAAGGCATCGGCGATAGCACACAAGACAGGAACGGGGTATGTGACGCCCGAAGGCCGGATAGCGGCCGTAAACGATATCGGTATAGTCGTCTTGCCGGACGGAAGCCGTTTTTCGCTGGCTGTCTTTATTTCGGATGCCGGCTGTACGCCTGAGCAATGCGAAAGCCTGATCGCCGGCATAGCGGCAGTCGTATATGAGCGGGCTGCTTCCGCAATGACGGAAGAAGATGTCGAAACACGGGATTAAATTCTCTGAATTCAGCCGGATTTGCTATATTTGCACGATATGGCCAAAGGATTTGCAGAGACGGCGGGACAGTGCCGCGATATAGTGGAAGATGTCAGAAAAGGGATCTTCAGGCCGGTTTATCTGTTGATGGGTGAGGAACCTTATTATCCGGAACTGGCATACGAAGAAATCGTGGGACATGCCCTCGATGACAGCGAGAGGGATTTCAATCAGACGATTTTCTACGGGACCGACGCGGATGCGGACAAGGTCATTACGGCGGCCATGCGTTATCCTGTGTTCGCCGCCCGTCAGCTGGTCGCAGTCAAGGAAGCCCAGGCCATGAAGGACATCGAGGCTCTGGCCGGATATTGCCGGAATCCGCTGCCGTCGACAGTGCTGGTGCTTTATTTTCACGGAGCATCGCCGGACAAACGGAAAGAACTTTACAAGACGGTGAAGAAGAACGGGGCGGTTCTGGAGTCCGCGCCTGTCCGGGATTATGAAATGAGCCGCTGGATCGTCTCCTTCTTCAATGACAAGGGGCTGGAAATAACTCCGGATGCGGCTGCGCTTCTGGCTGAGTTCGCGGGAGCGGATCTGAACAAGATTTCCATCGAGACGGACAAGATGCGCAAGAATCTTCCTGAAGACAAGACTTTGATCACTGCCGCGGATATAGAGAATAACGTAGGCATCAGCAGGCAGTACAGCATCTTCGAACTGACGAAGGAATTGTCCTTGAAAAACACGTCCAAGGCCTTGAAAATCGCCGCCTATGTCGGCAATGCCCCCAAGTTCATGATGCTCATGGCCACCGCCCCACTTTTCAATCATTTTTACAGGATACTCAGGTATGAGGCCCTTATGATGGGCAAGCCCGGGGCAGGGAGCGCTGAAAAGGCTGCGGTTCTCGGCGTCAGCCCGTATTTCCTCCGGGAATACGAGACGGCCGCCGCGAACTATCCTCCGCGCAAATGCTTGTCGGTCATATCTCTGATAAAGGAGTACGATTTCAAGGGGAAAGGCGGTAATTCCGGCGAGGCCCAGCAGTCGGAGCTCCTGATGGAACTCGTGGCGAAGATATTGAATTGCTGAAAGCGGAAATGACTCATTGTCAGGAACTGACAGAAAAACTAATCAGGCGGAAGCCGGCAGTACAGAACATGAAAGAAGAATATATGATACAGTGCCACGACGTGTGCAAGAGTTTCGGCGAAAAGACGGCTCTTGACCATGTGTCCGTGGATATTCCCAAGGGGAAGATTTTCGGTCTGCTCGGGCCAAACGGGGCAGGCAAGACCACTCTGATAAGGATAATCAACAGGATAACGATTCCGGGCAGCGGCACCATACTTTTCGACGGCAGGCCCATTACCCGGGAGGATGTGCAGAAAATCGGCTACCTGCCGGAAGAGCGTGGCCTGTACCGGAAGATGAAGGTAGGCGATCAGGCCATGTATTTCGCCAGACTCAAGGGCATGGGGGCGAGAGAGGCGGCTTCGGAGCTGAAAGCGTGGTTCGAAAAGTTCGGAATACAGAGCTGGTGGGGCAAGAGGGTGGAGGAACTGTCGAAAGGCATGGCCCAGAAAGTCCAGTTCATCACCACCGTAGTACACAAGCCGTCGCTGCTGATACTCGACGAGCCGTTTTCAGGCTTCGACCCGGTGAATGCCCAGCTCATAAGAAACGAAATCTTGGCCCTGAAGGAGAGCGGAGCCACTATCGTGCTTTCAACCCATAATATGGAGTCCGTGGAAGAACTGTGCGACAACATCGCCCTGATAAACAAGTCTCACGTAGTGATAACCGGAGGCGTGGATGAAATCCGGCATAAATACGGGAACAACCATATCGAACTGGTCTATACGGCTTCATCGCCTGTCATGCCGGTCAAGGGAGTGTACAGTGTCCTGTCGGACAATGACGAATCCGGCCGTCATACTGCTGTAATCGCCGTGGACGAGGCCGCAGACAAGACATCCGTGCTGAAGAATCTCGTCGGACAGCCTATCATCGTCAATTCATACAGGGAGTTGGTGCCGAGGATGAATGACATTTTCATAAAATTAGTCACGGAGGAGTAGAATCATGGATTTTCGTATCGTAAATGTCATCATAGCCAGAGAATATCTTACGAAGGTCAGGAAGAAGTCTTTCCTGCTGACCACTTTTCTGGGACCCGTATTCTTCGCGGCGCTGTGCATTTTGCCGAGCCTTATCATGCTCATGGCCGAGGACAAGGGCAAGCGTGTGGGAGTGGTCGACCAGTCCGGCATAGTGATGCCATACATGGTTGACAGCGAGCAGACAGATTTCATGGACTTTTCCGGCAGGCCGGTCGATTCGCTGAAGAATTCCTATTTCGATCTGGATCTGGATGCTCTGGTCCTCATTTCCGGACTGGACACCGTTTCACGGACAGTGTCGGTATCGGCGTATTCGCAGAAACCTCTCAGCGTGGACATGAAGGAAACGTTGAGCCGCAATGTCGCGAATGCAGTGGAAGAATACCGGCTGGAATCCTATGACATCAAAGGGCTCCGCCAGATTCTCGAAGACGTCCGCGTGGATATTCCTGTCGCCACGTACACCATGGACGCCAGCGGACAGGAGAAAATCACCTCATCCGAGGTGTATATGGCCATATCGCTGGTACTTTCCGTGATCATCTACATGTTCATAGCCATGTTCTCGGCGATGGTGATGCAAAGCGTCATCGAGGAGAAATCCACACGGGTGGTAGAGGTCCTGATTTCGTCGGTGGATTCTCTCGAACTCATGTTCGGGAAGATAATCGGGGTGGCTGCAGTGGCGTTGACGCAGTTTTTCCTGTGGATAGTCCTGACTGCCGTCATCGTGCTTGGAGTAAGCCCGTTCGTCGGCATGGACACTCTGGCTGCATCCACTGCCGCCATGTCCATGACGCCTGAGATGAATGTAATGCCTGACGTCTCGACATCCGGCGAGCTTGCCGCAGTCATGTCCACGCTTTCAAGCCTGAATTACGGGGAGATTCTGCTGAGCTTCCTGATTTATTTCGTCCTCGGCTATCTGCTTTATGCATCCCTGTTCGCTGCCATAGGTTCCGCGGTGGAGAACGAGGCGGATACCCAGCAGCTCCAGATGCCCGTGACCATACCTCTGCTTCTGGCGTTTTTCATAGCATTCTATGCGTTCAAGGCTCCGGACAGTCAGGTAGTGTTCTGGGGGTCAATCATCCCGTTCACTTCTCCGATAGTAATGCTGGCACGTATTCCGTTCGGCGTACCTTTCTGGGAGCTGGCTCTCTCTATAGGCCTTCTGCTGGTGACATTCATAGCCATGGCCTACGTCTCGGCGAAGATATACAAGGTCGGAATACTGATGTACGGAAAGAAAACTACGTTCAGGGATTTGTACAAATGGCTGAAACAAAAGTAAGAACCTGCAAGAAATACGGAAAATGAAAAGAATATTCAAAACTGTACTCGCTACGGCATTCCTCGCTGCGGTCTCTGCGGCCATCCTTCGCGCAGATGACGATGACTTGCGCATGGAATGGTCCAGAATCGCGGTCGACGGCTCACGTACAGGCTGTACGGCGCCTTCTGCCGATGACATTTGCAAGACTGTCGGCAAGGTGAAAGGACGGACATACCATGCACCGAACGGCCGGATATTCAAGGGAGGAACAGCGGCAGCAGTGGCTTCGGTGGTGCTGGAGGCACAGCCGGCGATGGCGCCTGTGAAGAAGGTCATAGGCTATTCGCCTGAAGCCATGATTCTCGCCGAACCTGAAAGCGCGCTTTCGAACCTGTTCATAGACCGGATAATGGCGGCAGTAGAGGAAGTGTCCGGACGTCATGTGGATGTCGGCATAGGGAATTTCGGCGGTATCAGGGTGGATATGCCTCAGGGAGATATCCTGCTTGATGATCTTCTTTCCATGTTCCCCTTCAAGAACAGTATAGTCTATGTCGCCCTCAGAGGCGTTGACCTGAGAGCCATTCTGGAGCAGATGGCTTCCACGAGGGTTCAGGTTCTCGGCGGAGTCAGGCTTGTCGTTTCCGACGGGAAAATAGTTTCGGCGACGGTAGACGGGGAGCCTATAGACGACGCGAAGATATACGGTATCGCTACCATATCTTTTCTGCTCGACGGCGGCGACAATCTGCATGTAGGCAGGAATGCCGTGGAAATAATGGAGTATGACGACATCGACATAATAGATATCATGCTTGACTATGTCAATGCCGAAACCGCAGCGGGACGCGACATAGTATATCATACTGACGGAAGGGTGAAAATCGTAGAGTAAAATGAAACATGTTTTGACAGTCATGGTCCTGGCCATAATGACAGCCTTCATGGCAGGAGCGCAGGATCTTGTGATTCTTCATACGAATGATACGCACAGCCATATAGATCCGGTCAGATCCGGAAAGGATGCCGGAAAAGGAGGGGTCATAGAGCGGGCCGTATTCGTGGACAGCGTCCGCAGGGCTATGGGCAGGAACAACGTCCTGCTCGTGGATGCAGGGGATTTCAGTCAGGGAACGTCGTATTTCACTCTTATGAAAGGAGATGTGGAGACAGCCTGCATGAATGCCATGCGCTATGATGTGGCCTGTCTGGGAAATCATGAATTCGACAATGGACTGGAAGAACTTGCCCGCAGGATATCCGAATGCAGATTCCCTGTAGTGTGTGCAAACTATGATTTCGATGACCCGGATCTGGAGCGACTCGTGAAGCCGTACTGTATTCTGCATCGCGGAGGATTCAAGATAGGGGTGATAGGTCTTCTGACAGATCTGTCAGTGGTCGTGGACAAGCCTGTCGCCGACAGGATCAAATATCTCGATCCGGTGGAATGCGCCGACCGTTATGCCAGGATATTGAAAGAGGACAAGCATTGCGATCTGGTGATCTGCCTTACCCATCTCGGGTATGAAGGTGACTTCTTTACCGATCCGGAACTGGTCGGAGCCATAGAGAATGTGGATCTGGTCATAGGCGGCCACTCCCATACTTTTCTGGAAAAGGCGGAATGTGTCAGGGACAGGGCAGGCAGGAATGTGCCTGTCGTGACTGACGGGTGCTGGGGCCTGTATATCGGAAAGGTGGATATCTGGAGATGAACTGACATTAAACAATATAAAAGATGAGCCGAAAATCTATATTGAAATGTCTGTGGGCAATATTGCCGGCAGGCATTCTGTCGCTTTCCGCCTCCGTTGAAGCAGGTGCTTACGAGGAGAGGAATTATATTTCCAAGGCATATCGGGAGGCTGTGGAGAATGCCGGTACGGAAGATCTTGTAAAGGCCGGAGGAGACTGGTTCCCTTATCCGGCATATGATGACAGGGGTGGCTGGTCCCGTCTTTTCGGCGAAGATTCCGTCAGGATTGTTGCAGAAGGAGAAAGGCTCCTCTCCTACGAATGGAAAGTGATTCCGGCTACAGCCTATCTCGAGTATGAGAGAAGCGGGGAAAGGAAAATCATGGAGAATCCTCTGGAAGCCAACAGGAAGGCTCTGAATACACTGATTATGGCAGAACTCGCCGAAGGCCGGGGACGCTTCATGGACCAGATAGCCAACGGCCTGTGGATGAGTTGCCAGATGACATCATGGGTGTTGTCCGCTCATAATCCGAGGCAATCCAGCAGACGTGCGCTGCCGGATCCGCGGGAATATATCATTGACCTGGTATCAGGTCAGTACGGCGCCACATTGGCGGTGGCATGGCATTTTTTCAGGGATGAGATCGCGGCTCTCGACCCGTCCATAAATTATTGCGTCGAAACGGCGGTCAGGGAAAGGATTCTGGACCCGTTTTTCGATGAGTCGGTCAGAAAGGCGAACTGGTGGATGGCCGATGACTGGCAGCCGGGCCAGATAATCAACAACTGGAATCCGTGGTGCAATTCGAATGTCCTTCTGTGCTTCCTGCTGATGGAACAGGACCAGCAGAGATTAGATGCAGCCTTGAGACTGTCCGTAGAGTCGGCAGACCGTTTCCTGAATTTCGTGAAGAGCGACGGAGCCTGCGAGGAAGGCCCTTCCTACTGGGGCCATGCAGCCGGAAAGCTTTTCGATTATCTGCAGATGCTCCATGATGCTACTGACGGGAGGGTGTCCCTGTTCGACAATCCGCAGATCAGGAATATGGGGGAATATATTTCCCGTTCGTATATAGGCAGTTCGCGCGTGGTGAACTTCGCCGATGCCACAGCCGTGATGACTCCGGATATTTATCTGACTTACAGGTACGGGAAAGCCATGGGAAGCAGTGAGATGATGGATTTCGCCATTTACCTGCTTTATTCTGAAGACAGGTTCAGGACGCCTTCCGTGCCCCTGGGCAATGATACATACAGGTCTTTGGAGACTGCCCGCGTACTGGATGAGATGACAGCGCGTGTGAATGAACTGCGGACGCAGGAAATTCCTCCGCACAGGGTTCTGGCGGAATTGCGGGACTGTGTGCCGTCCGCCACCTGGTATCCTGAGACGGAATTCTGCTATCTCAGGGGCGGTTCCGGGAATTTTTTCGCTGCGAAGGGCGGCTTCAATGACGAGAGCCACAACCATAACGATGTAGGCACCTTCATCTATTATCATGATGACAAGCCTCTTTTCATAGACGCAGGAGTAGGTACATACACGAAAAAGACATTCAGCAGTGAAAGATACGACATCTGGTCCATGCAGAGTGACTGGCACAGTCTTCCTCTCATAAACGGCGTGTCACAGAAGTACGGGCGCACGTACCGTTCGGCAGATGTGGTCTGCAATCTGAAGAAAAAAGAGTTCAGCCTCGATATATCCGGAGCCTACCCCGAAGAGTCGTCATGCGAAGTATGGAAAAGATTCTACAGGCTCAGCGGCGGGAGACTGGCCATCCGGGACAGTTTTACGCTGAAGGAACGCATCGCGGCCGATGTCGAGAACTTTCTGGTGCTTGGCGACGTGTATCTTCCGGGGGAGACCTGTACTGTGGACGGTGCCGTGAAGAAAGTTCCGGCCGGAAAGGTCTATGTCATCGGCAAGGACGCTGCGGCGGAAATATCTTTCCCGGCATCCATGACCCCGTCTGTGACTGTCCGGAATCTCGATGACCCACGGCTGACAAACGTATGGGGCGATACCTTGAGGAGGATTTCATTCACTTCTTCTCCGGATGCCCCTCTTTCGGGGCAATACCTGTTCAATGTCAGGATACTATAATATATTCAGGCTCTGTTCTTTTATCTTTTCCAGTTCGTCCTTCATGCGGACCACGATCTTCTGGATTTCGCCATGATTGGCCTTGGAGCCTGTAGTGTTGATTTCGCGACCCATTTCCTGTGCGATGAAGCCTAATTTTTTCCCGGGGAAAGGGTCGTTGTCGATAGTCTCCATGAAATATCTGCAATGCTGGCGGAGCCGTACTTTCTCTTCGTTTATATCGAGTTTTTCTATATAATATATCATTTCCTGCTCCAGTCGGTTCCTGTCAGCGCCTGCCGACAGTTCTTCCAGACGGGATTCGAGCCTTTCCTTGATGGACGATATCCTTTCCGCCTCGTGTGATTCTATCTGCGGGATGTATTCGAGAATGTTCCTGACCTTCGCTGTCACATCAGCATAGAGCGATCTCCCTTCGTTCTCCCTGTATTCGCAGATCCTGTCTAAAGCCTCGTTTATGCAGGCTTCCGCCTGTTCCCAGTTCCCGTCATTGATGATGTCCTGTTTTTTGCCCGGGTCGATGACATCAGGGAACCTCATGATGGTATTCAGCAGGTGAGTCGTGTCCGCATTGCCCGAAGATGGGTATTCCTCCCCGATTCTGGCATTGATTTCCATGAGTTGCCTGTAATATGAGATGACCAGTCCGGCATTGATTTCCCTCGCGCTGTCTTCGGCATTTGCCTCGAATGTTATGAACAGGTCAATGTTTCCTCTTTGCAGCCTCTTTGCTATCATCTGCCGCACGATAAGCTCCTTGTCTTTCGGAAGCAGGGATGACTTGATGCTGATGTCTGCGTTTTTGCCGTTCAGCGATTTGATTTCGACTGTCAGTTTCCCCGTTGAAAGAGTGGTTTCGGCCTTGCCGTATCCTGTCATTGACTGTATCATATATGATTTTTCTTTTTTGAACGCAAAAATAGCAAATTTATCCTTATCTTCGCAGATTAAATTTTATGAAAAATGGAAGAAAGGAATATCGAGGCTCCAGAGACCCGCAACCTGAATTTTCTGGAAGAAATCATCGAGTCTGACCTGACGTCAGGCAAGTGTGAATCCATCATGACCAGATTCCCGCCGGAGCCGAACGGATATCTTCATATAGGCCATGCCAAAAGCATCTGCCTGAACTTCGGTCTGGCGAAAAAGTATGGCGGAAAGACCAACCTGCGCTTTGACGATACGAATCCTGTCAAGGAGGATACAGAGTATGTGGACTCCATAAAGGAGGATATCAGGTGGCTCGGTTTCGAATGGGAGAACGAGAGATATGCCTCCGACTATTTCGACCAGCTTTATCAGTGGGCCGAGGAGCTTATCCGGAAAGGTCTTGCATATGTGGATGACCAGACGCAGGAGGAGATAAGGATAAACAGGGGCACTGTCCAGACTCCGGGAAAGGAAAGTCCGTGGAGGAACCGCACTGTGGAGGAGAATCTCCGTCTTTTCAGGGAAATGCGCGACGGCAAATATGCCGACGGCGAAAAGGTCCTGAGGGCGAAGATCGACATGGCCCATCCGAATATGCTGTTCAGGGATCCGCTGATGTACAGGATCATACATGCCAGCCACCACCGTACAGGGGACAAATGGTGCATCTATCCGATGTATGACTTCGCGCACGGGCAGTGCGACAGCATTGAGCATATCACCCATTCCATCTGTACCCTTGAATTCGATGTCCACAGGCCTCTTTACGACTGGTTCATCGAAAAACTGGGAATATTCCCGTCGCATCAGTACGAATTTGCCAGATTGAATCTCACATATACGGTGATGAGCAAGAGGAAACTTCTCGAACTGGTGAAGAATCACTATGTCAGCGGCTGGGATGATCCCCGTATGCCTACCATCTGCGGCATCAGGCGCAGGGGCTATACGCCGGAATCCGTCAGGATGTTTGCAGAAAAAGTCGGCGTCGCCAAGAGGGAGCAGCTTATAGATCTCCAGCTCATGGAGTGGTGCGTGAGACAGGACCTGAACGAGCGGTCGAACAGGTATATGGTCGTACAGGATCCGGTAAGGCTGGTCATTACGAACTGGGAGCCGGGCAAGGTGGAGTGGTTCGATGCTCCTCTGAACCCTGCAAGCCCTGAAGGGCCTTTCCGCAAGGTGCCTTTCACAGGCGATATCCTGATCGAGAAGTCGGATTTCATGGAAGAGCCGCCTAAGAAATATTTCCGTCTGAAGCCTGATGGCGAGGTGCGTCTGAAATATTCCTATATAGTCAAGTGTCAGGAAGTCATTAAGGATGCCGACGGCAATATCACTGAAATCCGCTGTACCTATGACCCGACTTCGAAACCGGGGGCAGGGGAGTGGCGTTCGGTGAAAGGTACCATACACTGGGTGTCTGCATCGCACGCGAAAGAGGTCGAACTCCGCATCTATGACAAGCTTTTCACCGAAGCGCAGATGGGAGCCATTCCTGAAGGTGACGACTACAAGAACTATCTTAATCCTGAGTCGCTGGTAGTGACGGAGGGATACGCGGAACCTGCCCTGCTTGAGGACAAATCCGGAATAGCGGTCCAGTTCGAACGCACAGGATACTTCTTCAAGGATCCTGACTCCACGCCGGAACGTTACGTATTCAACAAGACTACCTCGCTTAAGGATTCTTTCAAGTTCTGAGAGGGCCGGAGGCTTTAAAGGTTTTCCAGCACCGTCTCCATCCGGGTTCCGCGCGAACCTTTGATGAGGATGGTGCTGTTCTTTATCTTGTGTGAAGCAAGATATTGGGACAGAGCTTCCGAAGTCGGGAACAGCATGATTTCCGTTCCGCGGGCAGACGCCGTGCCGGCTGATTCTCCGGCTTTTCTGAATTCGTCTCCCACCAGATAGGCGGCATCCGGTCCCATTTCCTTTATCTTTTCCAGAATGAGCCGGTGCTCCGCCGTCGATTCGTCTCCGAGTTCCAGCATATCTCCCAGCATCAGGACTTTGTGAGGGGCATCCATCATGGCGAAATTCCTGATGGCTGCGTCCATGCTGGTAGGATTTGCATTATATGCGTCTATGATAAGGTCATTGGTCCCCCGGCGGACCATCTGGGATCTGTTGTTGTCAGGTATATACCGGCTTATGGCTTCCGCAGCGTCCTTGTGGGATATGCCGAAATATGATCCTACGGCCATGGCGGCCAATACATTGTCGGCATTGTAGTTTCCGATCAGACGGGTGTTTACTGTCAGCCATTCGTCTTTGAATCTTACGCGAAGGTAAGGGTTTTCCGCCCCGGCTGTCATGATTTCCGCCCCGTCATGGTCGAGACCGTAAGGTATAAGCTGGAGGTCAGGCCTCTCTTCGGCCATTTTGCACAAATCCGGATTTCCGGTATTAATGAAGACTTTGTCGGCAGTCCTTTGTATATAGTCGTACAGTTCTCCCTTTGCCTTCATGACCCCTTCGAAACTCCCGAATCCGAGCAGGTGGGCTTTGCCGACATTCGTGACAAGCCCGTAGTCAGGCAGGCAGATTGAAACCAGTTCCTTGATATCGCCCGGATGGCTGGCTCCCATTTCGATGATGGCTATTTCGGATTCATCGTCGATTTTCAGCAGGGAGAGCGGCACCCCGATGCTGTTGTTGAGATTGCCTTCGGTAGCCGTGACTTTGTATTTCACCGACAGGACAGCCTTGATGAGTTCTTTTGTAGTCGTCTTCCCGTTCGTTCCGGTCAATCCGATGACAGGCAACGGCTTGCCGTTCACGAAAGTCATTGACCTGTGCCATCTGGCCAGGTCCTGAAGAGTCTTCAGCGTGTCCGGAACAGGGATGAGTCTGGAGGAAATGTCCGTGCTGCCGGCCGCCGCCTCGCGGGCTGTTTCCGAATCGCTGTCTATTACCGCATGGCTGGCTCCGGCTTCAAGCGCCCTGACTGCATAGGCGTTCCCGTCGAAGTTTTCGCCTTTGAGAGCGAAGAAAAGTTCCCCTCCCTTTATTTTCCTGCTGTCTGTGGCCACGCCCGAACAGCCTTTGAATATGCCGTACAACTCCTGTATCGTCATCTTTCCCTCCTGTCGTTATTGTCTGCCGGTGCTCCCGAATCCTCCTTCTCCGCGTCCCGTCTCATCCAGAACTTCGACCTCCTCCCACTCTGCCTGCTCATGTCTGGCAATGACCATCTGCGCTATCCTCTCTCCCGGATTTATGGTGAAAGGCGTGTCGGAAAGATTCACCAGAATCACTTTGATTTCCCCTCTGTAGTCCGCATCGACCGTGCCAGGCGAGTTCAGTACCGTAATCCCGTGCTTCGCTGCGAGTCCGCTGCGCGGTCTTACCTGTGCCTCAAATCCTTTCGGCAATGCTATCGAGAGACCTGTGGGAATCATGGCCCTTTTCAGGGGCTCTAATGTCACCGCCTCCTGTATGTCCGCTTTCAGATCCATCCCGGCTGACATTTCAGTGGCGTATGCCGGGGCTGGGTAGGCCGATCTGTTGACTATCTTGATTTTCATTTCGGTGTTTTGTATTATGCCGCATAGGTGCGGCTTGCAAAAATACGCAAAATCTATGGAATATACGAGAAAAACGGGGAAATGACGCAGGACTTGATAACAATAAAAGAGGGTAGACAGCGGCATAAATACTTATTTGTGGCGATTGATGTCTTCAGGCAGTCAGGATAATTTTGCAGCGACATTTGCAAACATTAAAACCAAGATACAATGAAACTGACGGAAATTATCCGGATAGCATTCCGCAATCCCGGAAAACTTTCAGTCCTTGTCATAATCCCGGCTCTGGCTGTCCTCGTCCTGTGGACGCTCTGGGGCCGTCTTGCTGCCCCTACACGGGTGGCTTTTCTCAATTATCAGGTCATCAGTCTCGGCGAGATAGCCGAAGCCGGTGCGGACTTGCCGGTAAGGCTGTTTGAACTGACCCCGGAAGACGCTTCCGTAGCCGGCAGGTACGACATCCTGCTGATAAACGGAATGGGACTGAGAATCACCGGGGAGCAGAGGTCGCAGATAGAGCGGGCGGCAGAGCGCGGTCTGGCGGTAATCTCTACCATGGCCACAAATCCCGCCAATGACATCAATACGGCGGGTTCTCCTGATACTGAAACGATAAAGGAGTATCTGGCAAACGGCGGAAGGGCCAATTACAGGAATATGCTTCTGTATATACGCCGCAACATAGACGGCAAAAGGATAGCCGCTCCGAAACCTGTCCCGCCGGAAGAATATACTGTCGAGAACATTTACCACCCCTCTCCGGGAAATGAAGACGCCGGCGAGACAGGTTTCCGCTCCATCGCAGCCTATAATCAATGGCTGCGCGGGAAGGGGCTCTGGAAAGACGGTGCCCCGCGCATCATCGTCACGGGACAGATGGGGGAACCGACGGCTCTGATAGCGTCTCTTGAAGCCTCCGGCAATGTGGTCTACCCGATACGCAACACCATACCGATGCTCCATAGCGGACAGCTGGATTCCATAGTCCCTTCTGCAATAATCAATATGGCGCACGGCCGACTCGGGGACGAAATGGTGGAATTTCTCGAAAAACACAATATCCCTCTGTTCGCCCCCTTGAATGTAAACACCCTTGTTTCCGACTGGGAGGCAGACGATATGGGCATGTCGGGAGGCTTTCTGTCCCAAAGCGTGGTGACGCCTGAAATAGACGGAGCTGTCAGACCGGCTGTGCTTTTCGGTCATTACGAGGCGGATAACGGACTCCAACGTCTGGAAGCGATTCCGGAGCGTCTGGAAGATTTTACAGAGACCGTCAACAGGTATCTCGACCTGAAACGCAAGCCCGAGAACCGGAAGAAGATAGCGGTATTCTACTACAAGGGACCTGGGCAGAACGCCCTCACGGCAGCCGGCATGGAGGTAGTACCGTCCCTTTACAATTTTCTTGTCGCTCTGCGTAATGCCGGATATGATCTCACAGGACTTCCTTCCTCCCCTGAAGCCCTTGCGGAATTGATACAGAGCCGCGGAACCCTGTCCTCCTATGCAGAAGATGCCGTCTCACGTTCCCTGCAGGAAGGCTCGCCGGAGTGGATTGACGCCGGGACTTACGCCGGATGGGTGTCGGAGGCTCTCCCGCGGCAGCTCTATGACGAGGTGACTGCCATGTACGGGGATTTCCCCGGACCGTACATGTCCGAAGACGGCAGAATGGCTGTACCCCGCATCTTGCTCGGCAATGTCGTATTGATTCCCCAGCCTGCCGCCGGTGGCGGAGAAAATGATTTCCGGATGGTCCATGGGACCAATGCCGCACCTCCGCACAATTACATAGCCGCCTACCTCTATGCCCGCTACGGCTTCGGGGCCGATGCCATGATTCACTTCGGGACACACGGCAGTCTTGAGTTCACCCCTGAAAAACAGGTGGCTCTGAGCCGTTACGACTGGCCGGACCGTCTAGTGGGGACAGTGCCGCATTTTTATCTCTATTCCATTTCCAATGTCGGAGAAGGCATGATAGCAAAACGGCGCACTTACGCCACTCTCCAGTCGTATCTGACTGCGCCGTTCATGGAAAGCGATGTCCGTGGACTGTATGAAGATCTGACGGACGAACTTTCCCGCTACGAGGAAGCCTTTTACGGAGAACGGCAGGATACGGCGCGTATAAGGGAGTCGTCTTTGAAAATCAAGAGACTCTCTGTCGGGATGGGCATAGCCTCTGACCTCGGGCTGGATACCTTGGACAAGAATGCCCCATACTCGGAAGAGGAGATTATGCGGATCGGGAATTTCGCCGCCGAACTGGTTTCTGAGAAAGTTGCAGGCAGGCTCTATGTACTGGGCGAGCCTTATCTGCCGTCGCAGATAGAATCCACTGTCTATGCCATGAGTACAGAACCGATAGCCTACGGCCTTTTAAGTATTGACCGCGCCCGCGGAAAGAATGTGGAAGGGGCTGAAAAGCGTCTCCCGGAATTCAACCGCAAATATCTGGAGCCTGCCCGGAAGATAGTGGCCAGGCTGTTGGCACAAAACACTCCGGCGGATGACCGCCAGCTATGTTCCATCGCTGGCATTGCCATGGAGGAGCTCGCCCGCGTGCGTGAGGTCGCCGCTTCTCTCCGGTCTTCGTCCGGCATGAGCCCGATGACCGGACGCCATACGGCCGGCATTCAGGATATCCGGCCTTCGGAGCAGGAGTTCGGATTCGCCCGTGCAGTGACGGAAATCGAACAGGCCGTGCTCAATGTCCATAACTACCGGAAAGCCCTGAAGGAGAGTCCGGCCATCGAGATGAAAAGTATGCTGAATGCACTTGACGGCGGATATACGGCACCGTCGCCGGGAGGCGATCCGGTGGCTAATCCCAATACCTTGCCTACGGGACGCAATCTTTTTTCTGTGAATGCAGAGGCTGTCCCGACGCGCAAAGCTTGGGAGAATGGTATCCGGCTGGCTGAAAATACATTGGAACTTTATCGTCAGCGGCACTGCGATTCATTGCCGCGCAAGGTCAGCTATACCCTGTGGAGCAGCGAGTTCATCGAGACAGAGGGGGCGACGATTGCCCAGATATTCTACATGCTGGGAGTCGAACCGGTGTATGACAGCTTCGGGCGGGTGACCGATATCCGCCTGATTCCGTCGGAAAGACTCGGCCGCCCCAGAATAGATGTGGTGGTACAGACCAGCGGCCAGCTCCGCGATATTGCAGCCTCGCGCCTCTTCCTGATAGACAGGGCAGTGCGTATGGCCGCCGAAGCCCGGGACGGGGAATATGCGAATAATGTTGCCGAAGGCATCCGGGAGAGCGAGCGGATACTCACCGAAAAGGGTGTGACTCCGGCCGATGCACGGGAAATGGCCTCCTACAGGGTGTTCGGCGGTGTGAACGGGAATTACGGAACAGGTATCAGAGACATGGTGAGAGCTTCGGACAGCTGGAGCGGGTCATCGGAAATAGCGCAGGTCTACATGAACAATATGGGTGCGTATTATGGCAGCGAGGAAGACTGGGAGCAGTTTGCCGTTTATGCTTTCGAAGCCGCCCTCTCCAATACAGATGCAGTCGTGCAGCCGCGTCAGAGCAACACCTGGGGAGCTCTCAGCCTCGATCATGTGTACGAGTTCATGGGAGGACTCAATCTCTCCGTCAAGGAGGTGACCGGGAAAGAGCCTGATGCTTATCTGAGCGATTACCGGAATCGCAACAAGGTCAGAATGCAGGAACTCAAGGAAGCGATAGGAGTGGAGAGCCGTACTACTATATTCAATCCGTCCTATATAAAGGAAAAACTCAACGGAGGGGCCGGAGATGCGGCTGCCATAGCGGAAACAGTCACCAATGTTTTCGGATGGGACGTCATGAAGCCTGAAGCCATAGATGACAGGGTCTGGGACGAGATATACGAGGTATATGTGCAGGATAAATTCGGCCTCGGGATCAGGGAGCGTTTCAGGAAGGTAAATCCGGCTGCTCTCGGCGAGATGACGGCTGTCATGCTGGAATCGGCCGGCAAGGGACTCTGGAACGCTTCGCAGGAACAGATAGCCGATATTTCCGGACTCCATTCGGAACTGATACAGGAGTACGCGCCTTCTTCAGGCGAAGTCCGGGACGGTATGGTGCTCAGGAAAGAGCGTCTGCATGCCGGGCCTGAAAAAAAGACGGCGGTGGTCAGCAATATTGCCGTGGCGGTGCTGATCATATCCCTCTTTATCGGGGGAGGCCTGCTGATACGCCGACGCAGAAAATCCGGTGATATCTGAATACTCTGAAGGCATGTATATTCTGGTCATTATACTCATGGTTCTGGTCTGCATCAATTTCATACTGAAGCAGTCCTGGCACAAATGGTGGTCCGTGCTGGCTCATGCCGCCGCGGCGGCCCTTTTCACCGGCCTTATGTGGCCGGCAGCCGTAAGACAGTCACGTTCCCGGATAGATGCATGGCTCTCTAATCCCGACCTGATGCTTGATACTTCGGTGGTCATAACACTCGAAGTCATTCTTCAGATTTCCTTTTGTCTGCTGTCCGTACATCTGATGAATTCCGGAAAGTCGGGAAAAGCCGCAGTCCGGGGCTACCGTGTCCTTCGCTGGTTCCCCGGAGTACTGGTTTTCGGAGTATTGTACAGTTTTCTGGTCTATCTGATATTCGCCTTCCCCGGCGTGTCTTTCCCTGTGGTGGCCTGGAGCGCCGCAGCGGCAGTCTTTGCTGTCGTGGCGGGAGGAGCATGGCTGATGCGGCGTCTTTTTCCGGATAAGGAAAGCCGTCTGGAGATGTTCTTCCTGACCAATGCCCTGACCGGAATAGTGGCTGTAATCGCCACTGTCAACGGTCAGACAGCCGTGGCCGGAGTGAGTGATGTGGACTGGCGGGCCCTTGCCGGTGTGCTTGGCCTTGTCTCCGCAGGAGTATTGGCCGGCTCGTTCGTGAGGACAGCCCGGCCATTCCGGAAATTCCTGAAAAATGACAAGAATTTAAAGAATATAAAATCATAAACCGTATGAATTACATTTCCGATATTCTGTTCTGGATCTCCAACGGCCTGCTCGTGCCTGTAGTAGTCCTGCTGATCCTGTTTTTTCTCCGGTCATTGCTGCTGATCGGCAATTTCTTCGGACAATACCTGCAGATACGCAAGGTGGAAAGGCTCTTTATGGCCAAAATCGAGGCTTTGACTCCTTCCAATGTACGGGAACTGCGGGCCTCGATGCCGTCAGACACCAAATCACCTCTGCTCGGCTGTCTGGCAGGATTGCTGGATACAGCTAAGGATAAGGCTCACCGTCAGCTCCTGCTTTCTGACTACGAAATCGCCGCTGACAAGGATCTGGGGGTTTCGAATACATTGTCGAAGATGGGACCGATGCTGGGACTGATGGGTACGCTCATCCCGATGGGTCCGGCTCTGGTCGGCCTGTCTACGGGAGACATCGGCTCTATGGCCTATAACATGCAGGTGGCCTTCGCCACCACTGTCGTGGGGCTGTTCTCTGCCGCGATAGGTTTTATCACCCGGCAGGTCAAGCAGAGATGGTACACCAGAGACCTGAACCGTCTGGAATTTGTCTGCGAGGTTCTCGACGGATGTCCGGAACAAGAGCCCTTGCAGATGGCTGACAGCATGGCCGGAAAACTGCCTGAAGATGGGGTGAGGCCTGGAAGTGATGACCTCAAAACTGCGGAGGGCCTGTCATGAAAAGGAGAAGACTGCTGGGAACGGAAGAGGAAAACGACCCGATGAGCGTGGTGGGAAATCTTTTCGATGTGGCCATGGTTTTCGCAGTGGCACTGATGGTCGCCCTCGTGACCCGTTATGACATGACCGAGATGCTTTCACAGGAGGACTTTACCATGGTCAAGAATCCCGGGAAAGAGGATATGGAAATCATAATAAGGCAGGGGCAGGAAATCGACCGCTATACTCCTTCCGATGACCGGTCGGCAGCGGGCCGGAAAGGCCGGCGGGTCGGCATTGCATACGAACTGGAGAACGGCGAAATCATCTACGTCCCGGAATGATGCCTGTCCGGAAACGCCGGCCCGGAGTCTTATTCGCTCTCGATTACAAGGCCGTCGTATGCCGGAAGTATGCCGGAAGGAAGTTCCCTGCAAAGATCCTCGTATTTCGGGAGCTGATGGGACAGATGGGTCAGCCAGGAATGCCTGGCTCCGACTCTCTGTGCCACGGCTATGGCTTCCTCTAACGAGAAATGAGACAGATGTTTCCCTCTGCGGACGCAGTTTATGATGAAATGGTCCAGTCCCTCCAGCTTGCCGAACTCTTCTTCAGGGATGAAATTCATGTCAGTCAGATACGCTATCTTCCCGAAACGGTATCCGAGTACGGGCAGATTGAAGTGTTTTCCCCGCACAGGTATCACCCCGACGCTCTTCAGATGTTCGGGTCTGTCGCACGGGATTTTCTCGTAGCCCTTCCCGTCCACCCATGACAGCCGGACCTTCGGTATATTCTCTTCTACCGTGAACGGACTTCCGTCAATTTCGGTGATCTGCCATTCGGGCACTCCGGGATATCTTTTCTCTGCAAAAGCATAGCTGTATTCCCGCTTCAGCGATTCCACCACATATTTTTCGCAGAATATCCGGATAGGCGCCCGTTCTATATAGTTGAACGCCCTGACATCATCCAGCCCCCCTGTATGATCCTTATGGTTGTGAGTCAGCAGGATTGCATCCAGATGTCTGATGCCGGCCCTTAGCATCTGGCTGCGGAAATCCGGCCCGGCATCCACCAGAATATCCAGACCCCCTGTCCGGACGAACACGGATGATCTGTATCTTTTGTCCCTCGGGTCTGCCGACTTGCACACTTCGCAGTCGCAGCCTATCATCGGCACTCCCTGGGAAGTCCCGGTACCTAAAAATTCCAGCCTTGTCTTCATAATGTCACTTCAGCTATTTTCCCTGTCAGCGAGGCCTCGAACGGCCTTTCGACACGGATGTAGTTTTCTGTGTATCCTGCCATCATCCCGTCTTTTTCCGAACTCTCGAACAGTACATGGGCCTTCATGCCCCTGTGGCTGTCGACGAATTCCTGATGAAGTCCGGCGGACAGTTCCTCCAGAAGCCTGACCCTTTCCGTCTTGACGGAATCCTGCACTTGATCACGGCGTGCCGCAGCCCTTGTCCCTGCTCTGCGCGAATAAGGGAAAACATGTATGAACGCCGGTCTTATCCTTTCTTTCAGGAAAGAATACGTTTCCTGAAAAAGGCTGTCCGTCTCACCGGGAAAACCGGCTATCACATCTATTCCGAAAAACACCTTCAGCGACCCCGGCTTTTCCAATTTCCGCCTGATGCAGTCTATCTTCGCCTCGAATGCCGCAGTATCATATCTCCTTCCCATCTCATGAAGTACGGTATCGCTCCCTGACTGGAGCGGAATATGGAAATGCGGCAGGAAGCGGGTGCCGGAAGCGATCCAGTCCACTATCTCTTCGGTCAGCAGATTGGGCTCCACGGATGAAATCCTGTACCGCTCTATTCCATTCACTTTGTCCAACGCCTTCAGCAGCTCCGCAAAACTCTCTCCTGTACTTTTCCCGAAATCCCCTGTGTTCACTCCTGTCAGCACTATCTCCTTCACTCCGGCCGCAGCTATTTCCTCCGCCTGCCTGACGATATCGGCTACAGGCAGATTCCTGCTCCTGCCTCTGGCATACGGTACGGTGCAATAAGCGCAGAAATAGTCGCATCCGTCCTGGACTTTCAGGAATGATCTGGTCCTCTCTCCGGTGGAATAAGCGGGGAAAAAAGTCTGACGCGCAGCCTCCGCCAAGGCAGATGTCCCGGCGCAGATATCGGGGACATCCAGATTTCCGGCCTCAGCCAGACCGGCCATTACGGACGGCACCACCATCGACTTCTCCTCCGCGCCGAATACCCTGCTGACCCCTTCTATCCTGCTTATCTCCTCCTTTTTCATCTGCGCATAGCAGCCTGTCACCACTATATCCGCCGACGGCCGGAGCCTGTGCAGCTTGCGGATGATGTTCCGGCACTTCTTGTCCGAATGTTCCGTCACAGTACACGTATTCACCAGAAAGATATCGGCATCTTCAGTCCAGTCCACAGGCTGCAGCCCGTACTTTATGAACTCCCTTTCGTAGGTCGAAGTCTCGGCGTAATTCAGCTTGCAGCCGAGAGTCACGAATGCTATCTTGTTTTTCTTCATTTCATCCAGTTATTGCATCAGGCATCTTCGCCCGTTCCGCTTCCGCCCTCCATAGTCACCCTCGACCACGGACACTTCCCGTTCACCGGAGGATTCATCTTTGACACCCTCACCGAGAATGACCGGAACTGCGGCATCTTATCCTCCAAAGCCCTGACTATCCTCCCCGTCACATGTTCCAGCAGATCCGACCTGACAGCCATTTCCCGCTTCACTATATCATACACCATCCCATAGTCAGCCGTATCTCCCAGATCATCGCTCATGGCGGCCGCCGACATGTCTACTTCCCCTCTGAAATCCACTATAAAAGTGTTCCCGTCCCTCTTTTCCTGCTCGAAACACCCGTGTGCGGCATGGAACTCCATCCCTTCGAGCTCTATGATTCCGATTCTTTTCATGATTCCCGCTTCCTCAATGCCCGCCTCCGTACCGCAGCCCATACCCTGCCAGCAGCAGGAACACGCAAGGCCGTTTGCCTATGGCAATATCCGTTTTCTTCCACTCGCCGATGCTTTTCGTCCTTATGAGTGCCTCCGGCAATGTCAGATCCGCAGCGATGCAGAGCCTGGTCATGGGATGGCAAATCTCTAAGATGTCTTTCAGCATGGCGTCATTCCTGTATGGCGTTTCGATGAAAATCTGCGTCTGCCCGGATATGGCCGAAACTTTTTCTATCGCTTTCAGCCTCGAACGCCTTTCATCGCTCTTGGCCGGAAGATAGCCGCAGAATGCGAAATTCTGTCCGTTCAGTCCCGATGCCATCAGTGCAAGCATCAGGGAAGACGGCCCGACAGCCGGGACGACTTCTATACCACGCTCGTGGGCCAATGCCACAAGCTGCGCCCCTGGATCCGCCACCGCCGGCAGCCCGGCTTCGGAGACGAGCGCCACATCATTCCCGTTATCGAAAAGTTTCATATACCCTTCTATCTGCTCCGCTCCGGTATGCTCGTTCAGTTCGAAGAACTCCAATTCTCCGATTCTGCCTTTCAAACCCGCCCTTGAAAGGTATCTTCTGGCAGTCCTGACTTCTTCCACCACGAAAGTGCGGAAGCCCCGGAGTCTGTCAAGTACAGGCGCCGGGATGACCTCTGCCGGGTCATTGTCCCCGAGAGGGGACGGTATCAGATATAATTTTCCTCTATTTTCCATTTTCAGGAGAGATGATTATCGTCTTTTTCGGTTCTTCGGCCGCTGCAGGGGCCTGATTCCTTTTCTTCCTGCTGGTGAACAGGTTTGTGAAGAACTCCCGGAATGTATTGAATTCCTGCTGGTAAGCTATGCCGATTCCGTTTCTCTGCGAGTCGTCCAGATAATTCGTGTACTGGTCAGCCGAATGCGAAAACAGATTCAGCCGGAAGAGGCCGGGCCTGTCCAGCTTGATTTCTATATCCAGGTCCCCCACCACATCGCTGTTCGAATTTCCTGACATGTACTGCCTGTTACCGAGATTTCCGTTGACTACGACCCTGTTGTTGAACAGCTGCGTCGATATCGCCACATCGAAGATGTTCTGCCCCCGTTCGTTCGGCTGGAAATTCAGGCCGAGGTCCAGCGGAATCTCCAGTTTCTGGAAGATATTGTTAAGCTGGTTGTACATGATTTCCGTGACTGTCGAGAACAGGACAGAAGCGTTGTTCACGATTCCGGACTGGTCATCCGGCAGGAAACTGTTGAACATGACCAGCGACAGGAACTGCCTCTGGACCTTGTCTTCGGTGCTCAATGCGCTTTCCACTCTGGATTTCACCGTCGGGTCTATGTCTGGTATGTCTATCGAGAAAGCCAGTCTCGGACTTTTTATCTTGTCCGAAATATTGATGCCGCAGTCCACAGTCCTTCTGGTAGATACCGATGAAGTGTCGGCTATCAGGGTGGCCAGAGATGTCTTCGTCCGGTAGCTGGCGTTTATGTTCAGGTCGCTGTCCATAATGTCGCCGTTGAATTTTATCGAGCTGCCGTCGGCGATGGTGAAATCCTTGTAGGCCAGACCTTCGGCCACGAACCTGTAGTTGCCTCCGGTCAAAGTGTAGTCTCCGAGAATATTGAACTCTTCACCGCGAAGTTCGAGCTCGATGTTCCCGGAACCGCGTCCGCGCAGGACATTTCCGGTGGCCTTGTCTATCTCTACGAATGCTTCCACTTCAGGAGTCGCCTCCACGTTCAGTCGTATCGCCAGTTCTTCGGCCGACTGCTTGTCTGTGGTGATCTTCTTCATCATCAGCTCGTAGGGGTCTATGTGTTCTTCCCTGTATTCTTCCTTGAAGGTCAGAAGGTTGCTCGTGATGGCAGTGGCCGACGACTGGATAGGGATATGGAGCTGTCCGGCGCCTGTGGTGCTGGCATTTATGTCCATCTTCAGGGAATTGAACGGACCGGTAATGGACAGATTGCCGGAGGCAAACAGATTTCCGTAAATCGTACTGTTGCCGCTGTCGGCCGTATTCAGGCATTCCATTCCGTTTATGCTGATTCTCGTGTCCATCCTCATGTCCTTGAGCCTGTCATAGATGATACCTCCGGTAATCTGTCCGCGGTTTCCGTACCTGTCGGTCATCATGATATCATCGAAGTGGACTCCGTTTCCGTCGATATGGAATGTCCCGGACGCGTTGTATGGCACGTTGGTGAACGCCACTTTCAGCGTCGAATCGTCGATGCGCGCCCCTTCGCTGTAGATATTCAGCTCGTCGACAGGCCCTTCGGCCCTTATTTTTCCGGATATGTGTCCGGACATCTCGCTGAAAACGGTTTCGAGGAAAGGCTGGGCATACGATATGTCCATGCCGTTGAGGTCTGCCAGCAGGTCTGTATGCCCTGACACAGGAGAGTAGCTGCCGGAAATCCTGAATGTCCTCATGCCTCCTGTCTCGTTTGCTGCCAGTACATCGAATCTGTCTTGCGCCTTGTTCCATCTGCTGGACAGTCGCAGGACGCCTATATCTGCGCCGGACAGTCTGGTGGAATCCACCAGAAAATCCAGCATCAGTCTGTTGTTCCGCGCTCCGGACACGAAACGGGCTTCGCCTGTAGCCGCTCCTTCTATTCCGAAACGGTTTTTCAGTATCGGATTTATGACGGATATGTCGAATCGCTCAAGCCTGACTCCCAGAGTGTCTGTCTCGACAGGGGAATAGCCGCCCGTTATGCGGATTGACTGGTCGCCGCTGGTGAACTCCATGCGGTCTATGTCGATGTCCGGTCCCTTTATGTCGAGAGCCGACGGCCTTATGTTCCACTCCCGTGAATTGAGCAGCAGTCTGGACGGCAGCATCTTGATATGGAAATTCACCAGATCGTTTTC
Source organism: uncultured Bacteroidales bacterium (assembly GCA_944323845.1). Lineage (GTDB taxonomy): Bacteria > Bacteroidota > Bacteroidia > Bacteroidales > UBA932 > Cryptobacteroides. The sequence continues at coordinate 40,753 of CALUUA010000006.1, forward strand.
GTCGCGTCTTATGTCGCTGGTCAGGAAGACTTCGCCCCTGTTGATCAGACTCCCCGGATTCTCATAGCTGTAGCCGAGCCCGACGAAATCATTTTTCGCGAACATCTTGAAGCTGTTGTTTTCCAGAGTGACGGTCGCTATGTTTACGGCATCGCCTGTGATTTCGCCCGTAAGGCTCCCGTTAATATTGTTCAGCTTCATCTCCATGTTCCTGATATAGTTCTCGTTGTAGGCTATACGCGGAGACTTCAGGTCGGCGGTGAATACTCCGGCGGTGTCTATCCTGATATCGAGTGACGTACTGTCGGAAATATACAGTCCGGGGGACAGGAAGGCGAGCAGGTCCATGGAATTTTTCCCCCTGTATGCTATCCTGTACCTTTCATTGTGGGCTGTCCTGACAGTATCCCTGAAAAGCGCCGGCAGCTCCCTTTTCAAAGTAATATTCTGCAGGTCCCCGATGAAGCTCGTAAGCTGTGCCGAACCGGAGAACGATGCATCGGCAAAGGACGAACTCATCCTCATTCTGTACAGATCGTCTCCGAAATAGGATCTGATGTCGATATCCCCTATATCATACTGCCCGGAATCGTTTTCCAGAACCACGTCATTCACCTCCATGCTTCCGAGAAGGTCTCCGTTCTTCCTCCTGTTGAAATTCGCGCTTGCCTGAAGACTCACTTTCGACAGCCCCCTTTTGTCTATGTTCATGGCGTTGAGATCCGCATATCCGAGATTGGCGTAGAACTTATAGACGGCGTTGCTGGTCTTTGACGAGAGAGAGAACACCCCCTGGAATATGAAATTCAGATTCGGGTCATTGCATACGATTCTTCCGTCGAAAGCATGTTTTTTCATTATGCCGGCTGCGGCAATATTGCTGTAGTCATAGCCGTTGAAATGCAGTCTGTCCACATACAGGGAATCTATTTCCAGATCTATGCCGTCTTCCGTATTCCCGAGGTCAGCCCTGAATCCCGACCTGATGGAGCACTGTCTCAGCATATCCGTGTCCAGAATTTTCCCTATATCGAAATTGTGCGACGATATTGTGCCTTCGATATTCAGCGGCTTGCTTGTGGAAATCAGGTTCCGGATGTGCAGTTCCGTATCCACATATCCGGCTCCGAGGCTTGCCACCATGTCCGTGTTCAGATTGTCGAGCAGCCCTGATGCATGGCCGTGCAGCCTGATTTCAGAACCTCGGGCTATGTCTCCGATTTCTATGGCCGCATCAGGGGCGAACGCCTTTATTCCTCTTTCCAGACTTTCGGTCGTACCCCGCAGCTGGTGCAGGTCTAAAAGTACGCTTGTGCGTCCGATGTCGGGAATGCCTGTCATCCTGCCGTCGAATCTCAACTGCAGACCGTCTGTAGTCGCGATGTCCATCTCTGAAAATCCGAGGTCGCTTACGGTGCCGGACACGGTGCCTGACACCATGGCCTTCAGGTTTACGCCTTCCAGCTCAGGAGCGAAAAACGAAATCGACTTCATGTCCACCATGGAATTGACGGTAACGCCGTCCATGCGTATCTTGTTGATATAGTCTTCGAAATCGAGCGGGGATGCGTAAGACATGGAATACATAGGCAGATAAAGTTCCGACCAGGGATCGGACAGCCTGATTTCCTCTATCAGGGCGCGCCCGTTCCCGACAGTGGCTTTCCCTGTCAGCGACGAGCAGACATAGCCGCTTTTTTCAGTGAAAGACATGTAGTCCACGACGCCTTTCATCACCGGGCCTGTCAGGTCGATTCTGCGGGCTTCTACATTTATGTCGTTTACTTCCAGATCATTCCAGTTTATGCCGTAACCTATGTACCTGTACGGGGTTTCCCTTATGCTTTTCAGCTTGAAGGTCATGTCATATACGGAGGCCCTCCTGATCTTGAATACCGGATCTGTCGGCTTCGGCTGGTCGAAGTCCGGCGGGGGAATCCTGAATATGCGTGAAAGGTTATCCGTTTCCTCCTCGATTGCGAGAGTCATTTCGGCATTCGATACATATGCTCTTCCTATATACAGGCCGTGCTTGCTGAAAAGACCGCGGAGGGTGAACCGAGCTATGACATATTCCGCCCTGAAAAGCGTATCGGCGCCTTCTATGACAGGATGATTGTCTGTGATGGCTACATTCTTTATTATCAGGGCATTGAAAGGCTTGATGTGGATCTTTTCGAATTCTATCCTTCCGTCCAGGCTCCCTTCCAGCTTTTCCGTCACCTTTCCGACTAGAAAAGTCTGCACCTGCGGCAGCTGGACGGCAAGGATCGCCCCCAACAGGACTGCCGTGACAGCCACGAACGTAAGCCAGAATATTTTGAATAACTTTTTGATGTCTCAGCCGGATTTAAGTCAATTTACAAAAATAGTCATTTTATCGAATAAATATCGTAATTTTGCCACCATTCAATCAAACGGATTATGGCGGATATCATTCTGGGAATAGAATCATCGTGCGACGATACTTCGGCCGCAGTCATAAAGGACGGTTATCTTCTGTCGAATGTTCTGGCCAGTCAGGATGTCCACAAGGCATACGGAGGCGTGGTACCGGAACTGGCTTCCAGAGCCCATCAGCTGAACATCGTACCTGTCGTCAGCCAGGCTATCGACCGGGCCGGAATCAGGGCGGAGGACATCACTGCCATCGCGTTCACCCGAGGTCCGGGACTTCTGGGCTCGCTCCTTGTAGGGACTTCCTTCGCCAAAGGACTGGCTGTCGCCCTGAACAAGCCTCTGGTGGAGGTGAATCATCTTCAGGGTCATGTGCTTGCCTGCTTCATCAGGCAATACGGACAGGAAAACCAGCATCCGGACTTCCCATATCTCTGCCTCCTCGTTTCCGGAGGCAATTCCCAGATAGTAAAGGTGAACAGCCCTTTGGATTTCGAGATTCTCGGCCAGACCATAGACGATGCCGTGGGCGAGGCTTTCGACAAATGTTCGAAGATGATGGGGCTCGGTTATCCCGGCGGGCCTGTGGTGGACAGGCTGGCTAAACAGGGGAATCCGGACAGGTTCCATTTCGCGAAGCCGTATGTCCCCGGATATGATTACAGTTTCAGCGGCATCAAGACATCCCTGCTGTATTTCGTAAGGGATCAGATGGCTCTTGACCCCCTGTTCATGGAAAAGAACAAGGAAGATATCTGCGCCAGCTTCCAGAAGACCCTGATAGAAATCCTTATGGACAAGCTGGTGAAAGCCGCCAAGGCCACGGGCATCCGGCAGATAACCATAGGCGGGGGAGTGTCGGCGAACAGCGGACTCCGCGAGGCTGTGACACGGGAGGGAGCCAAGCGCGGCTGGACTACGTATCTGCCTGAGTTCAAGTTTACCACGGACAATGCGGCGATGATAGCCATCGCCGGTTATTTCCATTATCTGCATGGCGAACGGACTCCTCTGGATGTGGCTCCGGTATCCCGTATAGCCGATTTCCGGAAATGACATTGGCTATTCGGTCATCCTGCGGCTCTTACGGCCACAGAAAAAACAGCGTATTATGAAAGAATTCGAAATAGCATTGCCGATAGGCAGGAACCCTGAAAAGGAACAGATCATAGCAGCTGCCGCCAAGGCTATGGGAGTGCCTCCCCGGGCAGTGGCCGGCTACCGTATCCTGAAACGCTCCGTCGATGCGAGAGGGGAAATACTGTACAGGTACAGGATATTGTCTTATGTGGCAGGGGAGCAGGAGCCGGAGTATGTGATGGAAGAATACAAGGATGTATCCTCGTCTGAACCTGTCCTGATCATCGGCGCCGGCCCTGCCGGGATGTTTGCGGCATTGAAACTCCTTACCAGAGGATTGAAGCCTGTGATATTGGAGAGGGGAAAGGATGTCCATCAGAGAAAATTCGATATTGCCCGACTGTCGAGGGAGGGCATACTGGACAGGGATTCGAACTATTGTTTCGGCGAAGGGGGAGCAGGCACGTTTTCGGACGGGAAACTGTTCACGAGGTCGTCGAAGAGAGGGGATATAAGGGAGGTCCTGTATCAGTTGGTGAGATTCGGCGCGGATCCGGATATCCTGATAGACGCGCACCCGCATATTGGCAGCGACCGGCTTCCGTCAATAGTCGAAAATATCAGGAAATGCATTGAGGAGCACGGGGGAGAGTATCATTTCGGGGCGGCGGTCACTGACATATGCAGAAAGGGGGACGGTTCTATGGAAGTCAGCTGCGCCGACGGTTCTGTCTGGAATGCCGGGAAAGTCATCCTCGCTACGGGACATTCGGCCGGCGATATTTACGAAATGTTCGGAAGAAAGGGCTGGAGGCTGGAGGCCAAAGGCTTTGCTCTCGGCGTCCGTGCCGAGCATCCGCAGCATCTGATAAACAGGATCCAGTATCACGGCAGGTACCAGCCGTACATGCCGGTGGCCGAGTATTCTTTCGTGACGCAGATAGAGGGCAGGGGAGTCTTTTCTTTCTGCATGTGTCCGGGCGGTATCCTCGTCCCATCCGCCACGGAGCCCGACGGGGTGGTCATGAACGGGATGTCCAATTCCGCCAGAAATTCCAGATGGGCCAATGCCGGTGTCGTGGTTTCCGTTGAGCCCGAGGATTTTCCCGAATATGCCAAATACGGTCCGCTGGCCCTGCTTCATTTCCAGAGAGATGTGGAAAAACGGATGTTCGCCTTTTCCGGTTCTTTCATGGCTCCGGCTCAGCGTATGATGGATTTCTGCAGGCGAGTGCCTTCTTCCGGACTTCCGGCCACTTCCTACCGTCCCGGAGCGGTGAATGCTCCTCTGCATGAACTCCTTCCGGAACCGGTCTCCCTCCGTCTCAAGTATGCTTTCCCTGAAATCGGAAACAAGAAGATGAAAGGTTATTATACGAACGAAGCCCTCCTGCTCGGAGTGGAATCCAGAACTTCCTCACCTGTGAGGATACCGCGTGATGCAGAGACTTTCGAGCATCCTGATGTGCCCGGACTTTATCCGTGCGGTGAAGGTGCAGGGTATTCGGGCGGCATAGTCTCGTCAGCTCTGGACGGAATCAATGCCGCTTCCAGAATCTGACTACAGTTTAGGTATCCGGATTTTCATGCCGGGCTTGATTTTGCTGCCTATCCCGTTGAAATCCATGATGTTCTGTGCGCTGACACCCGGGTAGTTCTTGGCGATGAGGTAGAGCGAATCCCCTGATTTTACCGTGTAGACCGTGTAGTCTGCATCGGCCGGTACGGTAGACTTGTGCGGCGGATTAGGTTTCCCGTCATTGCCTCGTGACTTTCCCGATGACACTGCCGGCCCTTTGCCTCCGCGATAGATTACGAGTCTCTGTCCGATTCTGATGTTGTCGCTGCGCAGGTTGTTCCACCTCTTTATCTGACTGACGCTCACATGATATCTGATGGCGATTTTCCCCAGGACTTCTCCGCTCCTTACCCGGTGGACAATCCTTTCACCGTCGCCCCCGTCCTTGATTTTCTTGATTACCACAGGGTTGAAATATTCGTCAGCCTTGTATGAATACAGAGAGTCTTCATGGTCTATGAATGCCCCGGTATAATTGAACGGTATCCGGAGTATGTACTCCTTCTCGTTTCCCGGGATGATATCGTGCTTGTATTGCGGATTCAGGTTCCTGACCGTCTGGAGCGGAACACCTGCCAACTCTTCTATCTGCTTGAAATGCAGCATCCTGTTTATCCTGAAAGTGTCGGCGTGGACCGGCATGTCCACGGCCTGAGGCTGTATCCCGTGTTCCTTGTAGTAGGTCATGGTGTAAAGCGCGCCGACGAATGCCGGGACATATCCCCTTGTCTCGCGCGGCAGATACGGATAGATGTCCCAGAACGCCCTTTTCCCGCCGCTGCGCCGTATCGCCCTGTTGACATTTCCCGCCCCGCAGTTATACGATGCTATGGCCAGATTCCAGTCCCCGAAAATATTATAGGAATCCTTGAGATATTCCGCGGCTGCATGGGCTGCCTTTATCGGGTCAAGCCTCTCGTCTACGAAAGAATTTATCTCGAGTCCGTATATTTTCGCCGTGCTGTACATGAATTGCCACATGCCTTTCGCCCCGGCTCGTGATACAGCCTTCGGATTCATGGCAGATTCTATTACAGCCATCGCCTTGAGTTCCAGAGGGATGTCATGTTCGTCGAAGATTTCCTCTATGATAGGCATATAGTACGAGCACAGTCCCAGAACCTGCGGCATGGTCGCGCTCATCTTCTCGGAGTACAGGACTATGTAGTTTTTCACTATCGAGTTATATGGCAGCTCTATGAAAGAGTTCATGGCCTTGATTCTTTCTATATAGACTGAATCCGGGACATTGGTGGAGAATCTGACCGTGTCCATGTCATAGTCCGGAATGCCTGTATCGCTTATTTTCTGCTGGAGATACCAGATGTTCAGCAGGCTGTCGGAAACTTCGGCATTGTAGTCTTCGGGATTCAGTCCGGCCGCGCTCTTGTCTTCGTTCTCGTCGTAAATGTCCAGCAGCTCGTATTCAAGACTGTCGAGCCCCTGCATTTCATCGCGCATACGGGTCAGTTCCGCCTTCAGCGAATCAAGTTCCATTTTCAGCAAGGCATTTTCCCTGACCAGTTCAGCCTTTTTTCTCGATGCTCTGGTCGCGTTCTCCACATCATCGCTGTCCCTCCTCGTCACTTGCGAAGAAGTTCCGTCAGCCTGCGCAGGCGCAATGACTGACAAGGCCAGAAAGGCCGTCATGCATAATCTCAATATGTCCATAATCAAAATCTCATTTGGCTGGTCAGAACCGGAAACCGAGTTTCAGCCCGATGCTGCTGCCTCCAGGCATGACCTGTGCCGACGGATTGAATGCATAGAAAGTCTCAGGGGTCATGACTGCCGGTTCCAGACGCATAGAGATGCTGTCGGATACCTCGAAGTCATGCATGTAGGCGAAAACATTCGCATCTATTACCTGAAGAAGATAAAACAGTACTGTAGCGACTATCGAATAGTCCCTGTATCTTCTGTAGACATCCCTGTACCAGACAGCCGTCTCTGCTGTTATGGGACCTGTATATTCCACGTCAGGATTCGTGGCTTCATTATGTATTCTCTTGAATCTTTCGTAGTTCGTGTTGTTCGTGACCAGGAAATGTATGGAGCCGGCCAGACAGCCCCAGTAAATCGGGATTTTCCAATATTCCCCGTTGTATGCCTGTCCGAGTCCGGGAAGCAGGATCGAATACACTGTCGCCCGTCCCGGGTGAGGGTGTACGTCTTTCTTATAGCATATTACACCGTCCATCAGGCTGCCCCAGTATATCAATCCGGCTCCCACGAGCAGCCATGTTCCGGTTTGTTTGGCCGCATTGTCTATTCTCAGCGGGGTATTCGGATCCTGGGCGTATGCCGCTTCGTATGCCTTTTTCGAAAGGTTGTACTGATGGAGATAATAGCCTCCGAGACCTGCGCATGTCCCGATTCCTCCGTATATGACAGGAAGTTTCCACCAGTCCCTGTTGTAAATCTGGGAAATGCCGGGTATGATCATCGAACTGGCGAACATGGTCCCTATCCTCAGATCCTGCTTGTGGGCAAGACCTCCGAAAAGTTCCTTGAAAGTAAAAAGCTTGTCCGAAGTATCCGAGGTCTCGGTAGAATCCGACTGCTCATTGTATGTCTGGGTGAAGGCCTCTTCTCTGAACTGGGCTTCGGAAGCCACGGAAAAGGCCGTCAGGCAGATGATGGTCAATATCAGGTATTTTGCAGTTTTTCCCACGTCATGATGGATTTTAACTGTTCTCAGATTCAGATGCCGGAGCGTTCCAGCGCTTCGAGGAATTTCCTGACCTCTTCATCGGATGAAAAATGAATGGTCATGGCGCCTTTGCCTCCCGATGTCCGCTTCAGGCTTATGTTGTTCCCGAAATATTTTCCCACGATGTCCAGGATTCTGGAGTAGTCTTCAGGAAGCTCCTGTCCGGGTGCATCTTCAGTGTCCTGACCGGTTTTCATCAGCCTCTTCACCTTCTCTTCAAGCTGTCTGACTGACAGCCCGCCCTTTATGACCTGATCGCAGAGCTGCTCCTGAAGCGCAGGATCTTCTACGCCGAGAAGGACTTTGGCATGTCCCACTGAAAGAAGTCCCACTTTCAGGTCATGCTGCACCTTGGCCGGCAGATGCAGAAGCCTCAGATAATTTGTCACGGACGCCCTTTTCTTGCCCACCCTCATCGCCATCTGCTCATGGGTCAGATGGCACTCCTCAATCAGCCTGTCATAGCTCATGGCCACCTCTATCGGGTCGAGATCCTCCCTCTGGATGTTCTCTACTATGGCCATTTCGAGCATACCCTGATCGTTCGCGTCCCTGATATAGGCCGGTATTTCTTCCATCCCGACCATCCGGCATGCCCTGAACCTGCGTTCTCCGCTTATTATCTGGTATCTGTCCGGAGATTTCTTCCTGACCGTCACGGGCTGGATAAGGCCGAGCGACCTTATGGATTCCGCCAGTTCCTCTAAAGCCTCGCTGTCGAATGACATTCTCGGCTGGAACGGATTCGGCTCGATCATGTCCGCCGGTATCAGCATTATGTCCGCGCTGCCCCTGTCGGTGTCGGTATCGGAGGACACCACGCTTTTGTGAACGTATTCCACCGGTTTCCTGATCTGGCTCAGATCCGCGTCTCCGAGCAAGGCCCCCAGACCTCTCCCTAATCCTCTCTGCTGTTTGCTCATAGCATGTTGTTTTTTTCAAGCACTTCCTTGGCGAGATTCAGATAATTCGTAGTGCCGTTGCAAATGACATCATACAGGATGATGGGCTTTCCGTGCGACGGAGCCTCGCTCAGCCTGATGTTCCTCTGTATTATGGTCTTGAATACCATGTCCTTGAAATGCTCTTTCAGTTCATTCACCACCTGCGTGTGGACCTTCGTCCTTCCGTCGAACATCGTCACCACGAAACCTTCTATGCCAAGCCCCGGATTCACCCCTCCCTGGACTATCCTGATGGTCTGAAGCAGTTTCCCGAGCCCTTCCAGAGCGAAGAACTCCGGCTGGACCGGAATCATCACCGAATCGGCCGCAGTCAGGGAATTTACGGTGATCAGACCCAGCGACGGGGAACAGTCGATGATGATGAAGTCATAATCGCCCCGCACGGGAGCTATGGCATTCTTCATCACTGACTCCCGCTCCTCGCTTTCCAGCATCTCTATTTCCGCTCCCACGAGATTTATGTGCGAAGGGATCATGTGCAGATTGGCTATTTCCGTCTGGATAAGGGCGTCCCTGACATCGAGCTTCCCGATCATCACCTCATAAAGCGTCCTCTTCTGGTCATCGTCGGGAGAAAAGTTCAGCCCGGAAGTCGTGTTGGCCTGAGGATCGGCATCTATGATCAGTACTTTCTTTTCCAGAACTGCCAGAGATGCAGCCAGATTGATGGCTGTAGTAGTCTTTCCGACCCCTCCTTTCTGGTTCGCTATTGCTATGACCTTTCCCATATTCTATATATGACAATATCCTTGCAAATTTATAAAAAAATTTCGTTAGTCCCCCTTAATTGCTATTTTTGTGCCTGCGAAAACAAATCTTTCCGGCAAGGCATATCATAATGCCCTCCGGGCAATGCTTGATTATGAACCCTATTGAACTGACATGGCTTGCTGTCGTGAATCTTCATGCCGGAAGCGGGAAGACAGCCTCATTGTGGAGAGAAGCGGAACAGCTTCTGGTGAAGATGGGAATCTGTCACGACAACAAGTACACCGACTATAAATATCATGCCGCAGGCATAGCATACAGGGCGGCCGCAAAGGGCTTCCGCAGATTCATTGCCGTCGGAGGCGACGGCACCATACATGAAGTTCTCGAAGGCATTATGAAATATGTCGGAGAATCGGCCGGTACTGTGCGGCCCGCGAGGATTTCCGACTTTACGCTTGCCGTCATCCCGATAGGCTCCGGAAACGACTGGATAAGGATTCACGGCATACATTATAATATGGAAGAGACAGTGTCCCTTATCCGCAGCGAATCCTTTATCCGGCAGGATGTGGTGAAGGTCAGCGCCCTGCCTCAGGTGCCGGACAGCCGGCTTATGACTGCAGTTCCGGAAAATGTCTCCTACATGATGAATATCGGAGGCGTCGGTTTCGATGCCAGAGTATGCGAGAGGGTGAACATGCAGAAAGCCAAGGGGATGCGGGGCAAGCTGCTCTATATCAACGCTCTCTTGTACCTGTTCCTGTACTATCGCTCCGTCCCTATGGCCGTTTTCCTCGATGGAGAAAGGGTTTTCGAAGGGAACTGTTTTTCTGTAGCACTCGGTACGGGGAAATATTGCGGCGGAGGGCTTCGCCAGACCCCAGATGCCGTCTTCGATGACGGTCTGCTAGATCTCACTGTCATACCTCAGCAGGCGGTAGGCCGGGTCCTGCTCCATGTCGCAAGGCTTTTTGACGGCAGATTCACCACCATAAAAGGGCTTGTCTGCGGTCGCGGACGATGCGTTACGGTGGTTCCGCGCAGCGAGTCCAGAGAACTGATCGAGGTCGACGGCGAAATCATAGGGAATTCACCGGTGAGATTCGAAGTCCTTGAAGACAGGATAAACGTCCTGCACGATTTTACCCGGGATCCACGTCGATGACGATGTGTCCGCGGTATCTTTGCCTTTCCTCGAATCCGGAAACTGTTCCGGCGACGGCTTTTTTCAGCCGGTGCATCTGCCTGTCTTTCTTAAGGGTTATCCTGATTGTCCTTATGTAGTTCCCGGCGACTTTGTCCACTGGCGGACGGTATGGCGGAGTGACGGTTTCGAAGTCGGGGACGCCGCCATTGCCTGTCAAGGCAGCCCTGATGTCCTCGGCCAGCTGCCGTGACATGTTTTCCGCCGATTCCTCTGAAGCGTCCCTCACTGTCAGGTTTATTATTCTCGTGAACGGCGGATAGCCGAAATCCTTCCTTTCCTGCATGAGAGACCCGTAAAATTCCTCTTCGCTTCCGTGGGCTAAGAGTTTGTAGACCGGATGTTCCGGTTTCGCTGTCTGGACCACGAATACGCCCGGATTGTCTCTCCTGCCGCATCTGCCGCGGAGCTGTTCCAACACCTGGAAAGCCTTTTCGTCCGCCCTGAAATCCTGAAGTCCCAGCAGAGAGTCCGCAGAAATGACGGCGGTCAGTGTCAGGCCAGGAAAATCGAAGCCTTTCGCTATGATCTGCGTCCCTACGAGGATGTCTGTCCGGCCTGAATTGAAATCCTTCACAGCGGAATCGACGGCCGGTTTCGGAGTGTCTCCGTCTATTCTGGCTATCCGGGCTTCCGGAAACAGCGCCGTCAGCTCTTCCTCTATTTTCTGCGTTCCGCTGCCTATGCCCTGAAGTTCAGCCCCGCACTTGTCGCACCTCGGGTTGAAAGGCAGGACAAGGCCGCAGTGGTGGCACATCATCCTGTCCGGGTTCTTGTGGAGACTCAGGCTCACGTTGCAATGCGGGCATTTCGGTATTTCCCCGCACTCAGGGCACTGAAGGACAGGGGAAAACGCCCTTCTGGCCCGTAGCAGCAATATCTGTCCTCCCTTTGACATAGCCTCTTCCATCCGCGCTATGAGTTTCAGGGAAAATGACCCCTTCATTCCTCTTTTCCGCCGTTCCGCATTCGTGTCTACAATCTCCACCTCCGCATCGCCGGCGCCATAGAATCTTGTCCTGAGCCTTTGCAGCGAATACTTCCCGCACCCGGCGTTGAAAAGCGACTCCAGGGAAGGCGTGGCGGAACCGAGCACGATACGGCATTCGTGGATGGTGGACAGCATCACTGCGACGTCCCGGCCGTTGTACCGCGGGGCAGGGGAGTCCTGCTTGTAAGAACCGTCATGCTCCTCGTCCACGATGATCAGCCCAAGGCCGCAATGCGGAAGGAATAGCGATGACCTTGTGCCGAGGACGATGTACGGTTTCCGGCAGGTCCGGCTTCCGCGTATCCGTTCGGCTGTCTTCCTGCGGCTCGAAGCGGTCTCTTCGGAATGGAACACCAGCAGATTTTCCCCGAAAACAGCTCTGACCCTTTCCTGCAGCTGGGAACTCATGGCTATTTCCGGTACTAAATACAGTACGTTCTTGCCCTCATCCATCGCCTCTTTCGCCAGTTCCAGATATATCTCTGTTTTTCCCGACCCTGTAACCCCGTGGATCAGGACAGGCCTGCCTTCGGACTGGCGGACCGCCTCGCAGACCGTTTCCTGTGCCCTGTTCAGGGCAATTTTCCTGTGCTCCCTGCCGCTGTCTCCTTCTCCGTTTCCATTTCCATTTCCGAAGCTGTCTCCTTCTCCGTTTCCATTTCCGAAGCTGTCTCCTTCTCCGTTTCCGCTGCCGTCCCTGTCGGGACCGGCAATGCCGGCAAGCCTTTCTTTCAGTCTTCCGAGTTCGTCCTGCAATTTTGCTATGGCTTCCTTCAAAGCAGCCAGCTCTTTTTCTTTTTTTTGCGAAAGTTTTTCTTTTTCAATCAGGACTTTTTCTGAATTTGCGAGTTTTTCCTGTTTTTTAAGGAGTCTTTCAGCGATTTTTCCGATTTTCAGATTAAGGGTTTCTGTCATTCTCAGCCTGCGCTGCCTTTCGGCCTCCTGTCGTCTGGCCAGTTTTTCCGCCTCCGAAATTTTCATCATGGGATATGCAGCCTTGAACACTTCGCCGACTGTACACAGATAATAGTCGGCTACCATCCTCCACAGACGTATTTCTTCAGGGATTACAGGCTTCAGCCCTTCCGATTTTCCGCTGATGTCCCGGATCTTCTCAGGCCTTGTCTCCGGGATTACTCCTGTCTGCGTTACTATTCCCTGATACGACCTGTTGGCGAAGACGACATTGACCCAGTCGCCTGTCATGGCTTCCATCCCGTCCGGTACGGAATAATACGGCTCCCACTCTATTTTGAGCGGAAGCAGAACCGTGATGTATCTTCTTTCTGTACCAGTCATTTCTCTTATGCGGGTATCACTGTGCCAGATTCGGTCTGTGGCATGACTGACGGTATCTTTTTTCCATTTCAGCTATGGTCTGCCTGTCTTTTTCCGGTATTGCGAAGTCGCAGAACCTTTCCCAGATGTATTCTATGGTCTGACGTGAGGGATGCAGCATGTCCTCGGCATAGAAACGGTAATCCCTCAATTCGTCCATGACTATTTCATAGGCAGGAAAATAGTCGCAGTACGCGTGTTTGCTGCATATTTCATCGGCTGCAAGCAGCAGCGAGGCCTTGCTCGTCTGGTTTCCGTGCGCCCCGTCGCGCAGATGCCGTATCGGGCTGACTGTCAGTATGATTCCACGATCTTGCGGCTTCCCGGTCTCCATCCATGTGCCTGTGGCCTCTTCTATATATCTTACTGACTCTTCAGTGCCGAGCCTTACGCGCCGGAACTCCTTGGCGTCCCGTTTCAGGCAGTTGGCCACTATCCTGTCATCGTCGATGTGCCTGTAGCACCAGCTTGTCCCTAAAGTGATGATGAGGCGGCTGCATGATCTGAAAAAGTCCGAAGCACGGTCCAGAACTTCATTAGCATGCTCTATAAATTCCTCTTCGGTTTTCCTTGCGAAAGAAGTATGGTGGCTGAAAGAACATGTCAGTCCGGCTCCGCTTCCCATCATCCGGCATTCCTCCTTCCCGAAATGCCGTCCCGAGGCCAGCCGTCTTACTGCATCGCAGATGGACGCCGGATTATAAAGAGTGCCGAAAGGATTTACGCACACATCCATCCCGATCTCTTCCATTTTCCTGCCTATATTGTCCGCAAAGCAGCTTCCCAGTATCATGATACTGTCTTCAGGTGAGATTCGCACCTGTCCTGGCCTTATGTCTACCGGTGTCTGGAGTTTCAACATGTCTGGTATATTATATTGTATGGTCCCGGGCTTGATGAAGCCTGTTGCCCGTCTTCGCAAAATTAGACGAGGTTTTGGTATTTTACAAAATTTCTTTCGCGATTCTCTGCGATTGTGCCTCCTGTGTACCAGGAGGAATCGGAAAAACTATTTCAAATTTGTGTAAAATCTTTCACTTTTGATTAATCGGGGTTTACCTGACTTTCCTGAAAGCCTTTTTTCATTTAATTTCGTCTTGATGTCCCTGCAGTCCTTGAATGTGTGAATCATCGGGAGTATTGCCGGATGGCTGCCTTTCTGACAGGGATGGAAACCGCATGGAAATCTTTAATTACTATAACACTAATACTGGAATTATGGACAAATTCTTTTCAATTCTTTCCGCCCCGGGATATGTAAGCCCTTCGGTGGAGATTTTCGAGGTAAATGCCGAAAAAGGTTTTGCTCAGAGTCCTGATCCTGTCGATACATGGACTGACGGAACGATCGAAGACATCTGGCATGATGTATTGCCTCAATAGTCGTTTAATCTAAAACAGAAGGAACATGAAAAAATCTTTTATAATCTTCGGCCTCGCAGCAGGCGCGTTGATGCTGGCATCATGCCAGAAAGAACTTACTGAAGGCAATGCAGGGGCTTCAGTGCCTCAGGTAACCAAGACCATGTACGTGGAAGGTAACGAATGGATACCGGAAGACGGTACAAAGACCGCATATCAGCCGGGACAGGGCGTTCAGTGGACAGGAACCGAGACTTTTGCCATATATTATGGAAATTCAGCCAATGCCGGTGGAGCCTCCGGCAAGTATATGGCGGGCAAGGCCGGAAATGTCGCCTCTTCGGGCAGCGGTCTCTATACATTCACCCATGATGCGATAGACGGAGCCGAGACATACGACTATTGCGTGATAGTGCCAGACCTGAATACTACAGGTATTAATACCACCGGAGTGGCCGCATCTTTCAAGCTGTCTCCTGTCCAGACTCCGGGAGCGGACACTTATGATCCTAACTATGATATCCTTCTCGGACAGGGTGCGCAGCAGGTGTCTGTGGAAACAGAGCTTGAGATCACCAGTTTCAAAAGGTTGACTGCTCCTCTCCGTCTTACCATCACCGATGGCGCAGGTATCCTCGGAAACGAGAAGATCTATGCCGTGACACTCCGGTTCAATCAGGCTATCGAAAAAGATAAAGGTATGGCCGGAACGGGATACCTGAATTTCGCCTACGAATATGACGCCTGCAAGGTCAACAGTATCGCTGCTTCATCCAATACCGTGACGGCAGTCTATGCAGAAGGCCTTCAGAAATCCGGAGAAGGATGGCCTGTATGGTATTCAGTGTATCCGTTTGCCTCTACCGGCGACATGACAGTGACAGTCACTACGGAAACGAAGACCCTTGTCAGGACTATCCCGGCTGCGGGCGCTTCTATTCTGGCCAATCAGCTGAACGGCCTTACTTTCGATATTTCAGGTTCAGGGTTTACAGAGTCAGAATCGCTTTATTGGGATTTCACTGCTCTCGATGAGATAGCTCCGCAGCAGGTTGCCAGCGACGGAAAGTCATATAATTGGGGATTTGCAAATTGCACCGTATGGAATGGCGGTGATGCTACCGGCCAGCTGCCTTCTTCCCTCCGGGCAAACGCCGATGGCGGAGAAATCACTCTTCCGACCATAGCCGGCAAGCAGATAACGAAGATCAGGCTTTACGCCCATCCTAACAATGCCCAGAATGCCCAGAACACAATTACCTTGAACGCCGGTACTGCTCATGCTTTTTCAAGTTATGCTGACAATGACGAGACCCTTAATTCAGGTGTTCTGGAGATAACTGTGCCGGAAACAGAATACGGCCAGCCTCTCGTACTCAAGGCAGGAGCGGCTTTGGCTGCATTTGACGGAATCGCAGTGGAACTGACCGATGCCGAGTTAGAGCCTGCGGATGAGAATGACTACTACGACCTCTTTACGAAAGGATACACCATAGTAATCAACGGTAAGGAATACAACAACGCCAATTATCCTGTCACTCCAAGACTTTATACTGTAGATCAGTTGCTGGAATTGGATAATCAGGTTTCTATTATTCAGGGCGATGCGGTGACTTCAGGAATTCTTTTCATCGAGGCTTCGGAGACAGATGCCATATTGGAAACTGCCGCCATGGCACCGGG
Source organism: uncultured Bacteroidales bacterium (assembly GCA_944323845.1). Taxonomy (GTDB): domain Bacteria; phylum Bacteroidota; class Bacteroidia; order Bacteroidales; family UBA932; genus Cryptobacteroides. Next base: position 56,776 of record CALUUA010000006.1, read on the forward strand.
AACCGCTCAGGAAGTGGTGATTATAGGAAGGCATAAGAATCACCAGCCGAAAATCCGATTTACAGCATGTTCAATTAGATGCGATTTTGTGCTCAAGAATCTTGATCTTTCTACAACACGATCCGATTATTTATTCAGAACCAATTGGAGCGGTTATGATAACCAGCTAATTGATATAGTTGTGGAAGATAGTAGTGTGGATCTGACAACTACTCAATATCTGTTTTATGATCAGGCTAATGAATATTCATTTAACAGTGTTGTTCTAAATAACAGTATAGTCAAATACGGTGCAGGTTCCAATGCTGTTTTTGGATTTAGAGTGAATGATGCGAAAACCGCATATGGCCCTACAGATGTGACTGTTACTAATTCTGTAATTTATTCAGAAAACACTATTGAAAAACTTATAGTAAATCTCGGTAATGCTTCTTCTGCTTTCGAGGCTAATCTGAATGTTTCCGGTAATACTTTCTATAATATCAGAAGGAATTCAGGTCTTATAGTGGGGAATAATATTGGTAATTTCGTTGTAGATGGGAACTGCGCAAGCTATCTTTTTGATGATTCTGTAACGACGACATCTTCTTTGTTCCAGGTTTTCGGATCCGCAGAGACGTCAAGCATATCGAACAACTATCTCTATACAGATGCAGAAACAAGTAAACAATGGAATATCAATCATCCGAATTCTAAAGTCACAGCCGGTGAAAACAATATTCGCAATACGGAAGGACGCCCATTTATATCAGAGGATGTGGCTCAGGGATATTTCCCTATTGATGAATCAGTAGTGACCAATGGTGCAGGTGCCGACTACGACACCAAGTACTGGGTACAGAAATAACATACTACATATTAGTTATTGTGCAGCCGGGGTTTCCCGGCAGGGGAGACGGCCGGAAGTGATTCCCGCCGTCTCTTCTTTTTTCCCCTTTTCTTACCCCTCTTATTTCATCTCCTCCTTTTTTTCTCTCACTTTTTCTTCCATCTCCCTTTGTCTTCTCTCACTCTTTCATCCCCCTCTCTTTTTTGTCTTCTCTCAGTTACACCCCTCCCATACCCCCCCTCTATTCTCGGTTGCCCCTCCTTACTCCTGTTCCCACTCCTTTTTCTTCTCTCACTCTTTCATCCCCCTCTCTCTTGTCTTCTCTCAGTTACACCCCTCCTATACCCCTCCTCGACACTCTTCGATTCTTCCCTCCGGACTAGTATCATTTTCCGCCCCAACTGCACCTAGTCCCGAGAAAATGTTCCGGACCTGTCGCAGTTTTCGTCCAAAATGCCACAGGTCCCGATATAATCCCACGGACTAGTATCACTTTCCACCCCAAATGCACCTAGTCCCGAAAGAATCGCACGGACTAGCATCATTTCCCGCCCCAACTGCGCCTAGTCCCGAGAAAATGTTACGGACCTGTCGCACTTTCCGCCCAGAATGCCACAGGTCCCGAAAGAATCCTCCGGACTAGCATCATTTCCCGCCCCAACTGCACCTAGTCCCGCAGAAATCCCACGGACCTGTCACACTTTTTGTCCAAAATGCCACAGGTCCCGATATAATTCCACGGACTAGTATCATTTTCCGCCTCCAATGCACCAAGTCCCGCAGAAATGTTACGGACCTGTCACACTTTTTGTCCAAAATGCTACAGGTCCCGAAATAATCCCACGGACTAGTATCATTTCCCGCCTCAAATGCGCCAAGTCCCGCAGAAATCCCACGGACTAGCATCATTTCCCGCCCCAACTGCACCAAGTCCCGAGAAAATGTTACGGACCTGCCGCACTTTCCGCCCAGAATGCCACAGGTCCCGATATAATTCCACGGACTAGTATCATTTCCCGCCTCCAATGCACCAAGTCCCGCAGAAATCCCACGGACTAGTCACATCCCCGTCCTAAAATGATACTAGTCCGGTAAAAAAAATTGCACAATTCATCTGGAATGCATACCTTTACAAAGATGTGTGTGCAGATTATTTCAGAACTGTCTCATGACTATTTCAGAACTGTTCCGGAAATGATCCTATCCTGCATCGAATTTAGCACAAACAATAACTAATTATGTATCAAGATTCAAAAGTAGTCGCGAGGGCTGAAGGATATGTAAGCCCCTCGCTGGAGCTGTCCCTCGTCAGGACAGAAAAAGGATTCTGCCAGAGCTTCGGTCATGAAGCATATACCGAAGACGAAGAAATTTCATTAACCTATTGACCTGAACTTTGCTGATATGAAAAAGAGTCTATTTTACCTTTTCGGCGGACTTGTATCACTCTCCGCATTGTCATGTTCAGTAGAAGAGAACGACTTCACCCCGCTTCCATCCGATCCGCGCGTCAGAATGGAATTCACAGCATCGGGCGCAGATGTACGGAATCAGGCCGCGAGCAAGACAGTCATTGATTCCGAAAACAACTATGTGTATTGGTCAGAAGACGATGCCATCAGCATTTTCGATGCCTCGGCTTCCAATGCCCGCTTCGTCATAACCTCAGGCTGGGGTTCGGCCACCGCTACCTTCGAAGGCGCGGCAGTCCCGTCCGGAACCTATCATGCCCTCTATCCGTATTCCGCCACTGCATCCATCAGCGGGACAACCATTTCATCAGTCCTGCCGACAGAACAGTTCTCTACGGCCGACGCCACATTTGATACCGGTCTGAATCCGTCCGTGGCAGTGACAGGAGGCCAAACCCTGACCTTCCGGAATATCGCCGGACTTATCAGACTCACCCTCGGGAACCTCGACGGTAAAGCCGTAAGCGAAATACACCTGAAAGCCGACCAGAGCATGACAGGCGCATATACCGTGGATGCAAGCCGGACCGACCCTGCGGCGACAGCCGTGTCAGGTTCCGAAGAAACGGTCGGAGTACGCCTTTCGGCGGCAGACGGAGGCGCGCTGGCTGAAGGCCCGTATTATCTCGTCGTATTGCCGGGAGACTATACAGGAATGAAGGTGAATGTCATTTTCACTGACGGCAGCCATATCTCCGCCTCGGCAGGAAACGTTTCCGTGACAGCCGGACACTGCAAACCTGTCACTGTCGATGCATCGAAGGCAGCTGCAAATGATGAAGGCCTGTACGGTCTTTTCATGAGCGGACAGGACATCTACATCGGCGGCAAGGCTTATAACAAGAGCCAGTTTGACGAAGACCGGATAAAGTACAGGACAGGCGAATTTTCCATCAGTTCTTCGAACAACGGACAGATACTCTTCCTCGACGAGACGGCCGTGGTAACCAGCTTTTCTGCCGCTGCCGATCTTATCGTCATCGGCAACAATCCTGAAAACAAGAATCTGATAACCATCGACGCCAGAAAATTCCTGACCCCTGTTGCCGGCCAGAAATCAAGGCTTGTCGCAAGCAACCTCATCTTCGATGCAAGCGCAGTGACGACATACTTCTTCGCAGTCAACAAAGACTATGAAGAAGTAGGCTCATTCAATGAGGTCGTCTTCGACAATTGCGAAATCAGGAACGGTTCGAACGCATTCCTGACACTGGCTGCCAATACTAACAATTATATTCCGAGAGTCGACAGGTTCGTATTGCAGGACTGCAATTTCAGCCTGCCTTCAGGCTCTTCCAACAGATTTGTCTTCCATACCGGCGGCATCACTACCGAAGTCCGGGAAATGATAATAAGAAACAATGTCTTCTACGTAGCGGACGGCGGCTCCGTGCAGTCGTTCAGACTTCTCAGCGGAACTCCGAACAATACCAACGGCACTACTGCCGGCAGCCTCATCGTGGAGGACAATACTTTCGTAAATGTAATCTATGACGGAAACTCCCTGATCATAGCGAAAGAATACGGTGAACTGGAATACTCCGGGAACCTGCTGTATTTCCAGGGAACATATACCGGTACACCGCCAGCAAATATATTCACTGTAAGGGCGTTCAAGGACGGAGGCGGATACCCGTCATCTCCGGCCTGCTTCGGCAATGCAGTCTACCACAATCTGACTGCCAGCAACATATATATGTTCTATCCGGAAAATTATACCGCCACTGGAGGCGTCTATGCCCAGCCTGAAATACTTGATTCGGATCCTTTCGAAGGAGGGGACCTGTCAGCATTCCGGCCGGCTCCGGAATTTGCGGACTATGGTGCAAAAAGGTAACATATTGAATATCATTACGGCAGTCATATCGTTGCTCTTGCCGTGTACTGCGGCACAGGGCCAGCCGTCATCGTCTCTGCCTGCGGCTGGCCGCGATGCCCGGTTCACTGTCCTGGAAAGGGAAGACAGGGGCACGTATGACTGCCTTCTTATAGATTACGGCCTGCGTTCTTATCTCCTGCTGCCGGACGGTGCGGATTCTCTGACACGCTGTCCCGGAATTGTCATGCTTCACGATCACGGCGCCAGATTCGACATCGGAAAAGAGAAACTTGCCAGACCTCTGGAATCCGCTCCTGAGCATGTGAAGCTCTCTTCGCGGCAGTGGGTGGATGAACATTTCGACGGCGTATATTTCGCCGATTCCCTGGCCTCTCTCGGCTATGCAGTCATCATTCCTGACATGTTGTACTGGGGAGACCGTTCTTCGGATGCCTGCCGGCAATGGTCCCGTCTGAAGTTCAATCCGGGCAGGAAGACAGGGAAACCTGTTCTGGATTCATTGAAACATCTTGTGTATGAAGGGCAGAAGGCCGTGTATGACAGTCTGATGTCGGAAGGGATTGTCTGGGCGGAGATGACCATGAAGGAAGATGCGCTTGCCGCGGAAATAATTTCAGGTATGGACTGTGTCGACAGCAGCAGGGTAGCGGCTGTCGGCTGGTCCATGGGAGCGCACAGGGCATGGCTTCTGACAGCCTTCTGTCCTGAAGTGAAGGCAGGGGTGTCGCTGTGCTGGATGACATTGAAAGAGACCCAGCCGGTCTCTCCGAAGGCATCGGACTACGCCATGCTCATTCCGGAAATGAGGGAAAAGTATGATTTCCCGGACATTGCCGCGAAGCTGGCACCTAAACCTTACCTGTTTCTGAACGGGACACGCGACCATCTCTTTCCTGTCCCGCCCGTGAGCGAGGCTTTCGGCAGGATGCAGTCCATATATCGGGATCTCGGGGCTGAAGGCCGTCTGGAAACCGTCTTTTTCGATGGCGGCCATCATTGCGGGAAAGAGGTGCAGTCCCTGATAGTGGAATTTCTGGAAAAAACAGTACCTTTGCCGTATTAAAATGACATCGGTGCGGATGTCAGGTACGGAATGGGAACAGCGAAGACAGTATGGGATCCGCTCAGGCGGAAAAACGTGGCTCTCACGCCGGAAGAAGATGTGAGGCAGTGGTTCATAATGCAGCTGAACCGGCTTATGAAGGTTCCGCTTCACATGATGATGAGTGAGGTCGCGTTGTCCATCGGCGGAAAGAGGCTGAGGGCGGATATCGTGGTCTACGGACGTGATGCGTCGCCGGCGGCTGTCGTGGAATGCAAGCGTCCTGACATTCCTCTTGACAAGACTGTCCTCGATCAGGCTGTAGTGTATAATATGGTGCTGAATGTCAGGTATATATTCATTACCAACGGTACATCTACCTATGTCTGCCGCAGGCGGGACGGTCCAGGGGGACCCGGATACAGGTTCGTTCAGGAACTTCCTACATATGACGACATGGCCGTACAGCCGCGCTGATGACGAAAAACAAGACGAAATGACCATTACTCACGGCTTCCTGGACAACAGGATTTTTCATATCATTTCAGACATTGCCGCTGCCAGAGGTGTCAGAGCCTATGTTATCGGCGGTTATGTCAGGGACTGCTTTCTGGGACGTCCGAGCAAGGATATCGACATCGTGGTGGAAGGCAGCGGCATCGACCTCGCCCGGGAAGTGGCGGACGCAGTACACAGCCGCCTGTCCGTGTTCAGGAATTTCGGCACGGCTATGCTGAAATACAAAGGAGTGGAAGTCGAGTTCGTCGGTGCGCGAAAGGAATCATACCGCAGGGATTCCCGGAAACCCATTGTGGAGAACGGAACGCTCGAGGATGACCAGAAACGCAGGGATTTTACGATAAATGCCATGGCTTTCAGCCTCGGGAAGGATGATTTCGGCGCTCTCGTGGATCCTTTCGGAGGAATCAGGGATCTGGCGGATGGCATCATCAGAACCCCGCTTGATCCGGATACGACCTACAGCGACGACCCTCTGAGGATGATAAGGGCTGTCAGGTTTGCCACGAAGCTCAGCACCGCCGACAGGCAGTTCAGGATAGTGCCGGAATCGCTTGAATCCATAAGACGGAACAGAGACAGGCTGGAAATACTTTCCCGCGAGCGCATTGCCGAAGAACTGGACAAGATGCTGGTATGTTCCAGACCGTCCATAGGGTTCCGCCTCATGGACGAGACGGGGCTGCTGGAACTGATATTGCCTCAGCTTTGCAAGCTGAAAGGCACCGAGACTGTGGACGGCCGGGGGCACAAGGAAAATTTCTCCCATACGCTCGAAGTCCTCGACAACGTAGCCGCCGAAGAAGAAAAGGCCATTGCCGAAGGCAGCCTGAAGGACTATGTGTCGGAAGACGGTGCGCAGAAGGCTACGATCCGGACCGAACCGAATCTGTGGCTCAGGTGGGCGGCTCTCCTTCATGATATAGGAAAGCCGGTGACGAAGCGTTATGACAAGTCTCTGGGATGGACCTTCCACGGTCATGAAGTGGTCGGCGCCAGAATGGTCCCTAAAATCTTCAAGTCCCTGAAGATGCCGCTGAACGAAAAGATGAAGTATGTGGAGAAACTCGTGCTGCTGCATCTGCGGCCCATAGCTCTGGTCACTGAGGAGGTCACCGATTCCGCAGTGCGCCGTCTCCTGTTCGAGGCCGGAGACGATATAGATGACCTCATGCTGCTGTGCAATGCCGACATCACTTCCAAAAATCCCCGGAAAGTGGAGCGGCTGAAACAGAATTTCATCGCCGTCAGGAAGAAACTTGCCGAGGTGGAGGCGAAGGACGCCGTCAGGAACTTCAAGAATCCCATTTCAGGCGAATATGTCATGGAACTTTTCGGCATACCGCCATGCAGGCAGATAGGGGAGCTTAAGGAATATGTGAAGAATGCCATTCTGGACGGCGTCATAGGCAATAATTTCGAGGAGGCGGACCGGTTCATGCGTGAGAAGGCTGCCGGAATGGGGCTGACTCCTCGACAGTGACACCCGCCATGGAAAGCCGTCTCATAGAAAAATATCTCGCCTACATTTCCACCGTCAGACGATATTCCGACAGGACGGCAGAGATTTACCGCTCTGTTCTGGAGGACTTCGTTTCCCATATTCAGGTGTCTGACGACAATGAACTGGCGGATTCGCTCCGGCCGAACATCATAAGGGGTTATGAGGTGTCGCTGATGGAGAGGAAGCTCAAGTCCAGGACTGTCAACCTGCATGTCTCGGTGTTGAGCGGCTTCTGTCGTTTTCTGATCAGGGAGGGGATTCTGAAGTCGAATCCGGTGCGTCTGGTCAAACGCCCGAGGACGGAAAAACGCCTGCCGGACTTTTTCAGGGAGGAAGATATCCGGAATTATTTCGCCGTGACGGAAGCCTATGTCTCCGATACACCTGATCAGACGGAAGAGTCCTATATCAGAAGGTTATACAGGGCAGTGGTGTCTACCCTGTATAATACCGGAATCCGCCGTTCCGAACTGGTGGGCCTGAAACGCGGGGACGTGGACTTCTCCAGAAGTGTCATGAGGGTGCGGGGAAAAGGCGATAAAATGAGAGAAATTCCGCTTTTGCCTTCATTTTGTAAGGAAATATCATTATATTTACATGCAGTTGATACGATGGCCGGTAGCGTGCAGCCTGCTGCTTCACCGCTGTTTGTCACGGCGAAAGGGCGGCCTGTCTACCCGGAACTTGTCGACAGGATAGTCCGGCAGGAACTCGGTCAGGCGGACGGCTTTTCCGGAAGGAAGTCCCCGCACGTCCTGAGGCATACGGTGGCTACGGGACTTCTGGATGACGGAGCCGACCTGAACTCCATAAAGGAATTCCTGGGGCATTCTTCACTGGCGGCGACCCAGGTCTACACGCACAACTCCATCGAGAAACTGAAAAATGTTTATAAATCCGCCCATCCGAGGGCTAAAAATGGAGGTAAAAATGGAGATTAGAGTGCAATCCATCAAGTTCAATGCTGATCAGAAATTGCTGGACTTCGTAGAAAAGAAACTATCCAAATTGCCTAGATTCTATGATGAGATCATCGGAGTGGATGTCACGATGTCGCTGCTTCCGGAACATGAGAACAAGAATGTGAAAGTACAGGTGCAGATTCCCGGAAATGACGTAGTGGTCGAGAGAAATGCCAGGACTTTCGAGGATGCCGTGGTCGACTGTCTCGATGTCCTGAAGGAAAAGCTGGTGAGGGTGAAGGAGAAAAAGGCGAATTGACAATAAGATATCAGGAATTGCCGCGCAAGCGGTTTCCGCATTGATTTTTTTATACGGCCGGATTTGTAATCCAGCCGTAATTTTTTTATTTTTGCGCGCAAAATTTTGTCAATATGGGAGGTTTTTTCGGTACTATTTCCAAGGTAAAATGCATCAATGATCTGTACTATGGTACGGATTACAATTCTCACATGGGAACCAAGAGGGGCGGCATGGTGACCTACAGCCCGGAAGACGGGTTCAAGCGTTCCATACACAACCTCGAAAGTTCATATTTCCGGAGCAAGTTCGAGGACGATCTGGACAAGTTCACGGGAAATTCAGGAATAGGAGTGATAAGCGACACTGATCCGCAGCCGATTGTCCTTAATTCCCACCTCGGCAAGTTCGCCATCGTCACCGTCGCCAGAATAGCGAATATGGCAGAGCTGGAGAAAGAACTGCTGGACAGTAACATGCATTTCGCCGAGCTCAGTTCCGGAAAGACCAATCAGACGGAACTCGTGGCCCTGCTCATCATTCAGGGCAAGACTTTCAGGGAAGGAATCGAGAATGTCTTCGCGAAGATCAAAGGTTCTTGCTCCATGCTGATCCTGACGGAAGACGGCATCATTGCGGCCAGAGACAGGCTCGGCCGCACACCGATAGTGGTAGGGAAAAAGGATGGAGCCTATGCGGTGACCAGCGAGTCTTGCAGTTTCCCGAATCTTGGATTCGAGACGGAGGGCTATGTGGGGCCGGGAGAAATCATAAGGCTGTACCATGACCATGTGGAGCAGATCAAGGCTCCTGAAAAGGATATGCAGATATGCTCATTCCTGTGGGTGTATTACGGATTCCCGAATTCATCTTACGAAGGCAGGAATGTGGAGCAGGTCCGTTTCAGCAGCGGGTACAAGATGGGAAGCAAGGATGAGTCCGAAGCCGATTTCGTCTGCGGAATCCCGGATTCGGGCATCGGGCAGGGACTCGGCTATGCAGAAGGAAAGGGTATCCCGTACCATCGCGCCATCACCAAGTACACCCCGACATGGCCGAGGAGCTTCACCCCGAGCAATCAGGAGCGCAGGGATCTGGTGGCTAAAATGAAACTCATCCCGAACAGGGACATGCTTCAGGGAAAGAAGATCATTTTCTGCGATGACTCGATCGTGAGGGGAACCCAGCTGAAAGATAACGTGAAGGTCCTTTATGACTATGGCGCCAAGGAAGTGCACATGAGGATAGGCTGTCCGCCTCTGGTATTCGGCTGCCCATTCATCGGCTTTTCCGCCAGCAAGACAGACATGGAACTTATCACCAGACGCATTATCAAGGAGTTCGAGGGCGAAGCGGACAAGAATCTGGACAAGTATTCCGACCCGACCACGCCTGAATACAGGAAAATGGTCGGTAAGATCGCGGAAATGTTAGGCTTGACTTCGCTGGAATTCAATACTATAGACACTCTTGTCGAGGCTATAGGCCTGCCTAAGTGCAGGATATGTACGCACTGCTTCGACGGTTCAAGCCGGTTCTGATACGATCAGCAGGTTAGCGTTCCCGTCGGAGAGGCTGCACGACAGCCCGAACACATGGATGTCCCCTCCTGAGGAGACTCCGAGCTTTTTCCTCAAGGTATCGGTATCCATTTTTATATTTCTGGCAGAGACTTCCGCTTTCGGGAAGTTTCTGCCAATGTCTTTAATGGACTGCCTGTTCAGGGGCAGGACCTGCCTTATGGTGAAAAACCTGCCGAAACCGGCCAATGTGTCTGTCGCAGAATCCAGATCTGGCATTCCGTCCATGCCGGCCCTTTCCGGATCCGTTACATAATAATGGGTGAACCGGCCGAGTTTCTTCAGGGGGAATCTCCGGCACAGGGCGTTGAAGGCTCCGGCCTTCATCAGGGCTTTCCCCGGTTCGTACAGCAAGGCTCCCGGAGAGAGTTCATCCGGCGAAACGGGATACAGGGCTTCCGGACCGGCAAGCAGTTCATCCATGCCGAACGTCATCCGCGACCATCCGCGGAAGGTGAACCGGCCTTCGGGTTCCGCTGCGGCATTCCCTCTATGAGAGGCCACTGTTACGCTGCATTCTCCGTGGTGCTCTCTGTCCAGAAGGAGCAGGATTTCCTTGCATTCGCCTCCTGCGGCCAGAATATGCAGCTCTATACAGCTGTCGCCGAGCCTTTTCAGAAGCAGGTTGATGTCAGCCATGGGCGAGAGTTTGATCAGGATGAACCTGCAAACCTCGAAAAGCCCGTCCTTAAGGGAGATGATATCCGGGCTGCATTGCTCCGGCAGGAAGACTTTCGATCCGTCATCGCCGCGTCTGGCCGGGTCCAGATAAACAAGGTCAGGCCTGAAGCCGTGCAGAAGCTCTGCGGGAGTAAGTTCCGGGACATCCTCCCTGATTTCATCGAGGCTTTCCTCCGCCATGACTGTGCTGCTTCCCTTTGCGCTTATCCTGCAAGAGCGTACCTGTATGTTGTCGGCCCCGAGAGCCTTGAAGTTGGCTTTGGCGGCAGCTGCGAGGACCGGATTCATCTCATTGTAGAGTACCTGCCGGGCTGCGAGTGAAAATGCCCAGGAGTCTACGCCGAGACCGCCTGTGAGGTCTGCGATCCTCCGGAATATCATGTGGACGAAGGCGGCCTTGTATCTGGCGGTGATTTCGGAACTGCATTGCTCTGCACCGAGCTTGAGAGGGAAGGCCAGTTCCGGATGGGCATACCATGACGGAACCTTCTTTTTGAGCTTTCTCCGGACTTCTATGGTATCGGCAGCAAGGCCGGCGTCTATATTGTCCGGAATTTTTCCGGACAGCAGAAGTCTTGCGGTATCGTCGTTTTCGTGTTTTTCGATGAATTCGGAAAAACTTTCCATGGAAAAAGATATTTTCTGAGGCAAAATTACCATTTATTGCGGATATTTGATAAATTTGTATGATTATCTTTTAGATATCCGACCGTGTAATTTATTGTTGACACTATATTTAAACTAAGAATCAATTATGGAAAGAAATTTCAGAGAAGTCGCCCAGAGCTGGCTTGACGGAAACTATGACCAGGAGACCAAGGATGAGGTCAGAAAACTGATGGATACCGATCCTGCAGGTCTTGAAGACGCTTTCTACCGTAATCTGGAATTCGGTACAGGCGGACTCCGCGGCGTGATGGGTGTCGGTACGAACAGGATGAACAAGTATGTGGTGGCCATGGCTACGCAGGGACTTGCCAACTATATTCTGAAGAATGTTCCGGGCGACAGCCACAGCGTGTGCGTGTCATATGACAGCAGAAACAACAGCGATGCGTTCGCCCATATCACTGCGGAGGTGCTTTCTGCAAACGGCATACATGTCTATATTTACGATTGCCTGCATCCGGTGCCGCTTCTGAGCTATGCGGTGAGGAAGAAACATGCGACTGCAGGTGTCATGGTTACAGCTTCCCATAATCCGAAGGAGTATAACGGATACAAGGTCTACTGGTCCGACGGGGCGCAGATCATAGCTCCGGTGGACAAGGATATCGTAGCCGAGGTGAATGCCATTTCTGATCCGTCCATGGTGAAATACAAGGCTGACGGAAAGGAAGGCGGCATAGAGATCATGGGCGATGAGATGAATGAGGCGTATATGAACGATGTGCTCACTCTCATGCTTTCTCCTGAGGCCAGACAGAAGCACAAGGACCTGAAGATAGTCTATACTCCGCTGCACGGTTCCGGCGTGAAGATCGTTCCGGCCATCCTGAAGAGGCTCGGTTTCGAGAATATCTACCACGTGCCGGAGCAGGATATAAACGACGGCAATTTCCCTACCGTAAAGTCTCCGAACCCGGAGGAGTCATCCGCACTGGAAATGGCAGTGAAGGTCGCAGACCGTGAAGGCGCGGATCTGGTGCTCGCCACTGACCCTGACGCCGACCGTCTCGGTATCGCCGTGCGCGACAATGACGGGAAGATGGTGCTTTTCAACGGTAATCAGACCGGCTCGATGCTGACATACTATATCCTCAGGCGTTGGTCGGAACTGGGCAAGCTCGACAGCACCAAGTATGTGGTGAAGACCATAGTGACCACTGAGCTCATCCGCGCCATAGCGGAAAAATACGGAGTGAAGGTCTACAATGTCCTGACAGGCTTCAAATTCATCGCCGACATCGTCCGCAAGAACGAAGGCAAGGGCGAATTCATCTGCGGCGGAGAGGAAAGCTACGGCTTCAATATCGGCGAGTTCGTCCGTGACAAGGATGCTCCTATCTCGTGCGCAATGGTAGCCGAATGTGCAGCCTGGGCTGCTGAACAGGGCCTGACTCTCTACCAGCTTCTGCAGAACATATACAAGGAGTTCGGATATTACAAGGAGTCCCTTACCTCTTTAGTCCGCAAGGGCAAGGCCGGAGTCGAGGAAATCGCACAGATCATGACCGACTACAGGAGCAATCCTCCTAAAGATCTGGCCGGCGTACCTGTGACCAAGGTCATCGACTATAACAAGCCGGAGGAAACCGGACTTCCGAAGTCGAATGTGCTCCAGTTCTTCAACGAAGCCGGTGACGTAGTGTCCGTAAGGCCTTCCGGTACGGAACCGAAAATCAAGTTCTATTTCGGTGCCAAGGGCAATGATGCCGATGCCAAGATAGAGAAGCTGCGCGCGCAGTTCATCAAATAGTCCGACCCGGAAACGATGACAGGCACATCATTCCTACATCCGCAGTACGAGGCGCTTTCCCGTACGGAGATCGAGGCGCTGCAGATGGAGCGTCTGCACAAGACGCTCCTGCAGTGCATGGAATCCCCGTTCTACAGGAAACGGTTCAAGGAGAGCGGAATCACCCCGCAGGATATCAGGACGCTGGACGATATTGTCAAAATACCGTTCACGACCAAGCAGGACCTGCGGGACAACTATCCTTTCGGCCTGTGTACCGTAGGCATGGACAAGGTGGTCAGGCTTCATTCCTCGAGCGGGACTACCGGCAAGCCTACTGTAATCCTCCATACCGCCCGTGATCTGGACCAATGGGCTGAAGCCGTGGCCAGATGTCTGTATATGGTGGGTCTCAGACCCGGCGATGTCTTCCAGAACACTTCCGGTTACGGAATGTTTACCGGAGGCCTCGGATTCCAATACGGGGCGGAGCGGCTGGGGCTTCTGACAGTCCCTGCTGCGGCCGGGAACACCAGACGGCAGATCAAGTTCATCATGGATTTCGGCACTACGGCCATTCATGCCATACCGAGCTACGCCGGCCGTCTTTTCGAAGTGATGGATGAGATGGGAATCGACCCGGGGAAGGATACCGCGTTGAAGACTTTGGTCATCGGAGCCGAACCTCATTCGGAAGAACAGCGCAGGCGCATCGAGCGGATGCTCGGCGTGAAGGCCTACAATTCTTTCGGCATGTCGGAGATGTGCGGTCCGGGTGTGGCTTTCGAATGCCCCCAGCAGAACGGAATGCACATTTGGGAGGACTACTATATAGTGGAGATCGTGGATCCTGTCACTTTGGAGCCTGTGCCGGACGGGGAAGTCGGAGAGCTTGTCCTCACCACCATAAACAGGGAGGCCATGCCTATGCTTCGCTACCGCACCAGGGATCTCACCCGGATATTGCCCGGCGAATGTCCTTGCGGCAGGCATCACAAGCGTCTGGACCGCATGAAGGGCCGGAGCGATGACATGATGATACTTAAAGGGGTGAATATCTTCCCGATCCAGATAGAGACAGTCCTGATGCAGTTCCCTGAACTTGGAAACGAATATCTTGTCACCCTCACGAACGAGGATGCGAACGATATGATGACAGTGGATGTGGAACTGAAGGAATTCCATGATGATTATCCGCGTCTGCAGGCTCTGGCCAGAGAGATAACCAGACAGCTGAAAGACGAGATATTAGTGACTCCGCAGGTGCGTCTCGTGCCGAAGGGCACTATTCCTGTGACGGACGGCAAGGCAGTAAGGGTAAAGGATTTGAGAAAAACGTTGATTTGACATGACAGTCCATCAGATATCGGTTTTCATAGAGAACAGATCCGGTACGCTCGTGAAGGTGCTGGAGCTGTTCAAGAGTGCAGGCATACAGCTCATAGCGACTACTGTATCGGATACAGCCGACTATGGCATATTCAGGATTATCTGTTCGGAGCCGGTGAGGGCCAAATCCGTCCTCGATGAGGCGGGTGTTTCATCCAGTCTGGCGGATGTTTTCGCCGTGACTCTCGAGAATTATCCCGGGACGGCGGCTGATGCCATAAGTTTCCTCAGTCAGGCCGGCATAGGCATTTCATACCTGTATTCATTCATGCTTTCGGGCCGTGGCATACTGATATTCAGAACCGATGATCCGGAGAAAACGATGCAGGTCATCACCGCACACGGCATGAGCACGCTGGACGATGAGTCTCTCCTGTCTCTGGTATAGCACGGTCTGCCGCCTCCTTGCGGATATCCTCATATCCGGCACAAGAGATGCGGAACTGTAGAACGATCATGAAGATAACGGTAGAAAACGCAGTGGCAAGGTTTCCTGAATACCGGTTCAGGGAACCTTTGTCATGGACTATGGACCATGACGAAAATTGGGCCGTCATCGGCCCGAACGGGGCAGGCAAGACTCTCTTCACGGATTTGATTCAGGGGAGCATTGCCCTTAAGGAAGGGCACGTAAGGCATGAAGGACGGGACGGCTCCGAAGTCTCCGGAAAAATCAGGACACTCGTTTTCAGGGACATCTATTCCATGGCGGGAATCAGGTCCATGTACTACCAGCAGAGATGGAATTCACAGGATGCTTCCGAGTCTCCCTATGCCTTGTCCCTGCTTGACGGCTTCAGTCAGGAAACTGTCGACGAGTATGCATCGCTTTTCGGAATCGGTCCGCTGCTGCATAAAAGGGTCATATCCCTGTCGAGCGGAGAACTCCGGAAGTTCCTTATCACCAGAGCGTTGATGACTGACCCGGATATTCTGATACTGGACAATCCCTTCATCGGTCTGGACGAAGCCTCCCGTGCTTCCCTCGAATCCATGCTGGCCGCACTGAATGTGCGGAAAGGCCTTCAGACCATCCTCGTCCTGAGCCAGACTAAAGATATTCCGGAATGGGTCGGGAAGATGCTCCCGATACTGGACAGACAGGTCCTGCCTCCGCTGTCCCGGGCGGAATTTTTCAGCGATGAAACCCTGAACCGGAAACTTTTCCCCGAAGCCGCCTCGTCCGAGCCTTCGCCGGGCCTTGCCGCACGTCTGGCGGATCTCAAGTCCCGCACCAGGACGGAAAAGGCCGGAGATGACTATCGCTTCGTTTTGAAGATGAAGGATATAAGCGTGAAATACGGAGGGCGGGAAATCATTTCGGGTGTGGACTGGGAAGTCCGGAAAGGGGAGTGCTGGGCCCTTCTCGGAGAAAACGGCTCCGGAAAATCCACGCTGCTCAGCCTCGTGTGCGGAGACAACCCGCAGGCTTATGCCAACGATATCACGCTTTTCGACCGGAGACGCGGTACCGGAGAAAGCATCTGGGACATCAAGAAGCGCATCGGCTACCTCAGTCCTGATGTCCATACATATTATCTGGAAGACATTCCCTGTCTGAAAGTGGCAGCCAGCGGCTTTTCCGATTCCATCGGACTGTCCGGAGAGTGCTCTGACGAGCAATACGCCATCGCCATGGAATGGATGAAGATTTTCGGGGCATCACACCTCGCAGACAGATCCTTCCTCCGTATTTCATACGGCGAACAGCGTCTGGTGCTGCTGGTACGCGCCTTTGTGAAGTCGCCGGGACTCATGATACTTGACGAGCCCCTGCATGGGCTTGACGCAGGCAAGAAAGCCCTGGCCGTGAAAATCATAGAAGAGTATTGTTCCGATCCGGAGGTATCTCTGATCTATGTGACCCATTACAGGGATGAGATACCTTCATGCGTGTCGCATTCCAAGGTCATGCATCGTTAGCCGTATCGCTTATTATCAACAGCCTGTCCCCGGCCTTAAGCTCCACGTTTCCGTTCGGGACTATGAACCTGTCTGCCCTTTTTATCATCATCACCAGCATTCCTTCAGGCAGTTTCAGTTCCTTCAGGGTGTTTCCGAGCAGCAATGATTCTTCTGTAAGGGTGATTTCGACCAGTTTTCCCGCCTCTTCAGGAACTTCCACGCCGAAGGTGTTCTCCTCTTCAGGGATTTCTTCATTCAGCTTGAACATCCGGGCCGAGGCCGGTATGGAACTTCCCTGTATTATGAGTGAAAGCAGGGTGATGAAAAACACTATGTTGAAAATCAGATCCGCTCCCTGGACATCCGCCACTACGGGATAAGTGGCGAAAAGTATCGGTGCCGCCCCCCTGAGTCCGACCCATGATACGAAAAGTTTCGAGGTCCGTGAAATGCCCTTGAACGGAACCAGACTTATGAAAACACTCAATGGTCTGGCCACGAGTATCATGAACACTCCGATGAGCAGGGATACGGGTGCGGTCATCAGCATTTCGTGAGGATTCACCAGCAGCCCCAGTATGAGGAACATGATTATCTGCACGAGCCATGTGATCCCGTCGAAGAAGGAAAGTATGTCTTTCTTGTACGGTATCCTGTTGTTTCCTATGATGATACCGGCTATATAGACAGCCAGATAGCCGTTTCCTGCCAGAAGAGTGGTCGTAGTGAAGGAAAAGAACATTACGCTCATCAGCATGATGGCGTAGAGAGGGGCGTTGGTCAGGTTCACGCGGCGGAGGAACCACACGGAGGCGAAGCCGAACACAGCGCCGCCGAGGACTCCGACCCCGAATTGCAGAAAGAGCGTCTTGAATGCGTCTCCGGCTACGGTCCATCCGTCAAGACCGGCAGCTGCATCGCCTGTCAGCGAATTGGTCAGCTGTATCAGGATTATGGTCAGGATATAGGCCATAGGGTCGTTGCTTCCGCTTTCCAGCTCCAGCATAGGCTGCAGGTTGTTCTTCAGTCTCATGCGGGAGTTCCTGAGGATGTTGAACACTGATGCTGAGTCCGTGGAGGACATGGTGGCAGCCAGCAGTAGGCAGGTCACGAACGGAAGGCTGATAGGGCAGCTTTCCCAGATGGAGAGGGCATAGATGAAAAGTCCCGTGAATACGGTCGTGAGTACGACGCCGGCGGTGGAAAGCACCAGTCCCGGTCCCAGTACGGGACGGATTTCCTTTATCTTGGTCTCCATGCCGCCCGAGAACAGGATGATACACAGCGAGCACATCCCTATGAACTGGGCCTGCTTCATGTTGTTGAACTGTAGGCCGAGACCGTCCACGCCGAAAAGCATTCCGGCTACCAGAAACAGAAGGAGGGATGGGAGACCGAAGCGGTATCCTGCCTTGCTTATGATTATGCTGCTGAAAATCAGGACTGACAGTATCAGCAATATGTTTTCGGAAGTAAATGTCATTTTTCCAACTCGTTTTCAGATGTTTTTGAAAGATCGGTCCCTTTTTCCCGGGATTCGCACCAGCGGCTGATTTCACAGGCATCGCATGAAGGTTTTCTCGCCGTACATACGTATCTTCCGTGAAGAATCAGCCAGTGATGTGCTTTCGGCCTATCCTGCGGCGGGATGTTCTCCGTCAGTTCCTTTTCCACGGCCTCTACGGTCTTTCCTCCGGAAAGTCCGGTCCTGCGGGCGACTCTGAACACATGAGTGTCTACAGCGATGACAGGCTTGTCATAGACGACGGACGCGATGACATTGGCCGTCTTGCGGCCTACTCCAGGGAGTTTTGTCAGCAGGTCGGGGTCGGATGGGACTTCTCCGCCGAACTCGTCCACGAGCATCTGCGCCATTCCGACCAGATGACTGGCCTTGCTGTTCGGGAAAGTGATGGATTTTATGTCCTGGGCGACATCTGCGACATCGGCACCGGCGAGGCTTGCCGGAGTAGGGTATTTCCTGAAAATCTCAGGGGTATGCATGTTAACGCGCCTGTCTGTGCATTGGGCTGAAAGTATGACGGCTATAAGCAGATGGAACACGGAGTCGTATTGCAGCTCCGTCTGCGCATCCTGCATGTTCCGGGAAAACCAGTCCAATATTCCGGCGTATCTTTCCTGCTTCGTCATATTTCTGTGCATGTCTCGTCCTTGCATTCGAAAACGCGTCCGGGATACCGGTCGAAAATCGTCCTGTTGTGCGTCACCATCACTATGGCCGTACCTTTCTCCCTGTTTATCCGGGCCAGCAGGTCCATGATCCCTTCTGCGGTCTCGCTGTCGAGATTTCCTGTCGGTTCGTCGGCCAGAATCACTTCAGGCCTGTTCAGCAGTGCCCGGGCTATGGCCACCCTCTGCTGTTCTCCTCCGGAAAGCTGGTGCGGCATCCTGTGGGACTTGTGCCCCATGCCTACGGCCTCGAGCACATCGGATATCCTTCCGGAAATCTCGCCGCCGTTTTTCCATCCGGTAGCCTTCAGTACAAACAGCAGATTCTCCTCCACGCTTCTGTCCATAAGCAGCTGGAAATCCTGGAATACCACTCCGAGACGGCGTCGCAGGAATGGAATATCCTTCTCCCTTATGTTTTTCAGGTCGAAACCGCATACCCGTCCTTCTCCCTTCTCCAGGCGGTTCTCTGCTATGACTGTCCTGATGATGGAAGTCTTGCCCGTCCCCACCTTTCCTACTATATACAGGAAATCGCCGGGGTAAACATCCATGTCAAGCCCGTACAGGACTGTATTTTCGCCTCCGCGGATGTCCGCGTCCCTGAAGGATATCACTGGTATTCTCTCTTCCATTCGGATACTGAAATTATTTAGGGTACATTTTCGCAAATATAGCGAAAAAAAGCCTATTTTTGTGCGAAAATATCGTAAAGTGAGAAAGATGAAATTCACGACAGCCGCCCTTCTCGTTCTGGCAGTGTCCCAGTTCTGCGCGTCGGCGCAGGTCCTTCCTTACGGGAATCCGGATGAAGCCGGTTCAGGATCATGGTCTTCCGCCTACAGGGAGGCATATGCCCTGTTCAGGAAAGGCATGTACGACAGGTCTATGATACTTTTCAAGGACCTGGCCGGAGATTCTGCAGACGGGAATGCCTACGGGTATTATGTCCTGAGTGCGGTCCGCCTGCGTGCTCCGGGATACGAGAATCTGATAGAAGACATGCTGTCACGGGTACAGTCTTCCTCCCTTATTGCCCAGATACGCTTCAGTTATGCGCTCAACCTGTTCGATGACAGGGATTTCGAAGGCGCAGCCGCACAGTTTGCGGAACTTTCCAGACATAACCTTTACAGGAGGCAGGTTCCGGAGTTCCTTTTCAAGAGGGCATATTGCGATTTCGAACTCCGGTATCTGGACAGGGCCTTGCTGCGTTTCAAGGATCTGGCCATGAGGGCGCATTCCGACTATACCGCCCCCGCCCAGTATTCCATAGGCTATATCTGCTATGAAAAAGAGAATTTCGCGGAAGCCGCCGAATGGCTCGGAAAGGCCTCGAAGGACAGCCGTTTCACGGAAATGGCTTTATTCTACCTGATGGAATGCCGTTTTATGATGAAGGAATACGAGGCGGTCAGAAAGGAAGGGCCGGCGGTGATGGAGACAGTCTCCGATGACAAGAAGCCATATCTGGCACGTTTCATTTCCGAATCGTGTCTGGTCCTCGGCGATGCCGAAGGGGCCAGACAATATTTCGAGCTCGGCCGCTCCTCGCTTTCTCCGAAATCCCGTTCGGATTTCTTCTACGCAGGATCCGTCCTTTATGCCGTCAGAGATTACAAAGGAGCCATAGAAAATTTCCTTCTCATGCCGGACCGTTCTGATTCCTTGGGGCAGATCGCCAATTATCATCTGGGATACAGCTATATAAAGACAGGCAACAAGGTCGCTGCCATGGATGCGTTCCGGGATGCTTCCGCCGGGACTTTCGATCCGTCGATAAGGGAGGATGCCTTCTTCAACTATGCCAAGCTCTCCTTCGACCTGAATACCGATTCATCGGTCTTCTATGACTACCTCCGGACTTACCCTGAAACAGGCAAGAGGGAGATGATATACAGTTACATAGCCATAGCCGCCCTTTACAACAGGGATTATGCCGGCGCCATCGCGGCATATGACGAGATAGACGAGCTGGATCAGGATATGAAGGCCAACTATATGAAAGCCAATTATCTGCAGGCGTACCAGCTGATATCGCGAGGCTCATGGAGGGCTGCGGTGGACTGTCTTCGCGCGGCCGGCTATTATTCCGACAGACGCACTTATTTCAATCAGATGTCCAGATACTGGCTGGCCGAATCATATTATATGTCGGCCCAGTATGACAAGGCGATCGACGTCCTGACAGACCTCTACAATACATCCGCCCTGTACGGGAAAGAGGAATCCGCCCTTATCCCGTTCAACATGGCATATTGCTATCTCCGGAAGGAGGATTTCAACTATGCGGCCAACTGGTTTTCCGCATATCTGTCCGGGGCCGACACCTCTTTCAGGAAAGAGGCCCTGACCCGCTACGGGGACTGCATGTTCATGCTGCAGCGTTATCCGGAAGCCGTCTCCGCCTATGACGATGTGCTGGAAGAATGGTTCGATGCCGATGACATATATCCGTATTATCAGGCTGCGGTCTCTTGCGGTCTGGCTGGCGACAGTTCCAGAAAGATGTCGCTTCTTTCGAACGTCCGGAACGCCGATCCTTCGTCTGCCTTCTATCCGGAGGCGATGTACGAATACGGAAGGACGCTGGTCGCGGCCGGACAGCCGGATCAGGCCATAGACTGTTTCAATGCCCTGGCGGGCAATGTCCGTGACAGCATATTCATAGCCCGCGCCTACATCGAGCTCGGCATGATCTACAGGAACAAGTCCGATGACGCCAAAGCCCTGTCCTACTACAAGAAAGTGGTGGAGGACATGCCGCTGTCGGAATATGCCGACGCCGCGCTTCTGGCCGTGGAATCCATCTACAAGACCAGGAACGAACCGGAAGCCTATCTTGCATATATCGGCAGCATAGGCAAGTCTTCCCTCAAGTCGGAAGAAGAGAGGGAGATGATGATATACAATGCCGGCGAACAGATTTTCCTGTCAGGGAACTATCCGAAAGCCATGGCTTCGCTGTCTTCGTATCTGGGGAAATACCCGTCAGGGAAAATGGTTTCCAATGCCGAATTCTATCTGGCCGAATGTTACAGGCTTTCCGGCCAGCCGGAGCCGGCATGCGATCATTACATGAAGGTCATGGAGGCGGGCAGCGGCCCTTTTCTGGAACAGGCCTTGATGAACTATGCATCCCTGTCTTATTCGATGCGTAAATATCAGGAGGCATTCGGCGGCTATGCCCGCCTGTATGCGGCGACTTCAGTGCCGGAATACAGGTCCGCTTCGCTGACAGGCCTGATGCGTTCGGCCTACAGGGCTCATCTTTATGACGATGCTATACATTACTCCCGTATCGTAGCGGACGGAAAGGATTCTGACGGGAATCTTGTCAGGGAAGCCATGTATGTCCAGGCCAGATCCCTGCTTTCGACTTCCCGCAGGGACGAGGCATTTGCCGTACTGTCATCTCTGGCGGAATCCCCGTCCACCCCTGAAGGTGCGGAAGCCGCATACCTGATTATACAGGATTGTTACGACAGAGGGGATTTCAACGAAGTGGAAAACAAGGTTTACGCCTTTTCGGAATCCGGTACGGCGCAGAACTACTGGCTTGCGAAGTCTTTTATAGTATTGGGCGATGCCTTCGTCGAACTTGACAATCCGGAGCAGGCCAAGGCTACCTTCGAGAGCGTGGCTGAAGGCTATGTCCCTGAGTCCGAAGACGATGATGTGCTTCAGGAGGTCAGGATGCGCCTTGATAAACTGCAGTCCCTGATGGACGGGGAAGCCCTGTAATTTAATTTCGCGAAACTATGGCAAAGAATATTTTCAGATATGTTCCGGCTGCAGCCGTATTGTTTCTTCCGTTGCTGGCCGCGTCCCAGAACCTGAATCCTACCGTAGAGGTGTCACGGCAGTATCGCGGGACCATGATGGAACTGGAAAAGCCTTCGGTCGGGATGGCTCTTCCGGACAGCGTCATGAAGTTCGATCTCGAGTTCGATTATTCCGTCTTCGACAGTCCTTTCAAGGGTGCATACGAGTTCCGTCCATACCTGACGGATATGGAACTCTCACCGGCAGTTTCG
Source organism: uncultured Bacteroidales bacterium (assembly GCA_944323845.1). Taxonomy (GTDB): domain Bacteria; phylum Bacteroidota; class Bacteroidia; order Bacteroidales; family UBA932; genus Cryptobacteroides. The sequence goes on from CALUUA010000006.1 coordinate 79,362, forward strand.
CCGGATCGCAAACTGTATCTGAGTGCGGGGGCAGGTTATTCCCTGCATCCGGTTTTGGATCTGGTATGGTCGCCTGTCAGGAATGAGAAATTCAGGCTCTCGGTCTTCGGATCGCACCGTTCCTATATAGGAAATTACAGGGCTCTCGGGGCGGAAGCGGCAGGGACAGGCATTTCCATTGCCCGGACGGGCACCGGTTTCTATGGCTATGACATGTTGTCGAAGGCTGGTGTGGACGGTTCTTATGACTGGGATTCCGGAGTCTTTTCGTTCAGGACCGGCTATTACGGAACGGCTCTCAAGGATACTGTGCTTACGAGAGGCTTCAACGCTTTCGACCTCGATATGAAAATATCTTCCAAGCTGTCTCCCGAATCGCATTATGTGTACGATGTGGAGCTCGGTTATAGGTTCGCCGATGACGGTTTCCGGTATGCCGGTGCTGAAAAGGATCACATGCTTGTCCATGATATTGATTTCAGCGCATCCATGGGCGGGACATTCAGGTCAGGGCATACTGTCCTGGTGGACATGGATTTCGATATGGCGGCCTATGGCGGCGCATATGCTTCCTCGGCTGGGAGCATAGCTTTCACTCCGCGTTATCTGTATTCGAGCGGAAGATGGAATCTGGATCTCGGTGTCAGGCTGGCATTTCTTTTCAGGGACAACAGGCCGGGCAGTCCGGCACAGATGAATATGACGAAGGGTCAGGTAGTATATCCCGACCTGAAAATCAGTTTCGCAGCCATCAGAAGACATATGGACATCTACCTGACGGCAGGAGGCGGCCCCGATATCAACCGATATTCCTCCCTGCTCTCGCGGAACAGGCATATCGCCCCGTTGTACAATTCGGTTGTCGGAGCTCCGCTCCTGGACAATACCGTCGAGCGCATTTCGGCTGCCGTCGGCCTGAAAGGAAGCATAGCATCGCGGCTGGACTATGATCTGAAGGCGGGTTACAGGAATTTCGGGAATGCCCCTCTGGAAGTGGTGGCTGCCGGTCCCGACAGGCTGTATCCCGGACTGGCATATGCGGCATGGCAGATGTTTTTCGCCAGAATGGAATGTTCGTGGACATCGCAGGATGTAAGGGCCGGAGGTTGGCTGCAATATCAGGCTACCGATGCAGCCGGCAAGAATGACTGTCTTATCGCTCCGGCAGCTCTGACCGGGTATCTGGATTTCGTGTACAACTGGAAAGAACGCATATATGTCGGAGTGGATTGCGGTTTTTCCACTGCACGGAAAGGGTTGCTGATGAATGCCGCGCCGTCGGCTGCAGAGCTGAAGGTTCCCGGCTATGCCGATCTCGGGATATCGGCCGAATATGCCTTTACCCGGAAGTTCTCTCTCTGGCTCAGGGGAGGGAATCTGCTGGACATGACTATACAGCACACACCGCTGTACGCCGCAAGCGGCATTTATTTTACTGCAGGAATCTGCTTGAATTTGTGATAAAATTGTTAAATTTGTCCGTTTATAATCAGTGTCCGCGCGTTCAGCCCGGCCTGATCTTAATTAGTTCTGGAAAATGAGTGAAAACGAAGTGAAGAATAGTGCGGAAGAGCAGTATTCCGCGAGCAGTATCCAGGTGCTGGAAGGACTTGAAGCCGTAAGGAAACGGCCGTCCATGTATATCGGAGACATCGGGGAGCGAGGATTGCATCATCTGGTTTACGAGGTGGTGGACAACAGTATAGACGAAGCTCTGGCCGGTTTCTGTACGGACATCGAGGTGACTATAAATGAAGACAATTCCATTACTGTAAGGGACAACGGCCGAGGCATACCTACCGGAATGCATGAGAAAGAGCACAAGTCTGCTCTTGAAGTGGTTCTGACAGTCCTCCATGCCGGCGGCAAGTTCAGCAAGGACAGTTACAAGGTGTCCGGCGGTCTTCACGGTGTCGGCGTATCCTGCGTCAATGCCCTTTCCGATTATCTGAAAGCCGAAATCCACAGGGAAGGCAAGGTCTTCGTACAGGAATATTCGAAAGGAAAGCCGTTTGCGGACGTGAAAGTAGTCGGTGAGGCTTCCGATACGGGGACTATCATATCGTTCCATCCGGATCCGGAGATATTCACTGTCACTACGGTCTACAAATACGACACTCTGGCGGCAAGGCTACGTGAACTCGCCTATCTGAACAAGGGCATAAAGCTGATACTTACCGACAGGAGGGAAAGTCTGACCGATGAGAACGGGAATCCTACAGGCCTGTTCAAGAGCGATGTATTCTATTCCAAAGAGGGACTGAAGGAGTTCGTCAACTATCTTGACGGAGGCGCCGAGAGACTGACGGAACAGCCTATTTATCTGGAGACCGACAAGGTCATCCCGATAGAGATCGCCATGCAGTACAATACCGGCTATTCCGAGAAGATATATTCTTATGTAAACAATATCAATACGATAGAAGGAGGTACGCATCTTCAGGGCTTCAAGATGGGACTTACAAGGACTCTGAAGAACTATGCCGACAAGAACAATCTTCTCGCGAAACTGAAGTTCGATCTGGCTGCCGATGATTTCAGGGAGGGACTTACCGCCGTCATTTCAGTGAAGGTGGCCGAACCTCAGTTCGAGGGGCAGACGAAGACCAAACTCGGGAACAGCGAAGTGGTTTCGGCAGTGTCCCAGGCTACGGCATCCGCTCTGGAGGCCTATCTGGAAGAGAATCCGAAGGATGCCAGAGCCATAGTCGAAAAGGTCATATTGGCCGCTACGGCCAGACATGCGGCGAGAAAGGCCCGCGAGATGGTCCAGAGAAAGACAGTGATGTCGGGGGCCGGTATGCCGGGCAAACTGGCCGATTGCTCGCTCAGGGATCCGGAGCAGTGCGAACTCTTCCTTGTGGAGGGTGATTCGGCAGGCGGTACCGCCAAGCAGGGGCGCGACAGGATGACACAGGCTATCCTTCCTCTCCGGGGAAAGATCCTGAATGTGGAGAAGGCCATGGAGCACAGGGTATTCGAGAGTGAGGAGATAAGGAACATCTACACGGCCCTCGGAGTTACCGTAGGTACTGAAGATGACCACAAGGCTCTGAACCTCTCTAAACTGCGTTACCACAAGGTCATAATCATGACCGATGCCGATGTGGACGGAAGCCATATCGCTACGCTCATCCTTACCTTCTTCTTCAGGTATATGCAGGACCTTATCAGGAACGGATATGTATATCTTGCTACGCCGCCTCTTTATCTGGTCAAGAAGGGAAAGGAGGAAATATATTGCTGGACCGACTCGGAGAGGAAGGCAGCTACCGAAAAGCTGGGAAAAGGTTCCGACAAGGGCGTGACTGTGCAGCGGTACAAGGGTCTGGGCGAGATGAGCGATGTCCAGCTCTGGGAAACTACCATGGATCCTTCCAGAAGGCTGCTCCGTCAGGTGACCATCGACAATGCGGCCGAGGCTGAACGCACTTTCTCCATGCTGATGGGCGATGATGTGCCTCCTCGCCGCGAATTTATCGAGCAGAATGCTCATTATGCAAACGTTGACGCTTAAAATTAAATCTAAATAAAGGATTATGGATATTTTTGACAGAATTGCCAGAGACTCGGGCGGTCCTCTCGGCCAGTACAGACAAAAAGCTTTCGGATATTACATGTATCCGAAACTCGAGGGAGAACTCGGCCCTCACATGAAATTCCGCGGGAAGGATGTCCTATGCTGGAGTCTCAACAATTATCTGGGACTTGCCAATCATCCGGAAGTCAGGAAGGCTGATGCAGAAGCAGCTGCCAAATGGGGTCTGGCATATCCGATGGGCAGCCGTATGATGTCAGGACATACATCCCTTCACGAGCAGTTCGAAAAAGAACTCGCAGAGTTCGAGAAGAAAGAGGATGCCTTCCTCTTCAACTTCGGATATCAGGGAATCGTCTCTACCATCGACGCTCTCATGGACAGGCATGACATCATAGTATATGATTCCGAGGCCCATGCCTGCCTTATAGACGGCGCCCGTCTTCATATGGGAAAAAGGATGACTTACCGTCACAACGACATCGAAAGCTGCGAAGCGACCCTCAAAAGGGCCTCCAAGCTCTGCGAGGAGACCGGAGGCGGAATCCTTCTTATCACCGAAGGCGTGTACGGCATGACAGGAGCTCTCGGAATCCTCGACCAGATCGTGGCTCTTAAGAAGAAATACGATTTCAGGATTCTCATCGACGATGCCCACGGTTTCGGAGTGATGGGCGAACACGGCCGCGGTACATCCGAGCATTTCGGCGTTATGGACGAGGTGGATCTTTATATCGGGGCATATGCGAAGTCCATGGCCAGCATCGGCGGCTTCGTGGCAGGACCGAAGGTCATCATAGACTATCTGAGATACAATCTCCGCTCGCAGATTTATGCCAAGTCCCTGCCTATGGCTTTGGTCGAGGGCGGTCTGAAAAGACTGGCAATCATCCGCAGCGAGGAAGGCGATGAGTTGAGGAAGAAACTCTTCAAGGTGACCCGCACTCTCCAGAACGGTTTCCGCGATCTCGGCTTCGACATAGGACCTGCAGAAGCATGTGTGACTCCGGTCGCCATCAAGGGCGGTGTCGGTCAGGCTACCAGAATGGCTGTAGACCTCAGGGAGAATTACGGGATATTCTGCTCGATTGTGGTTTACCCTGTCATCCCTAAGGGCATGATAATATTCAGGGTCATACCTACAGCCGCGCATTCCATGGAAGACGTGGAATACACTCTCAAGACATTCGCCGAGATCCGCGCGAAGCTCGAAAGGGGAGAGTACGACGGCGAGGAGATACTCGATATGGCTATTCATTAGTGGATTCCACTGCTTCACTGACTTTAGAATGAACAGGAAATATTTCAAGGACAAAGTCATGATCATCACAGGAGCCAGCTCAGGAATTGGGTTGGCTTCTGCTGAATTATTCGCTTCTTGCGGGGCGAAACTCGCATTGGCCGCAAGGTCGCTCGACAAGCTGGAGGCATTGGCTTCCAGACTGTCTGCGATGACAGAGGTCTTATGCGTGAAAACGGACGTCTCCGTGGAGGAGGATTGCAAGGCATTGGTCGAAAAGACCATCGGAAAGTTCGGAAAGATAGATATTCTGGTGAACAATGCCGGCGTGTCGATGAGGGCCATGTTCAGGGATCTGGATCTGTCTGTCATCAGGACTTTGATGGATGTGAATTTCTGGGGCACGGTCTATTGCACGAAATACGCCCTTCCGCATCTTCTGCGTTCCAAAGGCTCGGTGGTAGGCGTGATTTCCATAGCAGGTTATTCTGGACTTCCGGGCAGGACAGGCTATTCTTCTTCCAAGTATGCCATCAGGGGCTTTCTGGACACGTTGAGGATAGAGCATCTGTACGACGGCCTTCATGTGATGGTGTTCGCACCAGGCTTTACTGCTTCCAATGTGAGGAATGCTGCCCTTACAGCCGACGGCTCCGCCCAGGGGAAGACTCCGAGGGACGAAGGGAAGATGATGACCGCTGAAAAGGTGGCGGAATATCTTGCGAAGGGCCTTATACGCAGGAAATCCCATATGATTCTCACTCCTATAGGGAAGCTGACGGTCCTCATGCACAATTTGTGGCCGTCGCTTACAGACAGGCTCGAGTTCAGTTACATGGCCAAGGAGCCTGACAGCCCGTTCCACAAATAGACTGACTATCCATGATGAACACCAATTCAGAGTATATGACACCGGATCTGCTCGGGAGTACTTATCTGTATTCGGATTCCGCTGCTGCGAACACTTCGTTCTGTTTCGTGGCGGGCCTGACCATGGCTGTAGACCGTTCCCTTTTGGAGCAGGCTCTGGAAGATCTCATGCCGCGTTTCCCGCATTTCAATCTGGAAGCGGTGAGGGAAGGGGAGTCATACGTTTTCCGGGAAAGACATTCTCCGGTCCCGGTCATGCCGGTGGAGGAAAGGAAAGGTTTTTCGGAATCCGGTGTTTTCGGACATGAATGTCTGCTGGCTGTCTTCGTGAACCATAAGACCGTTTATTTCGACTTTCACAGGGCGTTGACAGACGAAAAAGGCGTCGTGCCGTTCATCAGGGCCGTGCTGTACCGTTATCTGCAGCTCGGCGGCTATGAGGTCGAGAACGACGGCAGCGTCATCACGGCCGGAAGCGAGTTCCACGAGATAGAGGCAGACGATGCTTTCGTAAGGCTGGATGACATTCCGGCTTCAAGGCCGGTGTGGTACATGGATGCCAAGGCAGTCAAACTTCCCGAAGGGAATCCGCATGACAGATTCAGCGTCACGCAGATACATGTGCCGCTTTCCAAGATAAAGGGCGAAGCCAGACTTTATACGGGGATGCCTTCGACAATAGTTTCCCCATTCTTTTCCCATGCCCTGCTGGAAGAATACCCGCAGGCGGATGTTCCGGGAGAGTTCATCATATCCTATATTCAGGTCAACCTCCGGCAATATTTCCCTACGACGACTTTCCGTCCGTTCTTCGTGAATCTGCCGCTGACGTACAACAGGAAGCTTTCCGAATATCCTGTGGCTACGGTGCTGATGTCGCAGAAAAAATTTCTCGAGGCCCAGCTCAAGCAGGACGCGCTTGCGTACAATGCCCAGAGGAAAATCGGCCTACTGGAAGACATACTGGACGTGGTCCCGCTCGAATCCAGAATCTCCGCCATGAAGGACATGATAAGGAAAAAGGCGGCCGGCTCCACATATTCCATCTGCAACATCGGCAGTGTCATCATGCCGGAGACTATGCTCCGCCACATAGTCGAGTTTTATCCGGTAGTTCCTCCGGTGATGTTCCCGTTCGGCATTTCCACTATCAATTTCAAGGGCGAGCTGGTCATTACCGTGTCGTCTTCGAATCCCGGGAATCAGGCCTGCCGCAGGTTCGCTTCCCTGATGAAGCAGTACGAGATACCGGCTTTCATTTCGGAGACCTATGAATACAGCACTTTGAAATATAATCCCGAGTTGTGATGAAAAGAATCAACATCAGTCATCCTTACAGGGTTTTCGTGCCGCTGGCAATACTGTTCGTGACCCTGCTGCTCATCTTCCCGAGGATGGGCAAGTTCAACTACGATTACAAGCGGGGCTCCCCATGGATGTACGAGCCGCTTGTGGCCCAGTTCGATTTCCCCATATTGAAGACTGATGCACAGATCGAGGAAGAGAAAAGCCTGCTCGGTTCCAGCGTTGTCCCGTATTTCCGCTACTCGGATGCAGTGGTCCACGAGAGGATGGAGCTAGTGGAGAAGCTCGATCTGGGAAGCTGCAACACTTACAAGCCGGAGATACTGAATGCTTTCGTCAGGCTTTACGGCAGCGGGATCCTGTCAAGCTCTGGCTCCGACTATCTGCCTGCCGGCAAGACCTTCGACAGCAATGTCATCTTCATCCAGAAAGACAGGCGGGCGCGTAAAGTGCCGTCTTCGGAAGTCTATACCCTTCAGGAAGCCAGGGATTTCCTTCTGCTCTTCCTCACGGAAGCCGAACTGGAATGCAACGTGGATTCCCTCTGCAGGACCGCAGGCCTGTACGACCTTCTGGAGCCGAACCTGCTTTTCGACCGTCAGACAACGGATCTGGTGCATGAAGAGTCCGTGGACTATGTCTCCCCGACATCTGGAGTCGTGAACGCAGGCCAGCTGATAGTCTCGTCAGGGGAGATAATAACGGCCGAGATAGAGCAGCTTCTGGATTCGTACAAGGCCGAATACGAGGAAAGCCTCGGATACAACGGGCCGCGTTTCTGGCTATGGGCGGGCAACATACTTCTGGCCCTGACACTGGTCACACTCCTCTTCTTCGCCATATTCTACACGAACTACTGGGTTTTCGACCAGTTCAACCGTTATCTGTATCTGCTGGTCATCTATCTGTTGGCCACCTTCCTGGCGATAGGGGTGGAGAAGGCGGATCCGGCCTTGCTTTACATGACACCGTTCACGCTGGTGGCCCTGTATCTGGTGGCCTTCTTCAAGAAAAGGGTGGTGCTTCCGGTGTATATCCTTTCCTTGCTGCCTTTGCTGATATTCTCCCACAACGGTGTGGAACTCTTCGTCATGTATCTTACGGCCGGAGTCATCACCATCTTCTTCGCCGAGATTTTCAACAGGGGCTGGAAGCAGTTCATCACGGCCTTCATCGTCTTTCTGGTATTGCTGACAGTCTACATGGGCTTCCGTCTGGTGGAAGGCATCAGCGGTTTCCATGACTACAGGACGATACTTTACCTTTTCATAGGCTCGATGCTGTCCGTAGCCGGCTATCCGATCATCTATCTTTTCGAGAAGATCTTCCAGCTGGTCTCGAACAACAGGCTCGCCGAACTGACGGATCCGAACAACAAGATGCTGCGCGACCTCGCACACAAGGCGCCAGGTACGTTCCAGCATTCCCTCCAGGTGATGAACATAGCCGATGCTGCAGCCAGATCCATTGACGCCAATGTCCTGCTGGTCAGGGCCGGAGCCTTGTACCACGACATAGGAAAGATGGCGAATCCGCAGTGCTTCATCGAGAACGAGACGCTCGGGGCGAGATACCATGACGGACTCACTCCGAGAGAGAGCGCGCTGGAAATCATCAGGCACGTGCCTGACGGGATGGCGCTTGCCGACAAGTACAAGCTGCCTGCCATCGTCAAGGAATTCATCGTGACCCACCACGGGACCACATGTACGGCATATTTCTACAACAAGTATATAAATTCCGGCGGGGATCCCGCCAATGCCGAAGACTTCTTCTACAAAGGCAAGAAGCCATACACGAAGGAGCAGATAATAATCATGCTGTGCGATACGCTTGAAGCTGCCTCAAGATCATTGAAGGACTATTCCGCCGGGTCGATATCTGCACTTGTGGAAAATATAGTCAAATCCAAGATGGCCGACGGCCAATTCGAGGATGCCGACATTTCCCTGAAGGATCTCAATACGGTGAAGAACGTGCTCAAGTCGTATCTGCAGCAGGTTTATCATGCCAGAATAGTTTATCCGAAGAGGAAAGCCTGATTTTGAAATTAAGCCGGAATTTTCTATATTTGCGCCCTTGCTTTTAAATTGCTATATTATGAATATTGAACAGAAGAAAGTCGATGACCTCAATATCGAGCTTACTCTTTCCATTGCGAAAGATGACTATTCCGAGAAGAGAAAGAAGAAACTGAACGAGCACAAAAGGAAATCCGAACTGAAAGGTTTCAGGAAAGGCATGGCTCCGATGAGTATCATTGAGAAGATATACGGCCAGTCATGTCTGGTAGATGCCGTCAATGATATCATATCAGAGTCTCTTAACGGTTTCATCAAGGAGAATTCCCTGAATGTCATCGGCGAACCTCTTCCTTCAGAGGATCAGAAGAGCACCGAATGGCAGAACGGCAGCGATTTCGAATTCAAGTTCGACATCGCTCTGGCTCCGAAGGTGGACTTCTCTCTTTCAAAGGACGACAGTCTGCCGTACTATGACATAGAGATTTCCGATGTGGCCGTATCCGAGATGAAGGAAAACATGCTCAAGCAGTATGGCTCCCTCGAGGAAGGCGGAGCCGCAAAGGAGGAGGACTTCATCATAGTTGATTTCGAACAGGGAGAAAACAAGGTAGAGGGCACTTATGTGGCCCTGCGCAATGTAGCTGAAGCCGTGCGCCCGTCATTTGTCGGCCTGAAGGCCGGAGACAGCATCGATGTCAATGTGAACGAGGCGTTCACGAACGAGGCCGACAGGGCTTCCATGCTGAAAATCAGCAAGGACGAGCTTGCAGGAATCGACCCTGTCTACAAGATGACTGTCAAGAATGTCAAGACTTTCGTTTCAGCCCCGCTTTCGCAGGAGACCTTCGACAAGATTTTCGGGGAAGGGAATGTGAAGTCCGAAGAGGAGTTCGATGCCAAAATCCGTGAAAGACTTGCTGCAGAATACAGCCAGGAGTCGGATTTCAGGTTTGCGAAGGACGCGAAGGAGTATCTGGTGAAGAAAGCCGGAATCGCCCTGCCTGAAAAGTTCCTCAAGAGGTGGATATATGTGGCCAATGACGGCAAGTTCACCATGGAGGAAATCGAGAAGGAATTCGCCATGTTCCTCGAGGACTACCGCTGGCAGATGGTCAGGAATTATCTGATGGACAAGTATTCTGTCAAGATCGAGGAGGCTGACCTGATGGCAAGCGCAAAGGGTCTGGCCGCATATCAGTTCGCCATGTACGGGATAAACAATGTGCCTGACGACCAGCTTGAATCCTATGCGAAGACCATACTTTCGCAGGAGAAGGACGGCCGCCGCGTACTGGAACAGGTCGAGGATTCCAAGACAATCTCTGCAGTGAAGGAAGCCGTGACCGTCGATCACAAAAAGGTATCGGTGGAGGATTTCAGGAAGCTCTGACGAGTTTTTCCTGAAACTCCGTCCGGAAGTTTCATCCCCTAAAGAAGCCATAATGGAAAAGGAGTTCGACAAATATGCCAGACTGCAATGCGGAATCAGTTCCATGACTCTCCACAGGTACAGTTCTGCGCTGGATTCGTATATCAATCCTACAATCATCGAGGAGCGTAAGCTGAATGTCGCTTCCATGGATGTGTTCAGCCGTCTGCTGATGGACAGGATCATTTTCCTGGGAGTCCCTATCGACGATGATGTGGCCAATATCATACAGGCCCAGCTTCTTTTCCTCGCTTCTACCGACAGCAACGCTGATGTTTCCATCTATCTGAACACTCCCGGTGGCTCCGTCTCTGCCGGTCTCGCCATATACGACACCATCCAGCTGATAGATCCCGATGTGGCTACCATCTGCACCGGAATGGCGGCTTCCATGGGAGCCGTACTGCTCTGTGCCGGGGTGAAAGGCAAACGTTTCGCTCTCCCGCATTCCCGGGTAATGATTCATCAGCCTCTCGGCGGAGCGCGGGGACAGGCTTCCGACATAGAGATCGCCGCAAAGGAGATACTGAAGGTCAAGAAGGAACTTTATACAATACTTTCCGAACATACCGGCCAGCCATACAAGACCATAGAGGCTGACGGGGACAGGGATTTCTGGATGACATCCGAAGAAGCCCTGAAATACGGAATGATAGACGAGATTCTAAATGGCAAAAAGAAACAATAGCGAAGACAGGCATTGCGCGTTCTGCGGCAGAAGCGAGAAAGAGGTTCCGTTTTTATTGCAGGGAATGGATTCCGCCATATGCAGCGACTGCGTGAAGATCTGCGGCGATTATCTATCGAATCTGGAAAAATCAGTCCAGAAGACGCCGGAAAAGATCGACAAGCTGATGACGCCGAAGGAGATAAAAGCCTGCCTGGACCAGTATGTCATAGGTCAGGACAGAGCCAAGAAACTGCTGTCGGTCGCTGTCTATAACCATTACAAGCGGATAAACAACAATCTCGCCTTATCCGGAGCCGATGATACGGAACTGGAGAAATCGAATATCCTGATGGTCGGTCCTACGGGTACGGGCAAGACTCTTCTGGCCAAGACCATAGCCCGGCTGCTCGAAGTCCCGTTCACGATAGTGGATGCCACCGTGCTTACCGAGGCGGGATATGTAGGCGAGGATGTCGAAAGCATATTGACACGTCTTCTGCAGGAAGCTGATTACAACGTGAAACTGGCCGAGCGCGGCATAGTCTTCATAGACGAGATAGACAAGATAGCACGCAAGAGCGACAATCCTTCCATCACGCGCGATGTCTCCGGCGAGGGCGTGCAGCAGGCCTTGCTGAAACTTCTGGAAGGAAACGTGGTGAATGTCCCGCCTAAAGGAGGACGGAAACATCCCGAACAGGAGTTCGTGCAGGTCAATACGCAGAATATCCTTTTCATCTGCGGAGGAGCTTTTGAAGGCATAGAGAGCAGAATCGCCCAGAGACTGAACACGCAGGTCATAGGCTTCGGCTCCACGCGCAGGCAAAAGGTGGATAAGGATAACCTGCTTCAGTATGTCTCTGCCCAGGATTTGAGGGCATACGGACTTATTCCGGAAATCATAGGCCGTCTGCCTGTAATCACCTACCTTGACAAACTCGACAGGCCAGCCTTGCTGAGGATCCTTACCGAGCCGAAGAATGCCATTATCCGTCAGTACGTGAAGATGTTCGAACTCGACGGACTCAAACTCGAAATAGAGCCGGCGGTTCTGGATCTGATTGTCGATACTGCCATAGAAAACAGGCTCGGGGCCCGCGGACTGCGAGCCATCTGCGAAAAAATCATGACCGATGCCATGTATGAGGCTCCGGGTTCCGGGAAGAAGACTTTCAACCTTACCCTCGATTATGCGAAGGCTCATATAGACAGATGAAAGAATATATCGAAGCCAATAAAGACAGATTTCTTGAAGAACTGTTTTCCCTCCTGCGAATCCCGTCGGTAAGTTCACTCGAAGCGCACAGACCGGATATGGAACGCTGTGCCGGCCGTCTGGCCGAACTTCTCAAGCAGGCAGGCGCCGACGAGGCAGGAGTATATCCCACGGCAGGACACCCGGTAGTCTTCGGCTCCAGAAAAGTGGCCGGGGCTGCCGGGACTGTTCTTGTCTACGGGCATTATGACGTGCAGCCGGTAGATCCGTTAGAACTGTGGCATTCCGACCCTTTCGAACCCGAAATACGGGACGGAGCCATCTATGCCCGGGGTGCGAACGATGACAAGGGACAGCTTTTCATGCATGTGAAGGCTTTCGAATATCTTGTACGCACAGGGAGACTCAGGCACAACGTCAAGTTCATTTTCGAAGGCGAGGAAGAGATCGGCAGCCCTTCCCTGGCGGATTGGGTCAGGGAGCACAGGGAAATGCTCAAGGCTGACATAATCCTGGTCTCCGACACCACCATGATATCGGAAGACGTCCCGTCCATAAACTGCGGGATGCGCGGACTGTCCTATGTGGAGATCAAGGTTACCGGACCGGACAAGGATCTGCATTCAGGACATTACGGCGGAGCCGTAGCCAATCCTATAAATGTCCTCTGCGACATGGTATCTTCTCTCATTGACCGGGACGGTCACATCACTGTCGGCGGATTCTACGACGATGTGGTGGAGCTTTCCGATGAAGACAGGGCGAAACTGGCCAGAGCTCCGTTCGACTTGGAGGAATACAAGAAGTTCCTTAAGATAGACGAAGTAAAGGGCGAGAAAGGCTACAGCACCATGGAGAGGACAGGCATAAGGCCATGTCTGGACGTGAACGGAATCTGGGGAGGCTATACAGGAGAAGGCGCGAAGACAGTACTGCCTTCGGAAGCCCATGCCAAGATTTCCATGCGTCTGGTGCCGAATCAGGACAGCGGACGGATATCTGAGCTTTTCGAAAAGCATATCATGTCGATAGCCCCGCCGTATGTGCATGTGGAGGTAAAACATCATCATGGAGGGAACGGTTTTCTGATACCGATCTCCTCGCCGGCATATCAGGCTGCGTCAAGGGCAGTCGGGGAAGTCTACGGGACGGAGCCGGTTCCGAGCAGGGGCGGCGGCAGCATACCTGTACTGGCCGACATGCAGAAAATTCTCGGCATTGATCCTCTGCTGATGGGCTTCGGACTGGAGCGGGACACCATTCACTCCCCGAACGAGAGCTATCTGCTCAGCCAGTTCTACCGGGGTATGGAAGCGATAGCCCTTTTCTACCGGTATTACCGTGAGGATGCAGGGCAATGACCGGATTTTCCGGTGCCGTTCCGGCAATGACAATGAAATAAACAAGAAATACCATGAACAGAGAAGATTTGTATAGGCAGATACAGGCCAAGAAGACCATGCTGTGCGTAGGTCTCGATGTAGATTATTCGAAAATGCCTGAACATATAAAGGGACTTGCGTCCTCTGAAATAGCCATAAAAGGCCATCTTTTCGGAGGCAGGACACGCTCGATAATCGAATTCAACAAGGCCATAATAGATGCGACTGCTCCGTATTGCGTAGCCTACAAGCCGAATCTGGCATTCTACGAATGTTACGGTGAGGACGGTACCCGCGCTCTCGAAGCTACGGTAGACTATATCCGTACTACTTATCCGGACATTTTCCTGATAGCTGACGCCAAGCGCGGCGACATAGGGAATACGGCCAGAATGTATGCAAAGGCCTTTTTCGAGACGATGGACTTCGATGCCGTGACACTTTCCCCATATATGGGACAAGACAGCATCCTGCCGTTTCTGGAGTACAAGGACAAGTGGGCCATCGTGCTGGCGTTGACATCGAACGCTTCCGCAGTACAGTACCAGCTGGCGGAAAAGGACGGCAAACCTCTTTACAGGTCGGTCATCGAGGACATGATGTCCATTTCCACCCCGGACAACATGATGTTCGTGGTCGGGGCGACCAAGGCGGAGAAACTATCCGAAATCAGGACTTTCTGTCCTGACAATTTCCTGCTTGTCCCCGGAGTCGGGGCGCAGGGCGGTTCCGCTGAAGAAGTCATCAGGTATGGTGCGAACGACCATGGCGGTCTGCTCATTAATTCATCCAGAGGCGTGCTGTATGCGGACTCTACCCCTAATTTCGCGAAAGCTGCGGCCAAGGCGGCTGCGGAAACCGCCAGAATCTGAGATCGTACAGAGACATTTGCAGGAAGCCGGATTCAGTCGCTGATTCTGGCTTCTTTCGGTTTCTGCCCCGTCCTGTCCCTGAAGAATTTGGCAAAATGCGACGGCGATGAAAATCCTAAGTCGTAGCTTATCTGCTGTATGGTTTCGTCGCTGTTTGTCAGCAGTTCCCGGGCTTCCACTACAGTGTAGTCGTCTATCCATGCCGATGCCGGCCTTCCGGTAGTCTCCTTGATGATGGCCGACAGATATTTCGGAGTGATATTCATCAGTCTGGCATAAAACTCCACCTTGCGGCTTTTGCGGATATTGTGTTCCAGATGCTTTATGAACTGGCTTGATATCTCGTCCTTGTGCCGGCTCTTGGTATCTGCGGGGTTCTGCGGTTCGCGCAGCATGATATTGCAGGCCTCGTAGAAGAAAATGTTCAGGTAGTTCCGGATGATCTGTTTCTTGAAGAAATTGTCATTTTTGACCACGAACATTTTCAGGTACCGGTGGATGTTGCTGCACATTTCCATCTTTTCGCGTGGAATCATGTGCATTGGATTGTCATTCAGCATCTTCTGGAAGTATATCTTGATGATTCCCTGAGTGAGTTTTTCGAACACGGATTCGGAGATGGCGAGGATGTTCACCATGAAATCATCGCTGTTTTCGGCATAGAAGAACGGCGTACCAGAGTCTATTACCAGAAAACTGTCGCGGGTCAGTACATATTCCTTCATGTGCAGGATGAACTTCCCGCTGCCGCCTATGCACAGCAGAATCAGTATCTGATGGTCGAAAGAGTATGCCTTCTTGTGTGATGCGGTCCTGCTGAAAACGGGATTTCCGGAATAATTGTCATAAATGGTCAGTATATCATCCATAGAGTTTCAATATAATTGTCCGATTTCGTACAAATGTAGTAAAAAAGGAAAATTCTGATATAATTATGGGTAATTATAATAGAATTTTCTTCAAAAAAAGAATAATATTGCAATGTCTTTTAGGACACACACACACATTCAATTCTAATATTTTCTTTTCAGGCAGGCTCAGGATTGTTCTTTAGCCTGCTTTCATTTTGATGGAAAATCCGTAAATTCGTGCAAAATGACTGAAATTGCCCTTTTGATGATGAAAAATACATTGAAAAGAATGCTGGCCGTTATGGCGGCCGTACTGGCTGTCCTGCAGCTGAATGCCCAGCCCGGTGTTTTCCTTTCCCGCCCGCAGACTTCCCCTCATGGACGTACCCTTACCATGGAAGAGACCATTCTCGGCCATGACTTGTTCCCGGAGTCTTACAGGACGGTGTGGAGGCCGGGGACGCATGGGCTCACTTCTTTTGAAGACGGCGCCCTGCGCGTGAAGAATGCATTGGAGGGGACCGACACTGAAATTCTGCCGGCTGAAAAAATAGAGACTGTCACCGGAAACGACGGTGCCGTTTTTTCGCGGTGGCTGAACCGGGATCTGGCTGTCTTTACCGGCATTGCCGCGGAAGCGGCATCCGTACAGTCGGAATATTATTATATAGTGGATGTGGAATCCGGGACTCTGAAAGCTAAGTTTTCCCTTGCCCCTGAGGCGCGGAATCTGGTTTTGAATCCGGCAGGGTGGCATGTCTACACGAAAGGGAAGAGCCTGTATTTCTGCGACAATTTCGGGAATGAATATCCGTTGGCTGTCTCTGAAAACGGGGATATCACCTACGGACAGTATGTGAGCAGGAACGAATTCGGCATTGCCGGAGGCATCTTCCTTTCGCCTTCAGGAAAGAAAACGGCATTTTACAGGAAGGACGACAGCGCTGTGGGTACTTTCCCGCTTCTGGACATCAATTCCAGGACAGGTACTCTCGTCAGCATCAAATATCCGATGGCGGGCATGGCTTCGGAAAATGTCCGGCTCGGGGTCTATGATTTCGCTTCAGGGAAGACAGTGTACCTCTCCTGCGACGATTTCGGCCATGACCAGTATCTTGCTGGTGTGACATGGACACCGGACGACAGCCATATTCTGGTACATGTCCTGGACCGCAGCCAGAAGCATATGAGGCTGAATCTTTACGATGCCGCAGACGGGGCTTTCGTCAGGACTGTCCTCACCGAGGACAATGACAGGTTTGTAGAGCCGCAGGATCAGGTCTGGTTCGTCAAAGGCAGGACCGACGAGTTCATCTACCGGACCGACAACAGGGACGGATACAGGAATCTCTATCTCTGCACTCTCGACGGGAAGGTACGGAGGCTCACCGAAACGGATGCCGATGTGGCCTATACGGCCAATGACGGACGCAAGGTCTACTATACTTCGGCCGAAGTATCTCCGGTGGAGAATCATTTTTTCAGCGTGGACATTAGATCCGGAAAGACGGAAAGGCTTACTTCCGCCGAAGGGTGGCACAATATAGACGTGAGTCCGGACTGCAGGTATTTCACAGACAACTATTCCAGCCTCACGGTGCCTGGAATTGCGGATCTGTGCAGCATTTCCGGAGGAAAGAAGGTGAATCTTCTGACTGCCGCCGACCCGCTTGCGGACTTCATCTGTCCGGAAATAGTCCTCGGGAAAGTCCGTAGCGCGGACGGGGCGTATGACAACTATTATCGTCTCGTAAAGCCTGCGGACTTCGATCCGGAGAAGAAATATCCGGTCATCGTGTATGTCTACGGAGGCCCGCACTCGCAGCTGGTGCAGAATACCTGGCTCGGAGCCACGGCACGTTGGGAAATGTACATGGCCCAGCGCGGCTATCTGGTCTATGTCCAGGACAACAGGGGGACGCTGAACCGCGGGGCTGACTTCGAGAAGGCCATATACGGACAGTGCGGTCAGGCGGAGATGGCCGACCAGATGGAAGGAGTCAGGATGCTCATGTCTCTGGACTATGTGGATAAGGACCGCATCGGTGTCCACGGATGGAGCTACGGGGGCTTCATGACCATATCGCTTGTGACGAATTATCCGGATGTGTTCAAGGTGGCTGTGGCAGGCGGCCCCGTGATAGACTGGAAATGGTATGAGGTGATGTACGGCGAGCGTTATATGGGGCATCCGGACGCGAACCCTGAAGGATATGCGAAGACAAGCCTGATAGCCAAGGCCGGGAATCTGAAAGGCAAGCTGCTCATCTGTCAGGGAGCCGTAGACGATGTGGTGGTGTGGCAGCACAGCCTGAGTTTTGTCCGCGAGTGCGTCAGGCAGAATGTCCAGGTGGATTATTTCCCGTATCCGTGTGCCCGGCACAATGTGCTTGGGCGCGACCGTATCCACCTGATGGACAAGGTGACGATGTATTTCGATGACTGGTTGTAGGGCATGACGGCTCTTTCCGGCAGGGACGCAGTGAAAATTAATCGCCCTTTTGTTGTTTTTTCCTGAATTGTTCCATACATTTATACAGGATAACCGCATTGATAACATTAAATCGGAAGCCATGAAAACGATCGGCAAAATGGCTCTGACGGCAGCAGTGCTTCTGTCAGCGGCCGCATTCAACAGGGCTGACGCCTGTACGGGCATAACACTTGTCTCAAAGGACACGTCCCATGTTCTGGCCAGAACATGCGAATGGGGAGGAAGTTTTCTCCAGAGCAGATATGTGGTAGTACCGAGAGGATATACGCAGACGGCCCTGACTCCGTCAGGTGCGGACGGTCTGGAGTTCACTGCGCGGTACGGATATGTCGGGATAGCCGTCATGCAGGATCAGTTCGTGACGGAAGGCCTTAACGAGGCTGGCCTTTCAGCAGGCCTTTTCTTCTTCCCCGGTTACGGCCGGTACGAGTCCTATGATTCCACGCTGAACGCCTCCACACTGACCGATATGCAGCTCGCGGCATGGATGCTGGGTAATTTCTCTACTGTGGACGAAGTCATCGACGCCATTTCACAGGTGCATGTAGTGGCGTTGAGCCCGCAGATGCAGACTGTACACTGGAGGATAGCTGACGCTACCGGCAGGCAGGTCGTGCTTGAAATCGTCGGCGGACGTCCCGGATTCCATGAGAACAGGCTGGGTGTGCTGACCAATTCTCCGGGTTTCGAGTGGCAGATGACGAATCTGAACAATTATGTGAACCTCTATCCGGGAAACGCGCAGCCGCTTGAACTGGCGGAGGGCGTCACCCTCTCGTCTTTCGGGGCAGGAACAGGATTCAGAGGCATTCCGGGAGACGTGACCCCGCCATCACGTTTTGTCAGGGCAGCCTTTTACCAGACTACCGCCCCTCAGTACGCTACCGGGTTCGAGACAGTAAAGGAAACTTTCCAGATATTGAACAATTTCGATATTCCTGTGGGCATAGAACATGCTCCGTCATCGGGTCCTCTTCCTGAAAACGTGCCGAGCGCGACACAGTGGACTACATCATCGGATCTGAAGGCTCTCAGGTTCTATTACAGGACTGCATGGAATTCCACCATCAGATGCATCGACTTGAAGTCCATAAATTTCGACAAGGTCAGGTTTACCGCAGCGCCTCTGGACAAGGTGCAGGAGCAGCCGGTGGAATTTATCAGGATAAGATAAGGCACCTGATTTCAAGTCAGACTTTCTTCTGAGGGATAGGCCATGTTGAACGTCGTTTTTCCTGCCCTGTGCGAGTCCCTGTCTCCGGCATTCTATCTGGCGGCGGAAGAATATCTCGCCAGAAATTCCGGAGAGGATTTTTTCATGTTGTGGAGGGTGGGGCCTTCCGTCATCTTCGGAAGGAATCAGGACATGGAAGCGGAAGTGAATCTGCCGTTCTGCCGTCGTGAGGGCATAGGTGTCTTCCGAAGAAAGAGCGGTGGCGGCTGCGTTTATGCTGACAAGGGAAATCTGATGATTTCATCGGTGACATCGGGGAACGACAAGCCCTTTCTTTTCAGCCGTTTCATTTCGGCTCTGGCCCTCTTTCTCAGGAGTCGCGGCTATGACGCCTGGCCTTCAGGGCGGAACGATATACTGGTCTCGGGCAGGAAAGTCTCGGGAAGTGCATTCTACAGCACCGGCGACAGGAATATCATGCATGCGACCTTGCTTTGCGATACCGATATCGGGATTATGGTCCGGGCCATTACCCCTCCTGCGGAAAAACTCAGGACGAAAGGAATAGCATCCGTCAGACAGAGGGTAGCCAATCTGTCCGGATTTCCCGGCTCGGGAACCGGCGGTATGGAACAGGCATTGACAGACTTTTTCTGCGACGGCATGAAAATCCTGACAGAAGCCGACATGGCCCGTATCGAGGCCCTCGAGCAGGAATATATGGATGAAAAGTTCATTGCGGGCCGAAGGCGCGCACGTATGGAAGATAAAATATTACATGATGGAACCGGAAATGGAAACATTGAAGAAAACATGTCTGTATGACAGTCATATTGCGCTCGGCGCACAGATGAGCCCGTTCGGCGGCTATATGATGCCGATCCAGTATTCCGATATCGTGCAGGAACACAATGCGGTGCGTATGCATTGCGGGATGTTCGACGTCTCGCACATGGGAGAGATTTTCATCTCCGGTCCGGATGCCGGGGCATTCGTGAATCATATTTTCACGAATGATGTTGCGAAACTCCGTCCGGGACAAGCGCAGTATGGAATGATGCTTTATCCGGAGGGCGGAGTGGTGGATGATCTTCTGGTCTACATGATGCCGCAGCCTGAAACCTGGCTTCTGGTAGTCAATGCCGCGAACATAGCCAAGGATGACGGATGGATACGCAGCGCGGCCAGCGGCTGGAATGTGACTGTGGATAACAGGTCGGAAGAGTACGGCCAGATCGCTCTTCAGGGGCCGGAATCTGAAAAAATCGCCGTCCGGGCTTTGGGAATGGAGCTTTCCGATCTTGTTTTCTATACTTTCAAGGAAGTGCGTTTCGCTGACGGAGCTGTCATAGCGAGCCGGAGCGGATATACAGGTGAGGATGGCTTCGAGTTTTATTCTTCTCCCGATATCATCAGGAAAATCTGGGATGCCCTTCTGGCGGCAGGGGTCACTCCGTGCGGACTCGGATGCAGGGATACCCTGCGATTTGAAGTTGGCCTGCCGCTATACGGGCATGAACTCGGTCCTGACATCTCACCTATAGAAGCCGGTCTGGGCATTTTCGTGAAATGCGACAAGCCTGAATTTATCGGAAGGGATGCGGTCATGGCTCTCAAGGCGTCAGGGCCGCTCAGGAAACTGGTGGGAATCGAACTTGAAGACAAGGCGATACCGCGCTCCGGCTATCCTGTCGAGGCGGACGGCCGTCAGATAGGGGAGGTGACCACCGGCTACAGTTCCATTTCCACAGGAAAAAGCGTGTGCATGGCTTTTGTGGAAACCCCTTTTGCTGCCGCAGGCACGCAACTCGGCATAAGGATAAGGAAGAAAGTATTTCCGGGAAAAGTCTGCGGAAAACGCTTTTACGACAAGAAATACAGGAAATAATGCTAATACGATACGAAAACCGATAACCAATTTAACATAACGGAAAATGAGCAAGATAGTAGAAGGCCTGCTATATAGCGGCTCGCATGAATGGGTGATGGTGGAAGGCGAAACTGCTGTCATCGGAATTACGGATTTCGCACAGAAATCCATGGGCAACATCGTTTATGTGGACATGCCTGACGAGGATGATGAAGTAACTAAGGACGAAGAATTCGGGGCAGTGGAGAGCGTGAAGGCTGCAAGTGATCTGTATTCTCCTGTTTCCGGGACAGTTGCTGCCAGAAACGAGGCTCTGGAAGATGAGCCGGGGCTGTTGAACAGTGACCCGTATGCGAATTGGATCATCAAGGTGAAGATGAGCGATCCTTCGGAGACGGCTTCCCTTATGGATGCTGCCGGATACGGGGAATTTCTCGACAAGCAGGCGTAGCCATGGGATTCGCATATTTCCCTCATACCGGCGAGGACATAAGAGCCATGCTGGAGAGGATAGGTCTCGGCTCCATGGACGGACTCTATGCCGATGTCCCGGCGGACATGCTTTTCAACGGAGAGTTCGAAATCCCTGATGCCATGTCCGAAATGGAAGTCAGGCGCAGGTTCAAGGAGCTTTCTTCCATGAATACGCAGCTTGTTGTCTTCTGCGGCTCCGGTGCCTATGACCACTATTCGCCTTCTGTCATAAAATCCGTGATTTCGCGCTCGGAATTTCTGACATCATATACTCCTTATCAGGCTGAAGTCTCGCAGGGGACATTGCGTTATATTTTCGAGTTCCAGACCATGATGGCCGGACTGACCGGGATGGACTGTTCCAATGCATCCATGTACGACGGCCCGACATCTGCGGCAGAGGCTGTCATGATGGCAGTCAACTGTACGAAGAAAAAAAGAAGGATACTGCTTTCGGGTACCCTTCTCCCGCAAGTGTTGAAGGTCGTGGCCACTTATTGCCATTATCATGGTATAACTCTGACTGAAATCCCGCCGAAAGACGGCGTGTCGGATATGGAGACGATGGAAAAGGAACTCTCTTCAGGAGATGTGGCCGGAGTGCTCTTGCCCGGGATAAACCGTTTCGGCATCATAGAGGATATGACTGGCCTGGCTGATGCTGTCCATGCGTCCAAGGCGCTTCTGGCCGTCTATTCCGATCCTTCGTCCCTGGCAGTCATCAGAACTCCGGGTGAGTGGGGAGCCGACATTGTCTGCGGCGATGCGCAGACACTCGGTATCCCTCTGAATTTCGGGGGTCCGTATCTCGGATTCCTGTGCTGCAGGCAGGATTATGTGCGCAGGATGCCGGGCAGGATAGTAGGGGAAACCTCCGATGCTGACGGCAGACGCTGCCATGTCCTGACGCTTCAGGCACGGGAGCAGCATATCCGCCGGGAAAAAGCTACCAGCAACATTTGTTCTAACCAGTCTCTTATGGCTCTCTATGCGACAGTCTATCTTTCGCTCATGGGGCCGCAGGGACTGAAGCGGGTGAATGACCTGTGCTACGGCGGAGCCCATTACCTCCATTCCGGACTTCTAGGGACGGGGCTTTTTACGGAAGCGTTCGACAAGCCTTTCCTTAAGGAGTTCGTCCTCAAATCCAAGATTCCTGTGGAGCAGCTTCAGAAGACCCTGCTGGATGCCGGTATTTTCGGAGCCTTGTCATGCGGCGGCGATCTGGTGTCCTTCTGCGTGACTGAAAACAGGACGAAAGAGGAAATCGACAGGTTGGTGTCAGCCGTTTCCTGCCGCCATGGGGACTGCCGCCGCGGCATCGACGGAAATTAGTAAGGAATCTGTTTACAGAAAAGCACATCGACATGAAATATTACGACAAACTCATATTCGAACTGTCGGAAGAAGGAAGGATAGGATTTTCCCTGCCGGATAATCCGTGGGCCGATTCCTCGGACAGGATTCCGGCCGGTCTCAGACGCTCTGTCCCTCCGGAACTCCCGCAGGTTAGCGAACCGGATGTCGTCAGGCATTACGTGAATCTTTCAGCCATGAACTTCGGGGTCGACACAGGTTTCTATCCGCTCGGAAGCTGCACCATGAAGTACAACCCTAAGATAGACGAGGAGATGTCCGAATATCCCGGATTTTCCGGCATCCATCCGCTCCAGCCTGCAGAAACAGTGCAGGGAACGCTCCGGATTTACCATGAACTAGCCGGATGGCTTTCTTCCCTGACCGGGATGTCCGCCTTCACTCTGAATCCTTTCGCGGGCGCGCACGGCGAATTGACAGGCCTGATGATAATGCGCGCCTTCCATATCTCACGGGGAGACCTGAAAAGGACGAAAGTCATCGTACCCGACAGCGCGCACGGTACCAATCCGGCCAGTGCGGCGGTCTGCGGACTTGAAGTCGTGCAGGTCCGGTCCACCGCTGAAGGGCTGGTCGACACAGATGACCTGAAATCAAAATTGGACGACACGGTGGCGGGCATCATGATGACCAATCCTAACACTCTCGGCCTCTTCGAGAAGGAAATCAGGCAGATCTGCGATGCGGTACACGAGGCAGGAGGCCTGCTGTACTATGACGGGGCGAACATGAATGCCCTGCTGGGAAAGGTGCGCCCCGGAGACATGGGCTTCGACATCATGCACCTGAACCTGCACAAGACATTTTCCACTCCGCATGGAGGCGGAGGACCGGGCTCAGGCCCTGTAGGAGTGACGCAGCGTCTGAAGCATCTGCTTCCGTCCCCGTCAGTCGTGAAATCCCCTGAGACAGGCAGATTCGCGATCGCAGACAACCCGGAGGCTGCCGGCCGCATTTCGGGATTCATGGGGAATTTCGGAGTGCTGATGAAGGCCTACGCATATATCCTCATGCTCGGAAAACAGAATGTCAGGAAGGTCGGTCCGTACTCCGTCCTTGCCGCGAATTACATAAAGGAGTCCCTGAAAGACAAGTACAGGCTGCCGATACCATCGCTCTGCAAGCATGAATTTGTCTTCGATGGCCTCATAGAGGCCAATGCCGGCGATCCCGCCAGGGAAGTGACCACTCTCGATGTCGCCAAACGCCTTCTGGACTACGGCTTTCACGCTCCTACCATTTATTTCCCTCTCCTGTTCCATCAGTCAATCATGATCGAGCCTACGGAGACAGAATCCAAAGAAACGCTGGATGCCTTCATACAGGCAATGCGCACGATAGCTTCAGAGGCCGTGACCGAGCCGGACCTGCTGAAAAACGCTCCGCGCAATACCCCAGTGCGGCGTCCTGACGAGACCGGAGCGGCCACCCGGCCAAAACTCGTCTACAGACAAGACAAACCGTAAGCAGACATGAGAATATTCATAATAGGAGCAGGTCCCGGCGGTTATGAAACCGCCCTTGCAGCCAGAAAACACGGATTCGAGGTGATTCTGGCCGAATCAGGACAGGTCGGGGGCACATGCCTGAATGCCGGCTGCATTCCGACCAAGGCATATTGCCGGACGGCAGAGATCTTGGATGAGGTGCGGCATTCGTCTGCATTCGGCATTACGGCAGGGGAGCCGGTACTCGATTTCGGAAGCCTGCGCAAGCGCAAGGACGATATCGTCTCCGGACTCAGGTCCGGAATCGAGTCCATGCTCGGAAACGCCGGTGTCCGTCTGGTCAGAGGAAGGGCAGTATTCAGGGACTCGGGAACGGTGGAAGTGGAAGGGGAAAAATTCCCGGCTGACTATATCATAGTCGCTACCGGATCCGCCCCTGCGATTCCGGATTTTCCGGGAAATGATCTCCCGGGTGTAGTGGATTCCACAGCCCTGCTCGATTCTGCAGAGTTGCCCGGACGACTCTGCATAATAGGCGGCGGCGTGATTGGGCTTGAATTTGCCTCGGTTTTCCGCAGTTTCGGTTCCGAAGTGACTGTAGTGGAGTTCTGCAAGGAAATCCTGCCGGCATTCGATCAGGATATAGCCAGAAGACTCAGGCAGAGCCTCTCGAAACGAGGTGTCGTATTCAGCCTTCAGTCCATGGTACAGTCGGTGGAGCCGTGCGCCGGGGGCGGACTGAAAACGAACTGGATCCGCAAGTCCGTGCAGGAAAGCTGCGAAGCGGACCTCGTGCTTGTTGCTACCGGCAGAAGACCATGCTGTGAAGGCCTGCATCCTGAAGCTGCGGGCATAGCCCTTTCGGATAAGGGAGCTATCATGACGGATGACAGGATGAGAACCTCAGTCCCGCATATTTATGCGATAGGGGATGTGAACGGACGTCAGCTTCTGGCTCATGCCGCTTCTGCTCAAGGAAAGGTGGCGCTTGACAGTATCCTGTCTGAAATTTCAGGCAGGGAAAAAGAGGATAGCCGCGTGGCTGAAGACGCCTTGTCCGTCATGCCATCGGCTGTTTTCACCATGCCGGAAGCCGCATCTGTCGGACTGTCGGAAGAGTCGTGCAAGGAAAAGGGAATTTCTTTCCGTGTGCTCAAATCCTTTTTCCGGTCGAACGGAAAGGCCGTCTGCATGGGAGAGACCGACGGCCTCTGCAAGATCCTCGTTTCATCTGAAGACAACAAGATACTCGGCTGCCATGTGCTGGGACCTCATGCGGCTGATCTGGTACAGGAAGTGTCCGTACTCATGGCGGCTGGCGTTTCGGCTGAAACGCTCCGCAGGGCGGTACATATCCATCCGACTCTCGGCGAAGTCCTCCAGTCCGGTTTCTGATTAGGCAGAAGCCGGGGAATTTCAGATGTCGTCGTATATCGTCGAGAACATCAGGCGGTATGCGGCGGCTTTCTTTTCCAGCGACAGCGGATATGCGCGTGACGAAGAAGGCATACGCCACAGTACAGGTGGTACATTATCCGTCTTCAGTCCCATATTGTCCGGGCCGATTCCGGCGAATGAGCCGGGAGGCGGCACCGGGCATCCTAAGGCGGCGGCAGCCGTTTCCGCGGCTTTCTGTCCTGTCGTCACTATTGCCCGGCATCCGGGCACCATGTCCAGAAGGGCGTTCAGGTCGGTAGGGGAGACTATTTCCAGAAATTTGTCGGAGGCGTTGTCCTTGAGACGCCGGACTTCGTATGCGGTATCGAAGAGGGCTATTCCTCTTTCCGTGCAGAAGTCCGTCACTGCCTCGCGATCGAAGCGTTTGCCGTCAGCGCAGATAAAACGCGACTTGTCTCCGAAAAAGACCAGGCCTATGATTCTCCACATGTCATTGTTGAAATTCGGATAGAAAAAGTCCATGGACCATTTTTCGCGCTTCGGGGGAAAGCTGCCCAGCATCAACATCCGTGCATTTTCAGGAATGAACGGCTTCAGCGGATGCCTTTCCACAGGCGGAAGGCTGTCTGCAAGATTCGTCTGCTCCATGTCATCTGCCGATGTCTTCATCGCCTTTTTCCCCCCTCCTCTTCGCCGGAAAAGCTGCCGGCTACACCCCCTTCACGGTCCGGTACGGGGTCGGCAAGATATTCTTTCCTGAACATGTCGATGAACAGCAGGAAAAGCGATACCAGCAGAGGTCCGAATATGATACCGATGAATCCGAAAAGCGGCAGGCCTATCACTACTCCGGAGATGGTGATGAGCGGATGGGTGTCAGCTAACTTTTTCTGCAGGATAAAACGGAACAGGTTGTCGCTCTGCGAGATGCAGATAGTTCCGAACAGAAGAAGCCCTATGGCCTTGCCCCATAGTCCCATTACCGCGAAATAAACTGCCATAGGTACCCATACGACAGTCGTCCCGACTATAGGGACTATCGAACACAGACCGGTGAGGAACGCGGCGAGAAACGCATTGGGAACCCCGAAGAACACATAGCCCACCCATGCTATGAGACCCTGTATCAGAGCAAGCATCGGGATGCCTATCGCATTCGACTTGACCATCACGTTTATCTTGTCTATTGTCTCCCTCTTGTTTATATTCTTCATCGGTATCAGAGACGACAGGTAGTCTTCCATTTTCCTCCCTCCTGTCAGCAGGAAGAACAGGAGAATAAGGGCTGCGGCTATGTTGATGAAGAAATCGCCGATCCCGTTTATGATTGACTGTCCCAGTGAGGTGACCTTTCCTGCGATGAAAGTGATGCTTTTTTCCGAGATGAGGTCAATCTTGAACTTTTCTTTCACGATATCTATTGCCTGCATGGCCGGAGCCAGAATGTCGGAGGTGTTCCAGTTGACCTGCTGGAGCTTGGATATGATGAACCATGTCAGCAGAGACAGGGGTATCACAATGAAAAGAATGGTGCATATCAGGATGATGCTGGCAGAGAGCGTAGGACGTCCTGTCTTTTCAGTGAGCCTGAAGCAAGGCTTGCGCAGCAGGATATACAGCGTCATCGCCCCGAGTATCCCGCTGAAAAACGGCTGGATCTGTCTGAATAGCACGATGCCCAGGACAAAAATAAGTAGCAGCAGGGCACACTCCCATATGAGTTCCCTGCTGATGCTTTTCTTTTCTTGGCTTTCCATGTGACGGCAATTGTTCTCGATGAAATCAGAAAAGCCTGTCGAGCTTTTCGTAAAGTTCCTCGCTTTCACCCACGAAGACCTGGACTATTTTCCCTTCCTTGTCTATCAGAACCTTCGTAGGAAATCCTTCCACGGCATAGTTTACCAGTATTTCCTGACCGTTGCCGTTATAGAGGTTGGTCCAGTCCAGACCTTCCGATTCCACAGTTTCCCTCCACGTGTCTTCTGAATCGCGGCAGTCGATGCCTACGAATTCTATCCTGTTCTTGTATTTCGCGTAGTATTCCTTCATCTGCGGCATGCCTTTCATGCACCAGTAGCACCATTTGCCCCAGAAATCCAGCAGGACATACTTGCCCCTGAATGAAGCCAGAGTGTATTCTTTCCCGTCTAACCCTTTGAGATTGAATTCCGGAGCCGGTTTCCCGGGCTGCATGTTCTGCTTGTTCTTTTCCTTTTCGATTGAGGAAACGAAGTACGAGGCGACATCGTCCAGCAGTCTTCCCATGGCGCTTTCTTTCACGGCCGAACCGAGAAGATTGTAAGATTCGAGACCTTTTTCAGGGTTCATGAACAAGGTCAGGTAGCCTGATGTCAGGTCGTTAGGGTTCTGTCTGATATATTCTGCATAAATGCTGTCGCGCCGGGCGGACAGTTCCATGAATTCGGCATTCACGCTTTCCCGTCCTATGATGTCGTCACCGGCCAGAGACGCAGCCTTTTCCTGCAGAGATGCGAACTTCTTTTCTATTTCCCTGTGATCAGGAAAACCGGCCAGACCGTCGTATATCGGGGTTCCGCTGTAGACAGGATCGGTAAGGGTTCCCGAAATCCGAAGTCTTTCTCCCGGAAGCATCGTGAAGTTCAGGACTTCTCCTTTCTTCTCCCCGTTCACAGGCATGATGTAGACCATAGTCATGGCTGTATCCTTGTAGCTGACCGAAATCTTTCCGTTTTCCGCGGCTATCGTGTCGGCGGAAGAGAGCCTGTCGGTATTCGCGTTGTAGATGAAGACTGCCAGAGAGTCGTTTCCCATATCTTCCAACGTCCCTGAAATCCTGTTTCCTGAGTGGCAGCTGCTGACAAGCAGCAGTCCTGCCAATGTTGCCGCATATGCGGCAGCTGTCTTGATGATGGCGTTCATTGTGTTTTCTGTATTGTTTTTATGCGAGTCCGGCTTGAAATTCCGGGCCGGCCCGATTATATTTTTCAAATTTAACTATAATATTGTTCATACATGATAAAATTCTGTAAAATCTGTTCCTGCTTTGGCGATTTTGGTGTAATTTTGAATTTTTCGAGACATGAGGGAGAGCATATGATAGTCTGTATAGCGGAGAAGCCGAGCGTGGCGAGAGAAATAGCGGATGTGTTGGGAGCGAAGACGAAGATGCAGGGGTATCTTGAAGGGAACGGGTATCAGGTGACATGGACATTCGGG
Organism: uncultured Bacteroidales bacterium; assembly: GCA_944323845.1. Classification (GTDB taxonomy): domain Bacteria; phylum Bacteroidota; class Bacteroidia; order Bacteroidales; family UBA932; genus Cryptobacteroides. Next base: position 108,192 of record CALUUA010000006.1, read on the forward strand.
CATCTATGCACCCTGAAGGAGCCTCATGACTATGACCGGCACTGGAAGATGTGGATGCTGTCATCCCTGCCGATGATTCCGCCCAGATTCGGCATAAAGCTGATTGACAACGAGACATACCGCCGCCAGTTCGAGATTATAAGGACTCTCATGCAGAATGCGGACGAGATCGTGAACTGCGGGGATGCCGGGCAGGAGGGGGAGCTGATACAACGCTGGGTGATGCTGAAGGCCGGAGCCAAATGCCCGGTGAAGAGGCTGTGGATATCCTCGCTGACTGAAGAATCCATACGTGATGGTTTCAGGCATTTGAGGCCGGAATCAGATTTCGAGAGGCTTTATCAGGCCGGCCTCGCAAGGGCCATAGGCGACTGGATACTGGGCATGAATGCTACGCGGCTTTATACGCTCCGGTATGCCGGAAACAGACAGGTACTGTCCATCGGCAGGGTACAGACTCCGACTCTTGCGATGATAGTCAACCGTCAGGCGGAAATAGACGCTTTCGTGCCGGAGCAGTATTGGGAGCTGAAAACTGTGTACAGGGATGTGACATTGTCTGCCCTGAATGGCAGATACGCTTCCAGGGAGGACGGCGAAAGGCTTTTGGAAGAGGTGGCAGGCAGTGAATTTATAGTCACAGGCATAACGGAAAAGAAAGGCAGGGAGGCTCCTCCGAGACTTTTCGACCTGACCTCCCTTCAGGTGGAATGCAACAGGAAATTTTCATTCAGCGCCGATGAGACCTTGAAACTGATCCAGTCTCTTTATGAGAAGAAGGCAGTCACCTATCCGAGAGTCGACACTACATACCTCAGCGATGACATATATCCCAAGGTTCCCGGAATCCTTGACGGGCTCAGCGGGTACGAGTCCCTGACAGTGCCGCTGAAGAACGGTCGTCTGCCTAAAAGCAAGAAAGTCTTCGACAATTCGAAGGTTACGGATCATCATGCCATCATACCGACAGGGGTGGGGGCTGCCATGACTCCGGAAGAGCGGAAGGTGTATGATCTGGTGGCCCTCAGGTTCATAGGGGCATTTTATCCAGACTGCGAAATATCTACCACTACAGTTACCGGAAAGGCCGGGAAATCGGAGTTCAAGGCTACCGGGAAGCAGATATTGAAGCCCGGATGGCGGGTCGTGTCGGGCAGGACGGCCGAAAACCGGCAGGACGGCGGATCCGCAAGCGTGAAAGATGAGGCAGAGTCTGTCCTTCCGGATTTTGCAGAAGGGGAGAGAGGCCCTCATAAACCTTTCCTCAAGGAGACCTGGACGACTCCTCCCAAACCTTTTACCGAAGCGACTCTCCTGAGGGCCATGGAGACGGCAGGCAAGGCAGTGGAGGATGATGAATTGCGCGATGCCTTGAAAGAGAACGGCATAGGGCGGCCTTCCACCAGAGCGGCCATTATCGAAACCTTGTTCAAAAGGAATTATATCAGAAAAGAGCGCAAGAGCCTTTATCCTACGCAGACAGGAAAGGATCTGATAGCTACCATAAAGGATGAGTTGTTGAAAAGTGCGGAGTTGACCGGCATGTGGGAGAAGAAGCTCCGGATGATAGAGGCCGGCGCCTACGAGGCTTCCGCTTTTTTAGATGAGCTCAAGGCGATGGTCAGGTCCATCGTCATCAACGTCCTTTCGACCTGAGTCGCGACCGGTCCCGTGGACCGGGATCGCCCCCTGATAGGGGATTTGGGGTTAAGATTTTTATATTCTCATTTTTTTTGTGCTTTGCACAAAAAAAATGAGAATCGACACTCACGTGCAGACCCTCATACTAACCACATAATTAATAACACTAAAACTAATAACCAA